>CBFIDV010000014.1:0-60014 GCA_965661455.1 Roseivirga sp.
AGGGAATATCTTGTTTCTGGAGCTGCTTAATAAACTTATCAGCACCAGGAATCATTTGATTCTCCACATAAATTACTCCGTCTTGATCTATTAGAAAGCCGTTGGCCATAATTACTTATTTATTTGAAGATAGTGGTTAGAATACTTTCTACTAAACGCGCACTCATTAAGCTATCGTTAATGGTAAACAATTCAGATTCTGTTTTTCCTTGCTTTATGCATTCTGCCACTTCAATTATTTCATGTGCATAACCTGTAGCCGTATAAGGCTTTTCAAAACTCACGGCCTCTTCATTTTTAACAATCTCATAAGACTGTGCTTTCCAGAAGAAAGGTAACCTTATGTAACCTTCTGTGCCGTAAATGCAGGCTTCTTTATTGGTATGCAAGCCTATACTTCCAACCACCTGAGCCAATCTATTGTTACCAAAGTCTAGTTGAACTTGTATGGTTTCGTCTACACCTGTATCGGAAATAACAGCATGAGCTTTAAAATCACTGGGCTGCCAACCGAATAAATCAGAGACAATGGTTAATGGATAAACGCCAACATCGTACAATGCGCCTCCGGCCAAATCAGGGTTCAAAAGTCTACCATCAGTAGTAAGTTTATCAGCCGATCTGAAGCCAAAACTTGCTGTGATGTACTTAACCTCTCCAATTTCACCAGACTTAGCCCGAGTAAGGGCTTCTCTGTAGGCTGGTAAGAAACGCATCCACATGGCTTCCATCAGGAACTTACCTGTTTCTCTAGCCACCGTGGTCATCTCTTGAATTTCTTCGGGAGAAATGCCCATTGGCTTTTCGCAAAGTACGTGCTTTCCTGCTCTTAGCGCATCAATAGTGTTTCTACAATGGAAATTGTGGGTTGTGCTAATATAAACTACATCAACATTAGGGTCCGCTAATAGCTTATCATAACTGTCATATACAGCAATGTTGGGGAACTCCTCTTGCAAGGCCTTTGCATTAGACCTAGAAGCAAAGGCATATGCCTTTTCACCTTCTACAGCATTTAAACTTTCAAGAAATTTTCGAGCAATCCTGCCAAATCCTATAAATCCCCAATTCATACTCTAAGAAAAGAAATTTAGGCGAGGAAAAGGTAATGCCTTAAAAGTAGAAAAGGCCCCCAATAAAATTGGCGACCCCTTCATTCACTTGACTTGACAATGACCTGACAGTTTGTTCATTAGAATGTTTTACAAACGTGAAAAAAAATTCAAATTATTTTAAAACGAAGGAGAGGTTGGTCCCAAAACTGAGGAATTTGACCTTTCCCTGCCCTATTCCCGTCATTGGAACTTTCATAAAAGGTTCTATCTGAAAATTAATTTTTTTCGTTAAAGGCTTAACAATGCCACCGCTCACGTTCAAAATTCCAAAATAATGCTGGTTTTGATTTTCATATCTCCAAGTAATTGGCCATGCCGGTCTCGCGGGTGAATATTCGTAAGTATAATCTTCGCGCAGCATAATATAACTTGAAAGGCCTCCCGCAAGGAACCACTGATTTCCCTTTTGGGTAGTAAAGTAGCGTTTAACATTTATGGGAATATCAATTACCAAACATTTGGCAAGCACCTCGCCAAAATCATTAGGGGCATTAAAGGCCCAGTCGGGGGTTTGATATTCGGAACCCAATGCAGAATATATTTTGGTGGCATAGGCAATGCCAGACTGAACAGCCCAATTCTGATTGATCCTATACTCTCCCACCAAACCAACCATTGTACCGGGGTCTGTAAAACCTTCTAGCCTGGTAGAAGAAAGATCTAATGACACCATCACACCATAGGTAAAGAGTCTAAAAACAGTGTCGGGTTGACCTAACTTAGTGAAAGCAGAATCTAACACCCAAGGATAAACAAGCCCATTAAAGCGTACCAAAGATGTACGCTCTGGTAGGTCAGTCATTAGAATGGCATTGTCTTTTCCCGAGCCTGAAAGACCGTTTTGAATGCTCATATTTTGAGCGGGTACTTCATTAGAATAATAGGCAACGCTAGAACTCTCCTGTACTTTTAGCTTATTGGTTACGAGCCTACTGGTAACACTCACTTTGCGCTGAACCATTCTTGGTGTTCTTTCAGCGTTTAGATTGGTATTAATCTGCGATTTAGGATTTAAAACATCAACTGGCCCTTGCCATAAAAAGATGGCCAACAATGCAATCAAAAGTATCGGTAAACCGAACTTCCACCATGCACCTATCCGCCAAGACTTGCCATCAAGTTTGGCTTCCATTGCAGACCAAGCACCTTCGTTAAATTCGAACTGGGCGCCCTCTGCCGCTTGTTGTACAAGCTTTTCTATTTGATCTGGTTTATTCCCCTCATCCATATTTATAAACCTCCTTATCTAACATTGACCGAAGAATTGCCTTTGCTCTGGTCAAATTGGCTTTAGATGTACTAACTGTAATTCCTAATTGATCTGCTATTTCATGATGCTTAAAACCCTCAATTACGTACAAGTTGAATACAGCTCTAAATGCAGGCGAGAGCTGGCCCACTTTAGTTAAAATCTCCTCGTAACTTAGGTCGTGATCTGGTGCTTGGTTGGTGCTTTGCTCGAACTCGGCCTCTGTTATATCGGATAGGTGCGAATGCTTAGCCTCTTTTTTTAATATGATCTAAGCAAGCATTAACCAAGATTCGCCTGAACCAAGGCTTAAACGGTTTAGTCTCGTCAAATTTTTTAATGTTCCTAAAAACCTTCAGAAACCCATCATTAAGAACCTCTAGCGCATCACTTTCATTACCCGTGTAACGAATACAAATGCTCATGGCATAGCTGTAGAAATCGTGATATAATTCCTGTTGGCTTTGCCTGTCATTCCTCTTGCAGCCGTTTATTATGAGTTCCAAAAGTTTCTCAATCTTTGTCAAGGCAGTCGATATTCTTACCCCATACTATGGAGGCAATCAAATGGCTGCGTGGGTTTAAAAAATATTATCGTATGTGTACATATTGGTCTTCTAATCTTTGAGTGGAATAACCCAACGCCCACCCCATAGCTACACCAACATAAATTCTATTCGCTTTCCAAAATCCCCACTCTGCTACTCTCCTATCTGAGGAGTAAACCAATTGGTGGACCATTTTTACTCTTCCCAGTTCACTCATTCTCAAACAAAAACTTGCCTCCTCCATCACCTTATCCTTTGTGTCGAATCCTCCGGAATGAAGATAATCGCTCTTTCTGCAGAAAAGCACCTGATCACCAAAAATTAAACGCAATCCTTTCCAGTACTTCTTGGGTGAATAGATAAGTGGACAGAAATAAGTCTTCACATAATTTAGATATGAAATCCACCAGCGGGTTTTTTCCCCCCTCATTATAGAAATGAATCCACCAAGAGCAACCTTCTTATTAGCTAGTGTTTCTTCAATCTGACTAATAAAATTTTTATTAGGAAAAGTGTCTGCATGAAGGAAGCAAAGCGCATTTCCTTTTGCAGCTAAGGCACCTAAATGCTGTTGTACGGCTCGACCTTCCTTCTTTGTTGTTAAAACTAGAGCCCCATTACTTTTGGCTACTGCAAAAGTCTGATCAGTACTCCCAGCATCGACCACAATCACTTCAAGAGCTTTATGTTCAAGGCTTTTTAAATAAGGTAAAAGCCCAGATAAAGCCTTCTCCTCATTTAGGGCTGGGATAATAATTGAGATACTCACTTTTACCGTTTTCTAAATATGTGATTTTTATTCTAGACAGTATTATTTAAAAAGTGAGGAAGCATTTAGATCTGGAAATAAAAAAGCCTCTTTCGAATAATTGAAAGAGGCTTTTAACTGTAAGTCTTTATTTCTTAACCGTTCATTGAGATTAAGAACTCTTCATTGTTGCGAGTGCCCTTCATTCTATCTAACAAGAATTCCATTGCCTCTACTGAGTTCATATCGTTCATAAACTTACGCAAGATCCATACACGTTGAAGCTCTTCTTTAGTCATTAAGAGATCTTCCCTACGTGTACCTGAAGCAGGTACATCAATAGCAGGATACACACGTTTGTTCGAAAGTTTTCTATCCAACTGAAGTTCCATGTTACCCGTACCTTTGAATTCTTCAAAGATTACCTCGTCCATTTTGGAACCCGTTTCAATTAAGGCAGTAGCGATAATAGAAAGAGAACCACCATTCTCAACATTTCTAGCTGCACCAAAGAAACGCTTAGGCTTGTGTAAGGCGTTAGCGTCTACACCACCTGAAAGAATCTTTCCTGAAGAAGGCACTACTGTGTTATAAGCTCTTGCCAACCTGGTAATAGAGTCTAGAAGAATCACTACATCGTGACCACACTCTACCATTCTTTTGGCTTTCTCTAATACTATGTTAGATACTTTTACATGACGATCTGCTTGCTCATCGAAAGTAGAACTCACCACCTCAGCTTTTACACTTCTGGCCATATCAGTTACTTCCTCCGGACGCTCATCAATCAATAAAATGATCAAATAAATCTCAGGATGGTTTTCAGCGATAGCGTTAGCTACCTCTTTCAATAAAACAGTCTTACCCGTTTTTGGCTGAGCCACAATCATACCTCTTTGTCCTTTACCAATTGGCGCGAACATGTCAAGGATACGAGTAGACATTAAGCTTGGCTTAGTTGTCAGCTTAATTTGCTCATCTGGGAAAAGAGGAGTTAAGTATTCAAAAGGAACACGGTCTCTAATCTCTTCTGTAGTCTTTCCATTAACAGACTCTACTCTTAAAAGAGCGAAATATTTTTCTCCTTCTTTAGGTGGTCTAATCTGTCCTTTTACCGTATCACCTGTTTTAAGCCCAAACAATTTGATCTGGGAAGGTGATACATAAATATCATCTGGGCTAGCAAGGTAGTTGTAGTCAGAAGATCTCAAGAAGCCATAGCCATCTTGCATCATCTCTAAAACACCTTCGTTTTCAATCAAACCATCAAAGTCCTTAATATTTTGATTGTACTGCTGGCGTTTGTTGTTTCGATCTCTACGATCGTCTCCACCTTCTTTGTTTTCTCTTTTCTGAGGACGCTCTCGCTTTTGACCTTTTTCTTCTGACGGATTTTCATCAGAACCCTTTGATGCTTTCGTTTCCTTAGCCTCTTCAGAGGCCTCAGTTACGTTTTCACGTTTTGGTCTTCTTTTCGGCTTTTCAGACTCATCTGTTGATTTACTTTCCGTTTTAGGAGCCCTCTTTTGTCTTTTTGGTCTTTCTTCCTTTACCTCCGCCTTATCTTCTTTGGCTTCAGGCTTATCTTTTTTAGGAAGGTTCTCTTCAGGAGTAACTGCTTGCTGGTCCAGAATAGCATAAATGAGGTCTTGCTTGGCCAGTTTTTTGAAATTTTTTACTCCCATTTGCTCAGCAATTTCCTTCAATTCTGAAAGAAGTCTGAGCTTCAATTCGTCAATGGTATACATAAAAATATAAGTTGATTTCCTCTAAAAGAGGTATATATGTAAGAATTATTGTTTTAATGATTGTTTCGAGAGGCTGTCTGTAGACGGGTCTTCGTTGTCCTAATGACACGGCAATATTAGGTATAATAGCCAAAGTGTCAAAGATTATGGCTCAATTTTAATCTTTAAGGTGTGCTAGGCGAGTAATAAGACCACTTATTAAATAGGAAATGGTTTACTTTGCGGCTCAAAATAAAAGCAATTATGTTACTGGTTTCTGACATCCTTGAAAACAAGCAAGAGTTCATTACAGGCTTAGCAAAGCGTAATATCAAAAATGGTGAAGATTTATTGAATACCGTTATTGATTTAGATCAGCAAAGAAAAAGCACCCAACAAGAACTAGACTCCAATCTGTCTGAAGCAAAGACTATTGCCAAGGCCATTGGTGGCTTAATGAAAGAAGGAAAAAGAGAAGAAGCCGAAAAAGCCAAAAACCAAACAGCTGACCTTAAAGCAAAAAATAAAGCCTTGAGTGAGCAGCTCAATCGCATACAAGAGGAGTTGTTACAAGCTTTATACAACATCCCTAATATTCCTCACCCTAGTGTCATTCAAGGTAAATCAGATGAAGACAATGAGGAGATAAAAAGAGTAGGCGACTTACCAAAAATGCCAGAAGGCGCAAAGGCACATTGGGATATTATAAAGGAGAAAGACATTATAGACTTTGATCTAGGTATAAAAATTACGGGTGCTGGCTTCCCAGTATATAAAGGAAAAGGTGCTCGTTTACAGCGTTCGTTGGTTAACTTCTTTTTAGATCAAGCGTCAAATGCTGGCTACAGGGAAGTGCAACCTCCTATAATTGTGAACGAAGCTTCAGGATACGGCACTGGCCAGTTGCCAGATAAAGAAGGCCAGATGTATCATATTGAATCTGAAAACCTTTATTTAATTCCTACGGCCGAAGTTCCACTAACAAACATGTACAGAGATGTTATTCTTAACGAGAACGACTTACCTGTTAAGAATGTTGGTTTTACGCCATCTTTCAGAAAAGAGGCTGGTAGCTGGGGCTCACATGTTAGAGGACTCAATAGACTTCATCAATTCGATAAGGTGGAAATTATCCAAGTAAGAAAACCCGAGGAATCTTATAATACGCTCCAAGAGATGTGTGATCATGTAGCAGCTCTCCTTGAAAAACTTGGGCTACCCTATAGAATCCTAAGGCTTTGTGGTGGTGACCTTGGATTTACATCTGCTTTAACATTCGACTTTGAGGTTTACTCAGCGGGCCAAGATAAATGGCTAGAAGTAAGCTCAGTTTCAAATTTTGAAACCTACCAAGCCAACAGACTTAAATTGAGACATAAGGACGAAAACAAAAAATCTATCCTCCTGCATACCTTAAACGGAAGTGCGCTTGCTTTACCTCGTATTATGGCTGCATTGATTGAGAATAACCAAGATGATCAAGGTAAAATCAGAATACCTGAAGTTTTAGTGCCTTACACAGGTTTCGAATACATCTAATTTTTCTCGTATATGAATCCATTCTAATTACTATGATGTATTTTGGTTGCTAGATTGGCACAATGAAAAAAATTTACTTGAGTGTTTTGCTTTTAACTTCCATGCTGTGGCATGAGATCAGTGCGCAAACGCTTAAAGTAAATGCGCTTACCTCCTATTGCTATAAAACTGATAGCCCCATTCTTATGTCAGATATAGTGTCGGTAGAGGGGGCTATAGTAGATAGACTTGAAGGAATTCAAATTACGATCAAAGAAGGCTATGAGCCTGGAGTTGATCAATTTCAATACACCACAGCTGATGGCATAAACGCTACTTTCGATTCTGGTGCTGGAATCATGACATTAAATGGATCAGGTACAATTGATCAATATAACAAGGCGCTCGAGCGATTAAACTTCATAACTAGCGCTGACCAATCAAGCCCCAAAACACTAAACGTTACGCTTTCAGGAATCGACTTTTTAGTTAGCACTGGGCATTTCTATCAATTTTTTTCAGAAACAGGGATTCGTTGGGACGATGCCAAAAACGCTGCGGAACAAAAAGAGCTCTTCGGTCTAAAAGGATATCTCACCACAATTACCACTGCTGCAGAAAACTCCTTTATCCTTAATAGAGTAAGCGGTACGGCTTGGATAGGCGCTAGCGATGAAGCTCAAGAGGGAGAATGGCGTTGGGTAACAGGTCCCGAAGGTCTTGCATTAGGAGGCGCTGGCAGACTACTTTCTAGTAGTTTCACCAACTGGGAGACGGGCGAACCTAATAATGCAGGGCCAGAACACTTTGCCCACATGATGGATTGGTCTACCCCGCCTGGCAGATGGAATGATTTAGCAGTTGAAGGTGGCGGAGGCAACTATACTGCCACAGGTTACATAGTTGAGTATGGCGGAATGCCTGGAGATCCAAATGTGATTGATAACATATCCGCAGATATCATGATTGACCCAGAAAAGGTATTTGGCCTCTCTGGCTCAGTATCTGTTTGCCCCAATATTGAAGGGGTTGTTTACACTACCATGGATGCACCCAACCATAACTACGATTGGCAAGTTTCTGGAGGTGATATCGTTTCTGGTCAGGGTACATTTCAAATCATGGTGAACTGGGGCACCACCAATGCAAGTGCATCTGTTCAAGTTGATATAAGCTCTGATGTAGCCTGCGTATATCAACAAACACTTAACGTAAAAGTGAACGAGAAGCTTGAGCCACCCCTTCCTAATGGCAATCAATTTGTTTGTTACACTGACATTGGTACACCTCAACCCTATAGCACACCCTTCACAGCAGGATCTACCTATGTATGGAAGCCAAAAAACGGAATAGTGGTTGAAGGGCAAGGAACTAATAAAGTTTCCATCCTTTGGGATGGCACAGCAGATGGAGAACTGTATTTCACAGAGTCAACATCTACCGCGTCCGACATTTGTGATGGAGACTCTCCAATAAAAGCAATTGATATTCGACCAGAAATTGAAAGCGAGATTACGCTAAGCCATGTGAGCTGCTTCAATGGTTCAGATGGTTCAGCGAGTATTCAAGTATCCATCATAGGATCTGTGTTAAACATAGACTGGCAAACAGGTGGCATTGGTTTAAACAATGGAAATGAAATCACACAGCTTCCCACTGGAGACTATAGTGTAGACATTACCCTGGACGATTGTCTCATTAATATTCCTTTCACCATTACAGAACCGACAGAGTTAGTAGGATCAACCGAAACCGAAAATGTGCTTTGCTTTGGCGAATCCAATGGGATAGCCACAGCCCTTGTGAATGGTGGCACAGGTGATTATCGTTATTCATGGAGTCACGATTCCAATGCAACCGGAGCTGTCGTAAATAACTTACCAGTCGGCAACCACTCCGTTGAAGTTCAGGATGAGAAAAACTGCATTCTCATTCTTAATTTTGAAATCCTAGAACCTGAACTTCTTGAGATTCCTAGTATCGTAGCAACAGTGGTTTCTTGCCCGGGAGGATCAGATGGAACACTTCGAGCTAATGTAGCTGGCGGAACTATGCCTTATACTTATGAGTGGGTTGGCCTTGGTCAAACAGAACAAACTGCAACCGGACTTACTAAAGGTGAGTATCAAGTAATAGTGACAGATGCTAATGGCTGTACAGAGGCATTAATGCAAACTGTGACAGAGGCAATTCCTAAAGTAATTCTTCCTAATGCTTTCACGCCAAACAAAGATGGCATGAATGATACCTTCGGCCCAACAACACCGTGTGACATAAGATTTAGAATGGAAATCTATAATCGTTGGGGAGAAACCCTTTTTACTACGAATTCTTCCACCAATCAATGGGATGGAACCTTTAAGGGTAGACCAGTTCCTGACGGAAAGTATAGTTTTGTGGCTTCGTGGGTAGTAGAAGCAAATGAGCTTATAATTACAGATAGTAAAAAAGGAGAGATATCTTTAATGCGTTAAAATTCAAAGAAATGATAAGAAAAGGTACCCAAACCGATCTACAAGCAGCACATGATCTCATCATTGAATTAGCTGTTTATGAAAATGCCCCAAATGAGGTAGAAACCACTGTTGAGTCTATGCTTGAAGATGGCTTTGGTAAAAACTCAATCTTTGAATTCTTTGTGGCAGAAGAAAATGGAGTAATCGTAGGCCTTGCATTATTCTACTATCGCTATTCTACTTGGAAGGGAAAATCTATCTATTTAGAAGACCTTGTTGTAAGCGAAAAGCATAGAGGTAAAGGATACGGTAAAGCATTGCTTGACGCCATTGTTAAAGAAGCTAAAAGTATAAATGCCAATCAGGTTTGCTGGCAAGTATTAGACTGGAACGAGCCTGCTATTAACTTTTATAAGAGCCTCAATGCTATTTTAGATGCGGAATGGATTAACTGTAGGTTAAACAAGGAGCAAATAGCCAATTATTAAACTACCTCTAACAACGTTCTAAACGCGGCTAATTTATTAGGATACTTTTGTAATGCTTTTTGCTGTAGCTCAGGAGCAAACATGCCCATATACATTTGAATCTCCTTGAGACTATCTGCAAAATATTGTACACTATAAGAGCTAGTTTCAGGATCATTGGTGTTCAATACTTTCAGAAACTTATGTTCTACAAACATATTCGTCTCCATAACTTCAGGAATGTGTACGTTCTTCATCCAGATGAGCCAATCATCCTCTACTTTTTTATCAATGGCCACGGTAACATTATAAAGTATCATACCTTAGAAATTTGTCACAAAACTATACTTATTAAGTCGAACATTTGAAACAAGATGAAGTTTTGAAAAGGATGTTGCAGAAAATAGACGAACTCCCCTTTGTAAATGAACGCAATGCGTTCTTTCTGCTGCTAGCCATGCACATTGCAGGAGCAATAGGTTTAAGCATAGAGTCATCAAGAGCACTATTTCAGCTACTTACTCCTTTCAACTTATTCGCAACAGCGGCTATTCTCCTTCATTTTGAGAAACATAAAACCAAAGGCTACTTCATTTTTATCATAATCACATTCCTTCTCGGTTATTCAGTAGAAGTCTTAGGTGTTACAACGGGTTGGCCTTTTGGCGAATATGCTTACGGCCAAACTCTGGGTATTAAATTATTTGATGTGCCACTTGCCATAGGCTTAAACTGGGTAATACTCGTTTACTCAACTGCCCACTTAACAAATAAAATTTTCAAAAATGTCTGGCTTAGGATAAGCACTGCCGCTTTAGTTATGACCTTGCTAGATATTATTATTGAGCCAGTTGCCATTAAATACGATTTTTGGAGTTGGACAGAAATAACTGTTCCTACATCAAACTACGTTGGATGGTTTGCCGTTTCGGCAATTCTTCAATTTTTATTTCAAAGAGTAGTCGATAAGTCAAACAATTCATTGGCTATTAGGCTTTTATGTATACAGATATGTTTTTTCGCTCTTCTCAGCTTTATTTGAAGAAAAAGAAAACAATCGACTAAACAGTATGTTAAGTTGCAATAAATGAGCTAAATGATAGTAATACTATTGTGGATCGTTGTAGGATTCGTTTCTACTGAAATTTTTTCATGGTGGCTGCATAAATATATAATGCACGGAGTTTTGTGGAATATTCATAAGACGCATCATAGCAAGACAAAAGGCGTTTTTGAATTGAACGATGCATTTACCGTTCTTTTTGGAGGTACCGCCATAGTACTGATAATATTAGGTTCCGAAGCATTAGACTACAGGTTTTGGTTAGGAACAGGAATTAGTTTGTATGGATGTTTGTACTTTGTATTACACGATGTACTCATTCATAAAAGGTTAAAGTGGTTTGGAAGGCCGAAGTTGAAGTATTTATCGGCCATCACTAAGGCGCACAGAGCGCACCACAAAACGAATACGAAGGAAGATGCAGAATCATTTGGTCTGTTTTTAATTCCAAAAAGATTCTTTATCGAGGAAAAGAAATAAGGAAGCAGAGTGGCAAGGTATTCAATAAAAGATTTAGAGCACCTTTCGGGGATAAAAGCGCATACGTTAAGGATCTGGGAACAGAGATACAATCTCATTAATCCTAAGAGAACCGAGACGAACATTCGTTATTACGACCAGGAAGATTTGAAATTAGTGTTGAACGTTTCTCTCCTAAAAGAGAACGGATACAAAATTTCAAAAATAGCTGAGATGCAAGAGAAAGACTTGCATGAAGCGGTAATGACTGTTGCAGAAAAGACAACAAGTTTTGCCGATCAAGTGTATGCACTCACATTGTCCATGATTGATATGGACGAGCAGCGATTCGAGAAAATCATTTCTTCTAATACCCTTAAGCTTGGTTTCGAAAGAACCATGCTCAATATTATTTATCCATTCTTATCAAAGATTGGAATCATGTGGACAACAGATGCTATTAATCCAGCCCAAGAGCATTTCATGTCACATCTAATACGTCAGAAACTAATAGTAGCAATTGATGGGCAAATACCTAACTACAGCAGTTCGGCTAAAAAGTTTATGCTCTTCCTGCCAGAGAAAGAATTGCATGAAATTAGCCTTCTATTTGCAAGTTTCTTAATTCAATCACGTCAGCACAGAGTAATCTATCTTGGTCAGAATATGCCTTTTCATGATTTACATGTAGCACACGATATTTATGAACCAGATTATCTGTTTACTATTCTGACATCTCGACCAGACGGTATCACGGCACAAGAATATCTTAGTAACCTCTCAGAGAAGTTCCCTAATACTGAAATTTGGGTTTCCGGTAGTCAAATAATTGGCCAAGATCTAGAATTAAGCGACAATGTTGTTCAAGTTTCTAACCCAAATCAACTCGCTCAATTCATTGAGAATACAGAAAGTGCTTCTGTATACAGATAATTTAGTATCCCTTCTGAAAAATTTTTGTTTAACATTTTGGCCCTTTTTTGAGGGCCAAAATTGTATGTATATACTTAAAACTGGCTTTTGTTTAATGTAGAAGGCCTTTTTATGTGTTTATCAATAGCATATTGATGAAACTTATAGTTTTTGTTTAACTTTTTATATCAAAAACTTCCACAAAAATATTTGCTTTTTGTTTAATGATTCTGAATATTTGTTTAACAAAACATCAGAGACATGACAGCTTTAGAATTCAGTTACAACATTACACAAATGTCAAAGTCATTAAAGCCTTTCGCTTTAAAGTTGACAAAAGACAACGATGACGCTAATGACCTTCTTCAAGAAACCTTGATGAAAGCTTATAATAATAGAGAGAAGTTTTCTGAAGGCACTAACTTGAAAGCTTGGTTATATACCATAATGAAAAACACCTTTATTACTAACTACCAGAGAATGGTTAGAAGAGGTACCTTCATCGATACTACCGATAACCTGCACTTTATTAATTCTAGCGACACAAGAATTGAAAATAGAGCTGCTGGAAACTTTGCACTAAAAGACATTAACCAAGCTATTGAGAACTTGGACGATGTTTACAAAACACCATTCATGATGTACTTCAGAGGATTTAAGTACCATGAGATTGCAGATAGATTGGAAATTCCAATTGGAACTGTAAAGAATAGAATTCACATTGCACGTAAGCAATTGAAAGAAAAGCTTAGAACATATAGAGCCTAAGCTGAGTTAAGCCTTCATGAAGAAAAAGAAGGCGACTGTAATCGGATCAGGCTTCGCAGGTTTCTCTGCAGCCATTAGCCTTGCCGATAAAAACTTTGATGTAGTTTTATTAGAAAAGAATACCACCGTAGGTGGAAGAGCCCGTCAGTTTGAAGCTGCGGGCTTTACTTTTGATATGGGCCCTAGTTGGTATTGGATGCCCGATGTATTCGAATCATTTTTTAACCGTTTCGGAAAAAAAGTCTCGGACTATTATGACCTAGAAAGACTTGACCCCTCCTACCAAGTAGTTTACGGTCCTGAAGATGATATGCCCATTCCTGCGAATATGAATGAGCTAGAGGCTCTTTTTGATTCCATTGAACCTGGTGCTGGCCTCAAACTAAGAGACTTTTTAAAGCAAGCTGCTTATAAGTATGAAGTAGGCATCAACAAATTGGTTTATAAACCAGGAAGATCTCTTACAGAATTCGCAAGTCTTAAACTATTGATAGATGTTATCAGAATGGATGTATTCAAATCCATTTCTAATCATGTGCGTCAATACTTCAAAAATCCACGCATCATTCAATTGATGGAATTTCCTGTGCTGTTTTTAGGAGCGCTAGCCGAGAAGACACCAGCACTTTATAGCTTAATGAACTACGCTGACATGTCTTTAGGTACGTGGTATCCTAAGGGAGGAATGTTCAAGATTGTTGAGGCTATGGAAAGTCTTGCAAAGGAAAAAGGAGTCAATATCCTTACCGATCATGCAGTGACCTCGATTAATCATGAAGGAAATCAGGTAAAATCGGTTAGCACCACACAAGGTGACATAGCTTGCGATTTTGTTATTGCTGGAGCGGATTATCACCATGTTGATACAAAACTAGTAGCTCCTGAAAAAAGGAACTATTCAGATGCCTACTGGGATAAACGTGTTATGGCTCCCTCCTCACTACTCTATTATGTAGGTCTAGATAGAAAAATAGACAAGGTACTTCATCACAACCTTTTCTTCGATACTGATTTTGGGCCACACGCGAGTGATATTTATGAAGATCCTAAATGGCCGAAAAACCCATTGTTCTACGCTTCAGTAACTTCAAAAACTGACCATACTGTTGCACCAGAAGGACATGAAAATTTATTTCTGCTCATTCCAGTAGCACCAGGGCTTGAAGAGGATGATAGCATTAGAGACAAATATTTCAATATAATTCTCAAACGACTTGAAGACTACGCTGGCCATGAGATTGCACCGCATATCGTTTACAAAAGAAGCTTTGCGCATAGGGACTTTGTCTCGGATTACAATTCATTTAAAGGTAATGCGTATGGATTGGCCAATACGCTAAAACAGACAGCGATTTTCAAACCATCTCTCAAGAGCAAGAAGCTAAAAAACCTATACTATACTGGTCAATTAACAACACCAGGACCTGGTGTACCCCCAAGTTTAATTTCTGGTATTGTGGTAGCCGATGAGGTTGAGAAAGAAATGCGTTAAACCAAGTGATCAATAATTAGTTAATTTCGTATGATGGACTTGTTTGACCAAACCACCTTTGAGTGTGCCAAGCTGATCACTCAGCGCTACAGCACCTCATTCACCATGGGTATTAAAACCCTAGACAAGAAACTCCATTTCCCTATTTACAGCATCTATGGCTTTGTTCGCTATGCCGATGAAATTGTGGATACCTTCCATAATCATGATAAAGCTGGTTTACTGAAGAGGTTTAAAGCAGATACCTATCAGGCGATAGAGGAAAAAGTAAGCCTAAATCCTGTACTTCATGCATTTCAGTTGGTGGTAAATAAGTACAACATAGACTTAGACCTTATTGAGGCTTTCCTTTATAGCATGGAGCTTGATTTAGAGGAAAAAGACTATGATCAGGCAGGTTATGAAGAATACATATATGGCTCTGCTGAAGTAGTAGGACTTATGTGTTTAAAAGTATTCTGCGCTGGCGATCAAAAAGAATACGACAGGCTACTGCCCCCAGCAAAACGATTAGGCGCTGCTTTTCAAAAAGTAAATTTTATCAGAGACATAAAAAGTGACTACGAAGAAAGAGGCAGAGTTTATTTTCCCGGTGTCGACTTCACTACATTTTCAAAATCTGCCAAAGAGCTTATAGAAGCAGATATTCAAGCCGACTTTGATGCCGCACTTATTGGCATTAAAGAACTCCCCAAAGAAGCCAGAATGGGCGTTTATTTGGCCTATAAATACTATCTGAAGCTATTCAGAAAAATAAAGAATTGTCCTTCGTCCAAGATTATGGAAAAGAGAATTCGTATTCCAAACGGTAGAAAATTTACCATCTTACTCAGCACTTACTTTGCGCATCGTTTGGGAGTAAGCTGATTTAGCCAAGAGTTTATGCTTGAATTTGAATTTTAACTCAAACATAAATTCCATTCTCAGGTTATTTCAATATGTTCAATCTCCAAGTTGATATTGATTCCAACTCAGGCTTTTGCTTTGGTGTTGTCTATGCCATAGAAATGGCGGAAGACATACTGGAAGAGAAAGGCCAACTCTATTGCTTGGGAGACATTGTGCATAACGATGAGGAAGTAAAAAGGCTTGAGGCCAAGGGACTTCAAATCATCAATCATGAAGAACTAAAGAGTCTTTATAATAGCCAAGTACTAATTCGTGCGCATGGAGAACCACCAAGCACGTACCAACTCGCATTAGATAATAATTTAGAGCTTATTGATGCTTCTTGCCCTGTTGTATTAAAGCTTCAGAATAGAATTAAGAACTCTTACGACAAAGACGAGGAGATCTACATTTATGGCAAACATGGCCATGCAGAAGTCGTTGGCCTTCTTGGACAAACCAGTAACAACGCGGTGGTTTTTCAAGACTTAGAAGAGTTAGATATAGAAACACTCCCGAGAGAGATTACGCTTTACAGCCAGACCACAAAAAGTACTGATAAATTCTACGAAATTAATGAGGTGCTTAAAGCAAATGGTATTACCGTAAAAACGAATGATACTATTTGTCGTCAGGTATCTAACCGAGATAAAGAGTTAAGAGATTTTGCCCAGAAATTTGACGTACTGGTTTTTGTAAGTGGAACAAAAAGCTCAAATGGCAAAGTACTTTACAAGATTTGTAAGAATCAAAATGAGCGCACGTATTTCGTGTCTTCGCTTGATCAGGTCCAAGCCGAATGGTTCGGAAAAAACGAATCTGCTGGCATCTGCGGAGCTACTTCTACGCCAATGTGGCTAATGGAAGAAATCAAATCGCATCTTCAAAAGCTTTAATCTCTAAATTGCATTCGTGACAAAAAATCAATCTCACACCGGGGTTTATATTGCCATTACCATTATTGTCCTTTGGGCTGCCTGCCTTTATTATGGACTTACATGGGAGATGGATTATAGCTCTCCTGTACTATATATCTTAATTCTTGTACAAACTCATTTGTACACAGGCCTGTTTATCACATCCCATGATGCCATGCATGGTACTGTTTCTTCCAACAAAAAAGTAAACACCTTCTTTGGGCATTTAACGGCTACCTTATTTTCTTATAATTTCTATCATAAGCTTTTTCCGAAGCACCATGAGCACCACAGGTTTGTAGCTACGGATAAAGATCCAGATTATCATGACGGCAATGCGCTAGCTTGGTACGGAAGCTTTTTAAAGCAATACATCACATGGCAACAGTTTTTATTGATGGCCATTACATTCAACATATTGAAACTATTCTTGCCAACGGAGAACCTAATCTTGCTTTGGATGCTCCCAGGGATACTTGCTACAGGGCAGCTGTTTTATTTTGGCACATACCTGCCTCACAGAGGTAGCCACTCAAAAGAAAATAAGCACAAGTCTAGAAGCCAGAAACTGAACCATGCTTGGGCCTTTGTAACCTGTTATTTCTTTGGCTATCACTATGAGCATCATGCTTCACCAGCAACGCCATGGTGGAAATTATATCAGAAAAAGGAAGAATACGATCTTAAGGGTTATCCATAAAAAAGCCTCTTTTTTCTAGAGGCTTTTTACTAATGTCTGTCGTCCGTGTCTACAGTTCCATCAACCAAATTAATGGTTCTATTACCATAGGCTGCATTCTCTTTTGAATGTGTTACTTGGAGTATGGTCATCCCATCTGCATTCAATTGCTGAAAGAGCTTCATTATCTCTTCTGCCTGATCTGAGTGCAGGTTACCAGTAGGTTCATCTGCTAAAAGCAGCTTTGGCTGACCAATTAAGGCTCTAGCCACACCTACCAGTTGCTGCTGACCACCCGACAATTGTTCTGGAAAAAGGTCTTTCTTTGCCACCATTTGGAACCGATCTAGCATCTCGGCCACCATACTTCTTCTCTCTTTAGACTTTACTCCTTTATAAAGCAGTGGCGTTTCAATATTCTCGTAAACCGTTAATTCATCAATCAGATGATAAGCCTGAAATACAAAACCGATGTGACGCTTATGCAATTCAGAACGTTTACGTTCTTTCATTTTATGAATTGGCTCATCTAGGAAATAGAACTCACCCTGAGAAGGCTCGTCTAACATGCCTATAATATTCATAAGCGTAGACTTTCCTGCTCCTGACGGCCCCATGATGGTTACAAATTCTCCTTGTTCTATATCTAAATCAATTCCTTTGAGAATGAATGTTCTCTGATATTTAGAATCGATGAACTTATCTATGTCGCATAGTTTTATCATTTATTTAAAGTTTGACCCATGACATTAACCAATTCGCATGCCATTAACGAATATATAGATTTTGAGCATTCTGAATAGGTTTCTAAATAAGAATATGTCCACAAACGTACAAGCTTGTTCGAATATGAAATGCTATTCGAAACGTAACGCTCTTACCGGGTTTGACTTTGCAGCAGCATAAGTTTTATAACCCACCGTAAGTAGCGCGATAAAGAGCGCTACGAAACCAGAAATTAGAAAGGTTAAAACTGAAACGTCTACTGCAAAAGCAAAGTTTTGCAACCACCAATTGCTTAGGTAATATGCTGCAGGTGCAGCAATGATAAATGCAATAATTATTAGTAGAGCAAAGTCTTTGGAGAGCAAGTAAAGCACCTGGCCAATACTGGCCCCGAGTACTTTTCTAACCCCAATCTCTTTAATACGCTGCTCTGTTGAAAAGGAGGCTAAACCAAATAACCCTAGACAAGCGATTAGTATGGCCAATAGGGCAAAGTATATCACTATCTGTGTCAATTGCTCCTCTGAACTGTACATAGCATTTAAGTCGGTTTCTAAAAATGAATACTCAAATGGTTGTTCAGGTGCAAATTCATTCCATTTATCTTCCACAAAACCGACTACTTGATTGGTTTGATTACCGTCAAGCCTAACGAATAAATGCTGAAATGCAGGAATGAAATAGGCATAGAAACATGATTCGGTACTACGTTGAAGTGGTTCGAAATTGATGTTATCAATTAAACCAATAATTCTTTTTCGCTCCCACCGCCCTTGAAAATTACGAATCTCCACAACGCGGCCTACGGCATCATCTGCCATGTTAAGTTCCAAGGCAGCCTTCTTATTGATGATAATTGAATTAGTTGAATCTGATGGCTGATTAGGATCAAAATATCGGCCATCCAAGAGCTCAATATCCATAGTCTCCATGTAATCAAAGTCCACATTAATGCCCGCCAAATTCAACCCATTAGTCTCATCAACTACAGTTTCTGATTTTATAAACATGATAGGGCGCAAGCCTCCTGGCTTACTAAAAGTTGCTGTTACACCTTCAATATTTGGATGCTGGACCAACTCATTTTTAAAGGTATTCAGCTGAGGAGTTATGGCTTGATTGGTGTTAGCTACCACCAGAATATTATCCTTCTTAAACCCTAAGGATTTGTTCTTCATGAAACTGAGCTGATTATAAACAATGGTCGTCCCAATGATCATAACAATGGAGATCACGAACTGAAACACAACAAGGGCTTTACGGAAAATTCCAGAACTACCCATGCCGGGAACTAGCTTACCTTTTAAAACGACTACAGGCCTAAAAGCTGAAAGAAAAAGAGCTGGATACATACCTGAACCAAAACCTATGACGAGTATAACAAGGCCAAGGGCTCCAAGGACTACAGGATCTAGTAACATGGCAGCGTTTAATGGCCTATCTAAATACGCTCCGAAAGGCTTCACTAAAGCCAAGGCTAAACCTAAAGAAAGTAGAGCAGACAGTATGGCTAGTATTACGGATTCTCCCAAGAACTGCGAAATCAGCTGTTGCTTATAAGCTCCTAATACTTTTCGTATGCCAACTTCCTGAGCTCTTTTAGCAGATCTGGCTGTAGCCAAATTCATATAATTAATACCAGCAATAACAAGTATAAAAAGGGCCACGGCAGAAAAAATATAGACAAAGTCCATGCTTCCGTTAGGTACAATTTCATTCCTAAGGTTAGACTTTAAATGAATGTCTTTAAATGGAAATATGGATGGGTTGAAAAGGTTGGCTCGGCTCTCATCAACATTAGCTTCTTTGAGTTCAACTAATTTTGCCTCTAGTTTAGAAATTTGGTCGAGATCTGTGAGTTTAAGGTATGAGTAGAAACCATCTCCTTGCCAATTATTATCCATGGTGATGCCGTTGTTATTGGCTCTAGTACGGTTGGTCTCCAGACTAAAAAGCATACTAAACTGAATGTGGGAATTGTTGGGAGGATTTTCCATCAAGCCTGTTACTGTATAATTAACATCTTGATTGCCTTTTACTTTAAGGATCTTTCCGACAACGTCTATATTTCCAAAATATCGAATGGCTGCAGCCCTCGTCAATACAGCAGTGTTTGGCGCCTCCAGTACTTCTTTCTTTTCTCCTCTAAGCAATTCAAAGTCGAAAAATTCAAAGAAATTCTTCTCGGCAAAGAACAAGTCCTCCTCTCTGTAGAGTTCAGCATTCACTTCAATAATTATTTGCTGGCCTCCACCACTCAGTCTTGAATAATCAGTAACCTCAGGTAACTCATTGAAAAGTGCGACTGGCAAAGCAGGAGTACAAGTGGGATACTTGTAATTGCCATTACTCAATTGTAATTCGTTGTTTATGCGGACTATTCTATTCGCTTCTCGATTGAATTGGTCATAGCTTAACTCAAATCTAATAACAAGTAGAATGAGCAGGAAAGAGGTGATTCCTAACGTGAGTCCAAAAATATTAACCCCAGCATAACCAGGGTTTTTACGAATAGTTCGCAGAGCAATTGTGAAGTAATTCTTGAGCATGATCTAAAAAATTGTTAGATCAAGCTAAGGATAAATCAGAAGGTATAAAAGCTAGGTTGTTCTTGTGGTGGGAAGAGTAGCATAGCAATAACAAATGCGATGATTGATATGACAAAACCGATCATAAAGGTAGTATAGCAGATTCGTAACAGCTTATATTTTTTGCCTAAACTACACCTAGAAAATAGATGTCTTTGATCATACTTCCGTAGAGGTAATCTCCATCCTTCATCATTTCTTTCATTCCCCATTCATATCTGGCCAATTTCATTTTGTGAAAATTACTTCGTATTCCGACAAAGAGACTATCAATAGGGCAAAGCATACCCAGCCCTTAGGCTTTATAGTAAAACCATTCACTAAAGACGATGTATATGCTGCTATTGAAGTAGCATTATTCAACAAAAATAGGATTTCAAACGGATCTAGTAATCCGTTGGCAGCTACAAACCCAACTACCTATTCGAATGATTCAATTTTTGTGAAAAAGAAGGGGCTTTTAGAAAAAGTTAAATACAAAGACCTAGAGTGGATTGAGGCAGATGGCAATCATATCACCATACATGTATCGGGTGGAAGAGATTATACGATTCGTAAATCTTTGAAAGAACTATCGGACAAGCTGCCAAAAGATCGATTTCTGAGGGTACACAAGTCTTATATTGTGCTTGTAGATGCCGTTACGGCTATTGATACGAGTTTTGTTTATTTAGGGGAGAGAAAGATTCCAATTGGCAGATCTTACTATAATGCCTTTACCGCTACTCTGAATACGATTAACGCGAGTTAATTTCTTCGATATTCGAACAGAACAACTGGTTGGTCATTGGCTGATTCACTTATAGTGAAATAATCTCGGCCATTTGAGTGCCAAGCGATCGCTTCGCCTTGTGGTTCTTTATTGTAGGCAAGCCTATCTGGTGTCTGAGCTAAAACCTCTGGTATACTTTGATTGCCGTCTTTTACCCAACGGTATACATTCAAATAGTTCTTCATTAAGATTTCATTTCCGTTGGGAGAAATATCCCCAGCCGTCACCATGGTAAACGGTAAAACAGAAACTCTTTCGGCCGTATCCATCTCGGTTGTGCTTTGTGGAAATGGCAAAGTGTATAAAATCACACTAGCCTCACGTTTTGAAACTATATACAAGTCTTTTGTAGTGGGATCTACCATTAAGGTCTCTGCGTCTCGTGCCCCGTCTTCATAGACAAAATTAATGGTCTCGACATTGCCAAGGGTAGTGTCTGCAGGAAGATCAATCTGCACCTGTCTTGAGCTACCTCCCGAATTTATAGTTCTAAACCTGATGGAAACATCTGGCTCTGGTGTTCTGTAAATGGAGAGGCTTTCTCTTTGAGCAAAGTTATCTCCAATATCTGCAGCGTATAAATAGGTGAGGTTATCGTCAGGCCCTACACCAATGGCCATGTCTTCCCAATCTCTATTTTGAACTCCGCTGAATTCATAACGACCAGAATGGGCACCTGCCCTACTCAATAAGAATAATGTTGGGTCTCCACCACTGTCATTATGAGACCAAAAGAAATCTGGATTAGATCTACTATTCGCAAGACCTGAGGCTTCATCCAGCCCATCGAACTCAACCGTGCCAATCTCCTGTCCATTACTAAAGGCATTTGATTGTTGCGTTTGATCTAGCTGTGGATTAATATCTTCAACTGCTTCTTTACAGGCTGCAGCAATCAATAAAACAACAACAAGAGAGAGTCCAATTCTTTTCATCCACTTCCGTAACGGGTTTTTGTCAAATCGTTTATTCATATAACTCCATATTGAAGCGGATATTATAGCTGACTTAGAGGCCTGCTCTCACTTTCTTAACCTGGGCTTCTGTTACCATATCTTCGGCTTCATTTCCCCAGCTATTCATCACATAGTTTAAAACGTCTGCAATGTCTTTATCATTTAGGCCGGAAGCTGGCATGGCTCCGTTATACTTTGTTCCGTTCACTTCAATTTCACCATTCAGGCCCTCAATCATGTTTTTGATGTTTCTATCAACATCTTCCATCAAGTAGTCAGAATTGGCCAAAGGAGGAAATACTCCGGCAATTCCTTGACCTTCATTCAAATGACAAGCCATACATACACCTGCATATAATCCTTTGCCTTCAGCCATACTTTTAGCTAATGCAGCATCTTGATCTTTCATAGAGAAAGAGATTAACATGATACCAAGTAGTGCGAATAGTTGAATTGACTTTTTCATTTATCAGAGTTTAAGAATATCTAAAGTAGGAATATTTGTTTTGCTAAGAGATCAAATTTCTATTTCAATCTGGTTTTTCAACAGATCGTTAAATTCTTCTCTTTGCCTAATTAAATGAGGCTTACCCTCAAAAATTAGTACTTCGGCTGGTCTCAATCTAGAATTATAGTTTGAAGCCATACTAAAAGCATAAGCTCCAGCATTTTTAAAGGCAAGAATATCTCCTTCTTTAACCTCGGACAACTTCCTATCCAAACCGAACGTATCCGTTTCGCAGATATAACCAGCTACGGTATAAACTCGCGTAGTCCCCTCAGGGTTTGATACATTAAAAATTTCATGATAGGCATCGTACATCATTGGTCTAATCAAATGATTTAGCCCTGAATTAACCCCTACAAAAACGGTTGCTGGTGTAGTTTTTACCACATTAGTCTTGGTGAGGAAATATCCAGCCTCACTCACTAAAAATTTTCCTGGTTCAAACCACATTTCGAGATCTCGACCGTATTCTTTACAGAATTGCTTAAAAGAAGCTGTAAGTTTCTGACCTAGATCTTCAATATCAGTCGTAATATCTCCCTCCTTGTAAGCTACTTTAAATCCACTGCCAAAATCTACAAACTCCAAGTTGTCGAAGTGTCTGGCGGCATCGTAAAGGATTTCAGCGCCTCTCAAGAAAACTTCAGAATCTAAAATATCTGATCCTGTATGCATATGCAGACCAGTAACATTAATACCATAAGTCTTCACTACACGAGCCACATGAGATAGCTGGTAAATTGAGATTCCAAACTTTGAATCTGCATGCCCGGTAGAAATTTTCTTATTTCCACCAGCCATAATGTGTGGATTTACCCTAATACAAACTGGCACCGACCCGTGGTATTCGTTCCCAAACTGCTCGAGAATGGAAATATTATCCACATTAATCATTACACCTTCTTTAACGGCTTCTTTAATTTCTTCTAGAGAAACCCCGTTTGGCGTATATAATATCTCGCTAGGCTTATACCCAGCTTTTAGTCCTAAGCGAACTTCATTAATTGAAACACAATCTAGTTCCGAACCATAAGATCTAAGAAGCTTTAGAATTGAAATATTAGTCAAAGACTTAGACGCATACTTAATCTTAAGCTTTACACCACTAAAAGCTGCCGTAAGCCTATTGAATTGTGACTTAATTTTTTCTGCATCATAGACATATACAGGTGTACCAAACTCTTCTGCTAGAGCCAATGCATCAACACCTTGAATATGAAAACGTCCGTCTTGAATTTCCATTTTAAATAAATTGAGCGGCAAATATAAGCCTTGTTTACACAAAAAAAGGAAGTCGTGCGACTTCCTTAATTCCCAAACAATATGATTGTATGAATTTTAATCTAAAACAAGGCGTTTCGATAGTGCTCTCTTTCCTTGGACAACCTTCAAAACGTACTTTCCTTTTTCCTGCTTTGTTAAGTCTATCTGAAAGGAGCAGGTACCATTTTCTGGACGCTCATTTCTCTTTATCACTTCACTTCCATTTTCATCTAAAACAATAATCTCCACTGCGGCATCACTATCGGACTCCAAACTCATTTCAAACCTCCCGTCACTTGGATTGGGATAAAAGCTAATGTCTCTAAGTACCAGAGGAGAAGATTTATCTACTCCGGCCAACATCTTGTCTTCCACGGTTGCCGGCCTTATGGCTAACTTTTTTCTTGAGATTACTTTGACTTCATCATCTTCATCTCTAGAGCTAAATCGCCAAGAATTCGCATTTTCATCAGCATCAAAATCGAACATAAAATTCCCGAACCGACCTTTTAATGACTCCCTCAAGGAATCTAAATCCTCAAACTGCTTTCCATTAAAGAAAAAGTTGCCATTGTCGTTTCTGAAATCGAATTGCTTCATAATAGAATCCATATCCATAAAACCATCGTCAAAATCAAAACCGAAAGCATTTCCTCCCCAGTCTTGGTCCATAAACTGTTTCATACGGTTTCTAAACTCTTCCATTGGTGCACCGAAATCATCGTCATCCCAAAACCCCATGCCGGGTCCATTGTGGAAAAAGAACTTTGGTTGCCGATTACCTCCAACACCAAATCCATTAAGATCAATACCATACTTTTCTAAGTCTGGATCTTCGGCTATGTCATCATAGCTATCGTATGTTTTTTCGAATGTTGTCTCATCGTTTCCAACTTGCTTTATCACTTTTAGCTTAACCTTGCCATCAGGTGTAGTAGAGATTGAAACCGACTGGCTTTCTCTAACGTCATCCTGTGCCTTGGATAAGTTAACCGTTGTTATCCATACGATTGCTGATAAAAGAACTGTTAGTAGATGATGGAATTTTACTTTTGACCTATTCATATCATTCATCATTTAATGTTTTCAAATCTAGATATATGTACTTTTCAAGAGTGTTAAAGGGTGGTTAAACCATGTTAATAATTGTTAAGCTTAGAAGTGAGGGATAATATTTAAAGTACTTTTGAGTGTGACAAAGATTAGAATCCGCTGGCTTATTGGTTTTTTAAGCATAGCCCTTTTGGGCTTAGTAGCTTTCCAATTCTATTGGATTCAAGAAGTGTTAGCTGTAAATCAAGAGCGGTTTAACCAATCCGTTAAAAACGCCCTTAATGAAGTAACGAATAAACTCGCAATGCAAAGAGATCTTGATTTTCTCAATCAAGACATAAACCGCAGCGTGCCCATTAGACAAGCCAACCTTAGTTCATTAAGAGATACCCTGAGAACGATAAGTAGTAACGATTCTGAAACTCGGCCTAATTTTCAAACACCCGAAGAGTATTTCTCAAGCCTATTTCAATTTCAGGAAGATGAACAAACAGGCTTCGTTACAATGAAAGTCGATTTTGATCGCTTTTTTGGACCACCCCCAGGATTCTTCTTCCCTAATCAGCCGCAAACTCCTGAAGGGCAAAAGCTCGAAATGGAAAAGCAGATGAACAGGCGAATGAATATGATGAAACAAAATTGGATCAATCATCTGGCTGGAGGCAACAATTTATTTGAAAGGGTAGATCCGATGCTGCTAGACACACTTATGGCGCAGGAGCTTAATAATAGTGGGCTAAATATAGAATACAACTATGGTGTGCTTCATGAACCATCTGATGAGCTCCGAATTCTGAATACCGCGAATAAGGAAACGGCCGATGAAATTAAACAATCAGACTTGAGCGTAAACCTCTTTCCGAATGATCTTACAGAAAAAGGATATCACCTTAAGATTAATTTTCCTGACAAGAAAAACTACCTCCTCTCCCAAGCCATTTTACCACTTTCCGCCTCAGGTATTTTACTTCTCATTGTAATTGGCTGCTTTAGCTATGCCATTATGGTTATTCTGCAACAGAAGAAAATCTCAGAAGTAAAGAATGACTTCATCAACAATATGACCCATGAGTTCAAAACACCAATTGCTACTGTTTCTTTGGCTACTGAAGCCTTACAAGACGATGATATTAAAGGGAGCAAAGCAATTGTTGATAGATATGTGAGTGTTATACAAGAGGAGAATAAAAGGCTTGGCATGCAGGTTGAAAAAGTACTCCAGATTGCCAGTTTAGACAAAAAGGATTTCAGACTAAAAATTGAAGATGCAGACATTCACCAGATTATTGAAAAGGCCTTGGTGAACATTAGCATTATGGTGGAAAAACGTGGGGGCTCTATTACGAGTCAGCTTTTGGCGTCTAATCCCATAATTATGGCAGACAAGGTTCACCTAACTAATATTGTCTACAACCTTTTAGATAATGCGAATAAATACTCTGCTGATGCACCAGAAATCCACATACGTACAGAAAATATATCTACTGGAATAATTCTGAAAATCTCTGATAAGGGCATTGGTATGTCAAAAGAGGCTACCCAAAAAATATTCGATAAATTCTATCGTGTTTCTACCGGAAACGTTCACGATGTAAAAGGCTTTGGCCTGGGACTATCTTATGTAAAAAATATAATAGATATGCACAATGGCTCAATAACAGTAAAGAGTGAGCCTGGAAAAGGAAGTACATTTAAAATCATCTTACCGTTCAACCATGGCTAGTTTTAAACTCTTATTAGTAGAAGATGACCCGAATTTAGGTCAAATCCTTAATGAATACCTAACTATGAAAGGGTATGAAACCAAGCTCTGCCGAGACGGTGAAGAAGGCCTTTCAGCTTTTAAAAGGGAGTCATTCGACTTGTGCCTTTTTGATGTAATGCTTCCTAAAAAAGATGGCTTCTCAATGGCCAAAGAAATCCGCAGAACTGATTCCGTTACGCCAATCATTTTCCTAACTGCCAAATCCATGAAGGAAGATACCGTGGAAGGATTCAAAATTGGAGGAGACGACTACATTACAAAGCCTTTCAGTATGGAAGAGCTCCTATTAAGGATCCAAGCCATTCTCAGAAGAACCGCTGAACATAGCCCCCAGATTTCAGATCAGAAAGAATTCAATTTTGGAAACTTTCATTTAGACTTTGATAAACAGCTACTTAGCATTCAAGGAGCGTCTACAAAACTTACCTCAAAGGAATCTGAACTGCTCAGGCTTTTATGTCTTCACTTAAATCAACCTTTAGATCGTTCAGTAGCCTTAAAAATGATCTGGAGAGACGACTCTTACTTTAATGCTAGAAGTATGGACGTTTATATTGCTAAGCTTAGAAAGCATTTAAAAGCAGACGAATCTGTACAAATTATGACGCTACATGGCTCTGGATTCAAACTGATTACTGACGTTAAGGATCAATCATAATCCTTTTTCCTAAGTTGAATTTCTGGGCGTTTTTTAGTAGTTTACTTATTCTGCCAATAACAATTATTTAAAGTAGCTAAGTCTATAACCGACTTTTTTTTTACTAGCTTTGGCTGCTTTTTTAAAAAGGAAAGATCCCCTATGATTCAAATAATTCCGTCTATTTCCATTATCAATGGCAAACTAACACGTCTGAAAAAAGGCGATTATAAAAGTGAGACTGTTTATAAAGACAGTCCTATTGATATTGCTAAACAGTTTGAAGAATACGGAATTAAGAAAATTCATATTGTTGATCTTGATGGCGCGTTTAAAGGGCAGATTGTAAATTATCATATCCTTTCTGCTATCTCCGCCTATACAGATTTAGATATCGACTTTGGCGGTGGGGTTTCTACTGATGGTGAAATCAGTAAGGCCTATGAATCTGGAGCTACGTCAATTACTGCTTCTTCGGTAGCGGTAAACAATAAAGAGCTTTTTGCCTCTTGGCTCATGTCATACGGTAGAGAAAAAGTAACCTTAGGAGCTGATGTAAAGCAAGGTAAAATTGTAGTTAAAGGTTGGCAAAAAAACACCAATACGGATCTTTACGACCACTTAGACTATTATTATTTAAGAGGAATAAAGTTTGTGAAAAGTACTGATGTAGAGAAAGACGGCTGCCAAGAGGGCCCGAACTTTACTATGTATGAGAACCTAGTCAAAAAATTCCCTCACATTCACTTTATAGCAAGTGGTGGTGTTCGCTCTGTAGACGACATTAAAAAACTTGAAGACATTGGTGTTAGAGGTGTAATCTTTGGTAAAGCTTATTATGAAGGAAACCTTACGCTCAAGGATATTGAAAGCTTAGTAAAGTAGCCCCTAGAAAGCATAAGATAATTTTAAGCTTACATTTCTTCCCATTTCATCAGAATAATATCTAAACCTATTCAGATAGGACCTGTAACTGGAATTCAAGAGATTGTCTATTGTAAAGTCAACGTTTAATTCACGGTCTCTTAGTGGAACACTAAAACTAGAACCAAAATTGAATAAGGCATAACCGTCTGGTGGACTTACCAAATCAAAAATACTCGCCTCTGTAGCGAACAGATCAATGTCTGATGCATTTGCTGCTCTAATTTCATTAATACTCACTACTCTCGGAGCATTTAGTTGCTCCTGAACAAGGTTCACTCCGAATGAAATACTCCACTCTTTAAGTTTTGAACTAGACAAGGCATAACTAAAGTCTGCCTGAAACTGGTTTGCTGGGATATTAAGAAGGGGACTGTCAGTATTTCTATCCTCTGCATAAATCAAGGCAAGTCTCCCGTTGAAATCTAAGTTCTGGCTAATTTGGTATGTGAAATCAGTATCGAAGCCTACAAAGAATGCGTTGGTTTGCCTATATCTGAAGATTGGAAATGCCCCTCTAATCGTTAGTTCAACAGTCTCAGGTCTTAAGAAAATGTAATCGTTTATCGTATTGTAATAGCCCACAATGTTCAGATTAAACTTATCCGCCTGCTTCTCAAGACTTGTAATCCATTTTATCGCTTTCTCAGTTTTTAACAGAGGATTTCCTTCCTCAATAGCAGCAGCTCCATGGTGAAGCCCTTCACTATAGAGTTCGTTAACGTTTGGCGCACGCCATGCAGAGCCAATGTTAGACCTTAAGGTCCATCCCCCATCTAGGAATTTAACCACACCTACAGATCCTGTTACATTCTCAAAATTGAATTCTGGTTTTTCTAATTCGTTTCGCTCATTAAATCTCTTAACCAAGTAATAGCGGTGGTCATATCGCACCCCAAATTCGAACTCAATCTCTGGCAATATGTAGCGCCCAATCAAATGTGCACCGGCCGTTACATTCTCAAAATCTGGAATTAAAGGCCTAACACCCGTTTCAGGATTATTCTCATTATTCTGATACATAAAACTTGCGCCTACATCCCATTTCCAATTGCCTCGAGTATACATGTCTAAATCCAAGTCTACTGTGTGTGTAACTAGGTCTAATGATAAAGATGGAATGGTAGACCTGCCAGCTCTTCTAATATCAAACTCCCTTCTCGCATTTCGTTGAAAGCCGTATTGTATCAATACTTCACCCAAATTCTCTACCTCTCGGTGTGCATTAGTCTTTAGTAATTGATGCTTAACAGCCTGATAAGGGTTATTAATATCGTAGCTAAAGTCTGAAATAAATAGTGGACGATCGCTGTCTATTGCTCTGGCAAGATCTGTTAAGTTACCAATATGGGCCGAACGAAGAATTCCTATTTCGGCATCGAAACTACTGTAGAATAATTCAACTCCTGAGTTCTCTTTGTGATAGCCAACACCTAATGAGAAGTTCTGCTCCTCTGTTCCTGTATTCGTTAACCTATAATTTGGCGCTTGGGCATCTCCAGCCTTTTTAAAAGTACCTTGTATCCTCCATCCAAATCCAGGCAAACTCTTCAAACCACCTTCGACTAGCGCTGAAGAAGCATATAGACCGTTATTAGACGCTCCCAATAAATTAAGCTTACCACTTAACCCTGCTTCTCTTGGCAAGGCTGACGGATTCACTAAAATTACTCCACCAATTGCATCAGAACCATATTTAACAGCTGCAGCTCCTTTTATAAGTCTAAGGCTATTGGCCACAAACGGATCGATTTCAGGTGCGTGCTCTTGGCCCCACTGCTGACCTTCTTGCCTAATCCCATTATTCAAAATAAGAATACGATTACTGTGCAAACCATGAATAATTGGTTTTGCTATTGTCGGGCCAGTTTGTAACATGTTTACTCCCGTGATATTCTGCAAAGCTTCTCCCAGACTCTCTCCCGCTAGACTTCTCAACTGTTTTGCGTTAAGTTCTGCTCTTTCTAAGGAGGCTATATCCTGCACTTTTTCGGCTTCAATAGTCACCTCCTCTAAGAACCTAACATCAGGGTGTAGATTCACGTCAATTTGATTGGAGCGCCTGCTTATTTCAACTGTTTGTTCATAAGGCTGAAAACCTACTGATCTAATACTCAAGACGCCTTCTCCTATACACAACTTATTGAAGCTGAACTGACCAGATTCATTTGATACAGTTCTTAAGGTATCATTTGCATGTATGAACGTAACCGCGGCAAAAGGAATCGTCTCTTTATCTTCTAAAGAGTTAATATTTCCATTTAGAATAGCATTACAACCACCCTGAGCAATGCATTTAAAACTAAGTGCAGAAAGTAAAAATAGAATTAGGAACCCGCGATGAGTCATGGTGCAAAAGTATATCTTTTTGCAACTCTATTGCATAAATTATGATCTAAGTGGAAAGTAACTATTCTCCAGAACCTTCTTTTGTTCTAAACTTGTAGATAAGGTAGTAGAAGATATTAAATGAAGACTCTGATTTTGCCTCCTTTATTTTTGGCTTATCCTCTTGAACATTAGTATTTGGATTCGGTAACGGCTTTGCTGGAATAATGAGAATATCCGCATTCTTATTATTCGCATTGCGAATAAATTCTGTACTGTTTGTTTCCAAAGGAGTTACTCGAGAATCATCCGTATTTTCTAAATCAGGAACTGAATCTGGAAGCACACCTTCAGCTTCTTCCTTTATAGGGAAACCTCCTTCTTCCTGAGCCACAGCATTATGGCCAACAGCGAAGATCGCGAGGAAAGAAACAAGCATTATTTTGACAGCTTTTTCGTTCATGGTTTATTTTTTGAACTGTGAAAATAGTAATTTTTAGTTACTTGTGTAACAGGAGCAACACAATTTTGTTTAACCTTTTGACTATAAGTCTTAACATAAATTCTAAAAAAGTACTCTAATGGCTAATATTCAATGGGCAGATTTCGAAAGTGTAGAATTAAATGTAGGTACAATTGTAAATGCTAAACCGTTTCCAGAGGCCAAAAAGCCTGCTTTTATTGTAGAAATAGACTTTGGGGGTAGCTTAGGAATAAAAAAATCTAGCGCTCAAATCACCAGCCATTACTCAATCGAAACCCTTTTAGGCAAACAGGTAGTTTGTGTTACAAATTTTGCCCCAAAACAGATTGGCAAGATCATGTCAGAAGTATTAATCACTGGTTTTTCAGATAAAAATGGTGATGTTGTGCTATGTACCCCAGACAAAGAAGTGCCGAATGGAGCCAAACTATTTTAGATTGAAGACAAGTGAACTTTGCCAAATCATTGGTGGTCAATTCATAAACGAAGCTCATGACCACAATATAACCTCTATCACCATAGATAGCAGAACCGCTTTAGGGCATGATGACGAAGTGTTCTTTGCTTTTAAGGGCAACCACTTAGATGGTCATTTATTCATAGAAGAGCTGTATCAGAAAGGAACTCGAAATTTTGTTGTTGAAAGGAGACCATCTCTGGCCCCAGAAGCAAATGTGATTTTAGTTGATGACGTTCTTCACGCCCTACAAAAAACAGCCCAGTTCAAGAGGGCGTTATTCATAGGCACGGTCGTTGGCATAACGGGTAGCAATGGCAAAACTATAGTGAAGGAATGGCTCGCGACTATATTAGAAACCAGCGTGCCTATGGTTAAATCCCCAGGCAGCTATAACTCCCAAATTGGTGTTGCATTGTCTCTTTGGCAACTCAATAATAAATACAAAGTTGGGATATTTGAAGCTGGCATATCTAAGCCGAAAGAGATGGAAGTGATTAGTAAACTTCTAAATACCCAAATCGGAATTTTTACGAATATTGGGCCTGCTCATCAAGAGAACTTTGATTCAATAGAGCAGAAAATAACTGAGAAGCTTAAGCTATTCAATAATTCTAGTCAACTCATTATTCGAAGCGATGATGATGTATTGCTCAAATTAGCAGAGCAACAATTCAAGGGAGAACTCATTACCTGGACATTCGATAAACAAAGGAACGACCACATTAAAGTTACAAAACAACCTTCGGGAATAAGCTTCAAATTCAACTCAAAGGAGTATACGTTTAAAGTACCCTTTCAGGATGATGGCTCTCTTGAAAATCTGACACACTCCATTATAGCGGCTATTCTTTTAAGGGTAAGTGAGAAGGATATTCAAAGCGGTATCAATCAAATTCAGCCACTTAAAATCAGGTTGATGATTATTCAGGGTATAAACGGAAACTTCATCATTGACGATAGCTATACGAATGACTTAGGTGGTCTAAAAAAGGCTTTGAACTTCATGGCAAAGGAGAACCTTCAAAAATCAAAGGTCATTATACTCTCAGATTTTGGTTCTGCCAATACGTTAGATCAGTACACTATTCTTGCAAAACTATTAAAAGACAAAAATGTAAATCAGTTCATTGGTATTGGAGAAGGGCTCATTAGTCATCAAAACCTATTTCCAGACTCCTCTCTTTTTTTTAATGATACAGATACTTTTCTATCGCACTATCCTTTAGAGAGTCTGAAGGATCGATTGATCCTCGTTAAAGGATCTCGGAAATTCCAATTTGAGAAAATCGTTAATCGATTGTCCCAACACTCCCACAAAACATGTTTAGAAATTAACCTTGACTCAGTGGTAAAGAATCTTTCCATCTATAAGAGAAAACTTCAACCAAAAACGAAGATCATGGTAATGGTTAAGGCTTTAGCCTACGGTTCGGGTAGTTTTGAGATTGCTAAGATTCTAGAATATCACAAAGTAGATTACCTAGCCGTTGCCTATACCGATGAGGGAAAAGAACTTAGAGAAAAAGGAATAAGGCTGCCCATCATGGTTATGAACCCAAGCCTCAATGATGGACCTGATTTAGCAAAGTATAATCTAGAACCAGAGGTTTTTAGTATTAATCAAATCAAGAGCTTTCAGCAGGATTTTAACTTTGAAGGAAAAAAATTACCTATTCACATTATTCTGAATACAGGGATGAATCGTTTGGGTTTTGATAAAAAGCAGCTTCCTGAACTAAACTCAGTTTTGTTGAATCAGCAAGGCTTAGAGGTGAAAAGCATTTTTACTCACCTAGCCGCAGCAGATGAGGACCAGCACAAAGAGTTCACAGAAAATCAGGCTGAGGAGTTTAAACTTCTAGCCGAACGGGTACAGTATCGCCAGACAAAAGCACCATTAAAACACATACTTAATTCCTCAGGAATCGCTAAATATCCAGATTATCAAATGGACATGGTACGCCTAGGCATTGGACTATACGGACTTGATCCAACTAATAGTATTCAGAATGAACTAGTTTACCCGAGTACATTCAAAACGACTATCTCTCAAATTAGAGATGTAAGAAAAGGAGAAAGTATTGGCTATGGTAGAAAGGGCATGGCTAATAAAGACTCTAAAATTGCGACCATAGCAGTAGGTTATGCCGATGGTTATTCAAGGCGTTTTGGTAATGGTAGAGCAAGCGTATCTATAAACAAGCAACTGGCACAAACGGTAGGAAATATTTGTATGGACATGTCAATGGTTGATGTCACCGATATTGAAGCAAAAGAAGGAGATGAGGTAATTCTCTTTGGAGCTAAGCCAACGATTCAAGATTTGGCTAAGATTGCAGAAACGATTCCTTACGAAATACTTACCAACGTAAGTTCGAGAGTTAAACGGATATTCTTCGCGGAATAACTAACCTCCACAACCCAAATTCTTCTTCAATGGAACGTCTTTTGGAAAGCCTCCGAAGTCGAACCCATCATGAGACTCAGAATGATCAAGCTTGGATTTCTCAGATTTTAACTTTTTAAGGCGATCTTCTTTTGAAGTTTTCTTTTTCGGCATATCTCTTAAACCTAAATTTAACCGATTTGATTTCATCTTACCTTGAACTGGATAAACAATCAATTTAAATCGGTAGACAATTCCAATCTGATTCTTTTTAGAATCGTATTTGGCTTTCTCATTTTTGCAGAAAGTTTAGGGGCAATTTTCACAGGCTGGGTACGCAGAGTTCTTATTGAACCTGAATTTAATTTTACGCTTATTGGCTTAGAGTGGATGCAGCCGCCAGATGGTAACTTCATGTACATCTACTACCTCATAATGGCTGCTTGCGGTATACTGGTGATGGTTGGGCTTTATTACAGACCTGCAATTATCCTTTTTACGGCAATGTGGGCCATTGTCTACTGGATGCAGAAATCATCCTACAATAATCACTACTACTTCCTTATCCTCTTAGGGTTATTTATGGCCATACTTCCTGCAAATAGATATAAATCATTAGATGCTAAAAGAAATCCAAGCATCACCAGTCTTAGCTGCCCTAAATGGTGCTATACTATTTTCATTGTCCAAATGTGGATTGTGTATACCTATGCTTCTCTTCATAAGATTTACCCAGGATGGATGGAAGGTGACTTCATAGCCATGAATTTTGCTGGAAAATCGGACTACCCAATAATAGGAGAGCTCTTACAAGAAGATTGGCTACAACAGATGATAGTTGTAGGTGGAATAGCATTCGATGGCATAGTGGTTTATTTGATGTTGTTTAAAAAGACCCGAAACGCTGCCTTTACAATAGGAGTTTTCTTTCATATTTTCAATTCGGTAGTATTTCAGATTGGAATCTTTCCTTACCTAATGATTGGTCTCGCTGTATTCTTTTTTGAACCGGAATCTATTAGAAGACGATTCTTCAAGAATAAACCAGCGCTCGAGCTTGTAGAAACAAATGGCCTAAAGCTAACAACTCGACAACGCTATTTTGCCTTTGCCATGACTACATACTTCATTATTCAAATTGGCTTGCCGCTGCGTAATCATCTTTACATGGGTAATGTCTTTTACACTGAAGAAGGACACAGACTATCTTGGCGAATGATGCTTCGATATAAAACAGGTAGGACATCGTTTGAAGTAACAAATGTTCAAAACGACTCTACATGGCTGGTAAAGCCAAAAGATTTTTTGGTACCAAAGCAAGCTAGAAGTATGGCGGGTAAACCAGATATGATTTGGCAGTTTGCGCAACACTTAGAAAGGGTATATCAAAAAGAAGGTATTCGAGATATAGAAGTTCGTGCCATTTCCTCAGTTCGGCTTAATTCAGGGCCTTATCATAAGCTTATAGACCCAGATGTTAATCTAGCAAATGTACCCTGGGAGCGGTTCAAACATTCGGACTGGATACTGAGCCCAGAGGATTAATAGATTTGTATTGTATAAGAAAAAGTTGCCGCGTAAATTGCGCAACTTATAATTAATCTAAATAAGAATTGAAGAACCTGTCTCAAATAAAACTTAAAGAGAAGGCTATTATAAAGGGCTTTACTGATGACAACCTTTCAGTAAAATTGATCGAGATGGGCTGTCTACCTGGAACACAAGTTTCTTTGCAACTAATTGCCCCTTTTGGAGATCCTATAGCCATTGAAGTTGCAGGTTATCAATTGTCATTAAGAAAACAAGAAGCCTCTAGTATTCTGATTGAAGATTAGCAATGTCTAATAAGGTTGACTTCAAAATTGCTTTAGTCGGAAACCCTAATTCCGGAAAAACCACCCTCTTTAATTTATTAACGGGACTACACCAGCGTACAGGAAATTTTCCCGGTGTTACGGTAGATAAAAAAACCGGTACCATTAAACTAGACAATGGCAAAACTGCTGAAATAACCGACCTACCGGGTACTTACAGCATTTACCCAAAAGCCCTTGACGAGAAGATTGTATTGGATGTATTGCTTAATGAAGAGCATCCTCAACATCCTGACCTAATCGTAGTAGTTGCAGACGCTTCTAACCTAAAAAGAAACCTTTTACTCTTTACCCAAATCCGAGATTTGGGCCTTCCTTGTATTCTGGCGCTCAACATGATGGACGTTGCGCACCGAAGAAACCTAAAGATCGATATAAGGGGTCTATCTATAGATTTAGGGGTTAAAATTATTCCAACCAACTCTAGGTCTGGCGATGGCGTAGAAAGTCTTAAGAAAGCATTTACACAAAAGCTCTTAACACCTAAAAAGCCTTTCTACAGTCTGGAAGAGCTTTCCATGGAAACCATCAACTCCATAAAAACCGAATTCGATTTAGAGTCTGAGTACCGAGCCTACCAATTTGCTCAGCAGTCTAAAAGATTAAGCTTTCTAAGCACAGAGGAGAAAGAGAAAATAGAAGCCATAAAGAAGAAAAATGGATTCTATCAGGTACCCACTCAAACGCAAGAGACCTTAGGTCGCTACGCGCAAATATTCGACATCACACAAAAAAACATTAAAAGTCAAAGCGAAACTTCTTTCGCGATAAATCAGAAGATTGACTACTTCACAACACATAAGGTTTTTGGCTATGCTATTTTCATAGGAATACTCACACTGATTTTTCAAGCAGTATTCGCTTGGTCCGGTGGAGCTATGGATGGCATTGAGAGTGGAATTGGCTGGTTTGGGAGCTGGGTAAAAAACACCCTTCCACCAGGAGTATTGAATGACTTGATCACCGATGGCATCATCGCTGGTTTAGCAGGAGTGTTAGTCTTCATTCCACAAATTGCCATACTCTTTGGGTTTATTGCCTTGTTAGAAGAGTCGGGCTATATGTCTCGGGCCGTTTTCCTCATGGATAAACTGATGAAACCTTTTGGCCTAAGTGGAAAGAGTGTAGTACCGTTGGTTAGTGGAATGGCTTGTGCCATACCAGCCATCATGGCGACAAGAAGCATTGAGAACTGGAAGGATAGGCTAATTACCATCTTCGTTACACCATTTATGAGCTGTTCCGCTAGACTCCCAGTTTACACACTTCTGATTGCACTAGTGATTCCTGATGAACAGTTCTTAGGAATATTCAACCTGCAAGGCTTTGTACTGACAGCGCTTTATCTTTTAGGTTTTGTAGCTGCAATCTTATCTGCTTGGGCTCTTAAATTTATTCTTAAAACAAAAGAAAGAAGCTACTTCATTATGGAGTTACCTTCTTACAAATTACCCAAACTCAAAAACGTGGGATTGACCATGTTTGATAAGTCTAAGACCTTTGTTATTGAAGCAGGAAAAGTGATTCTAGCTATATCAATAATTCTATGGGTATTAGCTTCATACGGTTTGAACGACAACTTTAAAAATGCTGAAAGTATTGTTAGCGATGAACACCAAGAATTGGTTGGGACCGAAGAATTCGAGATAAAACTAAATGCTTATAAACTCGAGCATTCTTTGGCGGGTAGCTTTGGTAAAATTATAGAACCCGCTATTGCTCCTTTGGGCTATGATTGGAAAATTGGGATTGCTCTAATTACGTCTTTTGCGGCTAGAGAAGTATTCGTGGGTACTATGTCTACCATTTATAGTATTGGTGCTGCAGATGATGACGAAGCAACTATAAAAGAAATGCTGAGTAGGGAAGTGAATCCTAAGACGGGTGAACCACTATATACTCCAGCTCTTGGCTTATCTCTTATGGTTTTCTATGCCTTTGCCATGCAATGTATGAGCACCATTGCGGTGGTCTATCGAGAAACAAAGGGGTGGCGTTGGCCAATCATTCAAATGGTTTATATGACCGTTGTTGCTTACCTAGCCGCCTTCGCTACTTATCAAATATTCAGTTAGGCCTGTAATTTAGAGGTAACCAATCTGAAAAGGCTCCCCAACGCCACCAACCCGCTATAAGTACTTCTCTCGGGTTGAGAAACTGACCTGGATAGCCGATCGTGGTCTTATCATCTAAGAAGAAAATAATGGACTTTTGATAAAGCTCCACATCCGTAACGTCTAGGCCGAAAACCTGATAACTAGATAGGCTCGCATTATCACTGAGCGCTATAGATGATCTTACCTTCTTATCGGTGTATTTGTATTTACCACTTTTAGATGTACTTCGATAGAGTTTTTTGTAATCTGAATCCTCATATTCTCCTTTATAGGTGACCTCTATATCTGAAGATGCCTTTAAATCATATAGGTATTCATCGTCTGTAATTTCAAGGGTTAAGATATCTTCAACGGCAGGTGGATTTAGAGGTGTAGTATATTCGGAGGTTACCGAATCATAATTAACCACATTTAAATTAAATCCCTCTTCCTCCAAATTACCATCGATTAGAGCATTCAAGAAATGGTGTGTAGACCCGAAGTATGCCTTCTCTCTTTCTATTTCCCACTTACTATACCTCTTCCTAGATTTTGTTTCTAATTCGGTATATCTAGCCTTTCCTAAATTCATTTTTAAGCCATTTTCGAAAGTGAACTCTTCTAAGAGATAAGCTATTCTATAACCTAAGGCATTATTCTCTATAAATAAGATATCCTTAGCCGTTACTCGGTAATTATCTAGAGAATCGAGCACCTCAAACTGTAGCACGCCCGGATTGATAATCCTGCACTTCTCAGCATTTTCCGATCTACCCAAAAACTCCTGCTCAAACCTTTTATAAAGTCTCTTTTGACTTCGAAACTGTCTTCTTTTCATGGCTTTAGTCGTAACACTAATAGATTCCAAAGCGATAGGATCCGACTCAAGCTCCACCACAATTTCTCTGTCTTTTAGTTCAGAATTATTCCCAAAAGGAATAGTCTTCGGCTTATAGCCTAAATACGAAACAACCAAGTTAAAGCCAGTGCTCGGGACATTCTCAATAACAAACTCACCATCAATATTTGTGGGTGCACCTTGTGTACTATTCTGAATAAAGACATTGGCAAAAGGAAGTGGTTCTCCACTGTCCGAACCATAGACCTTTCCCATTATTTCCCTTTCGCTAAAAACCTGTTTCAGAATAATTATGGTACCGTTGATCTCTCTGAAATTTAGCTTCGCGTCATTAAGAATTTCAGTAACTATTTGACGAACACTGGTATTAATGAAAGTTCTATTAATACGGATGTCTCTTGAGATAATACTTGTAACAGAGGAGTAATTGAGACCTGTTAATCGGTTTAATTGTCGTAGGGTAGCAGGAACTGTGGCATTCGTGAACTGTATACTTACACTCTGATCTAACGCGCTTCCTTTATCTGTCTGAGCTAAAAGTGGAAGGGAGAAAACAAAAAATATGCAAATCAGAGTTTGCTTGAGCATGTACCAATTTAATTAGTACATGTCTTTCCGTCTAATATTAGTGAGTTTTCTTTTGAGTAGGTTACCTCAATTTCTGAGTCTACAAATGTGGCTTGAATCAATTCCACAATCTCAGTGATACTACTCTTAGAATAAGTAGCATTTAAAGGGCAGTCTCCTAGATTACCCTTTAGAGTAATTGAAACCGAAAATGTCTTTTCTAAGTCTTTAATCACCTGACTTAGAGGTGTGTTGTTAAATACCAGCTGACCTGTCCACCATGCAGCGTAATTATTGCTAGTAAGGTCTTCTGTAATAATGTTTTTACCATCAGCTAAAAGAACAGCCTTCTTACCAGCTGGAATTTCATTTTTTGCATCTTCTGCACTAACACTCGCAAAATTTACCAAGCCCTCAGTTACATAAAGCTCTACTTCTTTTTCCGGATATGCGCTTAGATCGAAACTTGTTCCTAATACCTTAACAACGCTCTTATCAGTTCTAATCGTAAAAGGAAGGTTTTCATTTCTGGTAACATCAAAATTTGCGCCTCCAACTAAAGTCAATTCTCTGTGTTCATCTCCGAAACCCTGAACATATGAAATAGAAGAATTTGCTTTAAGCTTAATGGCAGTTCCATCAGGTAATTCAAACTCCTCAAAGCCCGCTTCAGCTGTTAGCTCAATCAACTGAGGCTCCCCTTCCATTATTCCTGTATAATCCGATAAGAAATATCCTGATGTGAGAATGATCAAAAGAGTGGCAGCGATCTTTAGGAATGTATACTTTGGCTTAGGCTGGAAAGCCACTGTTTTTGTACGGTCGATCTGAGGGGAAACTTTACCCCAAGCGGCATCAACATTAAACGAATTCATGTTTGAGTCTTGAACCGAATGCCATGCATCTAAAGATCGTTCTAGCTCTTGAGCCAAACCATCATTATCAATCAAGTTTTGTTCAAACTCTAGTCTTTCCTTCTCACTAAGTTCATCAGCTAAATACTTAGCTATCAACTCTTCCATCTTTGTTCAATTAATCGTGCTTAAAGGTAACAACCTAAGTTGCAGTCACCCTTACATAAAATTCAATAAAAATATAATTATAGCTAAATAGTCTTTCAAACTGTTTCTCAGCATTTTAAGTGCCTTACCCATGTGCACTTCAACTGTCTTTTTAGAGATCCCTAATTCATCTGCAATCTCTTGATATTTTAAGCCTTCTTCGCGGCTCATTCTAAACACGCGCTGGCACTGCGGAGGTAAGTCACTCAGGGCGTCCTTTATTCTTTTTTCAATCTCAAAATCTGGCTGATGACTGACAAAGCTTGACTGAATCTCAGTTATTCGTTCTTGCTTACTATTCACATATGAGTGCACCACCTTCTTGTGCTTCAAGTAATTTAGAGCCGTGTTATATGCCGCCCTAAAGAGATAAGATCTAAAGGAGATATCTTCTCTAATCAAATCTCGTTTTTCCCATAAATTCACAAAGGTGGACTGAACAATCTCTTCAGTTGTATCCTGATCTTTTATTATCCGTATAATATACCGGCAAACGGGCTCGTAATAGGTTTTGAAAAGTGTCTCAAAAGCCGAATTGTCTCCCTTAATAAAGTCCTGCAATAATTGGCGATCTTCTAACGACACGTTTTAGATTTGATGGAGACTGAAGATAGAAATAAATATAAAAGCTACGAAACCACGAGTTTTGTACTTTCGGCCTACGAATAGAATCATTTCTTATTTAAAACAGAACTTCCATTGAAAGAACCGCTCCAAAACCTATTTGAATCTAGAATTAAAGAAGAAAAAGAGAGTGTAAAAACATTAGCGGGCAAGAGTAAAACATTGTCTGCGATTAGAATCACTTTATTTATTGTAGTTGGTTTTGGTGTGGTCTGGTTTGCCAACGAAAATCAACCTGATATTTTATTAACCATTCTGCTAGCCGGGGTCGTTGTTTTCATTCTACTAATGGTTTCTCATAGCAAAGCCAAGTTCAAGCTGCTTTTGGCTGAGTCTAGGTTACAGGTCAGTGAAGAGGAACTGCAGCGCATTTCGCTAGATATCAATTCGCTAGATCAAGGCAGTGAGTTTTATGACCAATTCCACCCTTATCATGAAGATTTAGATATCTATGGTAAGCATTCAATCTTTCAACTGATAAACCGAACCACAACACTTTACGGAAAACAGACTCTAGCAAAATGGCTAGATGCCCCTGCGGAAAATGAAATAATCATAAAACGGCAGCAAGCTCAAACGGAACTAAAGGAAAAGCTAGATTTAAGACAAAACTTTCAAGCCTTTGGCTTATTATATAAAGAAAAAACCAATCCTGAAGCTTTATTAGATTGGTTGGGGGATACCCAAAAGGCACATGCTCCCTTTTATCTAAAAGCTGCACTAGCTGTTTTTCCTCTGGCAATGATTACAACTATCGTAATGAGCCTGTCGGGGCTAGTCGTTTATCAAGTTCCAGTAATGATTGGCTTTATCAATGCAGGTTTCCTCCTAACAGTTTTCAAAAAACTGGAAGAGATCACCAAAAAGACAGAGTCTGGCTACAAGTCGCTTCAAGTACTAAAGCACCACATTGAACTGCTAGAAAACGAATCTTTCGAATCGGAAGCTCTAAAGAATATTCAGCAAAATTTAAGAACTGAAAATTCTAAAGCATCTGACTTTATTCAGCAACTGCACAGCATTTTAGACAACCTACAAAACAAAGCTAATCTCATGTATGTGGTTTTTGATGTTTTGCTCTTACTAGACGTTTTTTGGTACATAAGAATTCAAAATTGGAGGTCTAAAAATCAAGTAAACCTAGAAAGTTGGTTCAAGTCTATTGGTGAATTTGAAGCACTATCGAGTATTGCTGGGTTCAGTCATGTAAACCCTGATTATACATTACCCCAGCTTACAGACGAACCTTACCAGTTAAAAGCAGAAACACTTGGGCACCCGATGATTTCCGCTCAATCAAGAATTTCGAACGATTTTGAGTTTAAAGGTAAAGGGGGCGTTTGTCTTATCACTGGCTCTAATATGAGTGGAAAAAGTACCTTTCTTAGAACTGTAGGTGTTAACTGTATTCTTGGCTTAATGGGTGCACCCGTATGTGCTGAATCCATGACGCTCGGACAAATGAAAGTGTTTACGAGTATGCGTAGTAAAGATGATTTAGAAGAGCACGTTTCTTCTTTTTACGCAGAGCTTAAAAGGCTTAAACAACTTCTAGGCTACATTGATGGTGACAAACCGATTCTATACATGATTGATGAGGTTTTAAAAGGAACTAATTCAGATGATAGACACAAGGGCGCCACCGCGCTCATAAAGCAACTGAATAGCACAGATGCTTTCGGTTTTGTCTCCACTCACGATATTGAATTAGGTAACATTACCAACCAACTCAAACACGTGAAGAATTATAGCTTCAACAGTATAATCGAAGGAGATGAAATAATCTTTGACTATACATTGACTGATGGTATCTGTAAAAGCTTTAATGCTACAAAGCTTATGCAGAATATGGGGATTGACATTCCTGACTAGTCAATCTCTAAACGAATTGGTTAAATTGCGCCCAATTAATTCCCTATGAGCTTCGATTCCAATATTAAAATAGGTGTACTTGGTGGCGGTCAACTGGGCCGAATGATGATTCAGTCTGCCATAGACTTCAACTTAAATGTGCACTCTTTAGATCCTGATGCCAACGCTCCTTGCAAAAGTATTGCGACAAGCTTTACACATGGCCCATTGACCGATTATGATACGGTAATGGCATTTGGTGCTGATAAAGATTTACTCACCATTGAAATTGAGAATGTAAATACGCAAGCTCTTAAAGACCTTAAGGCGCAAGGCAAACGTGTCTTTCCTCAGCCAGAAGCTATTGAGCTCATTCAAAACAAACTAGAACAGAAGAAATTCTATGAAGCCAATAGCATTCCTACTTCGCCTTTTATTGAAGTAGCTGACAAAGCCGGAGTAGCTAACCTAAAAGACAAACTACCCTTTGTGAATAAACTTGCTACTGGTGGGTATGATGGTCGTGGAGTGCAGGTTATTAAAGAAGAAGGTGATTTAGAGAATGCTTTTGATGCACCTGGATTTGTTGAAGACCTTGTAGACTTTAAAAAGGAATTAGCTGTAATCGTAGCCCGTAATGAAAATGGAGAAGTCAAGACTTTTCCAACGGTAGAAATGGTATTCCACCCAGTGCATAACCTAGTTGAATATTTATTCTCCCCAGCTAGCATCTCAGCTGAAATTGAAGAAGCTGCACAAAGCTTGGCTAAAGAGGTTATTTCTAAACTAGACATGGTTGGTCTCTTAGCTATAGAAATGTTCTTAACGAAAGAGGGAAAGCTTCTAGTTAATGAGATTGCTCCGAGAACACATAATAGTGGTCACCAAACCATAGAAGGTAATGTAACCTCTCAGTTCGAACAGCATATTAGGGCAATTTGCAATTGGCCTTTAGGCGATACTGAAACCTTAAAACCTTCGGCTATGGTAAACCTCTTAGGAGAAGACGGATTTAAGGGTGATGCAGTTTATGATGGAATGGATTCTGTCTTAGCCAAGGATGGAGTTCACGTGCATCTATATGGTAAAAAGCTTTCCAAGCCATTCCGAAAAATGGGACACATTACAGTTTGTGATGCTGACCTCGACCGATTACAAGAAAAAGTTAACTTCGTGAAAACAAATCTAAAAGTAAAAGCATGAGCAATCCGGTAATAGGAATTATTATGGGCAGCACTTCGGACTTAAGGGTTATGACAGATGCAGCTGACATATTAGACGAATTGGGTGTGGCTTATGAACTAACCATTGTCTCGGCTCATAGAACTCCCGAAAGACTTTTCGAATACGCTAAGAGTGCAAAAGGTAAAGGACTAAAAGCCATAATCGCTGGTGCCGGTGGCGCTGCCCACCTTCCAGGTATGGTAGCTTCTCTAACTCCGCTTCCAGTAATCGGTGTACCGGTTAAATCTAGTAACTCAATCGATGGTTGGGATTCAGTTTTAAGTATTCTACAAATGCCTGGCGGAGTTCCTGTTGCCACTGTAGCATTGGATGGGGCAAAGAACGCGGGTATTTTAGCTGCTCAGATTATCGGAGCCTTTGACGAAACTATCGGTAAAAACTTGGAGGCTTACAAAGAGGGCTTGAAAACAAAAGTTATTGCTGGCGCTGAAAAGATTGAGAAAGAAGGCTTCCGCTAGAAATCGAATTTTCTATCGTCTGACTTGTATTCAAAATCAAACCAGTATTCGTATTGGCTATACTCTATGGCATCGGGGACAAATCCATCTGTCGTCTCCACACCCGTAACACTGGAACTAAGAAAAGAACTTCTAATATCTTTTACCTGATTGAAGGGAAGTCGTGAAACCTGAACGAAATCTACGCCCTCTTTAAAATGTGGATTGACCTTTTTCATAAATATTCTGCAAGCATACTAAAGACGAGTACATTTAAGAAAAGTTATCCGTTACCTATTTATTATTAGTCTTTTAAGACAAAAGTAAAGCGTCTTAATTATCCTTCTTTTTCTTCTTGAGGATACAAGGCATTTACTAAGGCTAAGTCTAGTGTTCCACTAGCCTCAAGATCCCATGCATAGTCAGCTAGGTTCTCAATAATCAGACTTAATTCAAAAGGAGAATTACCAACTGTTAACGACATGGGATTGAACTCAATTCTGGTGTCTTCTACCACCCCTGAAGAATTATTGATTTCCATATTCAGATTGAAGTTTTCTACTCTTTCAGGATAGCCTGCATAGGCAAATGCTCCATTTATCACAGATAAATTCATATCAAATGCCGGCATGTTTGTATCGTTATACTCGCCTTTTACAGCACCATTAAATTTGAGCGTTCCATCTGCATCCAAACCTTGCATTGAAGACTGATAAATTCCTGGCACTAAAGAGAGCAGTTGAGCGAATGTAGCCTCAGGTGCATCGAAGGTGAGATCCATTCCATAGCCATCTGAAAGCAAACTAAATGAGCCATCGGCATGAAGCGGAAAAGTATTTACTAATAACTGATTCTCTTTAAAGGTGTATACAGAGTTGGTCAAGTCCATACCCAGCGTCACATTGAGGTCAACCTCCTTTTGTTCTACATAGTCAGTTCCGGCATAATTAAAATCATAGAGGTTTAAGGAGCCCCTAGTAACCAAGTCGAAAATGTCTTTCTCAAAATTCCCATCTCCCTTTACATTAATCTCTTCTAGCTGAATGAATACCTGGGTGGACTGATCGAAGTAAATGAATTCCCCATTGTTGATTTCAAAGCTCTGAATAGCAAATGAAACGTCAGCCGAAGTTGTGTCTGTTACCTGAGGCGCTTCACTTTCCTTAGCAATATCATAATTGGCCGTACCATCAATTAAGGTGAGAATTGTAATAGAAGGATCAGTTAAAGCGATCGCCTTTGCACCTAAGTCTTGGCCAGAGATCACATCCATAATATCAACGGTAATACTCGCATCTGTAGCAGAAATAAGCGTATCTCCTTCAAATAGACCAAGCCCGACAATACCCATATCCTGAATACTAATGGTAAAATCAGGAAAGTTGGGAATCAAGGATAGATTAATATTCGAGAAGTATAATTCAGCATTAACATTTTCTGCAAATGCATTTAGCACAGCATCCTTTACCTTGTCTTTAAAGAATGATGGAAAAACTAAGACCGTGATTAAAAGAAGCGCTAAAAAAATGACGAGAATCCGTCCAAATCGTTTCATAATTCAACCTTTGATGCAAGTTAGCCATTAAGCAGGTCGAATGATAGCTAATATCTTTTCTTCAAAGAATGATAATAATCAAGCTTCGCTTTTCAGTTTTCGAATCCGCTTAGGTCCGTACCACAGCCAAATACCACTAACGAGTAAAACGACTAAACCAATACCCAAGAGATTCATGGAAACCAGTTTAAAAGCTTCTGATATGATTGAACCATCGTGTATGCTTTCTATCCAATCGGAGTTTCGTTTGGCGACAGATAACACTTCCAAGGTGGTTGCATCTACTTGAACCTCCCAGCTCCCCGTATCAAAAATAACCTTGGCAATGCCTTTCGTGGGCCTGTATTCAATTCGATCTAGATTGTCGTGGGTAAGATTAAGGGAATCGACTGCTGATACGGCTGCATCGGCCAATAAAGTAACTGGCCTATAATTAGTCAACTCTAAATCTTGACCCTTTTGTGTAGGTGGTTGAAGGATATCAACGTTTTTCTTCCAACCAAGGAGAACTCCAGTGAGCGCACTTATGAGTAAAAGAACCGCTAGCACAATTCCCAACTGCTTGTGAATTTTGCGATAGCTCCTTACTGATTTAGCAATTTTTCGTGATCTCATAAAGTTTGCGCAAGAAGAAGAAAAAGCACTATTAAGACAAATTAATATACACGATACACCAATTATAATTTAACAAGGTTAAGTATGTTTTTGACACCATTATGTAAAGCCAAAAAGACACAAATTTGACTTATGTTAATTTAATGTTAACTTAGTGTTACCTACTAAAAGGTTAGGAGTTGAAAAATCTCTATAAAACTACACTGTTAGGGAATGAAAAGAGGGGGAACCATATTGATCATGTGCTTTATGCTTTTAAGCATAATCTCATTTGCTCAAGAGCGAAATGAGCCGTTGGTAAACCCAGAATATCCAGAGTCACTGAACTTATTCCTATACCAACAAAAAGACAGTCTCGATTTCTCTAAGACCGTAAAATCTCACAGGCAATTCAGAACGCTCATTCAGCAAATTAGAAAGAGAAAAGCAAGAGCAGCTAGCGATGAGCAATTCCTTGAAACGCTTTTCTACTTTGTTCATAACAAGAAACTTAAAGTCTATAATAAATATGCAATCATGGAGGAATCTCTAGCTGGAGGTCACTATGGTTGTCTTACAGTAACAGCGCTTTATGCTATCCTCTTATGTGCATTCGACTATGAGTATGACATCATTTAATTACCTAATAATGTATTTTTACAAGTAAAAGCAACAGATGTATTCTATATTTATGAATCGACTCTACCTCATGAGGGGTTCAAGAAGATATCTGAAAACATCGTTTCCTCTTCTAAACTTTTAGCAGCAGATTTCCGTAAACCTATATCCCAAGAAGTAGTCGGAAGTTGGTATGGAGCCAGAGAGATTATTGAAGAACCATTCAATATCATTGGACTAAAAGAATTAGCAGGTCTTCAGCATTTTAATCTAGCCGTTCAACTTTATCAACAAAAAGAATTCGAAGGGGCAATTGATAAGGCTACGGAAGCCTATAAACTTTATCCATCAAAAAGAAATCAAGAGCTTATGCAGCTAATCGTAAATAAAATACTCAAACATGATTTGTTAAAATCTGAATTAAGAGATGTTTATCTTAATCAGTATGTCAGCATGGTTAAAAAGAAGCGGTTAAGCCAACTGAAGTAAAGCCTTATTCCAATTTAAGAATCGTAAACTCTACACGCCTATTCAAGGCTCTACCGGTTCTAGTTCTGTTTGAAGCTATAGGTACAGATTCTCCATACCAGACAAACCTGAGTCGTTCTTCTTTGATACCCAAAGATATTATTGCCTTGCGAACAGACTCTACTCTTCTATAGGCTAAGTCTTCGTTATAAGCATCAGTACCATATCCATCTGTATGACCAGCCAATTCAACAACGGCATTCGGGTAGTCATTCATAAACTTGACTAGATTCCTTATCTCAATCCATGATTGCGGCTTCAATAGGGTCATTAGAGTTTGAAACCCCTATACAGTCAATATCTGAAAAGCCGTCTTTAGCCCTTCCATCCAATACAACTTTAATCGCTTTTACATTATAGTTTGTTCTTTCAATAAAGACCCTGAACATGCTCCACTGTTCTCTGACCGGGCCAGGCTGCTGTTCAAAAACTTTATGCTCTACATCATTCTCATCATAAGCATAAATTTCACTGATGGCACCAGGGTTGTAAGTCTCTCCTATCGCTATTTGCACAATAGGCATTGGGAGTTCAAACTCTACCTTTATATAATCAATGGTATTTGGTTTGTATGGACGCCAAGCGTTAGGGTTGCTACCTCCACTTGGAAGAATGTTAGGCTTTAGCAGTAGAATTCTCTAACTCTGTGAACTCAGAAGATAGCTCGAGGACAGCTGTAGCCCACTGTATAGTGGTTTGTGCCTGAGCTGGGAGCCAGGTAATAAAAAAAATGAGCAGTAGTAGGTAGCTCCACATGGTTTTACGTTCCAAACGCGACTTAAATTAGGTAAAAATAACGGCTTTGTTGCAAGATTCAATGCCCTTGTAACACATTTGTAAATGTCGTTAACCTACGTTTTTCTGTATTTCGCCAACAGAATTATTGCTGTGCAGCAGATATTGTCTTATCATCCCAAGTGTTGGGAATATCGTTAAGCTTCTTATCGAGTAGAGAAAGTGCCGCCTGAAATTTATCAATCTGATCTTCCTTCATTGGCTTATCAGCAGGTAACTTCTCATTTAGGAAGTCAACTTGCCTTCCATTTTTCCAAAATCTAAAGCAAAGGTGGTAACCCGTTGCCAAACCTGTTTTACCTACATAACCAATTACATCTCCTCTTTTAACTCGCTGCCCCTGTTTAAATCTTCCAAACTTATTCATGTGTAAATACCCTGTGGTATACGTACCATTATGTCTAATCTTTACATAATTGCCATTACCATTTGTCCAACCTCTGTTGATGATTATACCATCTGCAGCAGCTTTAATTGGTGTTCCTCTTCCTGCTGCATAATCGGTTCCTAGGTGGGGAGTTCTTCTTTTTAAGACGGGATGAAATCTTCTCGGATCATATCTAGATGAAATACGTGAGAATTCTACGGGGTACCTCAAAAACGCTTTTTGAAGACTTTCACCTTGCTCATTGAAAAAATTCAAGCCATCTCCTTGATCATAGCCATATGCCAAGTAGGTATTATTTATATGATTGAATTCTGCTGCAACTACATTTCCAATACCCACCGATTGACCGTCAACTATTCTATCTTCATAAACAACTTTGAACCAGTCTCCTCTGTGTAATCCCCTTAAGCTTAACACCCAACCATAAATATCAGCCATAGAATTCACCAATGCGGGTGAGCCTCCTTGCTCTATAATTGAATGACTTAAGCTTTGTGTAATTACGCCAGACATGGTTCTCTCAACAATCTGAATTTTCTTTTGATGCTTACTGACCGCCAGAGAATCTTCGATTTGGTAAACTACATATTCCAAATCGTTTGGCTCATAGACGAAATAAGCCGCATTCTTCTGACCATCTTCTTCCTTATAAAATATGCTATACCTTTTGTTGGTCACTAGCTTTCTTACACTATGAACGGGCTTACTAATCTTTTCAAATTGATTGATTTGAAGTGGTGAGACATTGTAAGGTAAAAGGATATCTGCGAATGTTTGACTCCATTTGATTTTACCCTCTTTAACTTCAAATAAATTGATAGGTAAACCAAACTTGTATTGGTCTTCAATTTGTTCGAGTTCAGTGAGCTCTGGAGCTTTGAATATTTCTTCTGTGATTGGAGTTTTTGGAGAGTCCCATAAGAGGTAGCCAATACTTAATGCTACAACTAAAAGACTGCTGAAAATGACGAGAATTCTTTTGTTCATGACCTTTGCAAAACCCTTAAACGGCAAATTAACTATTTTAAGGTGTAAAGCCTTAAATTCTTTTCCACTAAACCCAATTTAACCTCAAGCTGTTTAAAACAACGCTTACCGAAGATATTGCCATGGCAAATCCAGCAAGCATAGGATCCATAAGATAACCAGTAATTGGGTAGAGCAAACCGGCTGCAACAGGAATGGCCAAAACGTTATATACGAATGCCCAAAACAGGTTTTGACGCATAATGCGATTCGTAGATTTAGACAGTTTGAAGAGCTCCAATATGCGCTCCATCTTACCTGAGGCTATTGTGACACCTGCAGTATTCATAGCCGCATCGGTTCCAGTTCCCATGGCTATTCCCAAATCTGCCATTGCCAATGCGGGGGCATCATTGATACCATCACCAGCAAACGCAACTTTTTCTGTCATCATAGCCTTTCCTACAATTTCTGCCTTTTGCTCAGGTAAAAGACGAGCCTCGTAATTACTTATTCCAGCCTCATAAGCCACTCGCGCTACTGCAGCTTCATTATCACCTGAAAGTATCTCAAGACCTAGGCCCAGTCTATCAAACTCCTTCACTAAATCACCAAAACCAGATTTCACAGAATCTGTGAGTCCATAAATAGCCAAAAGCTCTTGGTCTTTTAGAAAAAGGGCTCCCGCTCCACCTGACTCTTGCACTTCCTTAATCTGGGCTTTCTGAACCTTCGATAATGACGCTACATCATAATCTAAAGGCGTAATATGGTATATAGAATCTGCGATTTCTGCTTCTAAACCAATACCTGCATTAGTCTTAATATTCATTACAGGGAATGGGAATAGACTATAGGTTTTTTGTAGGTGTTCTGTGATGGCGTTCGCTATGGGATGGACAGAAGAACTCTCCATGCTAAATAGAATACTGAGTAATTCTAGCTTCTGCTCATCTGAAAAAAATAAGACTTCGCTCGTCACACTCAAATTACCTTCTGAGATTGTTCCGGTTTTATCTAAAAACAGCCTCTTTATATCCTTAGCAACCAATAGAGCTTCAGCATCTTTCACCAAAACTCCAGATCTAGCAGCTTTTCCAACTCCAACCATTATCGCCATTGGTGTTGCCAAGCCTAAAGCGCATGGACAAGCAATAATTAGAACGTTAAACGTATTGATGAATGCAAGAGAGATTTCATTGGAATTAGTAAAATACCAGGTAAGCCCAGTGATAATCGCAATCAACAGCACTGCTGGTACAAAAACGCCTGCAATTTTATCTGCAACCTTTTGAGCAGAGGCCTTTGACCCCATAGCTTGTTGCACTAATTGAATAACCTGATTAAGCTTAGTATCAGACCCCTTACTTTCAGTTTTTACATGAATGCGACCATTCATTAATACCGTTCCTGCCAATACTTTACTCTCCGTTTCTTTCTCAATAGGAATACTTTCTCCTGTTAAGAAACTCTCATCTACCGAGCCAGATCCGAATACAACCAATCCATCTACGGGAATCTTCTGCCCAGTCTTAACACTAAGCGTATCGCCAATCTGTATCTGCTCAATATCAGTTTGAATTAACTCACCATTCTCCGCTACACAATCGACATGCTTAACTGCCAGATCGTATAGACTGCTGATAGCATTTGAAGTCTTAAACTTGGATAGTTCCTCCAAGTATTTTCCAAGAAGAATAAAGCCTATGATTACCGCTGCAGATTCGAAATAGATTAATTGAAGCCCGCCTCCACTTACGATTAAGTCTGGCAAAAAGGTGTTAAGCGAACTAAACAAGAATGCTGAACCTGTTCCCAAGGCAATGAGCGTATCCATATTGGCAGACCTATGCTTAAGCTGTTTCCAAGCAGAGGCATAAAACCTGCGTCCACCGATTATGAGAACTAGGAGGGTCAAACCAAAAAGGAGATAATTTTTAAAATCGAAGGCTCCAACAAACATGGAAAGTACAACCACTACTACCGTGATCGGAAGAGCAATCATCAACTGCGATCTTACTTGTCTTAAGTTATTGTGTTCGCTGGAGCCGCTTGTGTCATTCTGGGTCACTAACTCATACCCTCTTGACTTTACTTTTTTAGCTAGTTGTTTTATTGAAGCCGTATTGGTTATATCTAGTTGAACCGTATTGGTAGCAAAATTAACTTGAGCAGAATTGACGGTATTTTCTTCATTCAGTGCTTTCTCTACAGAGGCAGCACAAGCGGCACAGGTCATGCCCTTTACTGGAAGTGTAATTGATTTAACCTGATCACTCATTAATCCTGAGCAGCTCTTAATTGGCCGGTTCTATTCTCAAATTCTGAAAGTGCATTATCTAAGAAATCGACAAAATTAGGAATACTTGCGTCATAAGACTTTGGGGCTACCAGAGGTTGCTCATTGGTATCTAACAAAACATAGTATGGTTGTGCATTCCCATTAAATTCATCTATTTGAAAGGCGAAGTTTTTCTTACCGACTGTCTTTTTCACCTTCCCATCAAAGGCGGAGGTATACCATTCTGACTCTAGAATTGAGGTCTTATCGTCTACATAAAGGGCAACTACCACAAAATCTTCTCTCATTCTTTTGAGTACGGCAGGATCGGACCAAACATATTGCTCCATCTTTCGGCAGTTGACACAACCGTGACCCGTAAAGTCTATAAATAAGGGTTTATTAACCTCTCTGGCAAAAGCAATGGCTTGATCGTAATCGAAGAAGCCTTTAAGGTCGTGAGGAAGTTCTAGGAAATCAGCATATTTCACATCCCCTTTGAAGCCATCGGGCTTAACCAATTTGGCAGCTGACGGTTCTTTGAGCCCTAAGGTTTCTTGGAATGAAAAATCCGTTGACTTCTCAGGTGGTAAATACCCGGCTAATGCATTTAAAGGTCCGTTGTTAAAACCTTGAAAAAGGTAGACCGCGAAAGCAATTGAAAGTACGGCAGTAATTAATGCCAAAGGCTTCAACTTTCTTGGCTTGTCGTCATGTGGGAATCTGATTACCCCAAAGAGATATAGACCCAATAGAATAGCAATGACAAACCATATGGCAATGTAGATTTCTCTATCCAAAAGTCCCCAATGGTAGGCCTGATCCGCAACGCTTAAAAACTTAAAGCCAAGTGCTAATTCTATAAATCCAAGCACCACTTTAACAGAATTCAACCAGCCTCCTGACTTTGGCAGGTCCTTTAGCATGCCTGGAAAGAAAGCGAATATTGTAAACGGAATTGCGAAGGCAGATGAGAACCCTAGCATTCCAATAACAGGCTTTAATACGTCTCCTTGAAACGACTGAATAAGAACAGTTCCCACAATGGGCCCTGTACATGAGAAAGAGACCAGCACTAAAGTGAAAGCCATAAAAAAGACTCCTAAAAAGCCCCCTTTTTCAGCTTTCTTATCCATTTTATTGATAAAGCCAGTGGGTAAATTAATCTCGAAATAACCAAAAAAGGATATCGCAAAAATCACAAAGACTAGAAAGAATATGATATTGGCAACAGCTCCGGTGGCTAAATCATTGGCTAACCCAACTCCAAAAAAGCTAGTGAATACCAACCCAATTAGGATGTAAATGGCGATGATCGAAATACCGTAAGTAACCGCTTTCGTTATAGCCTGTGCTTTTGACTGAGAACTGTTGGTGAAAAATGCCACAGTCATCGGTATCATCGGGAAAACGCAGGGTGTTAATAAAGCAGCTAAACCAAATAGGAATGCGGCAATAAAAAAGCCCCAAAGAGACTCTCCTCCATCAGGCTCTAATAATTCACTAAAGTCACCCTCCGATGCGGTTTGGTCTTCGCCTCCAACAACCTTTATAAAGTCAAATTTAAAATCCTTGAAACCAGGAATACACTGCCCATCAATATCTGTACAGGTTTGATATTCCAATTCGCCCTTAATGTTCAAGTCCTTATTTAGAACTTTTATCTTTTGCCTAAACTCGCCTTTGGGGGCAAAATAAGTGACATCAGCACCCCATATCTCATCGAATTTCTTCTTTGCCTTTACAGGAACTAATTCGCCAACTACCTCAAAACTAGCGTTCTCTTCAAAAATAGCAGCAGTAGGAATTGGGCCAATGTCGTCCCCTATATCACTAGAATAAATATACCAATCATCAATAATTGTTACTTTAAAGATTAGCTCAATTACATCTCCTGTTTGTACTTCCTCCTTGTTTGCATCAAAGCGCCAAGTAGCTGTATTTCTCAACTGAGCAAAAGCACCAAGTGAGATAAAAAGCGTAATTAGGATTAAAGTAATTCTTCTCATAGCATAGAGTAAACGCAAAAAAATAAGTTACGATTCAATGCAACGCATAGGTTAACCACCTAGTCATTCATTTCGGCAAAGTATTTATAGAACAACGGTATTGTCTCAATTCCTTTGTAATAATTAAACAAACCGTAATGCTCATTTGGGGAGTGAATGGCATCTGAATCTAAGCCAAATCCCATAAGCACGGTTTTACAATCTAAGATCTGCTCGAACAAAGCTACAATTGGAATGCTACCTCCTCCTCTAAATGGAACAGGATCTTTCCCAAACGTATCTTTCATTGCTTTTGCCGCTGCCAAATATGCAGGAGAATCTGTAGGTGTTACCGCTGGCTGCCCGCCATGGTGAGGAGTTACCTTTACACTCACAGAATCAGGAGCAATTGAAGTAAAATGATCTTGGAATAGTTTCGTAATCTTATCTGGATCTTGATTTGGAACCAAGCGCATAGAAATCTTAGCATAGGCCTTAGAAGCAATTACTGTTTTAGCGCCTTCGCCAGTATAACCACCCCAAATTCCATTTACATCAAGTGTGGGTCTAATCGAGGTTCTTTCCATGCTTGAATAACCTTCTTCTCCTTCAACATCACTTAATCCAATAGAGTCTTTAAATTCTTGAAGGTTGAATGGTGCTTGAGCCATTGCAGCTCTTTCTACATCACTCAAAATGACTACATCATTATAGAAGCCCGGTATAGCAATACCTTGATTTTTATCTTTCAATGAAGCAATCATTTCCGATAGAATGTTGATTGGGTTTGGTACAGCGCCTCCATAAAGGCCAGAATGTAAGTCTCTATTAGGGCCTGTAACTTCTACCTCCACATAGCTTAAACCACGCAAACCTACTGTAATGGAAGGCACGTCATTCGCGATAATTCCTGTATCAGATACCAAAACGATATCTGCTTTGAGCATTTCTTTGTGCTCTTCTAAGAACAAACCAAGATTATCTGAACCAACTTCCTCTTCGCCTTCAATTATAAACTTTACGTTACAGTCTAGATTATTCGTTGCCATCATGGTTTCAAAAGCCTTAATGTGCATATACATCTGACCTTTGTCATCACAAGATCCTCTAGCAAAGATGGCTCCCTGTGGGTGTAATTCCGTTTCCTTGATTACTGGTTCGAATGGAGGCGAATCCCACAACTCATAAGGGTCTGCCGGCTGCACATCGTAATGACCATAAACCAACACGGTTGGGGCTTTGTCACTTACACGCTTTTCACCATAAACAATCGGATGGCCAGCCGTTTCCATAATCTCGGCTTTGTCAGCCCCGGCAGCCATAAGCTTTTCTTGGATAAAATTGGCAGCCTTTCTTACATCATCTTTGAACTTGCTATCGGCACTTACCGAAGGTATTCTCAGTAGGTCCAATAATTCGTTGAGAAAGTTCTCCTTATTTGATTCTATATATTGATTAATCTCGCTCATAGGTGGGATATTTCCTGCAATTTAATCCATAGAACCAGCCTAAAAAAATCTAAAGAAGATAATACTGACTCAGTAACTCGTCAGCAAAATCAACTAAAATCCATCTCCTTCAGTAGCGGATTTTTTCTTAAGCTGCTGATTAGAATCTCCAGCCATTACTAGACGATAAGGTTCGTCAATACCAAAGTACAACTTGCGGAAATCCATGACCCATTTATTTACCTCTACTAAGGTGTTTCCGAAAACACGGAAATTACCAATCTTAGTTTTGCCTGAATTGGCCGTAGTAACTAATGAATTATAAGCCTCATTAGATGAGAATGAGCTAAAACTGAACCCATCATACATAAAGTAATACCAGGTACCATCAGTCATTTGGAGCAACAGAGTCATGATATCACCTTCAGGTGTTTTACGGATTTCCATGAACCCGTCTAATTCCATATCTAAGTGAATATTTGAGACATTGGAAACCCCAATTTTTCCTACGCTATAGAATGCCTTACTCTGCTTAGACCACTTAAGGTTAACATCTGTCAGCACTAAATTTCTTAACAGTTCTCCATTGGAACCTGCATTAACCAAATTTGTAGGTATAACCTCATAAGACTTATCCCAACTTCTAGTTGCATCATCTCCTATGAACTCTGCTACACGATAGATCAACTCAGACCTGTCGTCTAAGGCTGTTTCAACGCCTAAAGTCTTGCCTTGAGTTTTTAAGTTTTGTCCCATTGCGGCAAGTCCCTCAACCGACAAACCAAAGTTCATAGCGAACATGGCATTCACTTCAAAATCTATGGAATCTAAATTTCCCCTTCCCTTACCTGCACTTTGAATGTTCGCCATTCCATTTCCTGCAAGAAAATTAAGTTTACCCTCATAAGTTACCTCTTTATCAATCTCATCATAACTGAACATTGAACCGGCAAAATATGAGGATGGATCATTGCGCTTATTCTGATTTTCAATTCTGTAGGTATCACTATTAGAATCGAAGTAGAGACTACCTCCTCTTGGTACAAAAAAGTCATCGTCAAAATCATTCTTCTTCTCCGTGATAAAAGACATGTATGGCTGACTTTCCGAAAAGTGAATCCCTGCATTAAGTGGCAGCCCTTGGCGGGTTAAAGCTTCATCGAATGGAATGATTACTTCTTGAATACTATCATTAGAGTAGTACTCAATCCAGATATTTCGCTCGTTTAATTGCTCCATATCTAGCCTTACTGCACCATCTAGTTCCAATGCTTTTTTATAAGCATACATAGTTACTTGGCCTTCGAAAATAAAACCTGGAGAAACTCTAATTCCATCTGAAGCTTTTACGGTTCCGCTAGATTTGGTGTGAGGGCCGTTGACCTCATCATTCTCCACAAACTGAAACTGATCAAACTGAATTGAGAATGTATCTTGAACTGCATTCACAAGTTCGTAAGTACCCGATCCTCTAAACCTATTTCTGGATAGAATTTCAACCTCCGCATTGTAAAGTCGATGGTAGGCATTTGCTGTTTCAATTACAATAACCGCATTTTGTAGCTTCTCAATTCTAGAGTTTTCAAGTATGTTTAGTTCATTCCCTTCAGGTGTAATTTTTGCATCTGCCACCTCGATGAATGGAATACCCTTCACATTGAGCTCTTTCTTTTCAATATCGTAATAGCCCTCCGTTGCATTGAAAGCCAAGGAATCTAACCTTCGGTTAGTAGAATAAAAGAATGACTGCTCTAAAGGCGCATCCTCCGGCTTGCGCATGGCAATGCTCTTTTGATTAATGTCCCATAAAGCAGTTGGAATTGATGTCTTAAACTGTGCAAAAGGAAACTCTAAAGCTGCGGTTCCTGCCACTTCTGGTTCAATGGAGGCCGTCTGATTTTCAATATCAAAATTGACACGAACATCAGTTGAACTCATAATAGGCTTGGCAGATGTTCCTGAATTAATTGTAAGGTTTGTGTTTTTAGATTCAAACGAATACTGTTCAAAACCAATTGAATCCGACTCCAGCTTTGACCCTTCTAATTCCATTTCACCAGAACCTAGCAAGCCGGTTTTTCTAAGCACCAACTCTCCATTTAGATTTGCCCTTTTTTCAAAAATCTGAAATGGTTTAGCTGCTTCTTTATTATTCAAGATCATACTATCTCTCTTAGCAAGCCAATTCATATCATAAGCTTCTACCTCCATAGAAGGGTAGCTTACAGTATCCACAAATCCAGATTCCAAACTCGCTTTAATTCCCTTTTGCGTAACCATTGAATCTAAGAATAGAGTAGCCCTTTCAGTATCGAATGTACCCGTTAAGTATTCTATAATACCTGGAGTAGAGATACCTTCCGCATCCATTTGAACCTCTCCGTAAACCCTGCCTCCAGTCTTGTAAAGATTGTATCCGCTGTCGGGAACGGAATGGACAAAGCCAAAGGATTTATCTTTCATCACCGTTAAATCTTCCTTAAATACTGGCAGAATATCTCCAGAATGGAAGGTTCCCTGAAAAGCATAATTATTCGGATCTGCATCTGCGACACTGTCTAAAGTAAACGGTGGTACATCAAAAAACACGGTGCTATCATAAGCACCATCAAGGACATTGTCTTGCTTAAATTCTACACTTGCACTTTCTGTTGATGTGAAAATTGGATATTGAGGAAGATTTCTCAAGGCCGACTTATTATCCGTTTCATTAATAATAAGTGTTCCCGAGGTCTTAACTAGTTGATTATTTAAAGCTTCTCTTCTGCCTGGCTCAACTTCTACTTGCAATTTAATACTATCAATATTGGTTAAGTTCACTAAGAAGCTATCGTATCTGAACTTGAACTGGCTACCGTTAAATTGAAAATTACCTGCATTTAGAGAGCCATCGAATTCCATATCTCTGTTCTTCAACATTCTCAACTCCCCATTCGTAGGAGAAATAATTACATCCAATGAGTCACTAACCAAAAAGCTCTCAATACCTCTAATCGTTAAAATTGAGTCCTTAAAGCTCATGGTAGCATTAGGCGCACTTGGAATCACCGAAGGAATAAGAATATCATCATAGTCTGGCTTTTTACCTAAAGAACGAACATAGTGAAATCCCTTATCCGTAATTTTTACCTCCCCTGATGTCCTATCGTATTTTACCATCCCACGAGACATTAGTAACTCCATGGTCTTATCCACCAAACCTTCGCTAAGATTGTTTTGTCTGGCCATTTGACTAGTATAGAAACTACCGCCCCCACTTTTCTCGGCCATGTTTACCGCCATTAATAGTGGATGAAAGCTGAAAATTTGAGATAAATCATAAAAACGTTCAGCGGTGTAAAAATCCTTCGACTCAATGAGCAAGGGCACATCCGCTCTGGCAGAAGTAATGAAGAAATTCAAAGAGTCAGATTGTAAATCCCAGCTCAAACGGTCGCCAGATACATCTACATTATAGTAACTACTCCTAAATGGTGTGGTCTTATAGCCTTGAACATTGGTTTCAGCAGTTAAGAGATCGCTATTGTAATCGTAATAAAACTCAACTGCTGGGTGTGTAATTGAATCTCCTTGATGATATAAGGTGAGGTCGGCATCGGCCGCAGTAACTACTGAATCTTGGTTATTAAAAACGAAATCTTTACTCCTTGCTGTAAAGGTTTTTTCTCCATTGAGTTGCCCCTTCAACACGGACAATTCCTCATAAGCCGTCCTGGAATAAAAATCTGCACCTTGATAAGCAACTCCTCCATTAAAAGTCAACTTTTCAGAACCTATCCCCTTTAGTGGGGTGTTGGCATTGTAAGAAGTAAACCTCGGATAAGTACCTATCTCATTTCTTGAGGGCCGAATATTTAATTTCAAAATACCGTTAACTGGTTCGTCTGCTTTCGCAGGTTGGCTCAAAAGCACGTTTTCAAAATCGTATTCTCTTTGGTTTGGCTTGAAGCTGTATTCGCTTAGCCTTACCTGCATTTCATTTTTTGGGATACCTACATTTTCCCAATCCACAATACCATCTTGGCCCTTGAAAATATCTTGGTCGAATCTGTAGTAGCCTTCTACAGCCGTAATGCTAAAAGTATCAGAGCTACTTGCAAATTGTAGATCTCCTGATTTAATGTATATCACCGAACCCAATTCTCGATACATTTCTGGTAGCTCACCTGACATTGGGTCTACCACCTCGGCTGCTGGTGGGACATAGGTACCATTAGCCATGGCTCTTAGTGTTTCAGCATCTAACTCTTCTGCTGGCTCTTGGCTTACAATGACTTCCTGATCATAATTATCTACATTAAAGGCAATCTCGAAATCTCCGTTGACTACGGTTATGGATTGGTAGCGATCTTTGTAAATGGCTAAGTCTTTGACAAAACCATT
>CBFIDV010000014.1:60024-68067 GCA_965661455.1 Roseivirga sp.
TGTCGAAAGTTTCGGTAGATTTTAGCATAGCGTAAGCCAAGCTCTCCATACTTTCAGCCGAGAAGTTTCTCTTCTCCTTAGCAAGCTGAAGAGTCTCCATTACTTCTCTGATATCGTAACGAATTCTAATTCGTTTTTTATCAAGATTAATGAGTGTATTGATAAGATGACTTCTCGTGGTTGAAGTGAAGGTGTTGTTTTGAATTCCTTCAATAAAGAATTTATACTCCTCAGGAAATTTTGTGATGTCCTCGGCATTCAGAATGGCCTGGACATTAGGATACTGGGCAAGAGAATCTTGCTCAGTTTCTTGTGCTTGAACAGAAACTAATGATAAAAGAAAAACTAGTGCAAAGTAGTATAACCTAGACTTTAGCATATTCGACCTTTGTCAATTGACTAAATAAAAAAACGAAGAAAAGCTGATAATAGTGGATCATCACTAGAGTTTCTCAAGAACCATAGCCACCCACCCTCTTTTGATGGTAGATTTTATCTCTCTCAGACCTAAACCATCCGTTAAATCTGTGATTTGAGGCTTATCCTTTTCATAAAATCCACTGAGAAAGAGCTTACCCTTAGGCTCAAGAAGCCCAACATATGTTGGAATCTCGTTCAATAGCACATTGGTATTGATATTGGCAAGAATAATCTCATAGCGCTGTTCAAGATTTAGCTCTTCAATAGTTCCTTTTTTAACAAATTCTGCCTCAAAATTATTGAGCTTAAAATTCTCTAAGGTGTTCTCAATACACCAATCATCAATGTCTGTGGCTGCTGTATTTTTGGCGCCAAGTTTTAGTGCCATAATGGCTAAAATACCTGTGCCGGAGCCCACATCTAAAACTGTCTTATCCTTGAAATCAACATCCATTTGAAGTGCCAGAATCTGGTGGGTTGTCTCATGATGCCCTGTACCAAAAGACATCTGAGGGTTGATGACAATCTCGTGCTGGAAACCAGGCTTTGATTCATGGAAGGTAGCTCTCACATAAATCTGATCATTCACCTCTATTGGATCATAATTTTTCTCCCATTCTTCATTCCAATTGACTTTAGGTATTTTCTTTAACTCGTACCAAATACGCGTTTGGTTTCTGTAATTATTAAAGAGTGTTTGAAGTGCCGGGTGACTAAAAGTATCGTCTGGAATATAGGCTTCAAAACCTGGCTCTGTATTCACGAAAGAGTCAAAACCTAACTCACCCATTTCAGCAATAAGAATATCGCGAAAGGGAGGATCACAGTTTACATTAATGAGGATATAATCCATTAATATGACTTAGCAATTTCAATAAAGTCTCTTGCCTTTAGAGATGCTCCGCCAATTAGACCACCATCTACATCTGGTCTATCCAATAATTCTTTTGCATTGGCTGGTTTCATACTACCGCCATAGAGAATAGAAATCTCATCGGCTACCTCTTGAGAGAAGTTGGCGGCAATAGAATCTCTTATGCTCTTATGCATTTCTTGCGCCTGATCTGAGGAGGCAGTTACACCAGTACCAATTGCCCAGATTGGCTCATAGGCAATTACTACTTGCCTCATTTCTTCAGCAGATAATTCAAATAAGCTGTCTTTTAACTGTCCATTCACAAAAGACACATGATTATCAGCTTCTCGCGTTTCCAAGGATTCACCACAACAGAAAATTGGGGTTAAGCCTTTCTCTAAAGCCAATTTAACTTTGGTGGCTAATTGGGCATTCGTTTCATTATGATACTCACGTCTTTCACTGTGACCCAAAACCACATGATTAGCACCCGTAGACAGGACCATATCAGCAGAGATATCTCCAGTATAAGCGCCTGACTCGTGCTCGCTCATGTTCTGAGCAGCAACATTCACTATCTCTGATGATTTTGAGATGCTTGCAACTGAGTCTAGGTGAATAGCAGGTGTGCACAACACAAGATTTACATCTGTTGGTACTTCATCTGCTGCTATATTTACAACTTCAGATGCCAAGGCCTTACCCTCTTCAAGGGTTTTATTCATTTTCCAGTTTCCGGCAATTATCTTTTTTCCCATCGTTTCTAAGATTGTTGATCAAATATAACCGTTGATTTATCCTAACAATCATAACTATTTCAAAAAGTCATAAACACGATTGCATAAAGGCTTTTTATACACCAACTTTAAGCTTTAGTCAAACATACTTATCAATTCATTCGTAAGCCTTCATTATGAAACGCCTCGTTTTTTCAGTACTCATTCTATTCGCAGCTGCACTTAGTTCTTGCAAAGATAAAATAGAGGCGTTTGAACCAGAAGAGATTGAAAACAAAGGACCAGAAGGAAGCTCCATTCCTTTTTTTGTTATCAATAGTCTTGGAAATACAATTGTAGACGAGCCTAAAGTAAGAGGCACTTTATCGGTATTTGTAGATCAAGAGCTAGTTTTCTCCAACCGAATTGGAATTGAGTTACGAGGATCAACTTCAAGAAGACTATTCCCAAAAAAGTCGTACGGAATTGAGTTCTGGGACGAAGCTGGACAAGACGTATCACTAGAGATTCTTGACTTTGGCAAAGAGGAAGACTGGGTGTTATACGGCCCCTACAGCGATAAAACCCTTCTGAGAAATAAATTGATCTACGACCTTTCCAATGACATTGGCCAATATGCCGCTAAGACCAAGTTAGTTGAGGTAGAATTAGATGGTGTTTTCAGAGGGACTTACGTTTTTATGGAAAAGTTGAAAAGAGATGGAGACAGACTAACCATAGAACCCATGGATGCTTCTGTAACCTCAGGAGAAGAACTAACCGGTGGTTACATTCTAAAAATTGATAAAACTGGTGGAGATACAGAAGATTCCGACTGGAGCGGAGACGCAGCATATACTGAATTTTTGAGTTTTAGATCTAACTACGCTTCAAACGGGCAGGCTTTTGTAAGTCCACTACCCTATAGCGACAAGCAAGGCTATGAAACCTATTTTCTCTATGAATATCCAAGACCCGAAAACATAAATACTGAGCAAAAAAGCTACATACAGGAATATATTCAGTCTTTTGAAGACGCACTAGCTAATGAAGATTTCTCTGGAACAACTAGGGCATATGAGGACTATATTGATGTGGACAGTTTTGTAGACTTCTTTATTCTAAATGAATTGAGTGCTAACCCAGACGCCTATCGCTTGAGTACCTATATGCACAAATTTAGAAATGGTAAGCTCAGAATGGGGCCTATCTGGGACTTCAATCTAGCATTTGGTAATGACGGTAGAAGCTCATCTTTCGGCTGGATTTACCAATACAATACGCTCTATCCGAACGACCTTTGGTTAGTCCACTTTTGGTATCCTAAGCTTATGCAAGATCCCCAATTCAGAGCTGCCATTAAGGCAAGATGGAATGAGCTCAAAAACTCAACACTCTCCCCTCAAAATATAGAATCTAAAATTGATGAAATGGTGACCACATTAGATGAAAATGGGGCACTAACAAGAAATTTTGAGCAATGGCCCGTTATAGGAGAAGAACTGCCTTTCAATTCATTTGTGGGGAATTCTTATGCTGAAGAAATCACTTACATGAAAAACTGGATTAGCGAGCGAATCAACTGGATGAATACAAAAATTCAAGTCTGGTAGTTAAAATTGGTAGGTATATTTTAGAAAGAAGATCTGATCCACAAACGAGATATTGTCTTCCTTATAAAAATCCATTAAGAAGAAAAAGCCAAACTCCCCCAGTCCATCATATTCCCTTTCGGTACCAAACCCAAACCGTACTTCATCTACAGAATTAGTATCGTCTCCGTTTAATGGTCCAAAGTATTCAACTCTAAATTGAGGATCGTATTTCCAATCCTTCACCTTGTACTCAATATTGGATCTAAGGCGCCAAAACTTCTCATGCACATCCCCTTCCCTTTTAGTTAACTCTAAATCATTTTGGTTCTGATAGAGTAAACGGTGCTTAAAGCGCCATTGTCCAGTTCTGTGTGAATAACTAGAACCAACTTGGTATCTGAACCGATTTTCAAAGCCCTGATTAGCTCCTTCGTTGTCATTTCTAGTACTGAATCTTCCAACAGCATGGAGATCGAAATGATCATTCAATTTATACCTAAAGTCTAATTCGGTATGATAATTCTTAAGGTCAGCAATATCATTATCAAACCGGATTTGTTCTTCAAAGGAGAGTTTTAATTTTTGAGTCAAGTCAACCTTTCCTCCAGCTTTTAACCAAAGCTCAACATCGGTAAGTCTAACATCTTGCGCTTGAACAATTACCGACATACCAAGGACAATCGCGATATAGAAAAGTCTTCTAAGCATGAATTGCTTTAACTCTATAGTAAATGGTAAGTGTAGTTACCCCGTTAGCATAATCTGTTTTAAGCACTGAAACCTCAGTAATATCAAGACCCGTTTTCTCTTTTAAGTCCTCTACTAGTTGCAGATAATTCTCAGGTTTAAGTTTCTCCAGGTCATTATAAGTAACCACACGGCTTTCAACCCTAGATTTAGACATAGCGTATTTCTCAATTAGATAAATACCTCCAACAATCGCCACATTAGCCGTAAGCAATTCAGAGTAACTCATGTTCTGGTTAGAAAGGGCATTAATTACACTTACACCAATCACCACAAAAAGATAAGTCATCTCCTTAATTTCAATGGTAAGCGTTCGGTATCTAATTATCCCAAATATGGCAAAGAGACCTAGGGCAATTCCTAAATCGAGCGTGAAATTTTGAAGTGTAAAGCAAAGAAAGAAAATCACCAAACTCACCATGTAGAAGGTAAAGACATACTCCGTTCTGCGCGTGTATTTATAATACAGCACGCGTATGATTACACTTATAAAGAAGAAGTTAAAGATGAACCTGAAGATCATTTTATATAAATCTTCATCGAATAAGGGCACTCCTAAAAATTCCATTGGCTTGCGATTTCGCTGAAAGTACAACTTAGCTTGACATTCCAGCAAAAATACTTCAACATTTCCAGAAAAAATAGCACGGTAATATTTCGCTATCAGTAAACGAAATCGAACAAATTTACCCCATAAACGCGTTAACTCATCTGATTCTCTTAATTTGAACTTATGGCTGAAACATCCTTTTGGACGGGCTCCGATAAATATCTTTGCGACCCACAATTAGCCCAAGCCTTTCATATGGCTCGGACACTTGGCATGCCTTTGTTAATAGAAGGTGAACCTGGAACTGGTAAAACGGAACTTCCTATTCATTATGCGAATAGCATGAATTTGGAGCTTCATACCTATCCTGTAGGATCTAAGAGTAACATAGAGCAGTTCGTAGCACGTTTTGATCACGTGAAGTACCTACGAGACTCACAGATTGAAATACTCAACGCGCAAAGAGCTGAAAAGGGCTTGGAAAGCAGGCTGTCCACTGGAGGGAGAAACCCAGAAGAGCTAGCGGATTATGTTGCAAAAGGTCCTGCCGCTCTTTCCTATGCTAGCCCTAATTCTGTGCTCCTGATCGATGAAATTGATAAAGCCCCAAGGGAATTCCCCAACGACTTACTTTACGCTTTAAGTCATAGAAAATTTATCATGCCCGAGTCTGGCGAAGAAGTAAAAGCCACAGAAGAAGATATGCCTGCGATTGTGATTACCTCTAACCGCGAGCAGGAATTACCAACCGCTTTTAAAGGAAGATGTATATATCATTATATCCACTTTCCTGACCAAGACGTAATGTCAAAGATTGTTGAAAAGCATCACCCTGAGGTACATGAGGATGTGGTGAAAGTAGCCCTCGACATATTTTACCACTTACGAAGGTTAGGACTGGAAAGAGCACCAACAACTCGAGAAATATTGAACTGGCTCAAGTATGTAAAGGACAGTAAACCTGAAGCAGCCGTAAAACGCATAAAAGGCTTGGAGGGCATTGGAGCACTGATAAAAACCCAGGCAGACATGGAACGTGTACATAGAATGATTGGTACAGATCCAAATCAATTTTCAATGAACTGATATGCTGAGTACCCTCCCAGAATATTTCAGGGGCCATGGCCTCACCGCAGACATCCGCACCTTGCTGTTACTTAGAAAAGCAATGGATAGAGGTTTGATTCTGACACTGGGAGATATGTACAATGTGCTCAAAGGAATTATCGTGAAAGAGCCTGAAGATATGGGGCCATTCACAAAAGCCTATTACGGATACTTCTTAAATATTGAAGTGAAGTATAGCCAATCTTTAGAGGACGCAATTCTGCGTTCAGAGACCTTTCAAAAATGGAAGGACAGCAAACTCGATGAGAGTGATAGGGAGAATAACATCGCTTTAGACGATTTGGTGGGTGAGTTTCTGGATGAAGTACACCTTACTTCTTATGATATCAAAGAGGTGATTTCTGGGCGTGAGCTATTCAACAAAAATGACGCAGACAAAGTAGATGAAGCTAGTGACTCTGAAGAAGAAACAGAGAGTATCGAGCGTCAGCTGGAAAAAATGGCTGACTATTCTGATATCTCGCTTGAAGAACTATTGGAGCGTTTAGAGAAAATCAAAAAACAGCAGAAAGATAAACATGGCGGTGGCAGCCATTGGGTGGGCACAGGTGGAATTTCACCTTTTGGACATGGCGGAGCCGCTAAAAACGGCATTCGCATAGGCGGTACAGGTGGTGGTAAAATGGCTCGTAAAGTAATGGGCGATAAAAACTTCTTCCCAGTAGATAAGGATGCTCTTTTGAATGACAATAATATTGATGCTGCCTTATCTTCCATAAAAGGAGTGATAGAGGAAAGTGCCTTGGAAAAACTGGATATACCTGGTACAATCAAATCTGGATTAAAACGTGGCGGCTTATTCATACCTGAATTAACGAGTGAGAAGAACGAAGAACTTAAGGTTATCGTGCTGATAGACAATGGTGGTTATTCCATGTCACCTTACATTCGATCTGTTCAGAATCTTTTCAAGAAGATGAAAACCCGTTTTGCACATGATCTTGAAACGTATTATTTCCACAATACGATTTATAACCAAGTCTACCTTGATGAACGCAGAACCAAGGCCGTATCCATAGAAAAGTTGATAGATCATGATAAGCGCTATCGTGTCTTTATCATTGGAGATGCCGCTATGGCGCCTTATGAATTGAATTCAACAAGTTTTGAAAGCTTACAAGCTATCGCCAAGAAGTTTAAGAAATGTGTTTGGCTCAACCCTGAGCCCCTTAGATACTGGGCAGGCACCTACACCATTCAAGCCATTAAATCCATCTTCCCCATGTATCCCTTAACACCTCATGGTATCGAAAGGGCTGTTCAGAAAATGAACTCAAAGACAGAGTTATTCTAGTATCAATTCCCCTTCAGTTTTTCTCCTTTTGCAGAGAGTTGCACTAACTGATCAATCCTTTTCAATCTGGTCTTCTCCGTTTTACTCAGCTTGAGCCACCGCAATACAAAGCGTTTACTAGAAGGGTTAATTGACTCAAAAAATTCAAAAGCAGATGGTTTTACTTTCAATGCATCCTTCAGATCTTTTGGAATAATAAGCGCGTCTACATCATCCATAAAATGCCAAAGTCCTGATTGCTTACCCTCTTCAATGGAAGCAAACCCAGCCGGTTGCATCAAATTTTGATCAATGAGTTTCTGGGCTCTGTCTTTGTAGGTCTTGGTCCAGTGTTGCGTTTTGCGAGGAGATATCAACTGCATGGTACGCGTATCATCTAGCTTTCTTCTGATCCCATCAATCCACCCAAAGCAAAGCAGCTCATCAAGTACTTCGGAAGTTGAAACGTATTTGTCTGGAACCTCCTTTTTGAAGGTAACCAACCAAATACTTTCTTCCTGCTTAAAATTAGATGCCAGCCATTTTCTCAACTCCTCTTGAGAAGCTACTTCCACTTTATCAAAATTTTCCGTTCTGATCATGGGGAGTTAACCCTTAGACTTCACTATCTGTTTACTCGTTGAAAAGATCATCTGACATCTCGATGACCCATATTCCTCTCAATTCATTTATGCCATATCCTTTGGCCTTATCTTTTGGATAGAGTAAGTCTATTTTGGATTCGGCCTCAGCCAAAA
>CBFIDV010000015.1:0-65457 GCA_965661455.1 Roseivirga sp.
ATTGAAGGTGGAGTAATAGTGATTCTTGTGCTCTTACTATTACTAGGAAACTGGCGAGCAGGTCTCATTGTAGCTTCAGTAATTCCCCTTTCCATGCTCTTCGCTTTCATCATGATGAATCTCTTTGGGGTATCAGCTAACCTGATGTCACTCGGAGCAATTGACTTTGGGATTGTTGTAGACGGAGCTGTAATTATTGTTGAAAATGCTCTGCATGTTCTTGTGCTTGGCTATATAGGTAAAAAGCTAACACAGAAAGAAATGGATGATATAATCAAGTCATCCTCCTCTCAAATATATCAATCAGCAGCCTTTGGTGTTTTAATCATCCTAGTGGTATTCTTACCTGTTATTACACTTACAGGAATAGAGGGTAAGATGTTTCAGCCTATGGCTCTAACCGTAAGTTTCGCCCTATTAGGTGCTATGATCCTCTCTCTTACCTATGTACCAATGGTAAGCAGTTGGGTACTTCAAAAAAACATCAAGGAGAAGCTTACCTTATCTGATAGGCTAGTGAATGGCATCAAGAATGTCTATAAACACACTTTACAGACTGCACTTAAATGGCCAAAAACAATATTAACAGGGGTTATAGCATTATTCTTTGGAGCTGTAGTGGTTGTATCTAATCTAGGTGCTGAGTTTATCCCAACACTTGAAGAAGGAGATTTGGCTATGCAAATGGCCATTCCGCCCGGAAGCTCGCTTCAGCAGAGCGTTAAAACGGCCAACCGTGCCGAAAAAGTACTTCTAGATAACTTTCCCGAGGTAGAGCATGTGGTATCTAAGATTGGTACTTCAGAGGTACCCACCGACCCCATGGCCATAGAGGATGCAGATATCATGATTATTCTGAAGGATAAATCTCTATGGGAATCTGCCACTGACAGAGAAGAGTTGGCAGACCTTATGAAAGAAAAGCTGAATGTAATTGCAGGTGCATCTTTCGAATTCACCCAACCAATTCAGCTTAGGTTTAATGAATTAATGACAGGCGCTAAAACAGATATAGCCATTAAGGTCTTTGGAGAAAATGTAGAACAGCTGGCTAGAATAGCAGATGATATTGCACAATCAGTAGAGAATATACCGGGTGCCGCAGACATAAAGGTAGAGCAAACCGAAGGTTTAACCCAGTGGGTAATTGAGATGAATAAAGCAAGAATGGCCCAGTATGGTATCTCTGCTGAAGATATTAATCAGGTTATTCGGACTGCATTTGCTGGTGAGGTGGCTGGAGTGGTTTTTGAGAATGAACAGAAATTTGATTTGGTGGTGCGTTACGACTTAAAGAGTCGTGAAAATCTCAACTTAAACGAACTGTATCTCACTACAAGTAACGGGAATCTTTTGCCTCTTAACGAAGTAGCCACCTTACAATACAAAGAAGGTCCCATGCAAATTACCAGAGAGAATGCCCAGCGAAGAATCACTATAGGCGTTAATATTAGAAATAGAGATGTGGCTAGTCTTGTTGAGGCAATTGAAGAGAGAATTAATTCGGAAATTGAATTACCTGCTGGATACTATGTTACCTATGGTGGGCAATTTGAAAACCTAGAGGCTGCAAAAAGTAGATTGAGCTATGCTGTACCTGCCGCCCTTTTCTTAATTATTGTGCTTCTCTATTTTGCTTTTAGTTCTGCTAAATACGCCCTTCTCATATTCAGTGCTGTACCTATGTCTGCTATTGGTGGTATTGCAGCGCTTTGGTTGCGCGGTATGCCCTTTAGTATTTCAGCGGGAATTGGTTTTATTGCCTTATTTGGCGTAGCCGTATTAAACGGGATTGTATTAATCTCTTATTTCAATCAAAGGCTAAAAGAAGGAAAGACAGGGGTAGATTATGTGGTTATTCAAGGTAGCCTAGATCGTTTAAGGCCTGTATTGATGACTGCAGCTGTAGCGGCTTTTGGTTTCTTACCCATGGCACTTTCTACCAGTGCAGGGGCCGAAGTTCAAAAACCTTTAGCAACCGTAGTGATAGGAGGGCTAATCTCCTCCACTCTACTCACGCTATTTGTTCTTCCAAACTTATATGTCATGTTCAATAGAAAAGTGTTTACCAAACTAGCTACGATAGTCGTACTCCTTGTTGCCTCGGTAAGTCTTCAAGCTCAAGAGCAGACCTTAGGAATGACCGAAGCCCTAGAGTTAGCAAAACAAAACAATGCCAAGTTTCAAAATCTAGAGCTATATGTTCAGCAGAGTCTTGAACGAGAAAAAGGAACATTCAATCTCGGCATGACAAGTTTCAACTACATGAATGGAGAAATAAATGAACCTGATCAGGACTGGCAATGGCAGATTGATCAGAATTTTGGGAATCTATTTTATCTCTTCGCCTCAAAACAAGCAGCAGAAGCTCAAACTGATTACCAACAGAGCGTTAATAACCTCACAGTTAGTTTGCTAAAGAATGAAGTGGAAAAGGTATGGGTAGATTGGTATTTGGCGAAATCTCAAATTGAGCAATTAGAATCTCGAATTCCAGAGATTGAAAGCCTGGCAGAACAACTAAGCCTTTCTAGTAATATAGGGGAATTGAATATTCAAGAACGCCTGAGCATTCAAACAGTTATTGTTAAACTAAACGAGGTGATATTGAATGCACAATTGATGCAGACAACGGCAAGAGCACAATTGGAACGTTGGACGGGCCAGCACATCTCAAGAAAGCCAAGTATTTTTAATTTCCTCGAATGGGTGAATGATGTGCCAGATTCATTAAATGGATCAATTCAATTAAGTCAAATGGCTAAAATGGAATTACTGGAAAAGGAAATAAAGGCAACTAAATCTCAATATGCACCTGAGTTCAGTCTTGGATATTTCCAGCAAGAAATACTCGAGACAAAAGGCCTCAATGGAATTAAAGCCGGTATCAATATGCCCCTATTTTCGAAGTCGGCTAAGCAAGAAGCCAAGGCCTTAAGCATAGAGAGGCAGGTTGTTGCAAACAGTCAAAAACAGGAGCTCAGAGACTATTCAATCCAAATGATTGAGTTTAAGACGCTAAAATCCCATCTACTCAATGCCCTAAGGTCTGTTCCGAATAATACTGAGTTAAGTGCGAATTGGAATAGCCTCAACGAATTACTTACAAGTGGAGAAATTAACCTCTTTGAATGGGCAAGATTGGTTGATAATCAGTTGGCTATGTACGAACTACATTATCATATATCGAGTCAAATCAACCAATACCAATCACAATTAAACTTTCTAACCGAGAATCAATAAGACATGAAAAATTATATATCCATTTTACTACTTACAATTATGGCCCTAGTTGGCTGTAAAAAAGAGTCTCAAGATTCTGTGGCAATCACTACTAGTGAACCTTCTAAAGACTTAAGTGCAGTTCAAGTAGGCGCACTAAAGATTGAACCACTCGTTAAAAGTATAAGGAGTACAGGTACAATTGACGTTCCTCCTATGGAACGAAAGGTATCCCATAGCTTTATTGGTGCGAATATTACGAGCCTAAACATTATTCAAGGAGAAAAAGTAAAAACTGGTCAAGTGTTGGCCGAGCTGTCTCATCCTAACCTCATTTTGTTGCAGGAGCGACTACTGCAAGAACATGTTGAAATGGAGTATCTGAAAGAAGAGCTCGCAAGGAAAAATAAGCTTTCAAATACTAACGCTACCTCAGTAAAGGAAATCAACGCAATAGAAAAAGCATTCGCACAATCTAGAATCAAGTACGAAACAGTTGCGGGTCAGATTGAATTACTAGGTCTTATTCCTGACAGAATAATCAGCAAGGGTATTGTATCTAGCATAAGCATAAAGGCTCCTTTTGATGCCCAAGTGAGCAAAGTTTTGGTTTCTAATGGTGAGTATGTAGACACCAATCGTCCAATCATGGAATTACTAAAGACTGACCATAAACATCTAGAATTGGACGTTTTCGCTAAAGATGCTGATAAGATTGAAATAGGTCAACGCATAGAATTCCAACTACCTGGAAGTGATAAAAAGTACGGAGGAGAGGTTTTCTTGGTTAACCCAGATGTGAACGATAATAAGCTGAGAGTTCATGGGCACTTAGATGATGAGTCTCTTGGCTTAAAAATAGGGACATTCATAGAGGCTAAATTCATACTTTCTAGCAATGAAGTGGCATTAATAGAAAATGATGAGCTAATCCGTGATGGAGATGACTTCTACCTTTTTCAAAAAGCTGGCGATGAATTTGAAATGGTACAAGTGGCGATTGGTCAATCTAATGATCAATTCACAGAAGTACTCATTGATTCAAACGAGTCAAATTGGGTAATTAAAGGCAACTATTTCCTTCAAGAATTCTAGATTTTCACTTTAAGAACTATTGACCTTTCGAATTCATATCAATTGCCTATTTTTGATATCCAAAATCAAGAATACTTATGTCACATAACCTACTAAAAGGAAAAAGAGGAATCATCTTTGGAGCACTAGACGAAAGGTCTATTGCATGGAAAGTTGCACAAGTTGCTAAAGCCGAAGGTGCTGAATTCACACTTACCAATGCCCCTATTGCTATGAGAATGGGCGCTATAAACCAACTGGCTGAAGAGTGTGGAGCTGAAGTAATTCCTGCAGATGCTACCTCAATCGAAGATTTAGAAAACCTCTTCACTAAATCAATGGAGATTTTAGGTGGTAAAATCGACTTTGTGCTACACTCAATTGGCATGAGCCCGAACGTGAGAAAAGGTCGTGATTATGGAAACCTTAACTACGATTGGTTGAATAAGACTTTAGACGTTTCTGCCATCTCTTTCCATAAGGTGATGCAAACCGCTGAGAAATTAGATGCCATGAATGAATGGGGTTCTATTATGGCCCTTTCTTATATCGCTGCACAACGTTCTTTCCCTGATTATTCTGATATGGCGCATGCTAAAGCCATGCTAGAATCCATTGCTCGTAGTTACGGAGAACGTTTTGCACGAATGAAAAATGTAAGAGTGAATACTATCTCTCAATCTCCTACTATGACAACTGCCGGAACAGGTGTTGGTGGCTTTGATGTATTCTACGATTATGCCAACAAAATGTCTCCACTAGGCAATGCCGATGCAGAAAGTTGTGCCAAATATACCGTGATGTTCTTCTCTGACTTTACCAGAATGGTAACAATGCAGAACCTAATGCACGATGGTGGATTCTCTTCATCTGGTATTACTGATGCATTGATTGAAGACCTAACAAAATAAATTAGAACGTCATTCTGAATATATTTTAGAATCTTCCAATTCCTCGGCTAGATCCTGAAAGGTGTTCAGGATGGCGATAACTAATAGTCCCTTGCATGATCTGTTTCCCAAATGCTAAAATCAATCTCGGACTTTTCATTACAGAGAAGTTGTCGAATGGATATCATGCATTAGAAACATGCTTTTACCCTGTTCCCATTCACGATGCTTTAGAAGCTGTAGAGGCTAAAAAAACATCATTTCATATCGCTGGTTCTTCAATTCCGGGAGACCCCAACCAAAACTTAATTCTAAAAGCTTACCGATTGCTAAAGAAGGATTATCAACTCCCTGAATTAGAAATACACCTTTTGAAGAACATTCCTATGGGCGCAGGCTTAGGTGGTGGCTCTTCGGATGCAGCTTTTATGCTGAGACTACTCAGCGAAACATATCAGCTCTTCTTAGATGACATTATTCTGGAAGATTATGCAGCCCAAATAGGTAGCGATTGCCCTTTCTTTATCGCGAATGAACCAGCCATTGGTACAGGTACTGGTACCGATTTAGAACCAATTGAATTAAGCTTAAAGGGCCTTTGGTTAGCGTTAATTCATCCGGGTATCCATATCTCTACAAAAGAGGCATATGCAGGCGTATCACCAAAAGAATCGGGGATTAATATTCGTGAACTTATCCAATCACTTGATTTTAAGCTCTGGGAAAAAGAACTCAAAAATGACTTTGAAGCCTCCATATTCCCACAACATCCCCAATTAAAGCTCATAAAAGACAACCTATATGAGTCCGGTGCAGTATATTCTGCAATGAGTGGTTCAGGATCGGCTATGTTTGGCTTGTTCAATGAAAAACCCGAATTGAATTGGATTGATGATGCACACTTCTCGAGCACAATACAGCTTTAATACCTTAACTATCTTAATAGCATTCTTCTTTTCAGCTTTTGAATCAAAGGCTTTCCAATCAGAAATAGATTTTAAAGTCTATCATAAAGAGACCAAAGAAGAGCTAATATTCTATGCCGACAATAATGAATTAATGCCAGTTAGTGTTAGGGTGAATGTGGTTTACGAATGCCCAATTGTTAAAAAAGCTGCTACCGATTTTGAAGTTGTTCCCGGCCAATCAGAAACATTTGTTCTCTCAAGATTCGAAATACCTCGGAAAGCAGGTTGGAGCTTTAGCTATAATACCATATTTGTAAAAGGTGATATTTACGCCCAGCATAATGACGACTATGCTTATGCACTCCCCATTCAGAATAACACGACTTATAAACTCACACAAGGCTACAACGGTAGATTTAGCCATACTAACATGAATGCTCTTGACTTTACTATGCCCTTGGGAGCTCCTATTCATGCCAGTAGAGAGGGCTTGGTCGTTGAGGTTTTCGAAAAATATAAGAGAGGTTGTAACAGCCCCAAATGTATGGACGATGCCAACTACATTAGAATCCTACATAGCGATGGCACGATTGCCAGCTACAGTCACTTGCAATTTAAAGGGGCACTTGTGGAAGTTAGTGAAACCGTAGAGCGGGGACAGCTCATAGGTAAATGTGGCGAAACAGGATATGCCTCTGGGCCCCACCTACATTTCTCAGTTAATAAAAATACAGAAACAGGCACGCTAACCTTACCGACTAAATTCTTAATTACGCCAAATGAAACAGGAGCTTTACAAGAAGGGAAGAGTTATACTGCTTTCGAAAACTGATTTTAGGAAGAAATCAATAAACCTAAATCAATTCTGGCTATTGACCCTTTTTGCTGCACGCTTGCGCTGAATCTTCATCATAACAGGATAAGAAAGAACTGCCATAATAATGACGAGCGTTCCGTAGTAAAAACCAGAGCTCATCTGCTCCTTTTCTCCATAGATAAGCAGGGCTAGTATAATACCGTAAACAGGTTCTAAGTTAATAGTGAGGTTTACTGCAAATGCCGTAATTCGCTTCATGAGCTCAACAGATTCAGCAAAGGCATATACAGTACATACTCCAGAAAGAATCAAAAGATAACCCCAATCATTCAGATCCGGCAGCACATAAATGCTATCAGCCTGTAGCACACTAGTCTTATAAAACGGAATAAAAAGGAGTAGTCCAACGGTAGAAGCCAACATTTCATAAAACGTTATGCCATAAGGTGGATACTTCACAGTGAACTTAGAATTGAGAACCGAGAACATAGCAGCTAGTAATGCTGAGAACACAGCTAAAGCCAAGCCCTTGGCATGAGTAAATTCAAACCTGAAAATCAGGTACAATCCAAAAATAACTACAAGTCCTAAAACCACCTGAAATGGCTGAATTCGCTGTTTCTTGAACAAAGGCTCAACCAAACTCGTCCAGAATGTTGCTGTAGCCATACCCGCCAAACAAACAGAAACGGTTGATATTCGAGCCGCTTCAAAAAACGTAACCCAATGGGCTGAAACGATTAATCCTGTAATAGAAAACTGAATGATCGCCTTCTTTGAGAAAGCAAATTTTCGCTTTCTAATTTTCATTAGAATGGCTAGAATTATGGATGCGATCCCCGTACGGTACAGAACCACATCCGTAGAGTCAATACTAATCTCATTTCCTAGAATAGCAGTAAACCCCCATAAAAACACAATGAAATGAAGCTTCGCAAAATCTTTTAAAGTAGGGTTCATTACTTAGGTACCAGTCGGTAGAGCACTATACCTATAAAGGTGAACACAATATTCGGAAACCAAATGGCAAGAAGAGGATTCAGTGAACCATTTTCTGCGTTACTCTTAGCTGCGATATAGAGTATAATGTAAATAAAGGCTAGAAAAAACCCCATTGCAATCTGAAAGCCAACGCCACCTCTCGTTTTACGAGATGAAAGGATAACACCAATAAATGTGAGTATCAGAGCAGTAAAAGGAGACATATACCTTACGTATTTCTCAATAACGTAGATGGGAACATTATCGGCACCTCGCATTTTGAGTTCAGCGATATAATCATTCAACTCATTCAGTGTTAAGGTCTGCTCAAAGCTCTTGAGATTTCCAAAGTCCTCAGGTGTTAGATTAATATTGATTAGTGTGTCTTTGAGGTGCTCAAATTGATACTTCTCACCTTGCTCTAAAAACTCTCGATAGTGCCACTCATTAAGCACCCAACCCACTTTAACAGAATCCCACGTAATCTTTTTAGCCGATAGTTTCCAATTGACTTCCGTACCCTCTATCTCTTCAAGAGTAAACCTGAACCCTACATCATTTCTAGAATTGTAGTTGGATAAGTAGACATATTGATTGGGCGCTACTTTAATATGTACATCTCTACCACTGAAACTATATTCTTTATCAAAATTTAGCTGCTCAAAATTAACTCTAAACTTGTTCGCATCTGGAATAACCCAACCCGTGAGTACAAAGCTCATAATACCAATAATCACCGCTCCTAAAAGAAATGGCCTTAGCAGTCTAGGGTAGCTCACACCCCCGCTCAATATGGCAATGATTTCTGTATGACTAGCCATTTTTGATGTAACGAATACGGTAGCTATAAAAACCGTAATGGGCGTAATTAGATTGGCAATGTAAGGCGCGTAGGCTGCAAAGTATTCTAAAATGAGAAGACCGGGTACATCGTTTTTAATAAAACTCTCATTCCTTTCAGAATAGGTTATGATCAAAACAATAGACACCAATATAAGCACCACAAAAATGAAGGTGGAAAGGAATTTCTTGAGGATGTATCGGTCCAGAATGCGCATTATAAACGTTGTGTCACTTTTTTAGTGATAGCGTTCTTCCAATCAATAAACGTGCCTGCAATAATATGTTTTCTGGCTTCTTTTACTAACCATAAATAAAAGCTCAGATTATGAATGCTAGCAATTTGGGCACCCAGCATTTCTTTACTGTGCACAAGGTGTCTTAAGTAAGCCTTGGTGTAAAACGTATCCACATAACCTGTCATGTTCGGATCAATCGGACTAAAGTCATCTTTCCACTTTTCATTTCTAATGTTGATAATACCCTCAGAAGTAAAGAGCAGTCCATGACGAGCGTTCCTGGTAGGCATTACACAATCAAACATATCTACACCGAGAGCGATACATTCCAAGATATTTTCAGGAGTACCTACACCCATCAAATAACGCGGCTTGTCTTCAGGTAGAATATTACACACCACCTCTGTTTGCTCATACATATCTTCATGAGGCTCCCCTACTGAAAGTCCACCAATAGCATTTCCTTCTCTACCAAAGCTTGCAATCGTCTCCGCGGACTTTTCTCTTAAATCTTTGTAAGTACTTCCTTGAACAATCGGAAAAAGCGTTTGAGAATAGCCATACTTCGCTTCAGTGGAGTCAAATCGGTCACAACAACGCTTGAGCCAACGATGCGTCATATCCAGCGATTCGCGTGCATAGCCATAGTCACAAGGATAAGGGGTGCACTCATCAAATGCCATAATAATGTCAGCACCAATGGTTCGTTGAATATCTATAGCATACTCTGGGGTGAAGGTGTGTTTAGAACCGTCAATATGCGATTGAAAGGTTACTCCTTCTTCTTTGATTTTTCGTGTTCCTGCGAGTGAATAAACCTGATAACCTCCGGAATCTGTAAGCAAAGGCTTACTCCAGCCGTTAAATTTATGTAGCCCACCTGCTTTTTCTATTACGTCAAGGCCTGGTCTTAAATACAGATGATAGGTATTCCCAAGAATAATCTGAGCCTGAATGTCAAGGTCAAGTTCGCGTTGATGAACCGCCTTTACTGTTCCTGCAGTTCCTACAGGCATAAAAATAGGCGTTTCAATGTCACCATGAGCAGTAGTTATGAGTCCTGCTCTAGCTTTACTTCCCTTGTCTACCGCTAGTTTTTTAAAATCCATCAACACAATTTGAGGCACAAAAATAGCAGTATTAAGTAATTCTTATTTGTATTGGATTTATACTTTTGAATGTGACCGAAGCTATTCTCATCTTTTTTACATTTTTATGCCTTACTCAAGTCGTTACTCATTGGTCAGTTTTTGCTAAAATATTAAAGCATAAAGCGAATGTTCAGCATCCTGAGAAAAGCGTAAGTGTAATAGTTGCAGCTAGAAATGAAGTTGAAAATCTACCAGCTCTAATAGATAGTATTGCTTCTCAAAAGCATTCAAACTTCGAGCTAATCATTGTAAACGACAGGTCAACTGATGGCTCTAAAGATGTTTTGACTTACTATGAAGCGATATTCGATTGGCTGGTTGTGATTCATATTGACACACTACCGACTGGGTGGACAGGCAAAAAGCACGCTATAAGAAAAGGAATGGAATCTTCTTCTAAGGAAGTACTCCTCTTTACAGATGCGGACTGCATTGCTGATTCTGAGGATTGGATATCAAAAATGACATTAACTCCAGAAGATGTAACTATAGGCTACGCTCCTTATCTGAGGAGAAAAGGATTTTTGAACCAATTCATTCAATTTGAAACATTAATGACCGGCTTGCAATATTTAGGCTTCGCACTTATAGGAAAACCATATATGTCGGTAGGAAGGAATTGGGCTATTAAGAAGACAGAATATCCGCTTCAATTCCTTGAAGAAATTAAAAGCTTTGAAGGTGGAGATGACGACCTCGTTTTAAACCATCTCTCATCTAATATACGAATAGCCGTCAGCTTAGATGCTCAAATCGTTTCTAAACCTAAAGAGACTTGGTCTACTTATTTCAAACAAAAGCGAAGACATTTATCTGTTGGTAAGCACTATCATCAAAAACATCAAACGCTTTTAGCGATTTATACGTTGTGTCATGTAGTTGGATGGTTTATGTTTTTGAGCTTGCTCATCACATCATTTGAACCGTACATCATTTTGATAATATTCGGACTTCGGAGCTTATCATTTTATACTATATTTACTTCTGTAGGACGAAAACTTGGAACAATGCCTAATATTTGGGCACTTCCTTTATTGGACTTGTATTACAGCATCTACTATCCCCTTGTTGGAATCAGTGCTTGGTCAGCTAAAAAGATTGAATGGAGTTAGGTAAACAATTTTCAAATAAAGCGTTAGAAGATTTTAGATTAATTGATTTAGCCGTGTCAGGGCAAGATCAGCAGGCTTACGCAGATTTAATGCAGCGTTATAGAAAGCCTGTTTATCATATGATTTTAAAGATGATCCGCAATGTGGATGATGCCGAAGACCTGACCATTGAAGCTTTCGCTAAAGCATTCAAAAACCTACATAAATTCAAAAAAGACTTCACGTTCAGTACTTGGCTTTTTAGAATTGCCACCAACAATACCATTGACTTTATCAGAAAGAAAAGGCTCGATACCATGAGCTTGGATACTTCTTACAAAGACGATAATGGCAATGCCGTTTCAATAGACGTACAAGACAAAAACCTGAACCCTCAAGAAGAGGCCATCAAAAGCCAGAAAATTGAACTGGTTCGTCTATTTGTTAATAAACTACCTGCCAAGTACCAGCGCCTTGTGAAACTTCGCTATTTCGATGAGCTGAGCTATGATGAAATAGCCAAAGAACTAGGTACACCTTTAGGCACTGTAAAAGCACAACTTCACCGCGCCAGGGAGTTGCTATATGACTTAGTGAAAGCTAAGAAAGAGCATATCTAAGTTCGCTTTAACACTGATCAATACCTTTTTCTACTTACTTTTGCGGTATGGAAGAACTCCTTCGCCATTTCCCTGATCTAACCAATGAGCAAATTGCTCAATTCGAAAAGATTCTCCCCTTATACAAAGAGTGGAATGTGAAGATTAATGTGATTTCGAGAAAGGATATGGACAACTTCTACGAGCGCCATGTTTTGCATTCTTTGGCTATTGCGAAAGTGATGAAGTTTAAACCTAAAGCTAAGGTGCTAGATGTGGGTACCGGTGGTGGCTTTCCTGGAATTCCACTTGCCATCCTCTTTCCCAAAACACAGTTCCATCTGGTAGATTCTATTGGTAAGAAAATTAAGGTGGTAAATGAAGTAGCTCAGGCACTTGACCTACAAAATGTAGAAGGAACACATGCCAGAGCAGAAGAGCTTAAATCTGAATACGATTTTGTAGTGAGCCGAGCGGTAACACGACTAGTGAAATTCTACCCTTGGGTAAGAAGGAAGTTTGCCAAAAGATCTTCCCACAAGCTTAAAAATGGAATTCTCTATTTAAAAGGAGGAGATTTACTAGAAGAAATGCGGGAATCCAGACTCAAAAAAATAGCCACTCATAAGCTGAGTGACCATTTTGAATCTGAATTCTTTGAAACCAAAAAGGTAATCTACGTACCTGCTCAATAATCTTCTTCAGGCTTTTTTTGGGTAAAAACTAGAATCACGTAAACGCCAAGAACAGTCCCAATTGGGAAATTAAGCAGGCTAATTACACCGTATACTAAAGCAGGGATGTTCGCCCATTTAGCTTTATTTAAAAGCCCTATTCCAATAAACAAACGCGGAATAAGAAAGATAATGGCTATTCCCCAGAACAAACTAGACATGATATTGAAGATCCAAGTTGCTTCATTATCTGTGCTAGGATAGTCCATACTGGCAAACTCTAGCATCATCCCTGTAAACTGATCAAAGAAAAGGAGCATCAATAACCAAAAGGCACTGAAAATAATATAGATCAATCCAATGATCTTTTTATGAGAAGGGTCTGTCAAGTTCATAGCTCTAAAAATTGATTATCCTAATATAAAAAAAGTCACTCTCTCGAGTGACTTTTTAATCAGCGTATATCACTGCTTATTCAAATCTTAAGGATTCTATAGGGTCTAGACCCGCAGCTCTTTTCGCAGGAATATATCCTGAAATTACACCAACAATCACACAGATTACAAGTGAAACGATTATCCATAACCACGGAATAATGAAGGCACCCCCTATTACATTGGCTAACACATTACCGACAATGATACCCAGTATTGCTCCTGCAACACCTCCCATCTGACAGATGACAATGGCTTCGATCAAGAACTGCTGAAGAATTCGCTGAGGTGTAGCACCCAAGGCTTTTCTAATTCCAATTTCCCTAGTTCTTTCGGTCACAGAAACCATCATAATGTTCATTAGACCGATAGCTGCACCCAATAAGGTTACCGCTCCAATTACAAATCCTCCAATTCTCAGACCATTGGTAATAGTGTCTAATTCTTCAGTAACGGCATCACTTCTTTCTACCTCAAAAGAGTCTTCTTGCCCTATTCTATCATTTCTGATTTTACGCATAAAGCCGGTGGCCTCTCCCATTGCGTATTCAATATTCTCAGGATCAGGAATCATCGTGGTTACGTTGTAACGCATATTCCCTCTTCTATCCAATCTCTTCGCATTCAACAGTGGTATGATCACATTTCGATCTTCTTCTGTTTCACCACCAAAACCGCCTTTTTCTTCTAATACACCAATAACGCGGTAAGTATTACCGTAAAACTTAATCTTTCTATTGAGTGGGTCTTCATTCTCTTCAAAAAGTGTTTTAACAACCTCAGTCCCTAGAATACATACATAATTGCCAAACTGAATTTCTAAAGAAGAGAAGTTTCTTCCCTTTTCTATTTGAATACCCTTGATAGCAAAATAGTTTTCGTCCCCACCGGTTATAGACACGTTAGGGTTAGTCTTCTTTTCATTATACTTGATCTCAGCTGAACCAGATGCCCTTGTATAAATCGTTGTGGTAGAAGGGTAATCATAATCATCTTTGAACTTCAGAGCCTGATCAAATTGAATTGGCTCGAATGATTTTGACTTCACCCCATTTCTATTTCCCCTATTAGATTTAGTATTAATGTTGAATGTATTTGCTCCTAAATTGGCCAAAGAAGAGTCAATTTCGGCTTTAATTCCGTCTACAGCGGTTAGCATTCCAACCAAACTGGTAATACCAATAGCGATGATAAGGCCCGTTAATACAGTTCGAAGAACATTCGACTTAATTGAGGCTATTCCTTCTAAGACATTTTCCTTTAAATTCATTGATCAAATTGGGTTTTTGAACGGTGTAAATGTAACCTACCTTTAGCCAAATATTCTGAACTAATACGTAAATTCAACGAATACACACTTAAACGGTTTAAATTCGAGTTCATATGAGAAAAATTAATTTCATCCTATTTTGCTTGGCGCTATCCTTTATGGCTTCTGCAGCTCGAATCTTAGTTCCTATGGACGAGACACAGAAAAATCACCTAAAAGCATATGGTGTTGCTTTCTGGGTTTTAGAGAAAGACGTTCCAATTGAATGGATGTTAAATTACAAAGGTGGATCTTTTTTACTACCGGGTATGACGGGGGTAGAAAATGAGCTCGTAATCCGTGGAGTTTCTTACCAACTAATTTCCGATGCAGATGCCGCTAGACTAGAGCAGCAGCTCTCTTCGCCTTCTGCCAATACCGATATGATGCGCTTGGAAAAGCCGCCAAAAATTGCCGTTTATACGCCAAAAAGCAAGATGCCTTGGGATGATGCCGTTACATTAGCCTTAACCTACGCTGAAATTCCTTACGATGTGGTTTACGATGACGAGCTAATGAACGATGAACTTTCCACCTATGATTGGCTGCATTTGCACCACGAAGATTTTACGGGGCAGTACGGAAAATTTTATCAGAGTTTTAAAAATTATAGCTGGTATAAACAACAGCAAAAAGATTATGAAGCTTCAGCCGCTAAACATGGCTTTGCCAAAGTGTCTCAGCTTAAGCTGGCCATAACTCAGAAAATAAGAACATTTGTTGCTGGTGGCGGCTTCCTATTCGCCATGTGTTCCGCAACCGATTCTTTTGATATTGCTTTGGCAGCAAATGGTGTTGACTTTATTGAGGCCATGTATGATGGGGATCCCGCAGATCCTAGTGCAGTTTCTCAGTTCGACTTTAGAAACACACTGGCTTTTGAGGATTTTAAGGTAAGAATGGACCCAATGGAGTACGAATTCTCGAACATTGATAATACAGAAGCAAGAAGATCAAGAGCCTTAAACGAAAGCAATGATTACTTTAAATTATTTCAGTTTTCCGCTAAATGGGACCCTATTCCTACAATGTTAACCCAAAACCATATCAACTTAGTAAAGGGTTTCTATGGGCAAACCACCTCGTTTAAAAAGACGGTTGTAAAACCAGATGTAGTGATTATGGGTGAAACTTTATCGGCAAACGAAGCAAAGTATATCCACGGAGTATATGGAAAAGGCTTTTGGACATTTTATGGAGGACATGATCCAGAAGATTACCAACATAGAGTGGGTGAAGACCCCACGGATTTGAATCTATTCCCTAATTCGCCTGGTTATAGATTAATTCTGAACAACATACTCTTCCCAGCGGCTAAGAAGAAGAAAAGAAAGACTTAGTGCATGCGATCGGCTCTTACTTCTAGCGATTCTAGAATCTTAGCCTCTTCCACAAGGAATTCCTTCCAACGCTTTTGAACATATTCAACTGGCATATACTCCTTTGCCAGTTGAATAAAATTTTTGTAATGGCCTGCTTCCGAAACCATTAGTTCGTAATAGAACTTTTGTAATTCCTCATCCTCAACATTCTGATGAAGTAGTTTGAAGCGTTCGCAACTGCGTGCCTCAATCAGCGCATTAAGCAAGATTTTGTCAACCAAACGTTGATCTTCACTCCCTCCCTTTATCAAAACTTTCTGAATTTTGACAACATATTCATCTTTGCGCTGTCTTCCCAATTTAAATCCTCTCTTGGTTAACTGTTCAATTACGCGCTCAAAATGGCTCCATTCTTCTGCTACAACCGGAGTCATAACCTCTACCAATTTTGAATGCTCTGGATACTGAACTATCATAGAAATACAGGAAGAAGCGGCCTTCTGCTCACAATAGGCATGGTCTACAAGAATGTCCTCAATGTTCATTTGAGCAATATTGACCCACCTAGGATCTGTAGTCATTTGCAGACCGAGTACATTATTGGTTAAAGCATCATTCATTCGATAAAGGTAATGGGCAGGTTCATGAATAAGAAAACGATTGTTAAGAATTGCTTCAGTGATCTTGTCAAAGAACAATTAATCATTCATTTTTGACACTTTGAAAAAATTATTATAAAAAAGCTCATCATACTTTCGCTATTGGTTTTTGCCTTTCAAGGAATTCAGGCACAAGAATCAGACACAGTAACTATTAAAAGAGAAGGCTCTTGGGGCGTTAATTTTGCCAATGTAGGCTTGTCCAATTGGGCTGCCGGTGGTGAAAATTCTATCGCTTTAGGTACAGTATTCAATACCAAAGTCACCAGACTTCAAGGAAAATCACAGTGGGTAAATCAAGTAGACTTTGCCCTTGGGGGTGCTAAAGTTGGCGAACAAGGGTTTAGGAAAACTGATGATGCGGTAATCTTAATCTCAAGGTATACCAGTGAAATCAATGATAAACTTGGATGGGGCTTTGGAGGTATTTTTAGAACTCAGCTCTTAGAAGGTAATACCTTTGCCAATGACGCTATGGGTAATGAAGTAGCCACCAAGATCTCTAACTTTATGGCACCTGGTTACCTAACCATAAACCTAGGTTTAGATTATGAGCCTAACGAAATATTTCAAATGTCATTCTCCCCTGCTTCTGGAAAATTCACGTCTGTGAGTGACGATGAATTGGCTGCAGCAGGTGCTTTTGGTGTAGACCCCGGTTCTAATTCAAGAGCTGAATTTGGTACTAACCTTTTGGCTTCACTAGACATTCCAATCATGGAGAATATTAATTTTCAGAGTACTTTAAACTTCTTTACTAGTTACAGCACTTTTGGAGAAATTGATACAAACTGGGAAACACTTTTAGTAATGAAAGTGAATAAGTGGTTTAATGCAACCTTCGGTACTCAGTTAATTTATGATAAAGATATTTTGATCGATACGGGAGACGGTGTTCCAACTGATGCAGTACAGTTTAAGCACGTATTGAATTTCGGTTTGAACTTTAAGCTATACGATTCTGCGGCTAACTAGTCGAAGAACATCCAACGAACACCCAAATCTAAAGTTCTTCGTGGCCCTGTATAACGCGGGGTCACAAAATACCCTGGGTTAAAAACACCCTGAGTAACGTTCGCAGATTTAAGGAAGAATAAGAAGTGCTGCACTTTAAAATTAAGGAATGCATCAACCCTGATTGTTTCCGGATTCTCAAAATCATCTTGTAGATGAAACTGCTGAATAATTGGGTTGTACCCGTACCCAGTAAATTTGCTTCTGTAATGTATATCCACACCTACTTGAATAGCCATTTTACCTTCAAATAAAATGTTCTGATGCGCTATTTGGCTAAGTGCCATAAACTCTGGCAAACGATAAAGATTTGCAGAACCTCCACTCACGTTGTTATAATAAAACGTATTACTCATCATCCATTTAGGAGCAAAGCGGATATTCAAATCTGTTCCAATGGTAGATTGAATAATATCGCTAGAAGCTTGAGCAGGTCTTAAATCAGCACCGTAATAGAGGTAGTTCGAAATTCTGTGAAAGCGAGCGAAAGGTTCTAACTGAAACCGTGATCCACCAAGCTTTATCCTTCCTACAATATTATCGGACTGCTCATTATTAAAAATATTCTGCCAACTATCCTGCTGCCCCAAGAATCGGGACTGAAGATAACTAGGTTGCCTATTGACTCTTGAGTAAGTTGCTTCAAAAAAATCGCTTGAGAACTCCCCTTTCAGAAGGTAATTGCCTCCTAAAAGATAAGATCCTGAGGCATTGAGAAAGATCTTTGATGTGATTTGCTGTCGTAATGTGCCTCCTAAGTAATGTTCAATATCATTGAATGCATTAGAAATATTCACATTCGCGTTTTCAAGAATTCTGTTTTTGTAAAACACCGTATACGCAAATTTCTTTGTCAGACCCTTCAATCCAAACTCATTGGTAATACTTGTAAAACGTGTACGTTCATTTATAACCCCCGAAGTTTCATCAGTTGCAGTAGGCAGATAAAAGAGCGAATCAGAGCCTGCAAGACTATATTCGTCTTGATAACGAACTAACTGTTGCAAGTAACTAGCGGAATGATAAACCTGAAAAATAGAGTCTAAATCGTACTGCTGATATATATGTATGCCCCCTCTTTTATCTCTACTTGTGGCATCCTCAAAAATCACATCCTCGTCCACAAAATCGTATACAAACAGCGAATCATTTGGAGGAGCTGGCTGCGTATAGGTTTGCAATATCCCTCCTAGCTCAGTTACCTCATGATTCATATTGGTTGTGTTAAAGAGTAGGAGATACTTTGGTAATTTAGACGGTCGCAGGAAACCGAACACATTCCAATCAGTACCTGTCACATTTCTATCCCCTCTTTGAAGATATGCCAACTGCTTATCGGATCTAATGCTATTAATATTAAAACCAATGTTGAATTGAATGCTATCATTGAATGTATAGAGAACATTAGTTAATGCTCTGCCCCCACCACCAAATGCAGCGAATACATCAGTAAAAGGCGATCTAGTATCATAGTACTTAATCTTATCGGGAGAAGTATAGAAGGCATCATAAGATTCGAAACCTGAGGAGCGACCTATTACCTCACTTGGCTGATAGAACATCGAGCGCTGTGCTGTCCCCAAATTCCCGAGATTCTGAATGGTATAATTGGAGCGCTCAAAATCTGTGAATCGATGCAAGTTGAACGGAAGTGTATCTGGATTGGAAAAAACCAGGGTATTAAACTTGAAGTTCTTCTCGTAGGTGTATCGAGTATTGGCGGGTCCATATTTCAATTCTTCCTCTTCATCGAACATTCTACCCATAGTGTTTCCACTAGAAAACTGAGAAGAATTGAATCCACCGCCTTGAGCGAAAAGCCCGTGTGCAGTTAAGAGAAGTAAAAATAGAACCAGGTGTTTTTGCACGCCCAAAATTACAAATTAGCTTTACGTTTCAAGGTTTTAAATACCAATTCATCAAAAGCTTCAGATTTGTCAATCTCAACCACTATTGGCACATAAAACAATGAGCAATTTTTAAAAATAGAATGCTCCTCCTGAGACAAAAGTCGTACCATATCTTTTTCAGTTGTTAAGATACTTTTCAAACCATTTTCTCTGGCAAAGTTTTCAACCTCATCTAAGTCTCGGTTTCTAAACTGATAGTGGTCTGGAAAACTGAAGTGCTTCTTGATTTGAAAGTCTTGTTCTAGGTGAGAAACCAATGGGCTGGGATTAGCAATACCTGTGATTAGCAGAATATCCTCAGCTGGTTCTTCACCTTTTGGCCGCCCAATTGGATTAGCATAATTAATCTGAGAGAAAAATACAGTCACATTGGAGTTGTAGTTGTCAACTCCATTTTCATATTCAGCTTTCTGTTCTTCGGTTAAGCCTTCTGGGCATTTGGTGACGATCACGACATCAGCCCTTTTAGCTTCTCTTCTAGGTTCTCTTAAATTTCCGGTAGGCAATAACCAATCTTGATAAAAAGGCTGATCAAAAGAAGTTAGCAAAATATTCAAGTCTCTCTTCAAGAACCTATGCTGATAGGCATCGTCTAACAAGAACAGTTCAGTTTCTGGATGATCAAGTAATAATGAGGAAACTCCTAACACACGTTCTTCAGAAACCACAACTTTAATCTGTTCACCATACTTGCGATAATATTGTAAGGGTTCATCTCCAATGGATTTTGCCGTATCATTTCCGTTGGCCAATCTAAATCCCCTGGTTTTACGTCCATAGCCTCTGCTGAGCACAGCCGTACGATGATTCTCTTGCAAGAGGCGCACCAAATACTCAATAATGGGCGTCTTACCTGTACCTCCAGTAGAAAGATTTCCAACAGAAATAATTGTAGGCTCCATAGCCACCATTGATTTCAACCCTTTGTTGAATTGATAATTTCTTAGATCAATGATGAAACCATAAAGAATGGAAAGAGGAAAGAATAACAGTCTTATCAGACGAATTACCATGCGCTAATTATCTTTAGGCTAATTTAGAAGCAAATATCACCAATTATGGTAAAAATCAAGGACATCACCTCCTATCTCGAATCAATTGCTCCAAGATCGCTCCAAGAATCTTATGATAATGCAGGTCTGATTACTGGTAGTGGGAATGATGAAGTAAAAGGTATTCTTTGCACACTCGACTGTATTGAAGCTATAGTAGATGAAGCCATCCAAAGAGATTGTAACTTAATTGTGGCACATCACCCTATTGTTTTCAGCGGACTGAAACAACTAAATGGTAAGAACTATGTGGAGCGAACGATAATCAAAGCTATTAAGAATGACATAGCCATTTATGCCATCCATACCAACTTAGACAATGTATCTAATGGTGTGAATGAAAAATTTGCTGAATTACTCAGTTTACAGAACACGAGAATTTTAGCCCCTAAATCTGAAACACTACTAAAGCTAGAGACCTACATTCCTACAGAAAACACCGATAGCGTTCTAGAAGCCATTCACGCAGCTGGGGGAGGTAGTATTGGAAACTATACAGAATGTAGTTTCAGAATTCTTGGTACAGGTACTTTTACACCAAACAAGCAAGCCAACCCAACCATTGGTGAGAAAGGAAGTAAAGAATTTGTAGAAGAAAATAAGGTTGAAATTATTTTCCCCTCCTTCAACAAAGGTGCCGTTATCGCTGCCCTAAAAAAGGCGCATCCATATGAGGAGGTTGGTTACTATATCGTGAAAACAGAGAATCAAAATCAAGAAATTGGTTCAGGCATGATTGGAGAATTAAAACAACCATTAAGTCCGGATAATTTCCTTAAATACATCAAAGACAAACTGTCACTAGGTATGATTAAGTACACTTCGGTGAGCAAGCAAATTAGTAAAGTGGCGCTTTGTGGTGGGTCTGGAAGCTTCTTATTGAAGTCTGCCATGGCCCAAGGAGCAGATGCTTACGTGAGTGCAGATTTTAAGTATCATGAGTATTTTGATTCGGAAGAAAAAATCATGATTACCGATATAGGACATTATGAAAGTGAAATCGCTACAAAAGAGCTCTTGAACGGGTTTATCAGCGAAAAATTTCCTAATATTGCAAGCTATTTATCAGAGGTGGATACGAATCCCGTACAATACTTCTAAAAAAACTGTCGATGGAAAAAACAATTGCGCAAAAGTTAGAGGCATTAAAAAAATTACAAGCTATTGATTCTCAGATGGATGAGATCTTAAAAGTGAGAGGCTCTTTACCAGATGAGGTGGCTGATCTTGAAGATGACATAGCTGGTTACCAAACACGAGTTGACAAATTCAAAGCTGAGTTAGCAGAACTAGAAGGCAACATTTCAGACCATAAAACACAAATAAAAAATTCAGAGGGGCTCATCAAGAAATATGAAGAGCAACAAATGAATGTTCGTAACAACCGTGAGTACGATGCAATTACCAAAGAGATGGAATTGCAAAACCTTGAGATTCAGATTTCTGAAAAGAGAATTAAAGAGGCATTCGCGAAGATTGAGCTGAAAAAAGAAGAGATCGAGAAAACTGAGCATCAGTTAGATGAGCGTAAGAAAGATCTTGACAACAAACAGTCTGAGCTTGAGGTGTTAACTAAAGAAAGCGAAGTGGACGAAAAGAAATTAGTCGCAAATAGAGAAAAGGCTTGTAAGCATATTGAAGATAGACTTCTAGTATCTTACAACAAGCTTAGAGACAATGCGAGAAATGGATTAGCCGTTGTTCCAGTAAGTAGAGGAGCTTGTGGTGGTTGTTTCAACGTAGTACCTCCACAAAGACAAGCAGACATTAGAGATGCTAAGAAGCTTATTGTTTGTGAGCATTGTGGTAGAATCTTGGCTGAAGTAACAGATGAAATTGTTGCAGAAGAGAAGCCAAAAAGAAGTAGAAGAAAAACAGCAACTAAGAAAACTGCGGCTAAGGCGTAAGTAAGTTGTCTTTTCATAAAGAATATAGGAAATGGATAAGTCTAGCGGCTTATCCTTTTTTTATGCTTTTTACTTTGCTGTCAGTTCATGGGCAGCATCCTTTTCTCCCACCTCTTTTAAATCTAGAATTCGAAAAAGTTAGAAAAGCTGAATCAGCACAAGATGAACTTTCGATTTACTATGCAAACCTCGCTGATGTTTTAGAGGTCTTATTCACTGAAAATGAATTGGATTACGAGCGCCTCCGCAGAAACCGAGGAAATCGACTATAACTCGCAGAAAATTCTCAAATTGATGAAAAGTGGTCGCAATTTCTCCAAGCCGAAATAAAGCTTCAATGGGCGTTTTTAGATTTTAGATTTGAAGAAGACTGGGATGCCTTCTGGGGACTTAGAAGCGCTTATAAGATTAGTAAAGATTTATTTGATGATTACCCTGACTTCAAACCAAATCTTAGGACACAAGGCTTGCTCAATATCATCTTTGGTACTATGCCTTCCAACAAAGAATGATTGCTCAACCTCTTTGGGCTAAACGGAGATGTATTTCATGGAATAAAGCAGCTAAAGACACTGAGCAATCAAAATGAATTTAAACTCGAGAGCAACCTAATATTGGCAATGGTAGAAATCTTTATGCTAGAAGATTTCGATACAGGTGAGCAAAAAATGGCTTTTATCACACGAGACGAGGTTTTAGTTAAGTACCTCAGAGCTTTGACTCTTCTAAAAACCCGCAAGGCACTAGAAACAAGAAAGGTACTCACAGAAATTGCGCATGAAGCACCCGTGCTATCATACTTCTTAGCAGAAACATATTTTCAAGAACATGACTTTTCAAATGCCACCACTATATATGAGGAGTTTCTCAACAAAAATGAGGGTTCAGCATACATAAAAGACTCCCACTTGAAAATTGGCATCAGCGCTTTCTACCAAAACAACATATCTAAATTCTAGCTTCAACTGAAAAACGTTAGAACGCGGACAAGAACGTACAGAAATTGACAAGAATGCTGTAAAACTCTTGCGATCGATAGAAGCACAAGATTCGGTAGGTTTATTGATCCGCTATGCAATTGACGGTGGTTTTTTTGAAAAGGCTAATGAGTTAATAGTATTTCAAGAAACGCGCGATTTACCCCTCTACTATGCTTTGGAATTGATTTATAGAAAAGCCAGAATGGCCCATCTTCAAAACAAAAATAACGAAGCAATAAGTCTGTATGAGCAGGTTATTCAGCAGTCCGGTACAATCTCAGAAACCTACTATGCACCGAATTCTTTCTTGCAAATTGGGTATTTGTATAAGGAGAATAATAGAATAGAAGAAGCTAGGGATTACTTTAGTCGAGTGCTCAACTTCAAGAATCACCCTTATAAAAAGAGCTTAGACAATAAAGCCAGACTCGCCTTAGCTAGCCTAGAACTTTGAGATGATCAGTATCATTATGACGATCTATCTTGAACATTGAACCTGTATATGTCAGTTCGTATAAACCCAAATTATGATGATCGAACATATCCATGCATTTGAGTGGGTAATTGAGCATTAATGTGAGCATAACCCGCATAGAACGGCCATGCATGTTGATTAAGACTAATTTCTCATTTTGCTGAGACAATATATGGTCTAAGGCCACTTTCATTCTTTTTGCAACATCTTCGGGACTCTCACCTCCATCTATGGCCAAATGGGTTTCACCCTCTCGCCATTTACTTAATGTATCGTTATAGTATTTACTTCCTTCGGCATCTACTTTTTTACCTTCTCGTGTACCCCAACTAATTTCGTTTAGCCCTTCTAGTTTTTCATAGGGAATACCTAAGTCTAAAAACTTCTGAACAGATTGTTGAGTACGCTGTAATTTGGAGACGTATACCTTATCAAATTTAAGATGACCATAAACCTCAAAAAAGGACGCAGCTTGTGATCTTCCTTTATCATTTAAGCTAGAATCCACACCGCTCCCTTGCACAATTCCTTGATTATTAAAATCGGTTTGGCCGTGGCGTGTCAGGTATATTTTTTTGATCATCAATTTGTTCTATTTTTGCCCGAGGCCCCAAAAGTAAGAAGATTTGTCTACACCCATCTTTCAAGAAAATATTAATCTTGAGACCCTTCAAAACTGGAGTAAAAACACTATGGTGGAGCACCTAGGAATAGAGCTCTTAGAGATTGGGGCCGACTTTATTACGGCTAAAATGCCCGTGGACCACAGAACCCACCAACCACTTGGACTTTTGCATGGTGGTGCCTCAGTTGCCTTAGCTGAGACCTTAGGAAGTATAGCAGCCACATTAACTGTAAACACTGAGGTTCATTATTGCGTTGGACTAGAAATAAATGCTAACCACATTAAATCTGCTAGAGAAGGTTGGGTGTTTGGTAAAGCAAAACCTCTCCATATTGGAAGGAAAACACAGGTTTGGGAAATAAAGATTACTAACGAGAAAGAGCAATTGGTCTGCATAAGCCGCATAACAATGGCGGTTATGGACAAACAGAAATGAGGGGAACGGAAAGTATATCAAACACGACTTTTAGTCTAGACGCCTTTACGAAAGAAGAAATAATTCAGGCAGCTATAAACACTGCCTTTGAATCTGGCCTTCCTCTAGCCATGTGGCGAATGCCTAATCAAAACGAGGTAAACCTGATCATCAGTTTAGATGATACCAAAACGATCAATCGAGTAGATCTAGATCAACTCCCAAAAGGTTTCCTCTTTACTCCATTTGACTTCCCTAACAGAAACGCTCGATTTGTTGAGTCAGACATTTCCTTCTCATTCGATTTTGATGAAGTAGTAACCAACTTATTCGACCAAGAAGAAAGTGATAGCAAAAAACAATTTCTGGCGAAGTTCATTGAACAAACAGACAAGGAAAGGTCGAAAACGAGCTACCACACCCACAAGAACAATAAGAAAGAAAGCACAGAATATAGAGCGCTTGTGGAGCGATCTATAGAAGCCATAAAGGCAAAAGCATTCGACAAGGTTGTTCCTGCAAGAACTAAACACATCCAAATTTCTGATGAATTTGACCTGCTTGACTTCTTTTTTGAACTTGCTAAAGATTATGAAAACGCATTCATTTCAGCTGTTTCGATACCCGGTGAAGGAACATGGATAGGTGCCACCCCAGAAACACTAATTGAAGTGAGCGATGGCTACTTTAAAACTGTTGCATTGGCCGGCACGCAAAACTTCCAAGGCTTCAACGCCTTATCCAATACATCTTGGACTCAAAAAGAAATTGAGGAGCAAGCCATGGTGAGCAGGTACATTATAGATTGCTTTAAGAAAATTAGGCTGCGCGAATACAAAGAAATAGGTCCTAAAACAGTTAAAGCTGGCAATTTGGTTCACCTAAAAACCACTTTTGAAGTAGACACCGAAGCCACAAATTTTGCAGAACTCGGGACAGTAATGCTAGAGTTACTCCACCCCACTTCTGCCGTGGCAGGTATGCCTAAGAACCCTGCGCTAGACTTCTTAAATCTTTTTGAAGGAATGGACAGAGGTTTTTACGCTGGATATTTGGGGCCTGTCGCTCACGGTGATAAAACTCATCTTTTTGTCAACCTGAGATGCTTGCAGTTATTTAATGATTCAGCGGCTCTTTTCGCTGGTGCAGGCATAACTGAAGATTCTGACCCCGAAAAAGAGTATCTTGAGACTGAACTGAAGTTCAACACGCTGTTGAACATCGTGAATAAAGCCAAGTGATTCTACCCCATATTCTTGATATCGTTTCTGTCTGTGCCGTCAAGGGCATCAAAAAAGCCATTATATCACCTGGCTCTAGATCTGCTGCCCTCACCATTGCATTTGAGCATCATCCAGATATTGAGGTAATCATGGTACCGGATGAAAGAAGTGCGGCTTTTATAGCATTGGGCTTAGCTCAGCAGTCTAAGATACCCTCCGCTTTAGTGTGTACATCCGGTTCTGCTTTGCTGAATTATTATCCAGCCGTGGCGGAGGCGTACTATCAAGAAATCCCATTGATCATCTTTTCAGCCGATCGCCCACCGGAGTGGATAGATCAGTATGATGGGCAAACTGTTCAGCAAAAAGAAGTTTTCGGAAAACATGTTAAAAAGTCTTTCGAATTACCTACACGACCCTCAACTAAAGACGAGTCTTGGCACTCCAATAGAATTATAAACGAAGCGGTGAACGAAAGCATGGATTTACCTCACGGCCCCGTTCACATCAATGTACCCATTCGCGAGCCCTTCTACCCTGCTGATCATGAAACCATTGCTTTCAAGGAGCCGAGAATCATTGAAAGACCAACCCAAATAACATCAGTTTCTGATTCTAGTTTAACCGAACTAGCCAAGATTTGGAATACTTCAGAGAAACCAATAGTAGTCATTGGCCATCAAGACCCTGATTCTCTACTCTCTACTGCCTTATCGGAATTTAGCGCAAAAACAGGCGTAATCGTTATAAATGATATTATCAGTAATCAGCATCATATTGATGGGGCCATTATGCATCACGATGCGTTTCTAAATGCTAGTAATCCTGATATCCAAGCCTTAAGGCCTGATTTAATCATTTCACTTGGCAAGTCTTTGATCTCTAAAAACCTAAAGCTATTCCTAAGAGACAACCCTGCAAAGCATCATTGGCACATTCAAGAGTCAACAAGATTGAATGATGGCTTACAGAATCTCACACATCAGATTACTTCATCTCCCACAGAGTTTTTCAAGCGCTTGGGTAAAGCCGAGCTGAAGACATCAGATACTAACTATGGTAAAGCTTGGAAAACGCAAGATCAGAAGGCCATTTACTGGGTAGTTCAACATACAGCTGGGAGCAATACTGAGTTTGCCGGTTATGGCCAAGTCATGAAAAGGCTTCCTGACAATTCGCAGCTCCAATTAGCGAACAGCATGGCCGTGCGCTATGCGAACATCATTGGGCTTCACAATGATAGAGCTATTGAGGTTTATGCTAACAGAGGCACTAGTGGGATTGATGGCAGTAACGCAACGGCAGTTGGGGCTGCACTATCTTCCAGTAAAATCGTAACGCTACTTACTGGAGACATGGCTTTCTTATATGATCGCAATGCATTTTGGCATAAGAAAAGTATCAAGAATCTAAGAATAGTAGTTTTCAACAATTCAGGAGGTGGCATATTTCGAATGATTCCCGGGCCAACAGATCAACCTGCCTACGAAAGCATATTTGAGACCAAACATGATTTAAACGCGAAAGCTACCGCTAAAGAATTTGGCATGGATTATCAGGCGGCTTTTGAAATTGATTCTTTCAAAAAGGCCTTAGATAGCTTCTTTGAAGCCTCGAGTCAGGCTAAGGTTTTAGAATACTTCACGGACGCTCAGAATAATTCCGAATCTTTCAAAGCCTTTAAAAATCTCTTTACTGCTTAGGTCGGTAGTTTATCGGAACCATCTCTGCAATTTTCTCGTACCCCCAGTAGCCTGAGGAATAGAATGACACAGGATTATAGATATACCCATTGTCTTCAAATTCAATTTCATCGAAGCCATCTAGCATGGCTATCCAGGAAAGCTGACCTTCCTTTGAAATTCTTGATATGGAAGTATGCTTTGAGGTTTGTAATGGACTTGACTGTTTATATTCCATAGACTCTTCCTCGTTCTTATAGGTAACGTAGATGTAATTCTCAAAAGGCAACTTTCTAGATAAATCCGTCTGGCCTTCTACAAGAGCTGTATCCATAATAGCTTGTTGCGGATTAAGAACTCGACCTATCCCCTCAATGTCTCTTGCCAAATTCACATCAAAGCCTTCCTGCTCTAATTTGTTCTCAAATAATGAGGAGAAGAAATGTGTGATTGACCCTTTATAAGCTTTGGCTCTGGCAGCCTCCCATCTTCTATCCTGACGTTTATTCCCTTTCAATTCTTCGAACGAAGTGTAACCTACATAACCAGCAAGGCCTGTTTTATAATTAATGGCAAAATTCTCTAAATAGTATTTAATGCGATAGCCCAAAGCCTTGTTTTCAATGATGATGGGGCCACGAGCAAATGCTTCTAAGGTTCCAGAATCAGTATCATCAATAAAGTCAATGTCCTGCTCATTCAAAATCTTACACCGAGCGGCATTCAGAGTTGTGCCTAGAAACACTCTTCTAAACTCCATCAAGTTATATCTCCATTTATCGTCTTTTTTATCTGTAACCGTAACGCTACCTAGATTGACGGCATCCTCTTCAAGCACAATCTGAAGATTGACTTCTTTTTGCTCGTTTAATTTGAGCTGTGCTGCATAAGTCTTATAGCCGATAAATCTTACAATGAGGTCGTAAGTACCTGCTTTGGGTACTGTTAATTCAAAGAGTCCAGAATTATCAGTAGTAGTCCCGTATGTAGTCTCCGCAAAGAAAACATTCGCAAACGGCAAGGATTCACCATTCTGGTCTAGAACTGTACCCGTTACTTTATAAGACTGACCTAGCGCACTCAAGGCAAGAAAGAAGAGAAAGTTGAATAGTATTGCTCTTTTCATTGTTTACTTAGCGTTTAAGACGCATATGGAAGGTAGTATACTTATAAAGCATCATCAGTATTCTTTAACTGAATTTTCAGAACTGAGTTCCGAAAACGTACCCCTTTTTGCTCAGTCTGCTCAAATATTTATTCGTGAGTGGCAAAATGGTAAAAGTAGCTTCACTATTAAAACATCTGGGTCAACCGGAACCCCTAAGTCAGTGAGCATTAGTAGGACCCAATTCATTGCGAGTGCACAAAACACAATTGAAGCTTTAAAACTCAAAGCGGGAACCAAAGCGCTTTTGGCTATGTCTGCCGATCGAATCGGAGGTAAAATGATGCTCGTTCGAGCGCTAATTGGCAATTGGAATTTGACTATTGAAGAACCATCAACCAATCTAACCGAGGTATTAAAAACGAACTCCTATGACTTTACGGCACTAGTTCCTTTGCAAGTTCAGGCCTTAATAGATCCAGGAAATAAGTCATTTTTGGAGGCAATAGATTGTATCCTCATTGGTGGTGCAGCCATTAATCTTAAGCTAGAAAAGGAGCTTCAGCATTTCACCAATAGGGTTTACCATACCTACGGTATGACGGAGACCATCTCACATATAGCATTGAGAAAGCTAAGTCAAGGTGAACCTTCGGCTTGGTTCTCAGTGATAGGTGACAATGATGTGAAACAAACTCCCAATGGTTGTCTTTCGGTTAAGGGAACAGTTACCAATCAAAAATGGATCGAAACAAACGATATAATTGAATTAGCTGAGAATAGATTCAAATGGCTAGGAAGAGCTGATTTAACCATAAACTCAGGGGGAGTAAAACTTCAAATTGAGGAAATTGAGAATGAATTAAAGGCAATTATACCAGAGCACTTAAAGGCAAATCTCTGTGTTTGGAAGGTGAAGGATCAATTATTGGGAGAACAAATAATATGTGTATCAGACAATAAGGATCTCATCGCCTATTTCTTGTCAAATGAGACAGTTTTGAAATCTGATTTCACAAAATACGCTTGGCCTAAAACTTGGTATCTTATTCCTCAACTCGTCTTAACCGAGAGTGGTAAAATTGATCGCCCAAATTCATATCTGCAATCCGTTAAATTAAGTACCTAGGTAGGGTAAACAGTATTTTTAAGATCTAAGTATTCTACCTATATACTCAACACCATTAGTTTATACATTTGGTATATGAAAGCGATCTTAGCTGCCATATTATCCACAAAACTCATTCTCCTTTTACATGCTATTCAACTCATAATCAAGCATGTTCTCATGATTGGAATGACAGCAGTATTCATCGTACTGCTTTTTCAGTTAAAGTCAGAGTTGGGTATAGATGTGTCTCCAGATTACAATTGTAAAATTGACGACTGGGCGAGAGCTGTTTTAGGTCTCTAGTCTTTAAGCTTGATTACTTCTTGTTGTAAATCCATCACAATATTCTTTAATTGATCGAAGCTCATTTGCGTATCCTCAGGATCAGGAATATCCATACTGATGTAAGCTTTGGCTTCCCAAATTTCCAGAACGTCTGAAGCTCCTATTTTATAAGGAGAATACACTTTGTTGTCAGACACTAAAAATAACTGGCCATGCTCGGAGGTATAATCGAACACTCTTTTGTAAACTACTCCCTCCTCTTTGGATAGTAAGACGTAGCACTTTCCATTTTTAATATCTTCTATGCGCTCTACATACTGCCCAATAACTACAGTCCCTGGTTTTATTGGTAACATAGAATCTCCTGTAATTTCAAATGCTCTGTAGGTAGCATTTTTAGGAAGGTTTGGTAACCTAAACTTAGGCAGCACTTGTAGGTAAGAAGGATCAGTATATCCATTTAAATATCCTGCAGATGCTTGCTGAGGTATCAAATCAATCATCTCCTCATCATTATTATCAACAGAAATACTAAGCACCTTAAAGCCTTTAACTGATCCATCGGACTTTAGCTGCTCAATTTGCTCATGGCTCTTGCCGGTAAAGTCTGTAGAAAGCAACTGGTCAACAGATAAGCCAAATAGCTTGGCCATATTCATTAGATTATTGAGTCGTGGATCTGCCCTTCCCTCTTCATAAGCACCAACTAAAGATCTTTTGATTCCTATCTGATCAGCGAAATCTCCTTGAGTCCAATTTCTTAGTTTTCTTAAGTGTTTTATATTTTCGCTAATAATACTCATGAGCCTAATTTTGTATAAAGGTATAAGAGAAAAACTAAATTTGTTAGTGTAATGATAATAATATTAGCTGAAAAATTGGCATACATTTGGCTTATGAATTAGAAACTCCTCAACAATGAAAAAGGTCATATTCATTCTAACACTAGTTCTTGCCTCAGCTTCTGTCAAAGCTCAAGGCATTGTTGGTTTCAGTTTACAAGGCTTAGCCCCCATTGGTGAACTCAGACAAGACTCTCCGGATATCTTTGGTGGTGGCTTTAGTTTTGAGGCAGGATACAAACTTCCCAATGCGCCTATTCTTGTAGGAGCAAGCATGGGAGCCTTTCGTTATGGCTCTGAATTAAGAAAAGGAGACCATGGAGAGTTCTGGGGCGATGTAAGGTGGAGAAGAAACTTTGAGGCTTACAGATTACTTCCATTTGTAAGACTTCAGCCTTCACAAAGTGGAAAAATCTTACCCTATGGCGATTTTTACGCAGGAATAACCTATGTAACCACAAGAGCTACAATAAGAGAAAGAGGATTAGATCTAATTGACAGCTTTACTGATTTAAATGACGTTGTCTTTTCTTATGGATTTGGAGGTGGAATTGAGATCATGGTAAGCGAATTTGTGAGCCTAGACCTCAACATGAAATACCTCAAATCTGGAAGAGCGCAATACCTAATCCCTTCAGATGTCAGCTATGACAGAGTAGATAATATCTATGATTTCGATATTCAGAATTCGCGATTTAACACCCTTAGTTTTGGACTTGGTGTTAAAGTTGTCCTAGATGACTGGTAAAGCCTACCATTCATAACTAATACAGTACGTTCTTAGAATTTGCTTAGTGGCCTTAGATTTCTTGGCATACTTTGTTTTGTTAATCAATCAAAAACCAAGAATCTAATGACGAATGCTATGATTAAAGGCTCAATAAGAAAAGCCTCATTCATATGTCTGTCGATCTTGATGAGTATTCCACTAATGTGGGCTCAGAAAGTGGATATGGACATATTCAAAAATATGAAAGCTAGGGCCATAGGTCCTGCGGCCATGAGTGGTAGAATAACTGCCATTGATGTTGTAGAAAGCAATCCAGAAATCATTTTTGCCGGTGCGGCATCTGGTGGTGTATGGAGAACTACTGGTGGTGGACTAGAGTGGGAACCTGTATTTGATGACCAAGCTGTTCAAGGCATTGGTGCTATCGATATTTACCAGAAGAACCCTGATGTAATCTGGGTAGGCACTGGTGAAGGTAACCCAAGAAACTCTGTTAGCTCAGGCTATGGTGTTTATAAATCAATTGATGGTGGAGACACTTGGGAATTGATGGGCCTTGAGAAAACAAGAAATATTCACCGAATCATTATTCATCCAGATGATCCAAACACTGTTTTAGTAGGTGCTATTGGTTCTCCTTGGGGTGAGCACGATGAAAGAGGTGTTTACAAAACAACTGACGGTGGTAAAACTTGGAATCAAGTATTATTCACCAACAACCTTTCTGGTGTTTCAGATATGGTAGCTGATCCAAGCAATCCTGAAAAAATCTTCGTTTCTATGTGGGAGCACAAAAGATGGCCATGGACTTTCAAGTCTGGTGGTGAAGGTTCTGGTATATACATGACACTTGATGGTGGAGACACTTGGAAAAACATAAGTGGTGAAAATGGTCTTCCTTCTGGCGATTATGGCAGAATTGGTTTGGCTATAGCGAATAGCAACCCGAATTATGTTTATGCATTGATCGAGAACAAAGCGAATGGCCTTTGGAGATCTACTGATGGTGGTAAATCATGGGAGAAAAGAGCTTCTTCAGCTGAACAGGGTAATATGGGTAATAGACCTTTCTACTACTCTTCTATCTATGTAGATACTAAAAACGAAAACAGATTATATAGCTTATACTCAAGCGTTTCTCGTTCTGAGGATGGTGGTAAATCATGGGAAGTAATTATCCCTTATTCTGGCGTTCACCCAGATCACCATGCGTGGTGGATTCACCCAGAAGATCCGAGCTTTATGGTTGAAGGTAACGATGGTGGTTTGAATATCACTAGAGACATGGGTGAGACATGGAGATTCACTCAAAAGATTCCTGTTGGGCAATTCTATCACGTGAATGTGGACAACGAAATGCCTTACAACCTTTATGGTGGAATGCAGGATAACGGCTCTTGGGTAGGTCCTTCTTACGTTTTCAACCAAGCAGGTGTTAGAAACCACGATTGGCAAGAACTAAGCTTTGGTGATGGATTTGATGTAGCTCCAATTCCTGGTGATTCCAGATATGGTTATACCATGTCTCAGCAAGGAAACGTTCAGAGATACGATAAGGTCTCAGGTTATGGTAAAACAGTAAAGCCAACTTCTCCTGATACTTCAATAACATTAAGATTTAACTGGAATGCTCCAGTAGCAATCGATCCACATGACCCTGATGGAGTATATTATGGTTCTCAGCATTTACATTATAGCTCTAATAGAGGTGATGATTGGGAAGTACTTTCTCCAGATCTTTCAACAAACGATCCTGAAAAGCAAAAGCAAAACGCAAGTGGTGGATTAACCATTGATGCAACAGGTGCGGAGAATCATACTACTACCCTAGCCATTGCTCCTAGCCCGGTAGACAAAAATGTAATATGGGTAGGAACTGATGATGGAAATGTACAAGTGACTCAAGATAGAGGCGGTAACTGGACTAACGTAGCAGCTAACCTTCCTGGACTTCCTGCTGGTAGCTGGATTCCTCAGATTCAAGCATCTAAGTACAATGCTGGTGAAGCTTGGGTTATTGCGAACGACTACAGAAGAAACAATTGGTCTGCATATGCTTACCACACTGCTGATTACGGACAAACTTGGACAAGAATTGTAGATGATAACGATGTATTTGGTTACACACTTTCGATCCTACAAGATCCTATTGAGCCAAATTTGGTATTCCTAGGTACTGAGAATGGACTTTATGTAAGTTTTGACAAAGCGCAAAATTGGAACAAGTGGAATCACGGATACCCGAATGTTTCTACAATGGACTTAGCTCTGCAAGAAAGAGAGCATGACCTTGCTATTGGAACTTTCGGAAGAGCATTCTACGTATTGGATGATATTCGTCCTTTGAGAGCTTTCGCTACGGCAGGAGTCAACAATGCAATGAAGGAAGACATTATGGTGATGGACATTGCCGATGCCTACCAAATGACTTATAGAAGACCAGCAGGTATGAGATTCCCTGGAAGTAGTGGTCCTTACGAAGGTGAGAACAAATACTTCTTTGGTGCAACCATTAAGTACTTCGTAAGAGACGATAAAATGGCTGAAAAACCAGCTGAGGAAACTAAAGGTAGACGTAAAAGAGGAAAAGCAGCTGCGGCTGATGAAGCACCTCAAGCTAAAAAATTACCAACGAGAATCAGCATGACAGTATTAAACATGGCTGGTGACACCATCAGAACAGGTTCTGGTACGGTTAAGAAAGGTGAAATGAACACGTTGACTTGGGACTTAAGAAGAAGAAATCCTTACCCTGTTGAAAGATCATCGGCTGGTGGTGGATTCGGTAGAGGTCGTGGTGGCTTTGGCGGTGGACAAGCTGCTGGTAGAAACCGTGAGCAAACTGCAGGTTCAGTAATGCCAGGCGATTATAAAGTTCACATCGATTACAACGATCAGAAAATTGAGAAAATGGTGAAGGTTTACTACGATCCAAGAATCGAAGTAAACATGAGTGATCTTAGAGCTAAGCAAGCTTTCGAAGACGAAGTATTGCAAATGACTCAAACTTGGGCTAAAGTAACTGGCCGAGTGAGAGATGCTAACTCAATTGTTGAGAAAGTTGAAGCTCAAATGAAAAACGCTGATAAGGATGCCGTGAAAGACTTGAAAGAGATGATGGACGAAATGAACGAGAAGTTCAATGAGGTTAAAAAAGTAACCATTGGTCTTCCAAGAGATAGAGGACAAGCAGCACCAAGAGTAAACTATCCTAACGCCAGCGAATGGGTTGGTCAAGCCAGAAGATATGCTAGCTCCAGACTTACTGCTCCAGGGCCTAATGAAAGAAGCCTACTTGAAAATGGTGAGAAGATGATGAACGAAGCGATGGCTATCGTAAATGATTTCTTTGCTAATGAGTGGCCTAAATTCCAGGCAGCCTATAAAGGAACAGACATGAGTTTCTTTAAAGACTTCGCTGATCCGATTAACAAATAAGAATTAATTAACCCTATACATATAAGAGCCACCCCAATGGGGTGGCTTTTCTTTTTCAATTGTTTTGGCCTATACACCACTACCCCCTATTTTCGCATTCTAATTGAATGGAAATGAGCAAAGTAAACTGGACTACCGTAAAAGAGTACACCGACATTACCTATAAAAAATCAGGTGATGGTGTGGCAAGAATTGCATTTAATCGACCTGAGGTCCGTAATGCCTTTAGACCCAAAACGGTAGGCGAGCTCTTTGAAGCCTTACTCGATGCGCGAGAAGACACTTCTATTGGAGTAATATTACTTTCTGGAGAGGGCCCCTCTGCAAAAGATGGTGGCTGGGCATTCTGTTCTGGTGGTGACCAAAATGCTCGTGGACATCAAGGTTATGTAGATGATGACGGTATGCCTCGTCTGAACATTTTAGAAGTTCAGAGACTCATTCGCTTTATGCCTAAAGTCGTTATCTGTGTTTGTCCTGGCTGGGCTGTTGGCGGTGGCCATAGTTTGCACACGGTATGTGACCTTACGCTTGCCAGTAAAGAGCACGCCATCTTCAAACAAACCGATGCTGATGTAACCAGTTTTGATGGTGGCTATGGATCTGCATACCTAGCCAAGATGGTAGGACAGAAAAGAGCAAGAGAGATCTTCTTTCTAGGAAGAAATTACTCGGCTCAAGATGCTTATGATATGGGTATGGTGAATGCGGTCATTCCCCATGACGAATTAGAAGACACTGCCTACGATTGGGCACAAGAGATTCTTGAAAAGTCCCCTACCTCAATTAAAATGCTCAAGTTTGCTTTCAATGCTACGGATGATGGTATGGTAGGTCAACAAGTATTTGCTGGTGAGGCCACTCGCCTAGCCTATATGACAGATGAAGCGAAAGAAGGTAGAAACGCATTCTTGGAGAAGCGCAAGCCGAACTTTAAAGATGTGAAGTGGATTCCTTAAGGATAGAAATTTAGTGTTCAGAGTTCAAAGAATTATATCCGAATTCTGGATTGTAAAGACATATCATAAGCCTGTCTAGTTTGTGAAAACAGGCAGGTTTGTTTTGTTATGAGGACTTTAGGTTAGATTTGAAGATGCAGCAAGCAATAGAGCCTTCAGAGTTGATCCCCATTTTTAGAGGTATTATTTATGGTGAATACGAAATTGAATTCGTGAAAGGATATTTTTGGGGAGCTACCACCACCACTAGTATTCGTTTTACCTGCCAAGGTTATGAAATTGAGCTGTTTCACGATGTAAACCACATTGATTATACAGTACTGGCCATTGCTCCTGACGGTCGTAAAGGTGACCACGAGTATTGGAGCTCAAACGCTGCAGATAGTACAGATCCCATTTCCCAACTTTCAGAAGAAGAACACGATATTCTTGTTGAAAAATTCGAAGAGAAACATCAGTTCTACATCAATCAGGCCCTTGCTAGAAAAAACAAAGAGGAGAAAGAAAAGCCAAAAAGAAGCCGTTGGACTTTCTGGAAAGACTAATGCCCTAATTCTTTGTGCCCGCCAACACATTTACCCCTTTAGGAAGAGGATTACCGGACATTCTACGCATCATCACAATTTGGCCGGTATGCCATACCGCATCTTCAATAGGGCCATTAATCGCATTCCAGAATGGCAATTTATTCCCTCCGCCCATGGGGAATTCATAGCTTTTAAAGTCCTCGTCAGTACTCGACATCAGCAATGCATAAGCTTGATTCAAGTTGAGCAAAGTCGCTTTTCTCAGACCTTTAAAATCTGTTTTATCTACATCATTCAATGCGGTGACCTCATTTCCAAACGCACTCAAAAGAAAGCTTGACAACCCATGGATGTGCTCAATGGTTTCCATAGCACTTCTCGCATCCTCACCTGGTTTAAAAGCCAGGTCATCTGCTCTTAGCCCTTCTGTAGCCCAATAATACCGAAAGCCGAGGCCTTCAATCATTCTAGCTGAAATAGTACCTGAATTATACACCGCTGGTGTTTTAGAAATATTTGAAAATGGTAAGTTTTGGGCCTGTGCAGAAACAATGCAAAAGCAAAAAATAGTTGAGAGTATCAATCTAAAATTCATAGCTAATTCCGTTTACAACAAGTTACTCATAAATGAAAAACTCGCACCAACTTAGATTCCGTTTGCATAAAGTAGTCAAATCGTTTGAACTGAGTTTGCTAACTTTCTTCTATGAGCATAGACCAATCAAAGCGATCATTCATAAAAAAAGGACTCATTTTAGGTGCTGGAATACCATTGGTAGGAAGCACACTTTTCTCTTGTGAGAAGGCAGAACGATCCTTAAATATCCTGATACTAGGAGGCACTAGCTTTCTAGGTCCTCATCAAGTAGCATATGCCCTGGCTCGAGGGCATAACGTATCCACATTCACTCGAGGGAAAACAAAACCAATTATTTATACCGACTTATTCGATCAAGTAGAGATGCTGGTTGGCGACCGTGTAGACAACCTTACTGCTTTAGAAAACAGAACTTGGGATGTTGTTATAGATAATTCTGGAAGGGCAGCTGACTGGACATATAGAACAGCAGAACTACTGAAAAGTAGCGTAAGTCAGTACATATACGTGTCTTCAACGGGAGTTTATTATCCTCACACCACTGCAGATGTAGATGAGGATTTTCCTATTCTTTATGAAGATCCTTTGACCTCCGAAGGCAATCCACCAGAAAGAGATTCTTTCGGAGTGATGAAGGCTAAATCTGAAAGAGAAACTATTAAGGTCATGGGTGCTGATCGTTCAACTATAGTTAGACCAACTTACATGACTGGACCCGCGGATAGAACTGACAGATTCATGCATTGGCCTTTAAGATTATCACACCCTGGTGAGGTAATGGTTCCAGGTAAATCAAGCGACCCTGTACAATACATTGATATTCGTGATGTGGCAGAATGGATGATAAGGTTAGCAGAAAACAAGACTATGGGCACTTTTAACGCGGTAGGCCCTGAAAGTTCTCAAGGCATACTCGACTACGTTAAAGGAGCATCAAGCGCCTTCAATCAAGAGCATAGTTTCACTGTAATAGATAATTATGACTTTTTAAGAACCAATCGCCTCGGCTTTGCCATTCCATGGATCATGCCTAATGGCGATTATATGGCTTCAGCAAGGGTGAAAAACGCTAATGCATTGGCGAACGGTTTAACGCTAAGACCACTTAAAGAAACCATTAAAGATGTTTATGATTGGTGGTATTCAGCAGCCGTAACAGAAGAAAGAAGAGAGGCCTATCTTGCAGGAAGAGAAAATATAATGAAAAGAGAGCAAGAAATACTCTCAAATTGGAAAGCAAGAGGGTAACAAAAAAGGCTACTGCTTCAATAGAAACAGTAACCTTATAAATTCAACAGATGATTCCTATAAATCCCTATTCACTACTAGCTTAGTCGTTGCCCAGAAGAACAACGCTCCCCAACCTAGCACTAGGGCAAACTCAGGGAAAGTTAAAAAGTCTTGAACCTCCATTAATAAGTATTTTGGGAATGGATTATGTACCAAAGCATTAATTGACTTAACAGGTAAGAAATATTCGATCCATTGCTGGTTCTTTACCTGACCCCATACGTAGAATCCATTCTCTACCGCCAAAATCCAAAAGACCAATACTCCCATAGCAATAATGGCTTTCTTAATGAGCGTACCGACAAAAAGGGTGAACAAGAGAAAAGCATAAAGCTGCAAGAAGAAGGCTAACAAGAAGTGAACATCTTCAAAAACAAGACTCATGGAGATCTCAGTTGAATATATGAGACCGGTAATTAAACCCAGTACAAATAGTGTTAAGGTTGAAGCCAAGGATAAGAATCCTGCTAAAATTACCTTAGACCAAACAAACTCAGCCTTACTCATACCGTCTATTACGTTCTGTCGAATCGTTCGGTAAGAGAATTCATTCGTGATTGAATAAATTAAACTGAAGCCTAAAAGCAGCTTAAACCAGATGGCAACAGCCGTTAGGTTCTGCCATATGTCAGGGAATTCATAAAAAGGGATAATTGTTGGATCAACCCCGTCCACATCAAAATCCTCAATTCTTGATTTTAGATACTTCAAGAATGGCATTACACCTACAGCAATAATAACCATAGCTACCATGTACAGTATCGACAATAGCCTAAACGCGCGATTGGGCCATAATTTTTGAATTTCTATTCGTAATAAACGCATCATGATTGGCCCCCTCCCTGTTCAGCTAAAATTTCTAAGAATTGCTTTTCTAAGCTCTTTGTTTTGACCACTAGATGCTTAGCCGTTATTCCTTGGTCGAATAAATATTTATTGATATCCGTTGCGGAGAAACCTTCATTCATTGTTAAGGTATACTTGTCTAATTCACGTTTAATATCCTTGCTCATATTGGAGGCGGTTAAGGTGTCTTGCAGTTTTTCAGAATCTGCCTTTACCTCTACAATAATATCTCCTTTACCAACATCTTCTACCAAGCCAGTATGAATGAGCTTACCTCTTCTCAATACACAAAAGTGCGTACACACCTTTTGCACTTCGTCTAAGAGGTGACTGGCAATAATGATGGTTTTACCGCTATTCGCAATATCTATGATAAGATCTCGAATTTCCGCAATTCCTTGTGGATCAAGTCCATTTGTAGGTTCGTCAAGGATCATCACCTCAGGGTCACAAAGCAAAGCCGATGCAATTGAAAGGCGCTGTTTCATTCCTAAAGAGAAGGTCTTAAACTTGGAGTCTTTGCGTTCTTGGAGGCCTACCTGAGTTAAACACTCTTCTACCCTTGAATAAGGCACTTCCTTTATATCACAGACAATTTTGAGATTCTGTACTCCTGTTAAGTATGGGTAAAAAATAGGGTGCTCTAAGATGGCCCCAATTCGCTTTCTCGTGTTTTGGTTAGAAGGTGCTCCAAACCATTCAAAGCTTCCTTCGGTTTGATTGATTACCTCCAGAAGTATCCCCAATGTGGTGGTTTTACCACTACCATTTGGGCCTAATATGCCGAAGACGTTTCCGCGCTTTACTTCTAAATCGAGCCTATCCAAAGCCATGATTTTTCCGTAGCGCTTAGAAAGACCATTAATTTTTAAAACTGTATCCAAATCGTGTTGTTTTTGAGTTGATTGAGCCTAGGGCTCTAAAAAAGTATTAATTCATTCCCTGAAATCTCAGGCTAGAAGAATTGTTGTTCAGAAATTGTGAGAATTTCAAGACATTATTCATTTCGGGGTAACCCTCAATATCAATAATGCTATGCCCGTCTTCCATGTTAATGACAACCACAAAGCCTTCAGGTTTATCTCCATCTTCTTTCATCATCAAATTCATAATGTTGCCCTCCACTCGTACAGAAGCAATAGACTCATAGCCTTCGGCTAATACATCTTTCTGTAGTTGAGCGAAAAGTTCTGGATCATCCTTTGCGGGTTCGTCATACATAAAGAATTTAACCTTTTCGATTCCTGTAATCATATCAGTAAACGGAGGCATCTCACCTAATACTTCTGCTCCATCGATACGATCACCAGCTATAGCTGCGAAATCTATCCGAGAAATCATTTTGAGTGTACTCTTATAGAAAAAGAGTTTCATTGAGGGCTGATGGTCATTTCTAAACTTCTCAACACTCTCGCTTTGCGCATAGCTTGAAAAGGAAATAGTAACCAATAGGCCTAATATTAATAATCGTTGCATACATCCAGTTTTTTATTTGAGCTTTTTGACCAAATCGTAAAAAATCAGAATGGGGCTCAACCCATCCTGATTATTTTATACTAAAAACGGATCTTAATTACCGTCCATTTTATCAAGGAATTCTAATTCTTCGAATCCTTCCATTCCTAATTGCTTAGATAATTTGTACATGGCATTCAAATCGATACCGTCTCCAACAATACTCAATAAGCCAAATTCAGAAGGGCCACCAAGTACCATGAACAACTCATCTATTTTGTTATTCTTTTCTTTAATCATGAATCTGATGTCTTTGTCTTCTTCACGAACAGATAATAATTCTTCGAATCCATTACCTTCAACCATTTTAATGGCTTCAGCGTACATTTTTCTACCGTCTACATCTTTCTCTTTTCCGAGTACCTGAACTCTTTTGATCTTACCGATAGACTCTGCCATAAGCTTCTGCTCATCTTCAGATTCTATTTCTAGGTTAGCCATCATCTGGAACATTTTACCGCTGATGTTGATATGCATGTAAGATGGATCTTCGGTGTACTTTTCAAAGTACTTAGAGATTGCATCACTCTGCGCATTGGCTCCTATTGCCACGGCTAGCATTACGAATGTTAATACTACTTTTTTCATATTCTATTTGTCCTTAATTGTTTTCTAAATTCATTTCCTCTAATAACTCAAGTCCTTCTGATGCTGTGCTTAAAACAGACAAGCCCTCCAAACTCTTATCAGCTATTCCAAGGGTAGAGAACCCTTCAATGGCTGTATTACCTTTATTCATGTAGTTTGAAACCATGAGCATTTGCTTCTTAAATTCTGCATATGCTTCTTCAGGCGTTTCAAACGTATCTTCCGACTGATATTGTTGTTGCTGTTGTGTGAATAAGAATCCACAAACTGCCATAACCATTATTGCTGCAGCGATGCTGGCGTATCTTTTGAAGTACTCACTAAAGCTGACAACCTTCGTTTCTTTTTCTTCGCTAATGAGACTTAAAATCTCCTCATCAAAGCTTGCATCTAGTGTAGGCTTCGCTTCTTCATCAAAATGAGTAAACAGCGATTTCAACTCCTCATCTTCTTCCTCTTGAGAGTTTTTAATCAAACCTCTCAGCTCTTGCTCTTCACCAATACTAGCTTCTGCCGCCCAGTACTTTTCTAATAGTTCTGATTTTCTAGAGTCCATAAGCATCTACTTTCATTAAGCTCTCTTTCAGTTTTCTTCTGGCTCGGAACAAATTGGTCTTTACCAGATTAATATCTATCTCTAGCGTTTCAGCTATCTCTTTATAGCTAAAGCCTTCAATATCTCTCAGTTGCATCACTTCTCGTTGTCTATTTGGGAGATCGGCAATCAATTGCTTAATTCTCACCATCAGATCACCACGTTCAGCAACCACATAAGGCGTTTCTTTTTCTTTTCTAGTGTCTAACTCAACTTCAAAAAGGTCCGTTTTCTTAACGTGTTTTGACCTGAGCTTATCCAGCGCCTTATTTCTTGTGATTTGCATGCACCATGCTTCTAGGTTATTTACCAAGGCAATATCGGAGCGTTTCTCCCAAACCTTGATCAAACACTCTTGCACCACATCTTTTGCTAGCTCTTCATCTTTTACAATGCCGAGAGAAAATCGGTACAATTTGTTCTTCAAGGGTAAAACCTCAGCCTTAAAGCGTGATACATCCATAATCAACAGGTAGACGGTAACTTTAAAAAAGAAGTTAACACCTATTGATAAAAAAATGAATTATTGAGTTAAACGGGGATTGTGATCGATTTAGAGGGTTAATGACAGGGTAGATTTTTGTTAGCTCTTCCAGTTATGAGACCAGAAATAGGAAAAGAAAGAAGCTGAACTCCTCGCTTCGCGCGTCCTCCTAACACAGGAAGACTAGATTAACAAATCGGTTTTCGGAAGAAACTATACTGAGTGAATAATCAAGGATGATGCATTCGGGAAAAGATAGTACACTCTGGCCTCTTTCTGTCTTAGGAGGAGGTTTGGCGGTGGTAAATCATTTCACAAACAGGGTAGATTTTTGAGCCCTTCTACTTGAGACAAATTATCAACCGCTCTTTTGGCTACTTCACAAGCCTCGGATTCTTTACCTTGAGCCAGCAAGGCTTGTGCCCAATACCTGTGCATCAAAGGAACTTTCGCATCGTAATCCTCAGCTAATTGAAAGTTTCTAATGGCGGCTGCATAGTCTTCTCGCTTATACAAGAGTATACCACGGTTTCTGTATGCCCAAGCGTTTTCAGGAGCTCCCATAATTGCTAAACGTAAATCGTTTTGTGCTTTCATTAACTCGTCTGTCATGAGGTAAATGAAGGCTCTATTGTTGAAGAAGAAAGGGTTATTGCTTTCTAGCTTTAAGGCTTTATTCACATTTTGCAAAGCAACAGCATAATCAGGTTTAGCTTTAGATATCTCTATCAAAGCAAGAGTATTATAAATATTTGGTTCCTCGGCATTTTGGCTAATCGCCTCTTGTAACAGGTAAATGGCCGTTTCCATATCCTTAAGCATAAAGTAGCCATTGGCGATGTTGATAAGGATTTCCGCATCTTTATCCGACTTGAGTCTAGCATCTTCAAATGAAGCAATAGAAGATTCAAACTCTTTCATTTCATGATAAACCAAGCCTCTTGTAAAGTCGACAAAAGCAGAGTCTGGATAAAGATTCTCAAGTTCATCTAAATCTTCCATGGCTTTATCAAACCTACCAGCATCTAAATACGCGTTTACTCTGTTTCTTCTAGCGTCAACAAAATCAGGATCTATCTGAAGTAAGACTTGGGTGTAATCATTAATTGCCTCGACATATCTTTTTGCCCTGTAATTGGCAACTCCCCTATTATTCCAAGCTTCTTTGTACTGAGCATCTTTGGCTATAGCTTCAGAATAAAGACGAATTGCCTCTTGATGCTCCCCTTTATTCATGGCTTCGTTTCCTTTTAAAAAGAATCTACCTGCCTTGTCTTGGTCAGAATCACAAGCAAAAAGAACAAAGAGTGTGGAAAGGAGAATAAATCGCTTCATGGAATAATTTTGACAAATTAAAGATTGAATGAATCGGTAAGCAAGGTAAAACTCAAATCACTAAATTGAATCATGCCAAAGCCTTTTAGCATTAAGGAAAGACTCAAGAGTTTTGTTTTCGCTTTTGCCGGAATTGGCCGAACCTTCAAGGAAGAGCATAACTTTAGGATTCAGGTTTTTGCAGCAATTCTAGTTCTGCTAGCAGCATGCTACTTCCCAATTACTAAGAGTGAATGGATGTGGCTAATCGTCTGTATATCGGCCGTTTTAACTGCGGAACTTTTCAATACCGCCATTGAGGCTTTAGCCGATGAAGATGAAGCTGATCCAAATCAAAATCCAGTAATTGGCAAGATCAAAGATGCATCTGCCGGTGCTGTTCTAGTTATTTCATTAGCCGCATTAATCATCGGTCTTCTCATTTTCTGGCCGCATATTTGCTTAATATGCTCAAAATCAACAACATGAAAAAACTCTTAATTATCGCCCTGCTCTTTAGCCAAATCGGTCTTTTTGCTCAAGAAATGAAGATTAGAACCAATGAAAAGGGAAAGAAACCTCTGATTGTTCTTTCGCATGATGGTAAACAATACATGCTCACAGAAGAAGAATTAGGTGCTTTTGATCCAATTAGTATTGAATCTATTAATGTATTCAGGGGAGAAAGTGCAATGCTCTATGGAGAAAAGGCAAAAGGTGGCGTGGTGTTAGTCTCTTTAAAGGATAATAAAAAGGGAACAGCATCCTTCGAAAAGATAAAATCAAGTCTATCCCAAGTAAAGTCTCCTCCAATGCTTCCAAAATCTCCTTCATTCAACATCAATGGTCTTCCTGAAGAAGAGCGAGACGGGATCCATTCCGAAATTGAAGTTGAAGCCCTCGATGAATTACCGAGCAATATCCTCACAATTGTAGTCTATGATAAAAAACTAAGCAAAATAGTCCGTAAAGGCTTAGACGAAATTCCTGCAGATATTATTGAGAGTCTATCAGTTTATAAAGACTATGAGAACAAATCTAAGTTTGATGCAATAAACAAAGAAGGCGTTGTTCTCATTCAGCTAAAACAGACTAAAGCAGCAAAGAAGGCTTTTAGAAAGCTGAAATAAGATTGTTACCATCATTTCCTACCAAAAATCGTTTTGCTTATCTTAAGTGAAACGATTTTTTTATGTCCATATCAAGACTCTCATTTTTATTCCTTTGCCTAGTTTTTCTTTATTCCTGTAATCCAGAACCGCAAAAGCCAAATATTATCCTAATTGTTGCAGATGATTTGGGCTACGGAGAATTAGGTAGTTATGGGCAAAAAATAATTGAGACCCCTCACCTAGATGCTCTTGCCCAAGGTGGCATGCGCTTTACCCAGTTCTATGCAGGCTCACCCGTTTGTGCCCCTTCTCGCTTTGTATTACTAACCGGTCTGCATACAGGGCATGCCTTTATTCGTGGCAACGATGAATGGGCTAGCAGAGGTAAAGTCTGGAACTACAAAGAAGCCATTAAAGATCCCGGGCTTGAAGGCCAACGCCCAGTTCCGGATTCTACTCGAATGATGAGTGAAGTAATGAAGGAAGCGGGATATAAAACAGCCGTAATTGGCAAATGGGGATTAGGAGCACCATTTACAGAAGGTGTACCCAACCAACAAGGCTTCGACTACTTCTATGGCTATAACTGTCAGCGGCAAGCTCACAACCTCTATCCTGTACACCTATGGGAAAATGAAAACAAAGTAAGTTTAGGCAATGACACTATCCCCCCAGGAACAAAATTAATCCCGGATGACGACCCGAATGATCCAGAGGTATATACTGATTATTATCAAGAAGATTATGCTCCAGCAAAGATGCAAGAAAGTGCTCTTGAGTTCATTCAACAACAAGATGGCAGCGAACCTTTTATGCTTTACTATGCCACCCCTTTACCTCATGTTCCTTTGCAAGTTCCTGAGGAATTCGTAATGAAATACCATGAGATCATAGGCGAAGAAGAACCTTACTTGGGGCAAAACGGCTATTTTCCTCATCAATATCCTAAAGCTGCCTATGCCGGAATGATTAGCTATTTAGACCAGCAAGTGGGAGAATTAGTAGCCAGACTAAAGGAAAAAGGGATGTATGAAAACACCTTGATTCTCTTCACTTCAGATAATGGGCCTACCTATGCAGGAGGTGTTGATGCTGAATACTTTAATAGCGCTGGCCCTTTCCCAAATGAATATGGAAGAACAAAAGGCTTTACTTATGAGGGTGGTGTAAGAGTTCCGCTAATTGCTTCTTGGCCAGGACACATTGAAGCCAATTCGGTAAGCGATCACATATCTGCATTCTATGATATCATGCCGACACTTTCTGAGCTTAGCGGCAATATTGAACTTACAGGGATAGATGGGAAGAGTTTTCTGCCAGCTCTAAAAGGCGAACCCCAAGAACCCCATGATTATATTTACTGGGAATTCCCCAGCTATAAAGGTCAGCAAGCAGTTCGTATGGGTAAATACAAGGGCATTCGCAAAAACATGTTTGAAGGAAATTTAGAGATAGAACTTTACGATCTTGAAACAGACCCTGCAGAACAACACAATATAGCAGATGAGAATTCTGCTATAGTAGAAGAAATAAGTGGAATTATGAAGGAGGCACATCGGGATGCCGTGTTGCCTAATTTTAGAATCCCTGTCATCTCAAAACCAACAACAAATGGCGAAGAATCAGAACAAGACACTAGAGAATGATAACAGCGTTGAGGATTTTCTGAGTGGAGTTTCCAACGAACAGAAGAAAGCCGATAGCTCCCGCATAAAAAAAATGATGGAGGAAATAACTGGCCATAATGCAAAGATGTGGGGCAGCTCGTTGGTTGGCTTCGACTCTTATCATTACAAATACGAAACAGGCCGTGAAGGTGATATGCTTAAAGTTGGTTTCTCCCCTCGCGCACAAAATTTCAGCATTTACATTATGCCTGGCTTTGATCGATACGAACCTTTAATGAAGAAACTGGGCAAGTATAAAACGGGTAAGTCTTGTCTCTACATCAAAAGACTATCAGATGTTGATGAAGAGGTCTTAAAAGAGCTTATTCAAGAGTCTTATAACCATATGACAAAAAAGTACGGATAATTAGGTACTCAGGTAGGGTAAAATCCTGTTGACCAGTACCATTAGCACATGAGGAAGAATTTCACCTATCTTTTAGCTCTCGTGCTTTTTATGGCTTGCGCCATTAACGATGATATAGTTCCAGGCAATATGACTGAGGACTTTTTCGGCTTCGTTTCTAGAAATATCAAAAAAGACCGAACTGAGCTTTTTCAAGACATGAAGGAGGCGACTAGACAGGGTCTTGTCTCATTTGAGGTATATGACGAAGCAGGTACACTCCTAGCCATCCTAGACGAACCTAGTGACTTTGAAACTGCCGCTATTGCACAACTCCACAAAACAAAATTCCTGATGAAATCGATAAGTAATGTGCAGATCAACCTTAAGATTGATCTGCCTATTGATCTTTAAGCCAATACTGCTTCAGCCCACTCAGGTTTAGTGGTTTTCACTTTAGCTTTCAGCTCGTTTAAGATATTGTATAGACCGAAATAAGTTCTGTTGATATACAGACCGTCTCGCGCTCCTCTAGCCTTTTCTGACTCTCTAAACTTTTTAGATTCGCTAATGATCTCTCCCATCTGGAATATCTTATGGAAGTAAGAATCATCCCCAAAGTCAAACTCTTCTTGGTGGAATGGTTGCCCTAGAAGCCCCATCATATCCTTGATCACAGTTGCAAAGTATTCCTTATCCTCAGCGGTATCCGAATCGTAGATGAACTGTAATTCTTTAAATGTGCTTTCTAACTCCTCATCTGCTTGAAGCAAATCTTTTCTAATCAGTTTGAAGTAAGGATAATAGAATTCATTTGGAATAACCTTTACACAACCAAAGTCAATTACGCCAAGCTGTCCATCGTCAGAAATAATGAAATTACCTGGATGCGGATCAGCATGGACCTGCTTTAAGCTGTGAATCTGATAATCGTAGAAGTCCCACATGGCCTGCCCTACCTTATCCCTAGTTCCTTGATCTGGATTCGATTTTATGAACTCTTTTAAGACCTTTCCATCCATCCAATCCATGGTAATCACTCGCTGTGAAGACATGTGAGGATAATATTTTGGGAATCTTAGGTTTTCAATATGACCACAAGCTTCAGAAATCTCTATTGATCTCTCTACTTCTAGATTATAGTCGGTTTCTTCAATCAGCTTAGTCTCTACCTCCTCCATGTAATGGTCGAGATCTTTTTCATTAAGACTCATTAACCTCACGGCAAAGGGCCTAACCAATTTTAAGTCTGACTTTACACTATCAGATACGCCTGGGTATTGAACCTTTACCGCATACTTCTTTCCATCTTTAGTAGCCTGATGCACTTGACCAATGGAAGCAGCATTCACTGCCCTTTTAGTAAACGTATCGAATAATACAGAAGGTGATTTTTTGAAGTACTTCTGAAAGGTTTTTACAACCAAAGGAAAAGACAAAGGTGGCGCACTATACTGGGCCATTGAAAACTTGTCTTGATATGCCGTTGGGAGCATGTTTTTATCCATACTCATCATTTGGGCTACTTTTAAGGCACTACCTTTCAATTCACTGAGCGAATTGTAGATGTCTCTAGCATTCTCTTCATGAAGCTCTTCTTTGCCTAAGCTCGGATTCACAGCCTTTTTTGCATAGTGCTTTACATAATTGCCTCCCACTTTGGCTCCAGTTTTCACAAACTTGGCCGCTCGCTGCACTTTTGATGTTGGTATTCTCGACTGCTCCTTCATATCCCCTCTTTCTTAATTATTTATTTTGGTATAAAAACTTACCAAAGTCTAACATGGCGTCTAAAGGCCCTTTGCCCATTAGATCGAATGATAGATTAACTGCTTTTTCAATTGCCGCATCTGTTTTCTCAAAGGCGATACTATCGTCTTTAATCCAGAAACCGATTACGAATAATAGCTGCAACCAAAGGCCATCACCGTATCGTTTACCAATAACTGGTCTATCTGTAACCTCTTCCGTCTCTCTTGCCTCTAGTAAAAGCTCATTTGCAAATTCTTTGAATCCATCTTTTGCCAATTCTAGGTAGTAAGGATTCATATCTGGCTTTTTCGTCTTTGGAACGGTCTGTAGGATAAAGCTTCTGTTTGCTTTCATTTTCTCTACAAGAGTAAAGTAGAAAGCCAACATTTTTTCTCTCACGGAATACTCATCCCATACTTCGTCAGCTTGAATTGAAGAGATGGTGTCTTCAAAAAGGTCTTTCCAAACAGTTCTTTCAATGTTCTCGAATGAGTTGAAGAAGTCATAAAAAACATCTTCAGTTAGTTTGAGCTCTTTCACAAACTTAAAAATCGAGGCAGGTGCATATCCATTCTCCAACACATATTCGACATATGCGTTTTTAATCTTCTCCTTAGGGTCTACTTGCGTTTTTGCCTTTGCCATAATACTATTCTTTATTCATGAGGCTAACAGTTGTTTAATGCAAAAGGTTGTTAGAATGTGGAATATCTCTAAAAGTTCTTCTCTCAGTTTGAATACATATCTTTATTCTACTCGTCATAGAATAAATTGATTATATGCTCAGACTCTTGAAAAGTAAATGGTTAGTCACCACAACCCGTGTCTTGTTAGGATTTATTCTATTTGGGGCGGGAATGTCCAAACTCTATGAAAATCATGCTTTCCCCGGAATCATCGGCCCTGTTTGGTTGGAAGACGAATTAGCTCAATACGGCCTTGGACTATTCGCTCGCTTTGTCGCCTTTTCTCAGGTTATCGCTGGTGGACTTTTATTAACGCAACGTTTTGCCACGCTTGGCGCTATCTTGAGTTTCCCAATGTTGGTCTGCATTCTTATGGTAACCATATCCCTACAATGGCAAGGCACTCCATATGTAAATGCCATATTCATTACCATGAATACTTATCTACTCATTTATGATTACCATAAATTGAAATTCATTATATCAGATCATTCTACAGAATTGAAAAGGACACCACTAAGCCGAAAAGATAGCATGGGCGATGTGCTTTGGGCCTTAGCTTTTGTAATTATATTACTTTGCATCCCTCTATCTTATTCAAACCTGACCATCTCGTGGATACTTGTAGCGCTTAGTATGATGTTAATTGGTTATGTACAAACTTTTAGAAAAAGATTAAGCCAACAAGAAACTTAATGAAATTCGAATCGTCTAATAAGTGTCCCCTTAAGGGGGCATACATACATCCAAATCGTGCCCCGACTGTTGCTAGTTGGGGTTCTTTTTTGCCTTAAACTGAAGGCTGTTTATAAAAACACATCAAGCTCCATTTATTAAATTATCTTTGTGCTATGCCCATTGAGTACAAAATCAACAAGGATAAGAAACCTACTCAACCGAATAACCCGCTACATGGAGTAAAATTGGTAGACATCTTATTCGACCTACATAAAAAATTGGGTTGGGAAGGGATGGCAGAAGCGGTAAAGATAAACTGCTTTAAGAAGGACCCCTCCATAAAATCTAGTCTCAAATTTCTCAGAAGAACGCCATGGGCAAGAGAGAAAGTTGAACAACTTTACCTAAAGCACCTGAAGTCCTAATAATGGAAGAGAAAGAAAATAACGACAAGCCAGGCTCATTTTTAAAAGCTTGGAATGATCAGAAAAAAGAGGTTAAAAAGCTAAAGAAAAAGCCTCCTACCAAAACGAAGCTTCATCCTAGAAACATTCATAATGGGCCTTATGACCTAGACAAACTCGTTGAAATATCACCCGAGCTAGAGGAATACCTAACCCTAAATGTTAAAGGAGATAAAACGGTAAAATTTGCTGAGCCACAAGCTGTGCTATTATTGAATAAGGCATTGCTTATGGCTCATTACGATATTAACTATTGGGAAATCCCCGAAGGGTTTCTATGCCCTCCAATACCTGGCCGTGCCGACTATATTCATTACATGGCAGATGTATTAATGGAAAGCAATCTCGGTACTATGCCAGATGGTAAAAAAATCAAATGCTTAGACATTGGTACAGGTGCTAACTGCATCTACCCTATTATAGGATCACATGCCTACAACTGGAGCTTTATTGGTACCGAGACTGATACAAGAGCTAGACTGGCCGCAACCGAAAATGTAGAGAATAATCGCAGACTCAAGAATAAGATCGAAATACGCTTACAACCCAATATGGGCGATATTTTTAAGCGTGTAATCGATACCGACACCAAGCTGGACTTGGTTATGTCAAACCCTCCCTTTCATGCTTCAAGAAAAGAAGCCCAAGAAGCCTCTTTGAGAAAACAGAGTAATCTGCAAAAGAAAGAAGTAACCGAATCTGTACTCAACTTTGGCGGTAAAGGTGGCGAACTCTGGTGTGAAGGTGGTGAAAGGCGCTTTGTTAGTAGTATGATTAACGAGAGTAAGTATCACGAGAATAATATATTCTGGTTCTCTACTTTAGTTTCGAAACAGTCTAACCTGAAAGCATTTGAAGATTCTCTCGACTATCATAAAGCCACAGAAGTAAGAACAATTGCGATGAGCCAAGGCAATAAGTCTAGTAGAATTCTTGCTTGGACTTTCTTTGACAGCAAGCAACGAAAAGCTTGGAGAGAACAGCGCTGGGCTGAGAAATAGACTCTTAGCCCTATTTCCATGAGTGAGAATCTCACTAATAAGTAAACTGAGAGCACAACTTAGAGAATCAAAAGATCAGGTGAAAATGATTTTTAGTTGTCTAAAGTGTAAGTGATATATGAAACACACTCATTTATTTATAACCGTTGTTATTCTCCTGAACTCAATTTCAATTCATGCTCAGAAATCAGGTTCATATAGTCATGAAGAAGGCCTCCAATTCAGTGTAATAACCTTGACAGATTCTGGCTTTGTAAAAAGTGAGGGCTACAGTTTGGGTCATGGCTCTTTTTTAACAAATGGCGAGTATAAAATCTCTGGAGATACACTGGTATTAATTGGAGTACCATGGATGGGTGAAGATTCCTACTATCAAATTCTCTCAAAAATAGATTCAACGAACCCATTAGGAGCAAAAGCCGAAAACTTGATACTGAGTTACTAATTCTTGATTTTGAGTTTGTGGACGAAAATTTAAAGCCGTCAACTCTTCCTTTTGTCTTTTACAATAAAAGGGATAAGCCTATTTTCTCCACAATTGTAGATACCACAGGGAGATTCAACCTATTTACAACCAATAAGACATTTAAATCAATCAAGATAGGTGGTCATATAAGTTACCGACCGCTAACAATTGACTTAGATCAGTTTAGGGGCTATAGTACTTCTATAAAGGCTATAATGAAAAATTATGATTGGAATGAATACAATAAAAAGCATTCCAAAGAAATGTATTTGATTGATAGAGAAAAAGAAACGCTGCAATACATTAATAAAAGAGGTAAACTAGGTATTAAGTACAAGTACCAGGAAAACTGATAATTCTAATTCGTAGATTCTCTTTCACACCGTTTTTTTATCTTGCCAAGATGCAGGACGAAATCAAGGTAATTAAAGGCCACGAGCATATTCGATACAGCCATGAGCACTACAGTCATGAAGAGATGATGGAGCGCAGTGCAAAATTCTATGACTGGATGGAAACCCGTAGATCTGTACGAGATTTCTCCGACAAACCTGTTCCTAAAGAAGTTATTGAAAATGTCATTAAGTCAGCTTCCACAGCTCCTTCTGGAGCTCATAAGCAACCGTGGACATTTTGTGTGGTCAGCAACCCTGAGATTAAAAAACAGATTCGCGAAGCCGCTGAAAAAGAAGAGTACGAAAGCTATACTAAGCGAATGAGCGATGAATGGCTTGATGACCTCAAACCTATGGCTACAGACTGGCAGAAGCCATTTTTAGAAACTGCACCTTATCTCGTGATCATTTTCAAAAGACCATTTGAATATGATGCTGAAGGGAAAAAACATCAAAACTACTATGTAAACGAGTCAGTTGGATTGGCTGCGGGTATGTTCATCACAGCTATTCACGATGCAGGCTTAGTTACGCTTACCCACACCCCTAGCCCCATGAATTTCTTGCAGAAGATCCTAAAAAGACCTGACAATGAAAGAGCTTTCCTTTTGCTACCCGTGGGCTATGAAGCCGATGAAGTTTACGTTCCTAATAATAGAAGAAAAGGCTTAGACGAAATGGCTGTCTTTTATGAATAGAATTACTAGCTGCCTTTTATTCTTTTGTCTATGTGTTTCACCTTTAATTGGTCAGAAATACAAGAAAAGGCATATTCTAAAAGACCTCAATACCCTTGAGGGTTTTGAAAATGCTTTTATCGGTTTTACACTTTACGATCCAGCCAAAGGCAAAATAATAGCCGAGCAAAATGCGGATAAGCACATGACCCCTGCATCTGTTACCAAACTTTTTACGGCATATGCAGCATTAGAATATTTACCCGAAGAACTATCGGCTGCAGAGTACATTATTAGAGGGGATTCACTTATTTTCTGGAGCACTGGTTATCCTTTAACACTTCATCCGGATCATAGAGATTCTACATTGACTAAGTTCCTGAGCGAATCAGACAAGCAAATCTATTACTGGCCAAGACCTAGTGAGGAAGATCGCTTCGGCCCAGGTTGGGGTTGGGACGATTACTTAGGCTACTACGGTGCGGAGAAATCACTTTTCCCTATTTACGGAAACAGTATTCAATTCATTGTGGACAATGAAAACAAAACCATTAACTACTTTCCTCAGCATCAAGGAATTAAAGTGACAATTGACACCGTAAGCTCAGAAAGAGCACGAGTCTCTAGAGACGAGTTTTGGAATGAGTTCAGTGTCCAATTTGGTGATGAAGGAATTGATACAATTGTTAGGCCCTTCAGGTACTCTAATAGACTTTTCGTTGAGTTACTAAAAGAGGAAACCGACAAAGACATTGAAATAATAGACCAGTTTAAAAGGCCCAAACAGTACCAAAAACTTGAAGGCGAAAACAGGGATTCTTTAGTCAAGTGGATGCTCCAACCGAGCGACAACTTATTTGCCGAGCAATTTCAACTGATGATTTCTGGAATTACATCTGACACCTTAGGTATCAATAAAAACATTAATGCGGTAAAAAAGGAAGGCAAACTGATCAACCCTAGCTTCTCCTCATATCTCACTTGGCGAGATGGCTCTGGCCTTTCTCGCTATAACATGTTCAAACCAGCAGAAATACTGGAGTTACTAAGAAGTATTGATGAGAACTTAGCAAAAGAAATTCTTCCTCAAGGCCAAACTTCAGGGACACTAGAAGATTGGTATTCACCAGCTATTTATGCCAAAACGGGTACCTTAAGCAATAATCACAGTTTAGCAGGTTACATAGAAACGAAAAAAGGCAAGACCTTAATCTTTGTACTCATGGCCAACCACTACACGGCCACTACGGCTACCATCAGAGAAAACTTCGGAGCATTACTGGAAAAGATTAGAAAAGGTTATTAGGGGCTTGGTGCTTGGTGCTTGGTGCTTGGTGCTTGGTGCTTGGTGCAAAAATAAATCTGTCCTTTCATTGCGAGGACAAAGGACGAAGCAATCTCATGATTAGAAATAATAGAATCTTATCTGTGGAGACTTTTTAAAGTCCCCCTTTAGGGGATTTAGGGGTTGGGCTAAGCCGGAAACTGGATATGAAAGAATTCATTCCCGTCATTGCGAGGACATAGGACGAAGCAATCTCCTAATTGGAAAGATAGATTCTTATCTCTGGAGACTTTTTATAGTCCCCTTTAGGGGATTTAGGGGTTGACTTATCGAAACTGAAATTCGATTATGCCACTCCTGCCTTCATGCGATCTCTTCTCGTAACTTCTTGATTGGAAACTCTTAATTCTTAACTCTAGCCGCTTTATCCTCAAACCTTAATTCCCTCTTCCCCACCATTCCTAAAAAATATTCGGGCACTCTGCCATCTGCATATTAAATTCAAGCTTATTCAAATCTGAAATCATGCTTAAGAGAATTCTAGTCCTTGGGTTACTGATAATCTTCTATCAGTCTTCGCTAGCCCAAATCCCATCCGAAACCCTAAACGGATTAAACTTTAGAAATATTGGCCCGGCCACCATGAGTGGCCGTGTGGTCGATCTTGCCGTAGTCGAGGAAAATCCGTACACCTTCTACATTGCTACTGCAACAGGCGGGGTATGGAAAACTACCAATAATGGTATAACCATGAAACCAGTTTTCGAGAACGAAAACACGCATTCCGTAGGGGCCATTGCCGTAAACCAAAAATACCCTAACATTCTTTGGGTAGGAACGGGTGAGCGTGCTAACCGCCAAAGCTCAGGCTGGGGAGATGGTATGTACAAATCCCACGATGGTGGAGAAACCTGGCAGCATGTAGGATTGAGAGATTCTCACCACATTGGCCGTATCGCTTTACACCCATCGGATTCAAATACGGTTTATGTAGCCGCTATGGGGCACCTTTGGGGTGCTAATAACGAGAGAGGCCTCTACAAAACCACCGATGGTGGCGACACTTGGGAGCGCATCATCTACATTGACGAAGACACAGGTGTTGTTGATGTAGCGCTTGATCCAAGTAATCCAAACATTGTTTACGCAGCTACTTACCAAAGAAGAAGAACACCATTCGGATTTGATGGTGGCGGACCTGGTTCTGGCTTGCACAAATCAACAGATGGAGGTAAAACTTGGAAAGAATTAAGAGACGGATTACCAGAAGGCAATTTTGGTAGAATCGGGATATCGATCTTCAGAAAAGACCCAAACCTTATTTACGCTTCAGTAGAGCAAGGTTTTCAATACAATGCCTCAACGGCTTATAACGAAAGAAGAGCAGGCTTTTACAGATCTTTAGACAAAGGAGAAACTTGGGAATTCATGAGTGATTGGAACCCAAGACCAATGTATGCAAGTCAGCCGTTGGTAGATCCAAGTGATGCTTCTCGTATCTATATGATGAACCAGTACAGCTATTCTAGCGATAGTGGTAGAACCTTCAGACCTCAGCGTCAATCATTGCACGGTGATGACAGAATCTTCTGGGTGAATCCTAAAGATTCTCGTCATGTAATGAAGGGTGATGATGGTGGATTAGGCATCTCTTACGACAGAGGCTTAACTTGGCTATGGATCAACAACCTTCCTGTTTCTCAGTACTATAGAGTAGCTGTAGATATGGCTAAACCATACAATGTGTATGGTGGCTTGCAAGATAATGGTAGCTGGGTAGGCCCAAGTGAGACTTACCGCTCTGAAGGGATCTTGAACCAAGATTGGAAAAAACTAGGTGGTGGAGATGGCTTCTTGAATCTTCCACATACCACCGACCCCGACTTAGTTTATACAGAATCTCAATACTTAGGTCTTTCTATGCTAAATATGAAGACAGGCAGAAGAATGTCTATTCGCCCAGGAGACCCACAAGGTAGAATTGGCGCCAGAAGAAACTGGGATTCTTGGGGACCAGGAACTGAAGAACCTGAGCTCGGTAATGCTATGGAGCCAGCCAACTGGGATGGTCCTTTCTTCCTTTCTCATCATGATCCGAATACCATTTATGCCGGTACAGAGCAATTATGGAAAAGTACTGATGGTGGTGCCACTTGGAAAACATTGGGTAACCTAACCACAAGAGTAAACCGAAGAGAACTAACCATTATGGGGCAAAGAGCAGACACATCTACCCTTTCATTAGATGATGGTATTCCTTATTACCCTACCCTTACTGCTGTGGCCGAGGATCGTTTTAAGCAAGGCGAACTGTATGTAGGAACGGATGATGGGTTGGTTCAAATCTCTCATGATGATGGAAAGACTTGGAAGGATGTTACAAGCCGATTGAGTGGTTTACCGAAAGAAACATGGATCAACACTATTGATGTATCTACTCATACACCTGGAACAGCTTTCATAGCCATTAATAATTACAGAAATGACGATTTCGCTAACTACATCTACAAAACAGTAGACTTTGGTGAAACATGGACTTCTATTGAAGGAGACCTACCAGCCAATAGAGTTGCGAGAACTGTACGCCAGGATCCTAAGAATCCAAACGTACTTTACTTAGGTACCGAGATTGGCCTTTTCTTCTCTCACAATGGAGGTAAAAACTGGACAGAATTGAAATCTAATATGCCTACACTTCCTTTCAATGATCTCGTGATTCATCCTAGAGATAACGACTTAGTTTTAGGAACTCACGGACGAGGGGTTTGGATTCTGGACAATATCAATGCTCTGCAAGAAATGGACGATGCAGTGGGTAAGTCAGCTCATCTCTTCACTATTGCAGATGCTGAAATGATCAATTATACACGAGATGGAGCGCATACGGGAGAAATGTTCTACCGCGGTGAAAATCCTTCTAGAGGCGTAATGATCGATTATCATTTGGCTGATTCTGTTGACAGAGATAACATCAAAATCGAAATATTAGATGTTGATGGCAACTTAGTAAACACCGTGAATGCTCGAAGAACACCAGGTGTACAGCGTGTGCTTTGGAACTTTAGCCACAAGCCTTTCGAAGGTGGAGCAAGAAACCCGAATGCAAGAGGTCGTGGTGGTAGAGGTGGCCTTAGTGGTCCAATGGCACTCCCGGGTGTTTATACTACTCGCTTAACAGTAAATGGAAATAGTATGGAGCAACAATTCCGTATTACAGATGACCCTCGTTTGAAGGTTGACATTCAGGTAAGAAGAGATTGGACCGAGTCTTTATTTACAATTGGTGCTCTATCAGAGAAACTGAATAAAGAGAGAAGTGCAGCTCAGCAAATGGGATGGCATTTAGATAAACTAGATAGAGCTGAGTTAAACTATGATGAGGCAACCGCTGCTAAAGTGAGAGAACTAAACAGAAAGTATGGCGAATTGAGCAGCCGCGTTCGTTCACTATACTTTGGCGCTAGCAGTTGGATTGGTCCTTGGACGGGCGATCAAAAAGCCCAATTTGAATACTACAATAGCATGATTTCAAAACTAGGAATGGAGTGCGATGAACTGGTTAAAACGGCTGTTTCTCGCTTAAATAAAGGTTTGAAGAAAGACATGCGTTTAACCATTACGGAATAAACAATAATAGAATGAAGAGAAATATATTCAGCATAGCCTTGATGCTCCTTACCCTTGGAGCCATGGCACAGGATAGAAAAATCCCTGTAGAAACTACGGTTGTCACAAATGATGAAGTAGTGATTAAAGGCAAGAAGGTTCCGTTTAGAGCTACTGCAGGTACTCAGCCTGTTTGGGCAGAAGACGGACACCCCGTGGCCACATTATTCTATACGTATTACGAGCGCACCGATGTGCAAGACAAAGAACGTAGACCTTTGGTAATCTCTTTCAACGGTGGGCCAGGTTCTGCTTCTGTTTGGATGCACTTGGCTTATACAGGACCAAGAATCTTGAAAATTGATGATGAAGGTTACCCAATTCAGCCATATGGCGTTAAGGATAATCCACATTCAATCTTAGATGTAGCCGACATTGTTTTTGTGAACCCTGTCAATACAGGCTATTCTAGAATTGTTGATCCTGAAGCAAATAGAAGACAATTCTTTGGCGTAAATCAGGATATTGAATATCTGGCAGAATGGATTAACACGTTCGTTTCTAGAAACAACAGATGGAATTCACCTAAGTACTTGATTGGTGAAAGTTACGGTACCACACGTGTTTCTGGTCTTTCTTTAGAGTTACAGAATAACCAATGGATGTTCTTAAACGGAGTAATTCTGGTCTCTCCTACTGACCTAGGAATAGACAGAAGCGGGCCAGTAGATATGGCGAACAGATTGCCATACTTCACAGCCGCGGCTTGGTACCACGAACAACTTCCTGCAGATCTTCAAAGCAAAGATTTAGACGAAGTGCTAGCCATGTCTGAAAGCTATACACAGAATGAGCTACTTCCTGTTTTGGCAAAAGGTTGGATGGCCACTGATGCGGAGAAAAACGAAGCCATCAAAAACTTCTCTAGATTCTCGAGCTTAAGTGAAGACGTTATTCGTGACCATAACTTAGATGTTCCGGAGAACTTCTTCTGGAAAGACCTTTTAAGAGACGAGGGTCATACCGTTGGTAGATTAGATTCTCGTTACAAAGGCATGGATAGAATGGCTGCTGGAATGAGTCCTGACTACAACTCAGAGCTTGATTCTTGGTTGCACTCCTTCACTCCTGCCATCAATCACTACTTTAAGAATTACCTCAAATTTGAGACTGACGTAAAGTATAACATGTTCGGCCCTGTTAATCCTTGGGACAGAAGCGGAGACAATACTGGAGAGAACTTACGTCAAGCTATGGCTATGAATCCTTACCTCCATGTAATGACTCAGTCGGGTTATTTTGATGGTGCCACTACCTTTTACAATGCCAAATACAATATGTGGCATATGGACCCAAGTGGTAGACTGAAAGATAGAATGAGCTTTAAAGGCTATCGATCGGGCCACATGATGTACCTGAGAGCAGAAGACTTGAAGAACGCCAATGAGGATATCCGTCAGTTTATCCAGAAGAGCCTACCTCCGGCAGGTACGCCTGCAAAGTATTAGTTAACCGGTGATCAGTTATTAGTTGAATAGAAAACAGACAGTCGACTAGCCGTATTTGAACGTCATGCTGAATTCATTTCAGCAACTACTCAATCACAAATAACATAAAATCAATAAGGAGCTTCGGCTCCTTTTTTTTTATGCTCACATTACTCCCACTCTTTCGAAGGGAGCTAGAGTAATTATTAATCACATCAGAGTGTGTTTATTCACCTCACCCTAAATCCCTCTCCCAAAGGAGAAGGGCTTTTGGCACACCAAGGTTAGTACGTCACCCTGAACTTGATTCAGGATATCACTAAGACAGATGCTGAAATAGATTCAGCATGACGTTAAGAGAAAGTCGTAAAAGGAACTATCAGGAATCTCATTTCAAGCATTATAAACGTGAACCAAAGGATTCTCGTAAATTGAGCTCATCAATGTAAGCCAAAGCATATCACCAAAAACTACAGGATTCATAGGCATAGCTGCTGTGAGCATCTTCACAATCAGTCTACTAGTCTTTGGTCTTCTCCATTCAGATTTTAATTTCCTTACTGATTACATCAGCAAATTGGGTTATAAAGGGACTCCCCTTGCCATTTGGTGGAATAGTCTGGGATTCGGGCTAACAGGCCTACTATTAGCTGTATTTGGCTACTTCTACGGCAAAATCTTGAATGACAAACTAGTTGGAATACTCCTTTCCCTATTTGGAATTGGCTTTGCGTTCACGGCATTTCCATTTGACCTAACAGACGAGACTGCCACAGTATCTAAAGCTCATATTGCTGCTATTACTTTAGGTTTAGCGGCTTGGCTCTTTGGTTTAGCTCGGTTGGGATCTAACAAGAAACTAGATAGTCATATTCGAAAAAGAGGGAATGCTGCTGCAGCTGTTTTAGCCATATTAATGTGTGGTAGTGCTATTGAACTTTGGGCTGAACCCATTGCTGAACGATTAATATTTGCAGTAGTTTTTAGCTGGATTACTTTAGCTGCATTTCCCCTATTTCAAACCGCCAACAAACGTTTATAACTATTTACAATTGATTTGTATAAAGCGACAGCGGGATAATTATAAAATGGCTTCCACTATCTTAAAAAGTACTTTTTACATAACTATATAAAATTAAATGTACATAAAGGTGTGGAATAGCTTACGTTGTAAAAGAGAAGCTGAACAATATTGATAATATATAAATGAAAACACTAATCACATTCGTCCTTCTTACTATTGGTAGCCTTAACGGTCATTCCCAAGACAGAAACAACAAACAAAAAAATGAGATTACGGAAATAGACTTTGCTACATTTTGTTCACTGAGTCATTATGAGGGAATTGATACTGCCTTGGAATACATAGAGAAGAAAGGATTTGGATTAAAAGACGTATACAACAAGATCGGCTGTCCTGATAATAGAACTTCCATCGCGAATTACTTGATCCGAAAAGCCGATGTATACAATTTCATTAGGTTTAGAATGGAAATAATTGATCAGCTAGGGGAAGAAGCGTATCTGGAATTTATAAATCTAAGATCCCCATTTGGTTCAGTATATAAGATGTGCCCTCTAACCGGTGTGAATTACTTGTTAAAACACAACCCAAGTGATAATCGCCTGCAAAAAATCAAAAGTCTTTTGATTGAGTATGGTGCAGTTGAAGATTGTGAAAATCCTAAACAGAATTAAATTCCAATTCAAGAATATTCAAGAGACGCGGAACAAAGAATCCACATTTGCCTGATAAGAAGAAATATGAAAGACAGTATTCAAATTTGTGGGGAAACATTCAAGAAGAAGAGAATCCATTTTTCTTTTGAAAGCAGCTACAAGCAAATAGATAAAATGAACGAGCTAAAAAAGCTCCAACAACTAGCAAAGTTAGAAACTGTATCACTCAACGGAACAAATATTAACGATGAGGGCTTAAGACATCTCAGTGCTTGCACCACCCTATCAAACATCAACCTCAGCTTTACTCCTATTAGCGATAAAGACATCGCTTATTTGGTTAACCTGAAGCAACTCAAACACCTTCGACTAAAGGAAACGGAGATCACTCAAAAAAGCTTGTCTTACTTCAATAAAATGACTGCTCTAGTTTCTCTTCAGGTACATTAGACGGAAATCAGTGGCAAAGACATGGCCGGTCTTGACCTAGCAAGTTTAGAAGAATTATTCGTGGATTGTGACGATGAGGAGGACCACAATACTTTATTGGCACTATCCTCTCGATTGCCCTCTTGTGAGATTATTGCTAAAGGCAAGGGCGTGTACAATAATGGTGTTTTTGAAGCTTAATCTGATCTTAGTGAAATAATTGCCTGGGCCACCCGCTTGTTGATGTTATCGCCAATACGAATCCTTCTCGAAACATAATTTATTGGTCATAAGACCAACAAAGGCTGAATGTCAATTTCCGTGAAAAAACTCCAACCTAAGAATTAGGTTGAGTCTAACGAACACAAAAAAAGCCCCTCTTTTGGAGGGGCTCTGAGCTTAACTATTTCTGTGTAGTAGAACTAAATTTCACACAACCTCAAACGAATATTCTACTACTAAATCTGTGACGTCCTAACCTTAATCAATCAACCAAACCACTGTCACAGTTTCTTCACATTCCAACTTCTCGCGTGTTAAGCTTCAAATTTTGTAATGTTCTAAACAAACTAATGATGTACGAACATAGGTTTCTCTAAAGTGTTTACATTCAATTAATTAGCTTTTTTACTCTAAATCTGACTTATTGTAATTCTCAATATAAAAAGAACAATTATTGATAATCTAAAAGAAGATTCTTCGTGAAACACCAAAACAAACAGAATAAAAATTCGATAAAAAAAATTAAAAAACTTATTCCACCCTACACATCATGCAGCGAGCGCTGCCACCTCCATACTTTTCGATGGTAGGAATATCAAGGGCTAAAATCTGAGAAAAGTCTGATAGCTCTTGCTTTTGGTTAAGCGTAAGACTTCTTAATGCTGTCTCCGACATAACCAAAACGGAATTGCCATTTCCATCTATAGTTTCCATCATATTCCCGGCAAACTGATAAATCTGGTCCATACTGAGCTCTACTATTTTGTGACCCGTTTTTAAAAGCGCTGCTACCACTACCTCTCTATACTCAGGCTTGATAGATTCCAAACAGATTACTGCGTATTCAGCCGCTAAACACATCATCACATTAGTATGATATATTTCTAGACCGTTCTTATCCCATGCTTCAAAAAGAATAGGTTCTAGGTTGAGCACCTCACACATATTCTGCAGCACTTCTTGATTGGTGCGCGCTGAGAGGCAGGCATAAGCCAGATCATTCTCGTAGTCTATCACCACACTGCCTGTACTCTCTAAATACTTGGCCTCATTTTCAAATTCCGTTAGATCAATGATCTGCTTCTCTGACCCATTGAGTACAGTATCTAAAACAGCATCTCTTCTCTCCCATCTACGATTTTCAGCCATCATGGGGTAGAGCAGCACTTGCTTTTCGTGAAACGAAATCCAGTTATTGGGGAATACAGCATTTGGCTTTTCAGGCTGATCAGTGTCCTCAATTACAAGCACATCCAAACCATGGTCTCGCAGCTTTGCTACTGCTGAATCAAACTCTTCAATAGCCAATCTGCTGATCTCTTTTACGTGATCTGCACCTTCCTTTAGCTGAAAAGCATTCGATTCTGCCGATGCATGATCAAAACCAAAATGCATTGGCCTCACCATCATAATTTTCTTAGCAGCTTGAATCATTGAAATCTCTTACTAAAGCCTAGACCAAAGAAAAGATTTGGCGAAAAGCGTGAAAAGCCCGTGCCTCCGTAAACATCTAACTGAGTAGAATTATTTAATAGGAAATTGAGGCCAGCATTGATGTTATGCTCCTCTAGTCTGTTGTCTTCAGGCAAAATACCATACGATTCTATATAGAATCCCATGTTATCGCTTAAGCCCTTTGAAAGACCGAATGCATACTGAAAGCTAATGGTAGATAGTCCATTTAACCATGCTGTTCCAAAATTCATGTCTAATCCGCAGTTGTTAAAGACCGTCTTGCTTACTAATACACTTGCATCCATAAATGAACCACTGCCATCGTCAGAGAACACTTGTCCGCCAATATTAGCTAGCAAAGAAATATCGGGAAGGTTATCATCATTTTCTACCAAACGAATTTTTGCACCAATCGCTGTTGGTGAGAAGTTAGTTGGGTTGGTTTCGGTTGTTTCACCGTCTAATCTAAAACGCGATTGGGTTAAATTCTGAGTGAATCTTAATTCGATCTTATCTGATATTCCATAGCGCAGCAAGGTGTTATTGAAGTTGATTACTTCAAATCTTAACCCCGGAGCCACATTCGCGGGAATGCTTGAGTTGTTTGTGGTGAACTGAAAGCCTGTCTCAATTTGAAACGTTCCCGTGGGTAATACATATGTACCTGTACCAAATGAAGGTCGATCTGTGATGATGGGATCTGATGTTGTGTCTTGACCGTAGGCAGTGATACTTAAGCCACAAACTGCAATAAGGAAGAATAAACCGATTCTTGATTTCATGCCTCAAATCTAAGCAAGTAGCTTGAAGAATAAACCAAAAAGTCAATCAAGGCCATATTTTTCTATTCGCCTCAATAATTGCTTTCTAGACATGTATTGAAGATGTTTTTCTTTCACGCTGAAGCTAGAATCTAAAAAAAGCAAGGCAGGTGGAGCAAACTCTCCTCTTCTGGTCGCCAAGAGCAAAGCCAAATCATGAAACCGCTGATTTTCGCGTTTTACAAATACTCCACCATCAAAAGAGACGGATTGATTTGATTCTGCATCGAACCGTACCGTATAAAACGAATCATTTAGTCCTTGAATGATCTCATCATTCGTAAAAACTTCTTTGTCCATCTTTTTGCAGTAGGTACACCAGTCGGTGTAGAAATCGAGTAAAACAGGCTTGGGAGCAGCGGTTAAAGCGGAATCTAGTTCTTCAAAGCTTAACCAGTTTACTTGTGCATTCGAGTTGAAACAAGCCAAACAGATCAGCGATATGAGAACAGCTTTCTTAATCATTATTGCTAATCTTCAGACTAAAGAAATATGTCCTAGGTCTAGCCGGTCCGTAGACATAATCCGAATCCCGAGTCGGCCCTCTCTGAAAATCACTTTGGAAACTATTGAATACATTTTGTACACCACCACTTAAGGTCAGGTGAAGATTGTATCCGATATGAAAATGATGATCGGCCTTTATGGTCGTATCCCAGAATGTGTTAGACTCTCTCAACACCATCACTCCGTTTGATTGTAGAATCTCTGGAACAAGCATTGAACCCGTAATTACATTAGAAAGCGAGAACTGCCAATCACTTTTCGTTTCATAAGTAAGGTTCCAAAAACCATAAGTATTCGGCATACGCATAAAACTATCACTTTCGAGCATTTCTCCCTCTCCTGGGGTTTCTGGTTCAAAAAGCACTTGGCTTTCGACAAACTCCGAACGCTGAATTGTTAATCCAGATTGGAAGGTGAGTTGGGCATTCGGTGCATAATTTAATTCAAAGTTAAATCCCTTGACAAGTGCACCTAGGCCGTTTCTTACCTCTTCTACAATAGAACCGTTAGGTAATTGACTTCCAGTGTTCACTAATACGAACGGATTATTCAATTGGGTGTAAAAGCCTTGCACATTAAAGGCAAACTGGCTTGTACCTTCACTTAAGGTGTAGGCTAAGGAGCCCGTAAAGGCATCTGAAGTTTCTTTTTGCAGGTTATCCGAGAGGAGAACAAAAACGGGCTCTCCTCCGGCTGTGGCAATATGTAAATCTTCATTAAAGGCTTGTGGAGCTCTAAATCCACGGGCATAACCGCCTCTAAATTGTAAGTTGCTATTCAGTTTGTAGAGGATGGTAAATCTAGGACTCAGTACACCAAAGTCATTATCAATGGTTCGCTCAAACTGTCCTAATTTATAATATCCATCTACTTGTGATTGATCGAAACGAGCTCCTGTTAATAGCTTCAAAGACTGACTCACAGACCATTCCCACTGACCATATAGCCCAAGATTAGCCACTTTTTGATCGACTAATCGATTATAGCCTGGAATGCCATCT
>CBFIDV010000016.1:0-63445 GCA_965661455.1 Roseivirga sp.
ATACAGTCTGAGGTATTCGATGCCATTGGTATGGACAATACCGTACCAGACCATGCAGATAGAGAAATTGCAAACAGGACCAAATTTTATCAGATTAATAACCAAGATGAATTTGTAGAAGCCCCATATGTAGATAATAGCTGTAAATGGGCTGGCGGTGGCTTTGTTGGAACGACAGAAGACCTTTGCACATTTGGCCAAGCTCATATGAAAGAAGGCTATTTAAAACAGTCTACTCTTGACGAATGGATGAAGTCTCAAAAAACTAGCAATGGAAAAGAAACCGGCTATGGTATGGGCTGGAGAACCGTTAAAATCGATGGCTATGAGTTTGTTGGCCACTCGGGAGGTTCTGTTGGCGGCATTACTTGGTTTATCATGCATAAACCATCAGAAACGGTTTTAGCTATTACGGGAAACGTAGACCCACTACCCTTCCGAGGTATCCAGAACGAGTTGCTAAAACTATTCGTGAACTAAATTTATTTGTATATAACTAAATCATGCGTTACATTGAGTCCGTAATTAGTTTAACCAATCAGAAAATGAAAAAATTAACCTTACTCTTATTAACCATACTGGCCATTGGCTGTGATGATCCTGATGTTATGTTGGACCAAGGACCTGAGATTCAGGCTAAAGCAATTGTAGACGAAAACAACAAATCTATTCCAAGTGATCAAATTTTTCTTGTAGTTGAAGAACCTGCTTCTTTTCCTGGAGGAATGTCCGCTTGGGGTGAGCATTTAAAAAACACCATCAAATACCCTCAGGAAGCAAAAAAACTTAGTGTTGAGGGTGCCGTATTTTTGTCATTTATTGTGAATGAAGATGGCAGCATAGAAGATATTGAAGTGCAACGAGGTATAGGCGGGGGCTGCGATGAGCAGGCCGTTAATGCTTTATTAGAATCTCCAAACTGGATTCCTGGTAAACAGAGAGGAAAAGAAGTTAAAACCAAAATGCAAGTAAGAGTTGTATTCAAACTTGACAAGGAAGAAACGTATTCTTAAAGCTTCGAACCCAAAGTCAAAAACATAAAAAAAGGAAGCCGAATTGGCTTCCTCTTTTTATTTCGCAGCTTCCATTTCTTTCAGCTTTCTCCTTAGAATCTTACCCACATTCGTTTTAGGCAATTCATCTATAAATTCAATATGTTTCGGTTTCTTATAACCTGTGAGTTCTTCTTCACAGAATGCTCTGAGTTCTTCTTCCGTAAGACCGGCATCTTTCTTCACTACAAAAGCTTTCACACATTCTGTTGACTTAGGATCTGGAATCCCTATAACTGCAACTTCCAATACCTTCTCACAATCTGCAATAACGTTCTCCACCTCATTCGGGAATACATTAAAGCCTGATACGTTAATCATATCCTTTTTACGATCCACAATTTTGAAGAATCCATCTTCATCCATAGTACCAATGTCTCCGGTACGGAACCAACCGCCTTCAAAGAAAACAGACGAATTATCCTTATTCCAATAACCGCTCATTACCTGAGGACCGTTGATACATATCTCTCCTACTTCCCCTTGTGGTAATTGATTTCCGTTATCATCGAAAATGGCCAACTGGGTAGAAGAAACCGGCATTCCTATAGTTCCCATTTTATGCGACCCATCTAAAGGATTACAACTGGCCACGGGTGAAGTCTCTGATAACCCATATCCTTCTACCAAAGGTGATTTTGTCATTTCTTCCCACTTACGAGCAACAGCATCTTGTACGGCCATCCCTCCTCCTATCGATCCTTTAAGGTTACTCCAATCGACCTCGCCAAAATTTGGCTGATTTAAGAGTCCATTGAACAAAGTATTCACACCTGTAAACAAAGTGAAATGATGCTTCTTCAATTCCTTTATAAAGCCAGGCATATCTCTCGGATTAGTAATCAGCACGTTCTTGGCCCCTATATGCATCATGAATGTTCCGTTCACATTCAAGGCAAAAATATGATACAAAGGAATGGCTGTGATCATGGTCTCGGTTTGACCGTCTTTTAATAGAGGCTTAAACCAGTTATTAATAATGTGGGTATGTGCTACCACATTGGAATGAGAAAGCGTAGCTCCTTTTGACACCCCTGTAGTTCCTCCTGTATACTGCAAGAATGCAGTATCCGTAGAAGCAACTTGAGGTTTAGTGTACTTCATTCTGGCACCGTCCTTCAGCACTGTTTTAAACTTGGTGATGTCGTTGATACTGTATTTCGGCACCATTTTCTTAATGTGCTTCACTACAAAATTTACCAAAGAACCTTTAACCCCACCAAGTAAGTCTCCTAGTTCGGTAACAATAATATGGTCTATATGAATCTTCTGTAATGCCACTTCTAAGCTGTGCGCAAAATTCGCCACGATCACCACTGCCTTTACATCGGCATCTGTAAATTGATGCTCCATTTCTCTATGTGTATAGAGCGGGTTTGTATTCACCACCACACAGCCAGCCTTTAACGCTCCTATTAAGGCAATAGGATATTGTAAACAATTAGGCATCTGAATGGCTATTCGGTCTCCCGGTTTTAGACCAAGTTTGTTTTGAAGATATGCAGCAAAAAATCCCGAATACTTATCAATATCATGGTAAGTATAGGCTTTACCCATACATTCAAAAGCTTCTCTGCTTCCAAATTTTTTGAAGGCATTATTAAAAAGCTCTAATAAATTTTCTTCTCTATTATCTGTGATTTCAGCAGGAATACCTGTTGGGTATTTAGCTATCCAGGGGTGAGTACTCATAGGTTTGATTTTGGATAACTTCAAATATAGGAGAAAAGCCGATACACAGGAATACAGCATGAAAAAAGGGAACTCAGAAATGCGTTCCCTTATTTAATGGCTGTAGGAAAAAGACTACTCATACCTTCAAGGCATGCCGTACCACCCTTTATAAATCTGCTTCTGATAAATCGGGATCGATTTCGAACCTCCACGGAGCAGTTAGGTCGATTGACTTTATCCTGAATTCTCCACCCTCGAGAGAGGAGGGTACTCCCGATAGCTATCGGGAGCCTGTTTCAATAACCTCTGTAAACAAACTAAGGGTTCCATTTCTGGAACCCTTAAAACAAGAGAATCTTCTAATTGTAATCATAATGGCTGTAGGAGAAGGATTACTCATACCCGCAAGGCATGGCGCACCACCCTTCGTGAATCTTCTCCCGATAAATCGGGATCGATTTCGAACCCTCCACGGAGCAGTTAGGTCGATTGACTTTATCCTGAATTCTCCACCCTCGAGAGAGGAGGGTACGGCTGCCTGTTTCGTCACCCTACAGTGTATTTTTCATTCTCTAATTAATCCGTTTGATTATATATCAAATGTATAATAAATCAACCTAATATTATATTATCAGTAACAATATAGCTTATTATTTAAATATTAATTAATATAATAATTCATTCGTTTCGAATACCATAAAAACTAACACCAAATATGCCTGATCATTACGAAATCGATAACGTAGACATATCCATCTTGTCTGTTTTGCAGAACAATGCAAAGAAACCATACACTGAAGTAGCAAAACAAGCCTTTGTTTCTAGTGGCACGGTTCACGTAAGAATGAATAAGCTTGAAAAAATGGGTGTGGTAAAAGGCGCTAGTCTAGACTTGAATCTAAAAGCATTGGGATACACTTTGGGGTCTTTCCTTGGCATATATCTTTCTCAAAGCTCCCTTTATGATAAGGTGGCTGAGCAATTGAAGAAAATTCCAGAAATCACCTCAATTCTGTACACTACTGGCAACTATTCTATGTTCGTAAGAATCTATGCTAAGGACACAGATCATTTAAAGAATATCCTACACGATAAAGTCCAAAATGTAATGGGAATTGAACGTACAGAAACCTTCGTAATTCTCGAAGAAACACTAAATAGAAGTATTACTCTCACGGAAAAAAGTTAAACTTTTATCTATACCACATATAAAAAAGAAATAAGAGAAACCTTTCATGCCAATTTTAGGTTGTAACTTTGCATTTCGAATCATTCTAAATAAGCTCTTATGAGTAATGACGATCAGATATTAGAAGAATTCACCTCGAAAGAGTACGAATTCGGATGGACAGTAGACTTAGAGGCAGATGAGGCTCCAAAAGGCCTCAATGAGGATATCGTTCGATTTATTTCTGCTAAAAAAGAAGAGCCAGCATGGCTTCTCGAATGGAGACTTGACGCTTTCCGTGCATGGCAAAAAATGGTAGAACCACAGTGGCCTAATGTCACCTACCCTGAAATCGATTATCAAGACCTAATATATTATTCTGCACCTAAACAGAGTGCCAAACCGAAATCTCTTAATGAAGTAGATCCTGAATTACTAGCGACTTTCGAGAAGTTAGGAATTTCTTTGACTGAACAGAAAAGGCTTACAGGAGTAGCTGTTGATGCGGTCATAGATTCTGTGTCGGTTGCCACTACTTTCAAAGAGACACTTGGCGAGCTAGGTATCATCTTTTGCTCCTTTTCAGAAGCAGTAAAAGAACATCCAGAATTGGTAAAGAAACATATGGGTACAGTTGTTCCTGTTAGTGATAACTACTTTGCAGCACTAAACTCTGCGGTATTCTCTGACGGATCCTTCTGCTATATTCCTAAGGGGGTGAGATGCCCAATGGAGCTATCAACCTACTTTAGAATTAATGCTGCTAACACAGGGCAGTTTGAAAGAACCCTGATTGTTGCAGACGAAGGTTCTTACGTAAGTTACTTAGAAGGGTGTACAGCACCTCAACGAGACGAAAACCAGCTACATGCAGCAGTTGTAGAAATTAAGGCTGCTAAAGACGCTGAGGTAAAATATTCAACAGTACAGAATTGGTATCCAGGTGACAAGAATGGTAAAGGAGGTATTTACAACTTCGTTACCAAAAGAGGGATTTGCGAAGGCGATAACTCTAAAATCTCTTGGACCCAAGTAGAAACCGGATCTTCTGTTACATGGAAGTATCCATCATGTATTCTAAAAGGAGATAATTCACAAGGAGAATTCTATTCTGTTGCGGTAACTAATAACTACCAACAAGCAGATACAGGCACTAAAATGATTCATATTGGTAAAAACACCAAGTCAAGAATCGTTTCCAAGGGTATTTCTGCAGGTCATTCTCAGAACAGTTACAGAGGTCAAGTACAAGTAATGAAGCGTGCAGATAATGCAAGAAACTTCTCACAATGTGACTCTCTTTTGATGGGATCGCTCTGTGGTGCCCATACCTTCCCTTACATAGACATTGAAAACCAATCGGCTCAGGTCGAGCACGAAGCCACAACCTCAAAAATTGGAGAAGATCAAATCTTCTATTGCCAGCAAAGAGGTATAGATGAAGAGTCTGCAGTAGCACTAATCGTAAACGGCTACGCTAAAGAAGTTTTAAATCAATTACCAATGGAGTTCGCGGTTGAAGCACAAAAGCTTTTAGCCTTAACCCTAGAAGGATCTGTTGGATAATCAAAAGTAGAATTAAGTAGAGATGTTGTCAATAAAGAATTTGCAAGCGCGCATAGAGGAAAAAGAAATTTTGCGTGGCATTAATCTAGAAGTTAAACCAGGCGAAGTACATGCCATTATGGGACCAAATGGTTCTGGTAAAAGTACTTTAGCTTCTGTGCTTGCGGGTAGAGAAGATTACGAAGTAACTGGCGGAGATGTTAATTTCTTAGGAAATGACCTATTGGAAATGGATGCAGACGAAAGAGCAAGAGAAGGCGTTTTCTTGGCATTCCAATATCCTGTAGAAATCCCCGGAGTTAGTACTACTAACTTTATGAAAACTGCTATCAATCAGGTGATAGAGCATCATGGTGAAAAAGCCTTGGATGCCGTTTCATTCTTAAAATTGATGAAAGAAAAAATGAAATTGGTTGAAATAGACCAATCTCTTTTGAGTAGATCTTTAAATGAAGGTTTCTCAGGTGGTGAGAAGAAGAGAAATGAAATTTTCCAGATGGCGATGCTTGAGCCTAAATTGGCAATACTGGACGAAACCGATTCTGGTTTAGATATTGATGCTTTGAAAGTTGTAGCTAAAGGTGTAAATACACTTAAGTCTAAAGACAATGCCACTATTGTTGTAACACACTACCAAAGACTCTTAGATTATATTGTGCCAGATTATGTGCACGTTTTATATAAAGGAAGAATCGTAAAATCAGGCACAAAAGATCTTGCCCTAGAGCTGGAGGCCAAAGGATACGATTGGATCAAAGAAGAAGCAGACGCAACGGTATAAGCCATGACAAAACTAGCAGGACAATCAATTCTTGATTCACTGGCTGGTCGTTTTGAAGCTTTCGAAAAGAGCTTAAATGGTCAAAGCAAAAGTGCGATACATCAAGTAAGAAAAGCAGCTTTTGCCAGTTTGAACCAAACTGGATTTCCGCATGCGAAGCATGAGGAATACAAGTTCACGAACTTGACAAAAGCCCTAGAAAAGAACATCGATTTCGGAGCGAATGAGAGAAGTGCCAATCTCACAAATGAAGAGATAGAAAGCGTTAAAATTGCAGGACTAGACGCCTATAACCTAGTTTTCTTAAATGGACATTATTCGGCAGACCTTTCTGACAAAGTTTCAGAAGAGGGATTGAGCATTGAGACATTCCAAGGCTCTTCAGCAGATAATGTTGAAGAACTAACATCTCAATTCGGTCAAATCGCATCATTTGAAGACAATGCATTCATAGCTTTAAATACAGCATTCAGTCAAAATGGAGTTGTCATTAAAGTTGATAAAGGCGCGGTCATCAGTAAGCCAATCGCATTATACTTTATTGGTGAAACCAAGAATGAGCAATTATTCTATAATGTTAGAAACCTCATTTCTGTTTCTGAAACAGCTCAGGTTACTATTCTTGAAAAGTTTGACACGATAGGTAGCGAAAAAGCATTCACCAATGTGGTAAACGAAGTATCGGTTGCTGCCTCTGCGAACACTAAGTATTTTAAGTTAGAAGACGATGCTGATCACACCTACCACATTTCAAATGTGAAAGTGAATCAAGCGAAAGACAGTACTTTCACCGCTAATACTATTGCTTTAAATGGGGCTATGGTAAGAAACAACCTAGACATCAGATTAGAAGATGAAGGTTGTGAAGCGAACATGAATGGCCTTTACGTTTTAAGTGGTAAAACGCATGTTGACAACCACACAGTAGTTGATCACTTGAAGCCCAATTGTAATTCTAATGAATTGTATAAGGGCATCATGGATGACAAAACAAAGGGTGTCTTTAATGGTAAAATCTTTGTTCGTCAGGATGCACAGAAAACAAATGCATTTCAATCGAATAAGAATATTCTAATGACCAATGACGCAACCGTTAACACGAAACCACAGCTTGAAATTTGGGCTGATGATGTGAAATGTTCCCATGGTTGCACAACTGGTCAATTAGACCCAGATGCTATGTTCTATCTCCAAGCCAGAGGCATTAGAAAAGAAAGAGCTAGAGCAATTTTATTACACGCTTTTGCAAGTGATGTGATTGAGAACCTTGAATTGGAGCCAGTTCAAGAGCATGTAGAAAGAATTATTGCAGATAGACTAGAGAGATAAATGTCAAAAACTTTGACAGGTGTGAAGTTGGATATTGAAGGAATCCGCAGAGAGTTTCCTGTATTAGACCAAGTAGTTAATGGTAAGCCTTTAATATACTTTGATAATGCAGCTACAAATCAGAAGCCTCAACGTGTTGTAGACGCGCTAGTGAATTATTATCAAAAAGATAATGCAAATATTCATAGAGGCATACACACATTAGCAGAGCGTTCTACGACTGCTTTTGAAGACACACGTAAGGTGATTCAACGCTTTATTAATGCTAATGAATCAGAAGAAATCATCTTTACGAAAGGTACTTCTGAGAGCATTAACCTTGTGGCTTCTTCTTGGGGGCGCAAGTTCTTAAAGAAAGGAGATGAAATCCTCATCTCTACCATGGAGCACCACTCCAATATTGTGCCTTGGCAATTAATCTGCGAAGAAAAAGGAGCCGATCTCAAGATCATGCCTATTAATGAGGCAGGCGAAATCCTTGTGGATGAATTAGATGGTCTGATCTCTGAGAAAACTAAACTCGTTGCATTTAATCATGCATCTAATACACTAGGCACCATCAATCCTGTAAAAAAGATTGTAGAGAAAGCCCATGTGGTTGGTGCTAAAGTACTCCTAGATGGTGCTCAGTCTACCTCACATTTAGAGATAGATGTTCAAGATCTCAACATTGATTTCTTTGCGTTTTCAGCTCACAAAATGTACGGACCTACTGGCATAGGCGTGCTATATGGTAAGCGAGACATATTGGAGAAAGTGCCTCCTTATCAAGGTGGTGGTGAAATGATCAAAGATGTATCATTTACAAAAACCACCTATAACGATATTCCTTACAAATTCGAAGCTGGTACTCCGGATATCGCCACCGTAATTGCTTTTAAAAAGGCAGTTGAGTTTATTGAAGAGATTGGTAAGGAGAACATTGCTGCCTACGAAAAAGAGCTCTTAGAATACGCCACCGCTAAAATGGAAGCGATCGAAGGAGTAAAAATCGTGGGTACAGCTCAAGATAAAGTGAGCGTGATCTCCTTTCAAGTGGAAGGAATTCATCACTTTGATTTGGGAATGTGGATGGATGCAAAAGGCATTGCAGTAAGAACAGGACACCACTGTACGCAACCTTTAATGGATCATTATGGCATTGAGGGAACTGCTAGGGCCTCTTTTTCTGTTTACAACACCAAAGAAGAAATAGACAGCTTTATTGCAGCGTTGAACGATACAATCAGCAAATTCAGATGAGCCAATCTATAGCCGACATACAAAACGAAATAGTAGAAGAATTTTCTATGCTCGATGGAGACATGGAAATGTCAATAGGTTATTTAATGGAGCTTGGAGAGCAGCTCCCTCCTATGGCTGATGCAGCTAAATCCGATGATAACATTGTAAAGGGTTGTCAATCTAAAGTTTGGCTCGATGCGAAGCTGGATGAGGGCAAGATTGAATTCAATGCTGATTCAAATACAGCTATAACTAAAGGACTGGTGAGTTTATTGGTGAGAATATTATCTGGGAGAACTCCTCAAGAAGTTGTTGACTCTGATTTGTTCTTTGTGGATAAAGTAGGATTGAATCGATTCATTGGCACGCAAAGATCTAATGGTCTCGGTGCTATGATGAAACAAATGAAAATATACGGTTTGGCGTTTTCTACCAAGACTGCCAATAATTAACAAGAAGATATGTCTGGAATAAAAGAGGGATTAAGAGAAGAAGTTGTGGCAGCCATAAAGACTGTTTACGACCCAGAGATTCCCGTAGATGTTTATGAACTAGGCTTGATCTATGAGATCAATGTATTCCCAGTAAATAACGTTTACGTAGTAATGACACTCACCTCTCCTTCATGCCCTGCAGCTGAGATAATTCCAGAAGAGGTAAAACAAAAGATTCAAGCATTAGAAGATGTGAACGAAGTGGAGGTTGAATTGACTTTCGACCCACCATACACGCAAGAAATGATGTCAGAAGAGGCTAAGCTTGAGCTTGGCTTTATGTAAAAGAGAATAAAATTAAGAGATATGTATCCAGAACATTTATTAGTCCCATTCAGACAAGAGCTTACTGAAGCTGGTTTTACTGAGTTAAAGACAGCAGATGCTGTTGATGAGCATTTAGGAGAACATAAAGGCACATCGTTAATCGTGATTAACAGTGTTTGTGGTTGTGCAGCAGGTACTGCAAGACCAGGTGTTAAAATGGCACTTAAATTATCAGACAAAAAACCTGATAACTTAACAACAGTATTTGCTGGTGGAGATATTGATGCCACAGAAAAAGTGAGAGAGTATCATTTACCATACCCTCCTTCTTCTCCTTCGGTAGCCCTATTTAAAGATGGTGAGTTAGTTCACTTTGTGGAAAGACATCACATTGAAGGAAGAAGCGCAGAAATGATCGGTAATCACCTAGCAGATGTTTTCGAAGAGCACTGCTAGTCATTAATAGAAATGAAACAAAAAAAGCCACTCAGATGAGTGGCTTTTTTTGTTTTGAGTTATTGAACTTTAAATATCTAATCGATAGTATTTAGTGTGACTGAATTCTGTTAAGAAATCACTCGCATTTAAGAGCCTTTTAAGATTCTTGTTTTTCGACTGATCAATCTTAGTGATTGGCGCCTCTAACAAAAGCTCATTGTTTCTATCGTATATTTTAATGATCTGAATTGGATTCAATTCTTTGAATTCTCCATTCTCATCAAAAACAAGAACTGGTTCATAAGAATCTAACTCGAATTCTTCCTTTACCAAAGAGATTAGCTCTGATGCTTCTTCTCTCGTCAACTTTGCCTCTACATTTGTATTAGCAAATACCAGCGTGCTTAACCCAACCATAAGACCAATCGCTAGGATTAATCGTCTGTTTATGGTGTTAATGTCTTTAAAGACTAATGAGTTCATGACTTTTTGTTGTTATTATTTTGAATTTAAAGCTACTGACCAAAGTAGCCGACTTGCCTATTCATAGCCAATTGCTGTGCCAGAACATATATCTCGTTGATTTACTGATACTTACAATATTTACACTCGCTGAAAATTTTTAAACTTGTTCACATACGCACACAATTAGTGCACAAACAGTACAATGCAACTTTTTAGCTGCTCGATACGTCCGGGCACAAAAAAACCTCGCTCAGAAAATCTGAACGAGGCTTCTTTTAATTTTTCTCTTGACTAAAGAGTGATTGTATGATAGAAGTTTCTGCCTTTTGCAGTAAACTGAATTTCATATGATCCTTCAGCTAATTTAGATACATCGTATCGTTTCATTTGAGCCGAACCGATTTGATCTTTAAAAGCTACACTTCCTAAGTTATCGTAGATTTTCATTCCACAAACTGACTCGTTTTCTCCAAAGTATACCTTCATGGTACCATCTGCGATTCTAACCGAAGGTTTTTCGATTACTAATTCAGCTTGGTTGCTTAATGATGCTTGTGTCTTAGTAACCTCTATTGACATTACCTTTAGCTTTTCAGCACTTTCAATTTCTAAGTAAAGCTGACCTTCTTCTAATTGATTCAAGTTGAATACTTTACCATACTGGTTAGACTTTGCCTCATCTTTAAAAAGAAGTTTTCCTTCTTCGTTTACAATTGAGATCTGAGTTCCTGCCTCAAGGTTGTTCATTTGTAAGACAACTGCTTTTTCCTTTTCTGTTGTCAATGAGATTTCTTTTTTTGATTCGTTTGCTGTTGCTGTGAATCCACTAGCTAACAAAACTATTGCTGCTAATGCGTTTGTGAATTGCTTTTTCATTTTCGTTGTTTTTAAGTTTTTGTTCTTCATAAGTTCTCGCGTTTGACCTTTTTGCGATTACTTATTCAAATGAACGGGCAATTCAGGGTAGGTTGGTAAACGAATGTCACAATTTGATACTTAGTTGTAACAGCTTTGATGGAATAGCCTTTTTTGAGCTAAAAAGAATGTTTTTAAAGTTTCCAATCAGAGCACATTTTTTCAAATGCTATGATTCCTGATAAGGTAACTCCAGGTATCCCTTGGCCTGGATAGGCCGTATCACCAACCAAATAGGCTTTATGCCCGTCTAAGCGAGCATCTAACATTTGCCAAGGTTTGATATTCATATATTGAGGGTAACCTCCAACAAACCCCCACTTTCTGCCTGTCCACATAGACCAAGACTTTGGCGTGGAAGAATGTTGATAGACGATATTGTCCTTCTTTAAGAAATCAAGCGATTCCAGCTTTTGAATGACTGCGGCTTCTGCTTGCTCATTATCAATTATTTTATTCCCTGGATCAGGAGCATGAGTACTCACCGACATGACCATCATGCCCTCTTCATCGGTTCTCGATTTATCCTCAGGGTGATTCAAACTAATAAAGATGCTATCGGAACATGTTTCAACTAAGGGAGATTCTAAGTGTATCTGATGATGAATAGATTCAAAGGCTCGATGCGGTTTGAAGCCAATACCCATTTGAAATGCTGAGTTGACCTCCTTAGACTCCATCAGTTTAGACTTTAACTTATCTTGATATTTTCCCTGAAAGATCTCGAAAGTGTTATTAATAGGTATTCCCGAGACAACATATTCAGCCAGGTACTCTCCTTCCTTAGTACGGATCAGATAACCGTCAGCTTGCCTCTCCACCAATTGCGCACCCTCTCTTAATTTTAACTCTCCTCCTCTATCTTCTATATATTTCACAAATGGATTAACTAGATTCAACAAGCCACCATCAACATAATAGTTGGGGAAATTCGTGTAACAAAGCGCAGTTGCCCCGAATAGGAAATTCACTTCAGCGGCATGATTTTGAGCAGTTATTAACAATTGTTCGTTCACAAAGTCTACAAACAACTTATTCTGATCCAGGCCATATTTTATGAGAACACTTTGTACCGAGACGAAAGCACTGGGCACATTTTTGAGTTGATCGAAGCTTACATTGGCGGCTGCCTTTACCAAATCTTTTAATTTAGATGGAGGGAAATGATTCTGCTTAAGAGAAGTTCTCCATACAAATTGAGATACATCAAAACACTCTTTCCAGAACTGTCTTTGACCTTTTCTACCGAAAACTCTTTCTGCTTCATTTATCCAATCCTCTAAGGATTCATATCGGTTTAAGGTTTCTCCATTTGCTAAATGAACCTGCATGGGCAAGTCAAGCTTCTTTGCATTCACCTCTATACCCGTCTGATCTAGAACATATTGCAGTGGCATGCCTTTACCTAGACCAACCAGCGTAGTTGCGCCAGCTTCAAAAACAAAGCCTTTTCTCCAATAAGACGAAGTGCATCCACCTGGCTGCCAATTCTGTTCAAATACAACTGGTTTTCTTCCTTTGCTTGCCAGAAGTGCCGCAACACTAAGAGAACCCATACCACTACCAACTACTGCTACCTCTATCCGTTTCAAATCCTCGATCGTATCTTGTTTTGTTTAATTATTTTTTCAATTAGTTGAACAAAAAATGAGAACTAAATGTTGCCTAAGCGTGATAATTAAAAGTAGTAAGCAAACTTCTTACTCACTCATAAATAATCAAGAATGAAAGTAGCAGTTTTTAGAAAGGAGCATTTTAATGCGGCCCATAGGCTCAACAATCCAAACTGGAGCGAAGAGCAGAACGAGAAAATTTTTGGTAAGTGCAATAACAAGTACTATCACGGTCATAATTACGATTTGATTGTGAAAGTATCTGGTGAGCCTGATCCAGAAACGGGATACGTTTATGATATGAAGGTGCTAAGTGACCTGATTAAAGAAAACGTAACAGATAAATTCGACCATAAAAACTTAAACCTTGATGTGGAAGAGTTTAAAGAGATAAATCCTACAGCCGAAAATATGGCAATAGTGATTTATGATATACTTAGAGAAAATATTGAGTCTGATAAAGACCTAAAAGTTACATTATTCGAGACCGAAAGAAATTATGTTGAATACCCAGCTTAACGATATTAGTGTAGAGGAAATTGGTGACGAGCACATCGGTACTTCATTTGATACTCCAATGAAGTCAGATGCATTCGACATGGATGACACCTTAAAAATGAAGTTGATCGAAGATAAATTCCGTGACATCATGGATATTATGGGACTCGATTTAACTGATGATAGTTTGAGTGGAACTCCTAAGCGAGTTGCCAAAATGTACATCAAAGAAATATTCAGTGGATTAAACCCTAATAACAAGCCAAAGATTGCTCTCTTCGAGAACAAGTATCAGTACAATGAAATGTTGGTTGAAAAAGACATTACATTTTATTCAAACTGCGAGCACCACTTTGTACCCATCATTGGAAAAGCGCATGTGGCGTATATCTCTAGTGGCAAAGTAATTGGCCTGTCTAAAATCAATAGAATCGTGAACTACTACGCTAAGAGACCTCAGGTTCAAGAGCGCTTAACAGTTCAGATCGCTAACGAATTAAAATCTATTCTAGAAACTGAAGACGTTGCAGTAATCATTGATGCGGAACACTTATGTGTTTCTTCAAGAGGAGTTGAAGATGTGAATAGCTCAACTGTGACAGCTCAGTTTGATGGTAAATTCAAAGAAGAGGCTACCAAAAACGAATTAATGACATACATCAGTAACAAGTTGAAATAATGCAGGGAAAGACAATCTTAATTATTGGAGCAAGTAGTGGTATAGGTAGAACAACTGCTGAATTAGCGATCTCTCGCGGTGCAACAGTGATTTCAGCATCTAGAACCAATCCTAATATTACAGGTATCGATCATTACAATCTGGATATTACCGATGCTAATGCTGATTATAGCTTTATACCTGCTGAACTTAACGGTTTAGTCTATGCGCCAGGCACAATTAACCTGAAGCCTTTTCATAGAATAAAGGAAGAGGAGTTTCTTCATGATTTAAATATCAATGTGCTTGGGGCTACTAAAGTACTTCAAGCTGCTTTTAAAAGTTTAAAGGCTGCCAACAGTGCAAGTGTAGTACTCTATAGTACCGTTGCGGTAAAACTTGGTATGAACTTTCACTCTTCTATTGCTCTAGCAAAAGGAGCTGTTGAAGGATTAGGCAAGTCTTTAGCTGCAGAATGGAGTAGCCACAATATTCGTGTGAATATGATTGCACCTTCATTAACGGATACTCCATTGGCTGGAAGAATTCTCTCAACGGACGATAAAAAAGAGGCCTCTAATAAAAGGCATCCGATTGGTCGTTATGGAGAAACAGAAGACTTAGCTGAAATCAGTTCCTTTTTACTATCAGACCAATCCTCTTGGATTACAGGTCAGGTTATTGGCGTTGATGGTGGTATTGGTAGTTTAAAACCATAAAATATAGTTCGGAATACTTAGGTTTTCCAGAGTCAAACCCCTTATAACCAATAGGTTGTAAGGGGTTTTTAATTGCCTTTTGTTTTAATCATCACTTCTTTCGTTTTCTTAGTGCATCTTTTATCTTTGCACGTCTTAAAAATTAACGACTTAACTATGTCTTATTTAATCTATGCCGTACCTGTTCTAGGAATCATCGGCTTGTTAGTAATGATTGTGAAAGCCCAGTGGGTGAACAAGCAAGATGCTGGCAATCAAAAAATGCAAGACCTGTCTCAACACATTAGAGAGGGAGCACTTGCTTTCCTTAGTGCTGAATACCGTGTTTTAGCCGTTTTTGTTGTTGTAGCTGGAATCCTTTTGGGTGTCGTTTCAATGCTAGTTGAAACAACTCACTACTTCATTGTATTTGCTTTCATAATTGGTGCTTTCTTTTCTGGTTTAGCAGGAAACATTGGTATGCGTATCGCGACTGCGGCTAATGTAAGAACTACTCAAGCGGCTCGTACGAGTCTACCAAATGCACTAAAAGTATCTTTCACCGCAGGTTCAGTAATGGGCCTAGGTGTTGCTGGACTAGCCGTTTTCGGCCTAAGTGTAATCTTCATATTGCTATTCCAATTCTTTATGAGTGGGAACTTTGACAATGGTGGCGTAGATCAAATGACAATTGTACTTGAAGCATTAGCAGGATTCTCTCTTGGGGCTGAGTCTATTGCACTATTTGCAAGAGTAGGCGGTGGTATCTATACCAAAGCTGCCGATGTTGGCGCTGACCTTGTAGGTAAAGTAGAAGCTGGTATTCCTGAAGATGATCCTAGAAACCCTGCAACAATCGCAGATAACGTAGGTGACAATGTGGGTGACGTTGCCGGTATGGGTGCTGACCTTTTCGGTTCTTATGTAGCAACGGTATTAGCTTCCATGGTTTTGGGTAACTATGTTATTAACGACATGGGTAGCCAATTTGTAGGTGATGCTTTTGGTGGAATAGGGCCAATCTTATTACCACTAGTAATTGCAGGTACTGGTATCTTATTCTCTCTAGCGGGAATGGCTATCATTAAAATAAAAGACAATAATGCAAAAGAAGCAGAAGTTCAATCTGCATTAAACAAAGGAAACTGGGGTTCTATCATCCTTACAGCAATTGCTTGTTATTTCCTTATAGACATGCTTCTTCCTGAAGTAATGACAATGGAATTATTCGGAGAAGGATCTGTAGAGATTACTTCAATTAGAGTATTTGGTGCCGTACTAGTTGGTCTAGTAGTAGGTGGTGCTATTTCTTACTTTACTGAGTACTACACTGCTATTGGTAAGAAACCAGTAATGGATATTATCCAAAACTCTTCAACTGGTGCTGCTACGAATATTATCGCTGGTTTAGCAACTGGAATGAAATCAACTTTCGCTCCTATCCTTTTATTTGCTGGAGCCATTTGGGGTGCTTATGAATTAGCTGGTTTCTACGGAGTAGGTATTGCAGCTTCTGCTATGATGGCTACTACTGCTATGCAATTAGCAATTGATGCATTCGGTCCTATCGCAGATAACGCGGGTGGAATTGCTGAGATGAGCGAATGTCCTGATGAAGTAAGAGAAAGAACAGATATTCTTGATTCTGTTGGTAACACTACTGCTGCAATTGGTAAAGGTTTTGCTATTGCATCTGCGGCCTTAACAGCGCTTGCTTTATTTGCTGCTTATGTAACCTTCACTGGTATTGATGGAATTAACATCTTTAAAGCTGATGTATTGGCTGCCTTATTTATTGGTGGTATGGTACCAGTAATCTTCTCTGCCTTAGCTATGGAGTCTGTAGGTAAAGCGGCCATGGAAATGGTAAAAGAAGTAAGAAGACAATTCAAAGAAATTCCAGGCATCCTTGAAGGAACGGGTAAGCCTGAATACGACAAATGTGTTGAGATATCTACGAAGGCTTCTATTAGAGAAATGATGCTTCCAGGCGCAATCACAATTATATTCCCTATCATAATCGGTTTTGCTATGGGACCTGAGGCTTTAGGTGCTTATATGGCTGGTGTTGCTGTATCTGGTGTACTTTGGGCAATCTTCCAGAACAACGCTGGTGGTGCATGGGATAACGCTAAGAAATCTTTCGAAGCTGGTGTAGAGATAGATGGTGAAATGACTTACAAAGGTTCTGAGGCGCACAAAGCTGCAGTTACTGGAGATACAGTAGGTGATCCCTTTAAAGATACTTCTGGTCCTTCAATGAACATCTTAATTAAACTTACTTGTCTAGTAGGTTTAGTGATTGCTCCAATCTTGGGCGAGATGTACGGAACAGGCGGACACAGTTCTGATGATACGAGAGTGGACAATATCAAACCACTTGAAGTTCAGATTGAAGAACTCGAAGAGATGATTACTGAAACTGAGTAAATACTAAGAAGACATAAAAAAAGGCAGTCATTGAGAAATGACTGCCTTTTTTTATGCCATTCATAATTACATCCCATTTCTATAATTCCTTGTAACTATTGCACCTGTTTGTGAGGTCCTTTCAAATTGCCCCCTCAACTTCATTCTATTAGTTCCAACAAGTATTCTTGCCTCTGCGACTTCGCCCGTCACCTGGATAAAAACAGATAAAGCCCTTGTCGTATTAGGACTCGAAAAAAAGACTCGAGCTTCTAATGGCTTACCCTCTTCATACTCCCCAATCTCATACTTAGTGATATTCCCTTCAATAGTAACACCTCCTGATCCATTTAAACCTACGTTCAAAGGGTCTCCATATTGAACGAAAATTTTATCATCCTCAATCATTACAAAGTTGGTGGTATTGACTACTTGGAACAACTCATTTCTTCTGTTGAAAAGAACATCCGCTCTTAAAGTAAAGTCTCTGTCATTTAGTGCGACTGAGGCTTCCTGCACTTTTAACTCAGCAGCTTTTCGTTCGATTTCTCTTTTTTCCTTTCTCTGTTCCTTCTTCGATTTCTCGGCTTTTTCGTATTGTGCTTGAACGCTAAATGATAAGAATAACATAAACACGACTAAATATCTCAACTTCATTTTCCCTCCTTTTTTGATTCATAACTAAAGTGACAAAAAGCATACCATATTTAATTCCATAACTACCTTTGCCGAATGAACTACCTCTCAGTAGAATCCCTTTCCAAGACTTTCGGAGACCGCACTATTTTAGACAATCTTAGCTTTGGTATACAGCAAGGGCAAAAAGTAGCACTCGTGGGCGTAAACGGCTCTGGTAAGTCTACCCTTCTGAAAATATTGGTTGGCACAGAATCGCTTGATTCTGGATCTGTAGTCTACAAAAACGACATTGAGGTTAAAGCACTGGTTCAAAACCCGGAATTCCCCAAAGGAGCTACCATTCTGGAATGCGTTTTCGACCCTACGGATGCTACTCATCAATTGCTCATTAACTATACCAAAGAATCATCCAAAGCTGAACCAAATGTAGACAGACTTCAAACGCTTATTGAAGATATGGATGCTCATAATGCATGGAACTTAGAGCAAGAAGCCAAATCCATTCTGGGTAAGCTTGGTTTGAATGAGTTGGAACATGAAGTACAGCTTTTATCCGGAGGACAACAGAAACGAATTGCCTTGGCGCAAGTACTTATTAGAAAGCCAGACTTACTTATTCTAGATGAGCCGACCAACCATCTGGATATTGAAACCATTGAGTGGCTTGAAAATGAATTAAGCCAATCTAAAATGGCTATAATTCTTGTAACACACGATAGGTACTTTTTAGAAAAGGTGACCAATGAAATTATTGAATTGGAGCAAGGTCAGCTTCATACCTACAATGGAGATTATGCTTACTTTTTAGAGAAGAAAGGCGAGCGAGCGGCCAATGAGGCATCGGTAGTAGATAAAGCCAAAAACCTTTATCGTAAAGAGCTTGATTGGATCAGAAGACAACCTAAAGCTAGAGGTACTAAGGCAAAATACCGTGTCGATGCTTTTGAGGACACCAAGCAAACTGCTTTCAGTCAGAGCACCGAGAAGAATTTAACCCTAACAGCTCAAGCTTCTCGTCAGGGCAAGAAGGTCCTTGAAATAGATAAACTCTCTCACGGCTATGGGGAAAAGGACCTCATCAAAGACTTTAGCTATATCTTCCAGCGAAAAGATAGAATCGGTATTGTAGGACCAAATGGTGCGGGCAAAACCACTCTACTGAAATTGCTCCAGCAAGAAATAGCACCCACCTCTGGTGAAATAGATAAAGGAGAAACCACAAAGTTCGGCTACTACAAGCAAACAGAACTCAGTTTCAACCCTACGCAAACAGTAATCGATTTTGCCAAAGACATAGCAGAGGTTGTAGAAATGGGTAAGGGAAGAACTATTCCCATCTCCCAATTCCTTACCCGCTTCCTCTTTCCACCAGAAGTTCAATACAAACCCATTGGTAAGCTTAGTGGTGGGGAGAAAAAGCGGCTTCAATTGCTAGAGGTACTTATCCAAAGTCCGAATTTTTTAATTCTTGATGAGCCCACCAATGATTTAGATTTGATCACCCTCAACACGCTTGAGGGTTATTTAGAGAACTTTGATGGCTGCATCTTAATCGTATCTCACGATAGATACTTTATGGATAAACTGGTCGAGCATCTCTTCGTGTTCGATGGTGTAGGCAAGATTTCTGACTTCCCGGGTAATTACACACAATACAGATTCGAAGTTGATGTGAAACCTAAGTCACAAAAAGAGTCGAAAGAAGTTCAGAATGTTGTGCCTAAGGAACAAAAAGAGAGAAAAAAGCTTTCCTATAAGGAGAAGCTAGAATTCGAGCAGTTAGAAGCTGAAATGCCAAAATTAGAAGCTAAAAAAGAGGCTTTAATGAATAAGTTAAATACCGGTTCAAATGATCATGAAGAATTGAGCAATTGGACCAAAGAACTTGGGCATATTTCAGATGAATTAGACGAGAAGGAACTGCGTTGGCTCGAATTGTCGGAATACGCATAAAATGGTGAAGATTGAATTAGTCAACGATCAGGTTACATTAAACCTGAAAGAAGGACAGAGCATATTAGAAGCTTCTTTAGAAGCCGATGTTAGTCACATGCATGCCTGCGGTGGTCAGGGTGCTTGTTCTACCTGTAGAGTTTACATAGAAGAAGGACTCGAAAACCTTCCGGAAAGAAACCCACAAGAAACAGAACTCCCAGACAAACTAGGACTCCTTCCAGAAGTTCGATTAGCATGCCAAACGAAACCCACGGCAGATGTAAAAGCCAGAAGACTGGTGCTAGACGATATCGATCAGAAAATCATCATGGATTATGATGTAAACGCTCAACCGCGAAGTCTTGGAGTGGAAATGAAAGCCTCTGTGCTTTTTGTAGACATTGCTGATTACACAGCCTTCGCAGAAAAAACACCCGCATATGATGTAGTACATGTACTGAACAGATACTACTACATCGCAGGGAGTATTATCAAGAAATATAATGGCCGAATAGTAGATTACTATGGAGATGGTTTCTTAGCCATATTCGGACTAGACGGTAATAAGAACCATGCAGCTAACCTGATCAGCGCTGGTTTCGATCTGCAAGATGCTGTAGCTCAATTTGATCATGACATTCACACCTTGGTAGACAATGAGTTTAAGATCCGTTTAGGGGCACACACAGGAAAAATAATTTGGGGAACCATTGGTATCGAAGGCATGCAAAAACAAGCTGCTATTGGAGACACCGTAAACTTCGCCAGCAGAATAGGACAGGCTAATAAGGATCTGAATACACGCTTCCTTATTTCTGAGACCCTATACAAGAAATTCGATCAGTGGTGAAGCACTTGCGGCTTACATACCATATCAGCCAAAGGCAAAACGGGCACTCACAATGTATACGCAGTAGACAGAAAGAAAGAAGAAGCCCCTGCAGAGTTGGTTCACTAATCATCCTTTTTTCGTAGATTAAGTTATGAACACAACAGCTTGGATACTGATTAGCAGCGTACTACTCATTACATATGCCGTTAGCTTCTTACATTACAATAAAAATCGAAGTGAAAGAAAGATGAACTCTAATAGGTATGTGCAACTGCCAGGGTATTTAATTTTTCTACTCGGACCCTTAATGTATTTCTACATCAGCATTAAGCAACGCAAATCGCAAAGGGCCTTTATGAAAGGAAAAAGACGATATTCCTGAACCCTTTACCTCTGATTTCGATTCATAAGTTATGGATCGAGATTTTATCAATAAACTCTATTTCAATCAGCACGCTTGTCCCAACTGTACATCGCCAGAAGTGGTGGCATTATGGTTCAATGATTTGTTGGGCACGCTATTTCCTGAGTTCTCTAAACAGCAGTTTAGCAAAAAAAAAGAATTTGAATTACATCGAGAGAAGTTAAAACTGCAATTAGATCAGATTCTGCTGCGCAATCCCATAAAACCGAATGCGCATGCCAGCGAAACTGCTGAAAGGTTCTTTGAAGAATTAGAGCACATTCATACACTGAATGAATAAGTAATGCCTTGCGGAAGCTGTGCATAGAGATTCTCACGCACTGATCGTACTTGATCGAGCATTTCTCTACCAGCCGAGGTTAAGTGAAAGAAGCGCTTTCGCCTGCCTCCCCTTACTTTGGAAGCACCACCCATACTTGAGCTTAACCAGCCTTTATCTTCTAGTCTTGCCAACACAGCATGAATTGCACTAATGTTTACTTCCCTACCGGTTTGTTCTTTCATTTCTTGTAATACACCAACCGCATAGGCCTCATCGCCTAATATGCCCACTACGAGAAGAACTAACTCCTCAAGTTCTCCTATATAAGATCCTTTTCCTTTCATGACATTATATTTACAAACATAGAACAAATATATTATCTATATGTTTGTAGAATAAATAAGACCTGATTTAAAAGCAAACATTATGTAAATTGGTATCGTATTGAGAAGTACACAGCTGATAAGCTAACTGTAGCGATTCAAACCAAGAGACTTATGAAACGATTCAATCAACTACCTTTCCTCTTATTAGTCGTGTTATTTGCTTTTCAAGCGAATGGCCAAAATGTAGTTACGGGCAAAGTATTCGCCTTTAAAGACACCCCTCTAAAGAATGTGAAAGTGGTGGCTAAGAAGAGTAAAAACGAAGTAGTTACAGATAATAATGGGCAATTCTCAATTGACATTGGGAAAAGAGACAAGCTGGTATTTACAGGGTCTGGTTTTGAGAAGCACGTTCAGAGTGTGAAAGCTGGAGAAGAGATCAGTCTCAAACTGTATTTCTTAGGTGGAGCAGAAAATGAACAAGTTGCCCTGGGTCAGGGACTTATGAGTGAGTCTTCCTTAATGCTTGCCAAGTCGAATTTTCTGGAATACAACAATAAGAACCATACCTATACTAATATTTGGATGCTTATTCAGGGGCAGTTTCCAGGGGTTAAAATCCTCCCTAGAGTTGATGGCTCAGGGAAGAAGATAGTGATCAGAGATATTAAGTATTTAAGTGGAAGATCTGATGAAGCTTTATACCTAGTTGATGGGCAAATCTGGCAAGATATTTCAGTTATTCAACCACAAGAAGTAAAGAGTGTTAAAGTAATGAAAGACGGGGCTGCGCTGGGAATGAGAGCGGTAAATGGGGCTGTAATCATTACCACAATTGATGAAGCGGGTACACCAAAATCTTCAGCTTCAAGACAACTCAAAAAGAGTAAAGGCAGCTAAAAGCCAAATTCATATTTTCAAGAATTTAATTTTCCTGCAGCCCACTCTCCTCCTAGGAGCGTGAATACCTGATGCCTCCTTTTCATGGTCGTAGATAAATAGGTGAGATAATTTCAACACTATCTCTTACAATCCGGTTATGCCTTTGTTCTAAGGTATTAAATATGAAAAGATCTAATAAGCGCGCTGAAAGCATAATTCTACTCCTCTCATTCATCCTTCTCATTTCTGCTTGTAGTGGTGATGATGATGTGGTGCCGATTATACCTAGCGTCACAGTTGCAATCGACAAACAAATTGTTGAGCCGTGTGATGACATATCATTCACAAGTACGAGTACTGAAGCAAGTTCTATTAGATGGGATTTTGGTGACGGTAATTTCTCTGAAGAAGAGAACCCTACACATACCTATTCAGATTTTGGCGAATACGATGTGGTTGCCACAGTAACTAGCAGTACAGGCGATGTCTCAAATGCAAATATTACCGCTGCCGTTGGAGAAAGAGTTTTTGCAGGCTTTGTCGTAAACTCAATAAGTGAAACTGATGCAAATGGCAATGCATGGGATGCTGATGGAACTGGCCCTGAGATCTTCTTTGGTGCTACAGCTCAATCGAGCCAAGAAGGAATTACGCTTTACCCTATAGGCACAGATGTAACCAATGCTGATATCCAAGCAACAGATTTACGCGGTATTGGGGGACTTTTACCTGAGAATGATCGCGTCAGATTTACAAATGAACCTTGGGATTTTCTGCTCATTGATGATGATGACCCCTTAGGTGCGTTCGATGCTGAAGAGATCATGTATGTATTTACCATAAATCCAGTAACGATAGATAGAGAAGAACTTAGTTTTGAGACTGGACAAGGGGTGATTCTAGTGGAAGAATCGGGATTTACAATTAGGCTATTATGTATCTTACAAACGCCATAAAAAAGGCCACTTGACGCAGCCTTTTTCATTTATAACTATCGTCTTCTTATAATCTGTTGATAAGGAAAAACAACGGTCGACTCGTTGCCATCTATCCCTACAGCAGCTACTCCAAAGTAGTAATTGTCAATTACAATACCTTCCAAGGTATGAGTGTTTACATCTTCAACATACTTGAAGCTGTCCCAAGTAGGTGAAGTAGTCAACCTCCAATAAATTTTATACCCAGCAACCGAGACATTAGTATTCTGTTGCCACTCAAGCGTAGTTGAAGGTCTTACGGCTCCTCCTATTCTTACTTCTTTTGGTGCAGGAGGCGCCCAAGCTAAACCCGCAAGTGAAATAGCATTTACTGCAGTCAATTTCTTGGCATAACCAAAGTTTACACCTTCCACTACATCACCGTATTTAATACCGTTCACTTCTCTAATATCCTGATGCTGTCTATTGTAGTTCTCATGTGCTTCCATAATTCTTACCCCCGGGTAACCGAGGTCATTGAATGGTCGATGGTGTCCACCTCTACCAAATCTGTCCAATCTGTAGATCATCATCGGATTCATTTCAGGCATGTAGGTTTGCACTTGCTTATGGATATATCTCGCCAATTGTCTTGAATTGCCATCAACTTCACCACCAGTAAATCTTCTGCTCCCTCTTCGTCTATCAGTTTCGTTGGCTGGAGTAGGCTCAGAGAAGATCCTGAAAGTACGGTTGTCAATTACACCGTCAACACCTTCAATATTCCCAATCATATCATTATTCAATACACCAGCTATTTCCCAGTTATTCTCTTTAGCATAGTTGGCTAAACCTCTGCCTCCAAAAAGACCTTGCTCTTCACCTGATAGGCCTACAAAAGCAACGCTATGCTTAAAGTTGTATTTTGACAGCACGCGGGCTGCTTCAATAGTTCCTGCCATTCCACTGGCATTGTCATTGGCACCAGGCGCGTCAATTTCAAAGTTCATGGTGTTAGAGGCTCTTGAATCAATATCTCCAGACATAATCGCGTAAGAGTTAGGGTACTCTGTTCCCCTTAGCACAGCAATAACGTTTACCACATAGGCATCTTTTGGAATTCTTCCGCCCATTTCTTTTGTAACCAAGTCTTTTTGATAGAACACTTCAAGACAACCACCACAAGCCTCAGAAATTTTTTCGAATTCAGCTTTGATCCATCTTCTGGCCGCTCCAATACCTCGCGTATCAGAAAGGGTATCAGAAAATGTATTTCGCGTTCCAAAACCTGCGAGTGTTCTTATATCTGACTCAATTCTTTCTGCCGATACACTATTAATGATATCGTACATGCGAGTATCGATTTGAGGGGGCGCCCCTTGGGCCTTTACATTATTGGCAAGGGTAAAAACTGCTACAACAGTTAAGAGGGAAAACAATCGTCTCATAAGTTCATTTTTGATGGCATGAAGCTATAAAATCAATGAAGTCCATAAAACCAATGTTTGACCAATGGGAATTTTCCGTAGATAAATCGATTGCATAGTAAGGGTTTTGCTTGGCTCATGTGTATTAGAGTTACAAATTTTCAAGAAATCTCAATATTCCTTGAAATGAATAAACTTGGCATAAACATTGTCGTATAAGTAGGCAAGAATAATAGTAATGAAGAAGAAAACAGTTTTACTATCAGCAGCAGCAGTTATCGCAACAGGTCTTGGTATCTACAGTATTGCAGGTAAGAAAATATCTCTACCTAAAAAAAGAACTTCAGCTAAGTAAGCACTGGAGTTAAATACTGTTAATGTATGTAGCCTCGGTATTACCGGGGCTTTTTAATGTCAAAACTTTACTACTTTTGAAGTTAATCAGTGTTATGAGAAGACTTTTATTATTTGCCACTACCCTTCTTTTAGTCAATACGGCTATTGCGCAAAGAGGTGTTCAAGACCCAAGACTCCTAATTGATACTGCCGTTTCTTATATGGAAAGGGCTCAATATGAAAAAGCAGATGAATACTTCATGACTGCTATTGAGAAGATAAACGTACTCTCTGCAGACTTCTGCTTTTACTTTGGTAAGAATTCATTTTATATGAATAAATATGCACAGAGTATAGATTGGCTAAATAAATATTTAGAGTTAAAGGGGTCTCGAGGTCAAAACTCAGAGGAAACCCTCACTTTATTAGAAAAAGCCGAAAAGGCCTTTCGAGAAAACGGTAGCAGTAGTAAAACAGGGGCTGATGTGAATAGCAAGTTCTTCTACCGCAATACCATCAACTGTGAAGAAGGATCGCTGATTACCTGCCCTGTCTGTAAAGGAAGTGACGTAATTATTACGCTGAATAGATTTGGAGAAAAAAACTATAAGACGTGCCCCTATTCAACCAACGGTGTACTTACCTGCGGTGAATACACTCTCTTGATCCAAGGAAAACTAGAGCCTAAGAAGAAGTACTAAGCCACCCTTTCTAGAACTTTTTGGATTAAGCCTTCCACAGCCCCTTCATGATTCTTCGAGAATTCTTTACGTGCTCTATTGGCAATTAAAGCATTCAAGCTTAGCATATTATGGCCGAGCATCGTACAGAGTGCATAGTATGCAGCCGTTTCCATTTCAAAATTTGTAACTCTACCGAGGGGTGTTTCCATTTTCGCCAACTGATCGACCATATTCGGATTGGCCAGATCCAGCCTAACACTCCTTCCCTGAGGCGCATAGAAACCCGGTGAGGTTACTGTAACACCCGAGTAAAAATCCTTGCTAAACTTAGCAAAAAGCTTAGCTGAAGGCTTGGAGAAATAAGGTCTGAACGAAAAACCCAATTCAGATTTTACCTGATTTTCGAATGCTTCAAACTCATCACTTCTTTTGTAGAATTCCATAAGGGTATCTAGTCCAATAGCTCCTTTAGATGCTAGAAGCGCATCTAAAGGGATATCTTCCTGCATACAGCCTGAAGTGCCAATTCTATAAATATTTAGGGTAGTATGTTCCTTCTTAACTGTTCTCGATTCAAAATCAATATTGACCAATGCATCCAATTCTGTAATCAGCAATTCAACATTGTCGGTACCCATTCCCGAGCTAACTACGGATAAGGCTTTACCACCAATTTCACCAGTGTGTGTAACCAGTTCTCGGCTATTCACCTGGAAGTGAATCTTATCGAAATAGCTACTGATTTTAGGAACACGCTCGGGATCACCAACCACAATAATGGTTTTAGCGATCATTTCAGGATGGAGGTTTAAGTGGTAGATCCTTCCCTCAGGACTTATGATTAATTCTGAATCTGGAATTCTCATATCAGTCTATCTGTGCCGGATCTCTTTTTACCCCTTTCAGCGGGTTGTAGTGATTGGTATTCTTTTGGTAATAACCCGTTCCATCATAAGGCCTACGAGTAGGGTTTTCTCTACACTCTTCAGAACAACAACCATCCAATAACCAGCCAGCTTCTTCTGACATAGCGATATGTGCGTTACACTCTGGATTAGCACAGTTTACCATTCTATCAGTAGGCACTCCTGTAACATAGCATTTTGATATAATCGATGGATTCACCTGATTCACATCTGCCACAATTCGGTTATCGAACACGTAACATTTCCCCTCAAAATCTTTCCCCTCTGCTTCAATACCATATTTGATAATTCCGCCATGCAGCTGATGAACATCTTCGAAACCTTGATCAATCAAGTAAGCACTTGCCTTTTCGCATTTTATCCCCCCCGTACAATAGGTAATTACCTTCTTGCCTTTGAGGTGATCTAGCTCCTTTACCTTTTCTGGGAAATCTCTGAAGTTATCAATATCTAAAGTCAGGGCATTTTTAAACTTGCCCACCTCATGTTCATAATTACTTCTTACATCTAAGATTACAGTGTCTTCTGGCTGTTCATCAAGTACCTTCTTAAAATCTTCTGGTTCTACATAACCACCAGTCTTTTTTCTTGGGTTAATGTGTCTTAAGCTTGAATGCACGATTTCTGGCTTAACGCGAACATGAAGCTTGGCAAAGGCCATTTCATTATGTGGTTCTAATTTGAATTCAGTATCTGCAAAACGAGCATCTGCCTTTACATAGGCCATATACTGCTCACAATCTTCCTTTAAGCCAGATACGGTTCCGTTGAGTCCTTCTGGTGAAATGATGATTCTTCCTCTTAGGTTGTTGTCAACACAAAAGAGATGATGTTCTTCTCTGTATGCTTCGAAATCCTCGATTTCAGCATAACAGTAATAGAGTAAAATTGAGTATTTCTTTTCCATTTGTTCTGCCCTATTGCTTGTAGGGTGATTAATGTTGCTGGGTTACTGAGTTCTTAGGTTACTGGGTTATTAGATTAATAGGCTTCTTAATTTGTGAGTTACTACGTTTTAAAGTTATCAAGAAAACCACTTTATTCTCTTCCCTTTTAACTTGAGACTCAAAACCTTAAACTTCCTTTGCAGGATTACCGAATACGGTTTTGCATTTGGCTACATTCCCTATCACGATAGATCCAGCACCTACTCTTGCATTATCTTCTATCTCAATTCCGGGTACGATTGTAACACCAGAACCAATAAACACATTCTTTCCGATCTTACACTCAGCTCCTATAGTAGATCCAGTACCAACCTGAACAAGGTCTCCTAGCTGGGCACTGTAATCAATTGTAGCACCACTATGAATCAAACAGTGATCACCAATCTTTGCGTTAGCTCCTATCACTACACCACTATTAATGAATTCACCGTGACCAATATGGGCAGAAGGTGCAATTTCAGTATTAGAATGAATGGCGTTAACCGGCATCATCTTTCTTCTTTCTTTAAGAAGTTTAACAATACCCTTTCTTAACGGACGATCGTCAACCGCTACAAAGGCCTCACACTTCTTACCAATTAGCTTTAAGAATCCGTCATCATCGGTTCTTCCTAAGATGTTCAACTCTCCTAATTCCTTACCGTGTAAAGACTCATCATCGTCTAAGAAGCAATAGACAACAATGTTATTGCTTTCAAAGATTTCAACTGCGGCCTGACCTAATGCACTTGCGCCAAAGATTATTACTGGATTTTCCATTCGTTTACTTTTCGGGGGGCAAAGATACGAATTCTGTTTACCAGAACCTCAATTGGTTAAAGAGGAAGTCATCAATTCTATTCCTATAGAACACTGCTCGCATTTCTTCAATGCGCAATAGCTGTTTTTAAGTTCTAAAAGCCCTTGGCTATCATAGGCAGAAGATACATTCCAACCCAAACCCATCCATTGATTAATCACTCCGTTTTGCTCCTTTGTAAAGAAATAAGCAAATTGATGGCCTTATCTAATAATCGATTGTCATCACGGCTTTTAGAAAGTGTCACCAACAACAGGATAGAAACATTGATAATGACATGCTGCACGTTCTTTTGAGTAAATCTACCTAAAACCTTCTCGGAGGGCTTCTCAAAATTGTAATGCGTCTGCCAATATTCTGACACTTCTAAGTCGAAGGCTTCTTTTAAGTGAGATGGTTTTTGGAATTCTGTGAATAAACTGAACAGGTTCTGATGTTTATGAATAAGCGCGGCCAGTTGTGCAATTCGAATTGTCGGGAAATTGCTCGGTCTCGCACCCGAGAAGTGCCACTGATTGAAACTTAACTTTTCCTTTATTCCATACTTCTTACTCAAAAAGAGATATTCAGTTTTGAGCTGTTGAGGATATTCATCCTTAAAATCAATGTTTAATAGTCCTGAAGCCCCAAATAGCAAGGCCTCTATCTGGAATAGTGAGCTATGCTTTAATAAGGTTTTAATTGATACCGTTTGAGCTAAAGTGAGCATATGTTCAGCATTCACTTTAAAGCCTAGACTCTGTGCCAAACATTGGTAAGCCGTTTCTTCCCAGTCGTTAAGCGATTGATCGAGTAAGCCTCGAATCACAGCTGCCTTACGCTCCAAGCGTTCAATGACCACACGTTCAAGCATAGACATTCTGCTGATTGACCTCACTTTTTGAAATGAGTCAGCGCATGGAACAAAGCCTTGGTGATTAATTAGTGCTTCATAACGACTGAGCAAACCAGGCTTAATTCTACCTTTTAACTCAAGCGTTGGAATTTCTTGATCGTTTGAATCGTAGACCGGTTTATCATACTCATAAACCACATGAAGAATGACATTCTCATAATTAGGGTCACCCGTGTGGCCATGTTTATGCCAATCTGAGCTTTTGATGTGAATCTCAACAGAACCGAACCAATGGATGCCTTCAGAGATAATATAGGATTCTTTGAAATCTGGTCCAGCGACAAAATTCTGATGACCAACCTTCTTGATTTCTAAAGCCCTCTAAGAAAGGGTAAGAAGTTTGTTCTTATTGAAGTATTGGTTTTCCAGATGAAATGAAGGAACGATTCTTTCATTAATTGGTGTGTTTACCAATTAATTTATAAAATCTGTTCTAAATATTTTAACATTTCTTCTTGTAATTCTTTTGCTTTCTGTCCAGCTACCTTTGCAAAATCTTGAGTGGAGTCAGCATATATAATGCCTCTAGACGAATTTACAAGCAATCCACAGTGGTCGTTCATACCATATTTAGAAACCTCTTCTAAGCTTCCGCCTTGTGCTCCAACGCCCGGAACTAGTAAGAAATGGTTTGGTGCAATTGCTCTAATCTTTGTCAAAGCCTCAGCCTTTGTAGCGCCAACAACAAACATCAGTTCTTCATCTGTTGCCCATTCTTGACTCTTCCTGAGCACCTCTTTATAAACGTCTCTGCCATCTGACAATCTTAGATTCTGAAAGTCCCTACCTCCTGGATTGGAGGTTAGCGCTAACAGAATTACCCACTTATTCTCAAACTCCAGAAAGGGCTTTACCGAATCTTCTCCCATGTAAGGTGCTACAGTAATTGAATCACAATTCAAGGATTCGAAGAAAGCCCTCGCATACATTTTAGAAGTATTCCCTATATCTCCTCTCTTTGCATCTGCAATGGTGAATATATTGTCTGGAATGTAGTCTATCGTCTTTTGAAGACTCTCCCATCCCTTGACCCCATGAGCTTCATAGAAAGCGATATTCGGCTTGTAAGCCACTGCATATTCTGCTGTAGCATCTATTATTTGCTTATTAAACTCAAACAGGGGATCATCCGCATTTAACAGATACTTTGGAATTCTATTGATATCAGTGTCAAGACCTACGCACAAATATGAGCGCTTAGCCTTGATCTGATCAAATAACTCAGCCTTAGTCATTAATATCTTAAATCTTCCGTGTGCTGCACTGGATTAGCCTCAGCATCAAACTCGAAGAATGCTTCCTCAAATGCTTTATTGGGGCTAAACTTAGAAATCTCAAATGCTGTTTTTGCACCAGCGTAGTCAATCAGATCCCAGCCTTTAAGGTAAGAATCATTTTGACCAATGTACATGATGATGTTTGTGAAGTCTGAATCTTCATCTATAGAAATTAGCTCAATTACATGCACAGGATCTCCATTTACATTGTCTTGTCTCTTGTACTCATAGTTGAAGCCTTCCTTATAAATATCATAGATATTGGTGGGATCGATTTCTGAGTCTTCTGGCTCAAAATTACTAATGGTAAGCTCCTGACTTTCTACAAGGTATGTCCAAAGCACAGGACCATTACAGTATATATGCTGTTCTTGGAATTTGATAACGAACTTCTCTTTGGCTACAGATGCTTGTCCGTTAAGACGATCTATCACTTCAGAATCTGAAATAATTTTCTGGACGAAACTAATTTCATAGCCAGGCATTGCTTTGTACACCTCGCTCATTTTATCTAAAACAGATTTAGGATCTGTCTCTTGACTCTTAGCTGCAAAACCTGCAACTACCAACGCCACAACTAGTATTAATTTTTTCATTCTACTTCTCTATGAATCAATTTTCATTGAGATTGTTCAATAACTGTTCCAAACTATATTCATCAGGTATAAGTACTTCTCTGGCTTTACTTCCTTCGAATTGACCTACGATGCCCGCAGCCTCCAATTGATCAATCAATCTTCCTGCTCTGTTATATCCCAACTTCAGCTTACGCTGAATCAAACTGGTACTTCCTTGTTGGTGCGCTACTATTAATTTTGCTGCCTCTTCAAAAAGTACGTCTCTATCAGAAAGGTCTATATCTCCTTTTCCACTATCTCCATCATCTCCTGTAAATTCAGGAAGAAGATAAGCCGACTCATAACCTCTTTGAGAGCCAATGAATTCGCAAATCTCGTCTACTTCTGGCGTATCTACAAATGCACATTGCAAACGTGTAATGTCTGAGCCCATAGAAAGAAGCATATCTCCTTGACCAATCAATTGATCTGCTCCGCCAGCATCTAGAATTGTTCTAGAGTCTACCTTAGAGGTAACTCTAAATGAAAGCCTAGCCGGGAAGTTCGCCTTGATGATACCTGTAATTACATTTACGGAAGGTCGCTGTGTTGCTACAACCAAGTGAATACCTATGGCTCTCGCTAATTGCGCTAGTCTTGCTATAGGTGTTTCTACCTCTTTACCGGCTGTCATCATTAAATCTGCCAACTCATCTATTACCAAGACGATGTAAGGCAGGAATCTGTGTCCTTTCTCAGGATTTAATCTTCTATCGACAAACTTCTGATTGTACTCTTTGATGTTTCGACATGCAGCATCTTTGAGCAAGTCGTAGCGGTCATCCATCTCAATACATAGTGAATTGAGTGTGTGAATTACTTTTTTGGTATCCGTAATAATCGGCTCCTCATTATCTGGCAACTTGGCCAAGTAATGACGCTCAATCTTGTTGAAAAGTGTAAGTTCAACCTTCTTAGGATCAACAAGAACAAACTTCAATTGCGAAGGATGCTTTTTATAAAGCAGGGAAGTCAAGATTACATTTAAGCCTACCGACTTACCTTGACCCGTTGCACCTGCCATAAGCAAGTGAGGCATTTTGGCTAAATCAGTCACAAAAACTTCGTTCGAGATGGTTTTACCCCAAACTACTGGGAGCGCCTTATCCGAATCCATAAACTTATCGGTAGAAATAACCGACTTCATGGAAACCATTTCCTTGTTCTTATTTGGCACCTCAATACCTATAGTTCCCTTACCGGGAATTGGAGCTATAATACGAATACCCAGTGCTGCTAAACTCAAGGCTATATCATCTTCTAAGTTTTTGATTTTCGAAATCTTAACACCTGCCTCAGGGATGATTTCGTAAAGCGTTACGGTCGGCCCGATAGTGGCTTTAATACTTGAAATACCAATCTTAAAATTTGTTAGGGTCTCTACAATCTTGTCTTTATTGACTTGTAGCTCCTCTTTGGTAACAGAAATTTTACCTGTTGAGTATTCCTTTAGAAGGTCTATGGTAGGGAACTTATAAGTACCTAGATCTAATGTAGGGTCGTAATGACCTGCCTTTTCTACAATTTTCTCAGCTGCTTCTTTTAGCTCTACTTCAAATTTTGGCTCAGCATCTTTTGCTGCTGGTTTAGCAGGCTCGGGAATGTTCACTTCCAACTCAAGGCTATCCGCCAGAGGCTTTTCTTCCACAACCTCTTTTATAGATTTTGGCTGGCTGGTTACTACTGGCTGCTCATTCAAGTCTAATTCTATAGACTTTTCGGGCTCTGGCTTCTTCTCTTCCTTTACCTCTTCCGGCTCATTCTCCTTAAGAGAGACAATCCAATCCTTCAATTCCTCCTCGCTCGACTCGGTAATTGGTTCATCTTCCTCTACTTCGGTTTCCTGAGCTTCAAAGTTCTGCTTTTTATTAAGAGACTCTGCCTCTTCTTCTGCGACTAATGGGTCCACCAATGGAACATCCTCACCTTCGGTAGTGGCTGCTTTCTTAGTGCTGAATATCTCGGTAATGTTGAAATAGAAGATCACGAAAACTAACAAGGTAAAGGCTAAGAAAAGTATTGTCCCATAACCCAGAAGATCATCAAACAGCATGCTTAGCTCAAAACCTAAACCACCACTATAGAAGCTCCATTCAGATATGCCGTCTCCTGACTTAACCATGGAACCCATGAGCATACTAATCCAAACCAAAAAGAATAAGGTAAATACCAATGCTCTTGATAAGCTCATTAAAGCCTTGCCCCAGACCACTTTATAACCAAGCAGAAATAAATACGGAGGAATGAGGAATGCAGCAATTCCAAACCAAGAAAATATCAACTTATGAGAAACTAATGCCCCCATTAACTTCATCCAGTTAGAGGCTTCACGGCCCAAAGATCGAACGGTTTCGTCTTTATCAAAGAATGCTTCAACCACACTTTGATCTGCCTTACCGGTAAAAAGGTAACTGCTACAAGAAAGAAAAATGAATACCGAAGAAAGTAACAGAAAGAAACCAACGGAAAGTTGAAAACGCCTGTCTTTCAAAAAAGGAATATTGAGTTTTAGAGAGGGTTTTTTGCCAGCTTTCTTCTTTCCTTTTCCTTTAGGTTCACTCTTAAAAGTATTTGATTTATACGTGTTTTTGGCCATCTAAAAATCTAAAACCGATTATACGAAATTAAGCTAATTATTAGCAATGCTCTAAAATCTATTCAAAAAAGGTTAGTGCGCTTTACTGCGCATCCAACGAAGAATTCCTTGATTAATTTTCTTAATCATAGCGGGTCCTTCATAAATAAAGCCCGAGTAAACTTGAACTAGGGTCGCTCCTGCTTCCAATTTCTCTATGGCGTCTTCAGCGGTATTGATACCGCCAACACCAATAATTGGAAAACTTCCTTGAGACTTCTCAGCCAAGAAGCGAATTACCTCTGTAGATCTGGCTCTTACGGCCTTTCCGCTCAAACCTCCAGCCCCTATTGACTCCACCTGCTCTTGGCTTGTCTTTAAGCCTTCCCTAGAAATGGTGGTATTGGTGGCAATCACACCATCAATCTTTGAGTCGTTAACAATATCCACTATATCGAGAAGTTGCTCATCCGTTAAATCAGGAGCAATTTTCAAAAGTATTGGCTTGCGCTTGGCTTTTTTCTCGTTCTCTTGCTGAAGTGTATTGAGAAGAGATGTTAATGGCTCCTTTTCTTGGAGCGCCCTTAGATTGGGAGTGTTGGGCGAACTTACATTCACCACGAAATAATCTACATAATCAAAAAGTCCATGGAAGGTAGCCAGATAGTCGTTTACCGCCTCCTCATTGGGAGTAACCTTATTCTTGCCGATATTCCCACCAATTAAAACTTTAGTCTTTCGAGACTTCAACCTCTTTACCGCACCTTCTAGTCCTTCGTTATTAAAGCCCATTCGGTTAATCAAGCTTTGATCTTCAGGAAGCCTGAACAATCTAGGCTTATCGTTGCCAGGCTGACCCTTTGGCGTGATGGTGCCAATCTCAATAAAGCCAAAGCCAAAGGCCGCAAGCTCATTATAGAGTTTGGCGTCTTTATCGAAACCAGCAGCTAGCCCAACAGGATTATCAAAAGTGAGTCCGAAGGCTTCTGTTTTTAAGTCGTTATTTTTGAAATTGTATAGTCCGTTAGCAATACCCGGCACCCCTGGTATTTTAAAGAGTCGTTTAATCCATCCGAAGGTGAAGTAATGAGCATCTTCTGGATTCTTGGTAAAGAGTAAAGGGCGAACGACTGACTTATACATTCAATTTGTTTTGGCAAATATACCAATCGGATTCGTTAGTATTAAGTAGAATTTTGAATAGGTAACCGAGTAGAGAACATTATTTCAAGCTAAAGCATATTTCGAGTCAGATGCTATTGCCTTTTTCCCTAGAAGAAGCTCTATTTGGAGTAATCTTTTGAAAGGCAACATAACGGAATATCTTATTAAAAGAAGCAATATTTCTATCTTCACTTTTAACCTTGGCTTTTAATGCAACTAAGATTTGACTTTTTGAAGATTACCGAAAATGAGTTGTTGAATAACTTCATCATTGTAGCCTTTATTCTTCTCCTCGCATTTATTACGCTAAAGATCATGCGAGCTATCCTCAACAGGTTTATCAAAAAAGCCTCTGATGATCTAAAAATTGATCCTACTCAACTAAAATTTTTGAAGAATGGACTTGGGTTTACCATTTACCTGAGTGCCATTGTAATCATCTTTCTCTCTTTTGAAGAATTAAAGAGTTTAGGTGTTACGCTTTTTGCTGGAGCGGGAATATTTGCTGCCATTATTGGTTTCGCTTCTCAAGCGGCTTTCTCAAATATTGTTAGTGGCCTTTTTATTGTATTCTTTAAGCCCTTTCGTGTAGGCGATGTCGTTAAAATTAGCAACCTCTATGCGGGTATTGTAGAAGACATTACGCTTAGGCATACGGTAATTAAAGACTTTGAGAACAAGCGTTTAATCATTCCCAATTCTGTGATAAGCTCTGAAACCATTCACAACTTTAACATTATAGATGAGAAAATCTATAATCATATCTTCTTTGGCATCAGCTACGATTCAGACATAGACAAAGCCATTGAGATTATCAGGTCCGAAGCAATGGCTCACCCAAACTACAGAGACAACCGTAACGAAGAAGAAAAAGAGAGAGGTGATGATGCTGTAATTATTCGCCTCATCAACTTCGGAGAATCAAGTGTAGACCTGCGTGCTCAGGTTTGGTCTGATGATCCCGGCACGGGATTCGTTCTGAAATGTGATATTAATAAGTCAATCAAAGAAAGATTCGATCGTGAAGGAATTGAAATACCTTTCCCCCATAGAACTATTGTCTATAAGGAGAAAAAGAAAGAAAGCTGAACCCACCTTAGTGGCTAAGAATATTGGTTTAATGCCCGGATCTTTGGTTTACACCGGAGAGAAATGGGTAGACAATGTTCAATTAACGGCCATTACCTTCAATGAAGGTGCAAACGAGGTAAGAGACGTTAATATTGATGAACTAAGTACTTTAGTTAAGCCCAACCAAACCCTCTGGTTAAATATTGTGGGACTTCATGATATTGACCTAATCAAAAAAATTGGTGAAGTATTTCAAGTTCACAACTTGGAGTTAGAGGATATTCTGAATGTTAATCAAAGACCTTCTTTTGATGAATACGAAGACCAATTCTTTGTCGCCACCAAGATGTTCCGGGTAGTGAAAGAAGCTATTGTCTCTGAACAATTTAGTATGGTAATGGGCGAAGGATTTTTACTCACCTTTCAAGAAAGAGAAGGAGATGTTTTTGATGGTGTACGCGCAAGAATTCAAGCCAAGAAAGGTCGCATTCGCTCTAGAAAGTCTGATTACTTGGCATTCGCCCTGCTAGATGTTATTGTAGATCACTACATGGTGATTATTGAAGAGTATGGCGAAGAGATAAACGATCAAGAATCGCGATTAATGGAAACTATCCATTCCAATATGATTCAAGAAATTAACCTGATCAAGAAAGAGGTGAATTACCTGAGGCGCTTTACCCGGCCACTCCGCGATGTAGTGATCAACTTTGGGAAATCTGAGCACAACCTAATTGAAGACCAAACCCGCCCATTCCTTAAAGACTTAAATGACCATATTACCCATGTATCTGAGAATATTGAGATATACCGAGAGACGATTAATGACAATGTGAATACCTATCACACGCATATGGCTAACAAGCTGAATGACATCTTGAAGGTCCTCACGGTTTTCTCTGTCATTTTTATTCCGCTCACTTTTATGGCAGGGATCTACGGAATGAACTTCGAACACATGCCTGAACTAGGTTATGAGTACGCCTACCCTATATTCTGGGGTGCGCTTATCATTGTGGCTTTGAGTATGGTGTTTTTCTTTAGAAGTAGGAAGTGGCTCTAACTTCTCGGATGATACTCTTGAATGACTTGCTTTAAGTAATCACGATCTAAGTGTGTATAGATTTCTGTTGTGGTGATGGACTCATGACCCAACATTTCTTGCACCGCCCTTAAGTCTGCACCGCCTTCTATGAGATGGGTAGCGAATGAATGCCGAAACGTATGGGGAGAAATGGTTTTCTGAATCCCTGCCTTTCCCACCAGGTCTTTAATCACCATAAAGATCATTTGTCTAGAAAGCTGTCGGCCGTTTCGGTTGAGAAATAAAATATTCTCAAAACCCGGCTTTACATCCAAGTGAACGCGCACCTCTTCTCTGTAGATGTTGATGTACTTGAGCGCCTCTTTGCCAATGGGCACCAAACGCTCTTTGCTACCTTTTCCAAGGATTCTCAAAAAGCCCACATCAAAATGTACATTACTGAGCTTTAAACCAACCAATTCACTTACCCGCAAACCAGAGCTATACAAAGTCTCCAACATAGCGCGGTTTCGCATCCCCTCTGGTTTGGAATGATCTATGGCCTCCAAGATTTTATCAATCTCAACTATAGAGAGCGTATCTGGTAGTTTGCGGCCTAGCTTAGGCGCCTCTAGCAAAATGGTGGGATCATCGTCAAGCTCGCCCTCATAAACTAAGAACTTATAGAAAGACTTGAGCCCTGAAATAATTCTGGCTTGAGAGAATGCACTCATACCGAGCTCATTAATCCACTCAATAAAATTCTGAAGCTCAACAATACTAATCTTAAGCGGACTCAATGGCTTATTGGACAATTCCACAAACTGCTTCAGTTTTACCACATCGCTTACATAAGCCTCCACAGAATTGGCACTAAGCGAACGCTCTAAACGCAAGTAATTCTCATACTCCTGAATGTAGATATCCCATGCCACAATTCAATGATAGGAAAAATTGGTTAATGGGTTAACAAGTGAAATGCGATTAAATAAACTCTACTCTCTCAAAACGTAAGCAACCTACCCATATCAGCCCGAGAGAAACTACCTCAGATAATTCCCTTCCTTCATTCCCCACTTCTTCAACATAATGTATATTGCCAACTATGAAAATCTTGGTGATCAATGGCCCTAACCTTAACCTGCTAGGCACACGAGAAAAAAGTGTTTACGGTAATCAAACTTTTGAGTATTACTTTGAAGACTTAAAGGCCAAGTTTTCTACACTGGAAATAAGCTACTACCAAAGTAATGTAGAAGGCGAATTGATTAATAAATTACACGAAGTTGGCTTCTCTTATGATGGCATTGTTTTGAATGCCGGAGGATACACACATACTTCTGTTGCCATATCCGATGCTATTGCTGCCATTAACACGCCTGTGGTAGAAGTTCACATCTCAAATATCCACGCGAGAGAGGAATATAGGCACCTGAGTTTAATTACTGCCAACTGCGCTGGTATGATCACTGGATTTGGTTTAAAAGGCTATGAATTAGCGTTGCAGTACCTGCAAGAATCTTAAACTCCCTTTTCTTTATTATTGGTGATAACACCAACAATGGCTAGTGTATTCATTGATCAAGAAGACCAACAGCTAGATGCGAAGAAGGCCAAAATACTAAGATTGAAAGGGCTTCAATTTAGTACTGGAATATCTTCAATATTTGTAACAAAATCATCAACACTTTTTCTACATTCGCGCAAAAATTGAGCGATGCTAGATTTAACACAAATTTTATCCGTTACGCTGATTTTATTTTCAGTTATTAACATCCTCGGATCGATTCCTGTGGTAATCGATCTAAGGAAAAAAGTAGGCCATATTGAGTCAAGCAAGGCTACGATAGTTGCCGGTGTTTTAATGATTCTTTTCATGTTTGCAGGTGACAACCTGCTGGGACTTTTCGGTATTAGTGTCGGAGACTTCGCCATTGCGGGCTCCATCATTATGTTCATTATTGGAATGGAAATGATTCTAGGGATAAATATTTTCAAGAACGAGCCGAATGCCTCGAATAACTCATCGGTTGTTCCCATTGCTTTTCCACTTATTGCTGGTGCGGGTACCCTCACTACTATTATCTCAATCAAGGCGGAATATGAGGAGCTGAATATCTTATTGGGTATTCTCATCAACTTAGGTTTTGTGTTTCTTGTGCTTAAGTCTACCAACTGGTTAGAGCGCAAAATTGGTGAAGGGGGATTGGGTATTCTCCAGAAAGTATTCGGGATTATCCTGCTCTCCATTGCGATCAAATTATTTAAGGTGAATATTGTGAACCTATGATCACAATCTATACTGACGGTTCTTCAAGAGGCAACCCGGGCCCCGGGGGCTATGGTACGGTAATGAAGTACAAAGAACATCGCAAAGAGATGTCGGAAGGCTTCAGAAAAACCACCAACAACCGAATGGAATTGCTTGCCGTGATTATCGGTCTGGAATCACTAAAAGTGGAACAGGCCAATGTTACGGTTTTTTCAGACTCCAAATACGTTGTGGATGCAGTCGAAAAAGGCTGGCTTAAAAACTGGCTCAAAAAGGATTTTAAAGGTAAAAAGAATAAAGACCTTTGGCTTCGCTTTCATAATATCTACCAGAAACATAAGGTAAAGCTACAATGGGTAAAAGGTCATGCTGGTATTCCTGAAAACGAGCACTGTGACCAGTTGGCAGTAGATGCTGCAGAAAGTTCAAACCTAAAGGTAGATGAAGGCTTTGAATCAGGGCTTTACTCTTAATGATTAATTTTGAATGATGAATGTTTAATTGATCATTCATCATTTAACATTCAACATTTAACCAGTGCCAAATAGCTTCTTCCAGTTTAAGCAGTTTAGAGTAGAGCAAGGCCAGGCGGCCATGAAGGTAACTACCGAGGCATGTTTGTTCGGGAGCCTTATTGAGCCAAGACAAGCATCTCGGATATTAGATATTGGTGCGGGTACGGGATTATTAAGCTTAATGCTCGCTCAAAATACTAATGCCCATATCGATGCGGTTGAATTAGATAGCTCTGCCTATCATCAGACCAAAGCTAATTTTAAAGCTTCGCCTTGGGCTCATCAGTTAACAGTTTATCATGGCGAGATACAGTCTTTTCATACAGATGAAAAATACGACCTTGTTATCTCTAATCCTCCTTTCTTTCAAGAACACCAAGCAGGGCAAAAGGCCAATAAAAACATGGCATTGCACAATGAGAGCTTGAGCTACCAAGACCTTGCCGAAAGCATTACTTGTTTAATGAAAGACGGAGGAGACGCATGGGTATTATTACCTCCACATCCAATGGAGTTGTTTGTAAAAAAAATGGCCCAAGGAAAGCTATTTCCATTCAAGAAAATCAATATTCTTAACCGGCCTTCACAAACAGTTTTCAGAAACATATACGCCTTTGAAAAAGAGGTGAACGAAGTAGAGGAAGTAGAAATTTCTATCAGAGATGAAGAAGGAAATTATACTCAAGCCTTTATTGACTTACTCAAACCCTATTACCTCCATTTATAACAGAATGGGCTGTCGGCTTGGCTCCATTTGTTCACCGTAATTAATTCTAATATCTTGCGCACCGTAAATTTCAAATATGGAAACGCTTGGTATTGACATTGGTGGAAGCGGCATAAAAGGTGCCATTGTAGACACTGTTCAAGGAAAACTTATTTCTGAAAGATTTAGAGTGCCCACTCCTGAATCTCGCAAACCCGCTGAAATAGCCAAAGTCATCAAGCAAGTGCAAGATCATTTCAACTGGCAAGACAACATTGGCATGGCCTTCCCTACCGTGGTAAGAAACGGTAAAGCTATGTTTCACAGTAACTTACACGAAAGTTGGAAGGGCATGCAGATTGACGATCTGTTTTGCAAGTATTGCGACCAGACCTTCACCGTAATTAACGATGCAGATGCTGCGGCCATTGCTGAAATGCGATTTGGAGCAGGCATGCATCATAACGGAGGCTTAGTAATGGTGATCACCATAGGTACTGGCATAGGCTCTGGTGTCTTTTATGATGGCGTCTTAATCCCAAATTTTGAGTTGGGTCATATGCTTTGGAAGAATGGCGAAATCGTTGAGTTCTGGGCGGCAGACTCTGCACGTAAGAAAGAAGAACTCGAATTTGACGTTTGGGGTGCGCGTTTAAACAAGTTCCTCAAGTATGTGGAGCGTGTTTTTAGTCCTGACTATCTCATTCTCGGTGGTGGTGTAAGCAAGAAGATTCACAAGTTCCGAGATCAGTTCGATATCAAAACACCATTTGCAACTTCCGAAAAGCTCAATAACGCTGGCATTATTGGTGCAGCCACGCATTGCGCGGAGCATCATAAGTAATCTCTAATTTCATCCAGCTCAGGAAATAACTTGGGGTCATGAATCAATTCAGCCTTATTAATGAAGCGCTGCATCCCCAGCATTACTTCAAAATTAGGCTGATGGAGATGCTTCGGAATTTTGTATATCCGTTCGTCTTTACGATCGAATGGAGTGGGCACTTTAGCACCAAATAAAAAGGACATTAAGATCTTAGAACAGCTGAAGGCAATGCGATCAAACTCATTCTCATTGCAGTGACGGGTTATTCGTGTATTGATATTCTCAAAAAACTCAATACCACTAGCCAGTCGCATTCTAGAACCCGCCCGAGACTTCCCTTTGGTCTTTAAATGCTTGATCTGGCTTTTCCCTTGCTTCTTACGTACCATATAGGCCGAAAAGACCTTGTGCTCCAAGCATTTGTCATCTTCGAAAACGCCAACGGAAGCACTACTAGTCTGGACTAAAAGCATGAGATACTTCACCTTATAATCTAGGTCTAAGGCACCATCTTTAACATGTACATGAATCGGCAGTCTCAACAAAACCTCCTTGCCCTCTTTAGCATATTCAAACTGATGCTTCTCGAAGTTATAGATAGGCTGATCAAAGCTATCCAATAGCTTGCCATGCAGTGCCTCTACTTCCTGCTTAGAAAAGAATAGACTTTGTAAAGCACTCATTTTATAAGACCACCTCCTCTTCAATAAACTGGAAACCGAGCGTTTCTAACTCGTTAAGGATAGGATTATAAAATTCAGGTGTAATTGGAATATGAACACCTCTAGCCTTGATCTTATCCTGCAAGAGTAACTTGGTTGCAATGGCCAAAGGCAGCCCAACCGTCTTAGACATGGCGGTATCCACAGCATTTTCGCCAGTAGCCACCATAGCCGACCTGATTCGTTTAACTTCTGCCCCATCCACATAATCGAACAAATGCCACATTACAATCTGGTCTTTAATGGTCTCGTCAATGGTCCATTTCTTCTTTAGAATATGCTCCAAAACCTGAGCAGGAGTTCCTTTAATTAAACCAACTTCTTCCTCCTCAAAAAGCCCCATCCACTTAAACTTATGCATAACTGCGCCTTCCAAGTCTAAGCCCATGTAATGTGCTAATTTTAACTCTACGGAATCATTCGGATTGTAAGACAAGAACGAATTCAGGAATTGACGATGTGTCATTGAAGACACGCCTTCCATTTGGTAAGAATCGTCTGTAGCTCCTAATTGCACAAATATGTCCCAAGCTTTGCAGAACCCTGGTCTTCTTAGTGTTCCTCTAAACAAGGTTTGAATGCCTTGCAAATCATACACATCTAGGTATTTCAAAGAATCCCTATTCGCGTAGCCTTCAAAATAGCCATGCTCGGGAATGTGAATCATCTCCGTTCTTCTGAAGAGTTTATGATATGGAATATACTTATAGCGTCCATCTTGAATGAATTTTACTTCTCCTTGACCAGCTAAAACTACATTTCTCGGGTTCCAAGTAAACGCATATTCCCAAGGGTTATCTCTGGTAGGATCTGATGCTAACAAACCGCCAGTAAAAGACTCGAAAGCTCTTAGTTCCAACCCCTTGTCAACTCTAATATGATCAATGATTTTTTTAGCTGACATATGATCAATGCCAGGGTCTAATCCGCATTCATTCAAAAACAAAAGACCTTTTGCTTTGGCTGCCTCATCCAAGGCTCTCATATCTTCAGAAACGTAAGAAGCTGTGAGCAAATGTTTCTCAAATCGCAAACAAAGCTTAGCCACCTCAGGGTGGAATCTTGCCGGCAACATGGAGATCACAATATCATGGGTGGAGATCAGTTCTATCGAATCCTTTTCTTCGTTAATATTAAAGGCAACTGCATGTCCATTAGCAAATCCTTCAACCTTCTCTTGCGCCAATTGCAAGGCATAATCGGCAACTGTTACTTCCGTTTCTAAGTCGGAAGAATTCTGTAGCAAATAATCGATTAATGATGAAGCTGAGCGACCAGCGCCTAAGACCAAAACTTTCTTCATAGGTAAGTGGGTTTGCTCTCGAATTAGAGAAAAAGAGCGCTAAGTTCAAACAAAAGTGTTGATTAGCGTATAGAACATTGAAAGGACAGAAAGATTTGTATATTCCACACCTTTTTTCTTAAAGTATGGCAAAGAAAATCAGTCAAGACACTTATCTCCTTCAGCATCAGCTAGAAGAATTACCTGAAGACATTCAGTACTTATTCAAAAGAGCAAAAGAGGCAGCAAAGAATGCGCATAGCCCCTATTCTCATTTCCAGGTAGGCGCGGCCTTAAAACTAGAAGATGGTAATATCTATACAGGAAGCAACCAAGAAAACGCGGCCTATCCAGCAGGGCTCTGTGCAGAAAGAGTAGCTATATTCTCAGCCAAAGCACTGAACCCAGACATTTCTGTTGAATGCATAGCCATTGTAGCCAAACATATTAAAGCTAAGGACTACCAATATGCGACTCCTTGCGGAGGATGTCGGCAGGTTATGAATGAATACGAGGAGAAGCAAAAAAAGCCAATCAAGATTTATTTGATGGCAGACAATGAGCAGGTCTTTGAGTCTCGATCAGTTGAGAACCTCCTTCCCTTTAAATTTACAGCAGACGTTTTAAAGCAGTAATGGAGAATAGAATCAGCTTTGAGTTTAATGCGCGTTACGAAACCCTAGGTGAGATTAACGATAATGTAGAACACCTATGGTTCGTTTGTCATGGTCATGGCCAATTGGCTAAGTACTTCATTAAGAAATTTGAATGCTTGAATGATGGCAAGCACCTCATTGTAGCACCCGAAGGTTTATTCAGGTATTACCTACAAGGTTTCACAGGGCGCGTTGGTGCCACATGGATGACTAAGGAAGACCGAGTCTCGGACATTGAAAACTACTTAGTCTATCTATCAGAAGTATTAAATACCGTACGAGAAAAGCTACCTAAGAAAGTGAGCGTAACACTGCTTGGCTTCTCGCAAGGAGGTGCGACCATCTCAAGATTTGCTACCCAAACTGATGTGGTATTTAACAGGCTGGTGTTGTGGGCCGGCATCTTCCCTCCCGACCTTCCTCCTTTAGAAAGTCAAAGAAAACTGAAAGACAAGAAGTGCTATTTAGTTTATGGTACCGAAGACCCTTTTCTAACTGACGAACGAATTAAAGAGCAAGAGTCTATTGCTGCCCAGATACAAGTAACCCCCGAATCGATTGCATTCGAGGGTCAACATGAATTGTATGAAAAAGTGATTCAACAGATTGATAATGAACCTGTTTATCTCCACCAGCTATAACTAGTCCTGGTGTATCTTGTTCTTAGTTTTGAAGGAATAATGACCACGGGTCCTTCGTAGATGCCGCCATTATCGCCAATATCTTCTACACGAACAGCTACTACGTTTTTCCCTTCTTTAAGCAAGCCTTTTGGAATATTGTAAACTCTCAATTCTGAAAAACTTCTAGATCTGCCTAGTCTTCCACCATCATTCGTCTCTCCAATTTTCTCTCCATTGATAAAGATTTCATCAAAGTCATCTATTCTTCCACCAATGAGTATTAAGTCATCCATATCGGTTCCTCTTCTTATGTTGAATTCTTTACGGTACCATGCGAAATCTCTCAAGTCGCTAATTCCAATCGTCCTCCAATTTGATGGTACAATAATGTCTGCCCAGCCAGAATCATCAAAATCGGGATCAGCAAACTCAGGTTCGTCTCTTAGTCTTATTTTCCAGATTCCCTCTAGATCGTGTATGTCACGGTAGGCTCTATCTGCCACGAGTAAACCAACTTCACCACTATAAATTCCTCCTTCGCCTCCTTTGTCATAGACCCTTACTGCAATAACGTTCTCTCCATTATAGTTCAGTGCCTCATCCGGAATACGATACTCGCGTTCTGCGTTCCAAGCTGTATAATAGTCAGGTGGAAAGCCTCCTGAGAAGCCAATTTTAACTCCGTTCACATACACCTCATCTACATCATCGATATAACCTAAGCGAATGTAGTGCACATCTTCTTCGTCTAATTTTCTTCCTTCGAATGAGGTTCTATACCATGCATATCCATCGTATCCGTTGAAACCTTCTCGCTCCCATCTTCTTGGCACATAAATCTCCTCCCAATCAGAATCGTCATAGTTAGGATCAGCCCATTCTTCTCTGTCTCCAATAGAGAATTTCCAGTACCCCCTAAGATTCATTAACCTATCTAATTCCACCTTCTGCGCTTGAACCAGAGCACTTGAGAAAAGTAGACCGATTATTAATAGTGTTATCTTCTTCATTTTACTGATCCTTTCTAAAACCGATCATCCTGACCAAAGGACAATAGGCTTGTTAGTAGTTTAAGTGTTGTTGTTCTTAACCTTAATCTTTTGAGTTTCTGAACTGTTGTTAAACAAATGTACGCAAGGCATCCTGTTCCGCTTGTAGCTTCTGTTCAATGCTCATGGCCAGTGCTTGTGGTAGTTGGATGCTCTTTAAAAGCACCTCCTCAATGAGAATACCTTTCTCAACCAAAATCTCGCTCATTCTATCTGCAATAGCTGTTTCAATATCGGCTCTCATACCTTAGTGCATGTCCTTTGCACTGTATTTAGCACAAACATCGGCACTAGCACTTCTAAAGATGTTGGCAATAATTGGCTCAAAGTTTAAACCAAGGTTCTCTACTACTTCAGGCACCTTTTTAGCATTCACTTGATAAAGAATAGATATTTGGGATGTGATACTCAAGCCTTCTTTGCTTGGTAGGGTAATGGTCAACTCTAAATTTTCAGTTTGCGTGGAGACTTTCACGACTTTACTATTCAGCGGGTTGAACCAGATTGAGCCTGATTCGGTGGCCTCACTTTCTAGCTTTCCCATCTTCTGTTTTACCCCAACTTCTCCGGGGCGAACAATTGCACAACCACTTACTAAACAGACACAAATTAAAAGAACTACTAACCTCATATTTATAATTTTATAGTGAACGATTAGTAGAGTGTCGTTTCGTATGTATATACTCGTAAAAGGCCTTTAGAGTTGCATTTTACCGCAATAACCACTCAAAAAACAGCACTCCACTTTCAAGGTTGCTTAAGCCCAAGAATAGTGCCATATGAGGATTTCAAAAGGAAGACTTTCTACTTTATAAGTATTATGAAAAAAATAGGAGCTAGCTAATTAGTTTATAACCCACACCATGCACCGTAATAATGTGCTTAGGGTCATTGTGATTTTCCTCAATGCGTTGTGTCAATCTTAATATGAAATTATCAACTGTTCGGGTGGTAGGTTGGCTCTCATAGCCCCATACTTTGTTCAGTAAATCATAACGACTTACCGCTTCATTTTTATGCTCCAAAAGGTATTCTAGAATCTCATATTCCTTGTGGGACATGCGAACATCCCCTTCCGCATTGGAAGCAGTGAATGAACTAAAATCAACAGTTAAACCACCTATTTGAGCAGCTCCTACATGTGTTGTAGGTGCAGGCACTGCAATGCGTCTGAGAATGGCTTTTACGCGAGCTATAAGTTCCCTTAGACTAAATGGCTTAGTTAAGTAGTCATCAGCGCCAAGCTCAAGTCCAAGTACCTTATCAATTTCTTCGCTCTTTGCCGTTAGGAAGATAACGGGTGTCGTATCTCCAGCCTTCCGCAGGGCTTTGCATACATCGAAGCCAGACATTTTGGGCATCATCACATCTAGTATAATAAGGTCATAGGTGCCTTTACTTGCCTTATCTAGACCTTCAGATCCATCTATCGCCAATTCTACCTCATAAGATTCAAATTCAAGGTTGTCTTTCAAGCCCAAACGCATGGATGGCTCGTCTTCTACAATTAAAATCCTAGACATGTTTTAATTCTTCAAGTGAAAAAAATATTCGGAAAGCACTTCCTTCTCCTAATGTACTCTTTACTTCGATACGACCTTTATGTGCCTCGACAATGTGCTTTACCAAAGTTAAACCCAAGCCAGAACCTTTGGTGTCATGAACATCGCCTGTTGGTACACGGTAAAATTTCTCGAATAACTTATCCATCTGGTTTTTGGGAATGCCCATTCCTTGATCTTTTATTTCAATAAATGCCTGGCCCATTTCCTCTCCACAAAAAATCTCAATGTGTTTTTGGTCAGGGCTATACTTCATCGCATTATCAAGCAAGTTTACTATTACTTCAACAATAGCCTCTTCGTCTACTTTTACGATCAGTTCTTGTTCTGAATAATTCAACTGATGGGTAAAACCATTATTCTCTAAATGATAAGAATATGTATTGTACACATCCTTCACAATGGAAGCGAGGCTTACAGGTGAGAATCTATATTCACGTTTATCAGCCTCCATTTTAGAAAAACTGAGAATCCTATTGATCATATTGGTTAAGCGACTGACTTCCTTCGTAATAATCTCGTAGTACTCTTGCTTTTTTTCTTCTGTCTTAACTCTACCCATGGAAAGGGTTTCAGCAAACATATTGATCAATGCCAGTGGTGTTCGAATTTCATGAGAAACATTCGAAACGAAATCTGCCTTCTTCTGCGCAAGCTCCATCTCTCTTCTGATATTCCTAAAAACTAACCATACACCAATAATCAGTACGAACATGAGCAATGCCAAGGCAATGAGGTTCTGCGTCATACGTTTACCTACAGCCTCCTGAACCGTACCCCCCTCTCTAGCAATGCCTACTTCAAACCGCGGTAATAAATCTAATGACTCACTTTCAATTTCACTCTGCGCCTCAGTTCCATTGGTGAATATGGTTCTGCCGTCTTCTTTATTCAGGCAAGAAATAACAAAGTCTCCTTGTGCCAATTCTTGAAATTTTGGTGCTAGGTTCTCCTCAATGAACAGTTCTGAATTAAAGAAATAGATGTTGACATAGTACTCTCCATTGGATTCAGTTATAAAAAACAGGTAATCAAGAATTTCACCATTGAACTCCTCATAGGCATCAAAAGACTGGACCTTCTGAAACTGGGCTTCGTTTAAATAACGAACTAGCCTATCCACTGTACCTTGCTGTTCATCGATAAGACGAATAGCCTTGGTTGAAAAAGAGTCTTCCCAAAAGGCCTTCTCTAGGGTGAATAATTCGCCTTCTAAGGTGCTGAGATTGTAAGAATAAAAAGCTCGAAAGAATGGATAAACAGAAAGCTCTTTCGAAACCCTATCAAATTCATTCCAACCGTCTGCCTTTAAGACCACATCAAAAATCTCACTACTCTTGTCCTGAACCGTCTGATTTACTGAGAAAAGCACAGACTCCAATTGGCGTTTGTAGATAGTGGCCAGCTCCCTTTCATCCGCTGTAAGAGAGTTTAACTGGAACACACCATAACCTACTACCGGAATTACCAGCACCAAGAGAATGGCTATCAAAGATTTAGAACTATTTTTGCCCAAAGAAGTATAAATTTCAGTCATTGAAATTAAGAAGAGATTGACAGCAGTTTAAAATCTATGACAATCTTTTACAACTAGTGGTATTTTCCACACTTCTTCCTATCTTTGCAGCCCTAAAAATAAATCATTTAACCAATGAACAATTACGAGACAGTATTCATTTTAAATCCCGTTTTGTCTGATGAACAGATGAAGGATGCTGTCGGCAATTACGAGCAACTCTTGAAAGATCAAGGTGCTAAGATCGTAAATGTAGAGAAGTGGGGCTTGAAGAAATTGGCTTATCCAATTCAGCACAAGTCTACAGGGTTCTACAATTTGATCGAATTCGATGCCGACCCAACAGCAATTGCAGCTCTAGAAGTGGAGTACAAAAGAGACGAAAGAATCATGAGATTCTTAACTGTTTCTCTTGACAAACACGCAGTAGAGTACAATGGAAGAAGAAGAAAAGGAGCATTCAACAAAAAGAAGAAAGAGGAGGTAGCAGCATGACTTTAGTAAACGAACCAGTTAACAAAGAACAGCAGCGCAAGAAGTACTGCCGATTCAAGAAAAATGGTATCAAGTATGTAGATTACAAAAATCCTGACTTCTTGATGCAGTTTGTGAATGACCAAGGTAAGATCCTTCCTAGAAGGCTTACAGGTACAAGTTTAAAATACCAGAAGAAAGTAACTCAGGCGGTTAAAAGAGCTAGACACCTAGCCTTAATGCCTTATGTTGCCGATGGTTTAAAGTAATCACCCTTAAGAGTTTGAAATGGAAGTAATATTAAAAACGGATATCAAGGGATTAGGCTACAAAAACGATACAGTTGCAGTTAAGCCTGGTTACGGAAGAAACTACCTTATCCCTAAAGGTTTTGCAGTTATTGCTAGTGGAGCAAACAAGAAAATTGTTGCTGAGAACATTAAGCAAATGGCTCACAAAGCTGATAAGATTAAAGGTGATGCAGAAGCAATTGCAGCTGCTATAGGAGATACAGTACTTGAAATAAAAGCCAAAGTTGGAGATAGCGGTAAGATTTTCGGAGCGGTTACTACGCTTCAGATTTCTGATGCTTTGAAAGCTAAAGGTGTCGATGTAGATAGAAAGAAAATCTCTTTTAAAGGTGAAGTTAAAATGGTTGGTGACTACGAAGTAGAAATCGACCTTCACAAAGAAGTAAAGAAAGATGTGAAGTTCTCAATTGTTTCTGAGTAATACCTAGCATTACAACATATAGAAAGCCCATTCAGCAATGATTGGGCTTTTTTTATGGACAATATCAGCCATATGTAGCGACAACCGTTTGCACAAGAATAAGGATAAGCGGGGTTGAATAGACCAGTATTTTTTACGTATTTCCCACTGCGTCAGACTGTCTTATGCTGACTCAAGAAGAGAACTGGAAAACCTTAACTAAATAGTCAACAGCCCAATGAAATCCGGACAAACAAGAGTTGTTATTGAAAATGTACAACCAGAGATTAACCACGGAAAACATGCAGCCAAACGCGTTGTAGGACAGAAATTCCAAGTTACTGCCGATTTAATGGCAGATGGCCATGACGTAATCAACGCCCATATTAAATACAAGTATGGCAAAGCGAGAACATGGCAGCACGCACCTATGCACTTAGTTGGCAACGATGAATTCCAAGGTGAGTTTACTGTAGAGAAGCAAGGGCAGTACACCTTTACGGTTGAGGCTTGGATAGACTACCCCTTAACTTGGCAGCACAATATAGAGCGGAAAATTGCTGATAATCAACATGTAAATGTTGAGTTACTTGATGGGATACAGTATTTAAAAACAGCGATCAAAAAAGCCAAAGAAGAAAAGGAGTATCTCAATTCACTAATCACTGCTTTTGAAGATCCGGATCAATATGCTTACGCAATAGAGCAAGCACAATCATCTCAACTTCACGACATATTCCATGGTAACCCAACCAAAGAGTTTGTCACCACCTACGACTTGGAGCTACCGCTTTATGTCGATAGACAAAAAGCCTTATTCTCTACCTGGTATGAATTCTTCCCAAGATCTACCGCAAAGAAGGAAGGTGAACACGGTACATTCCAAGACTGCTTAGATGTACTACCTTATGTGAAAGAAATGGGATTCGATGTCATCTATTTCCCTCCTATTCACCCTATTGGCACACAACATAGAAAAGGAAAAAACAATACCACCACTCCTACTCCAGATGATGTTGGAGTTCCGTGGGCGATTGGTAATAAAGAAGGTGGCCACAAAGACATACTTCCAGAACTAGGGAATTTTGATGATTTCAAAGCCGTAGTTACGAAAGCCAACGAATTAGGTATTGAAATTGCCTTGGACTTCGCACTTCAGTGTTCTCCAGATCACCCTTATGTAAAGGAGAACCCTTCATGGTTTAAATGGAGACCTGACGGAACAGTTCAATACGCAGAGAACCCTCCAAAAAAATACCAAGACATCTACCCTATCTACTTCGAATCGAAAGATTGGGAGAATATGTGGAATGAATTAATAAGTATTGTTCTACACTGGAATAAGCTGGGCATAAAAATATTCAGAGTAGACAACCCTCACACTAAGCCTTTTGGCTTTTGGGAATGCCTCATTGCAGAAGTGAAGAAGGTAGATCAGGATGTTCTTTTCCTAGCCGAGGCATTCACAAAGCCTAAAACCATGAAACGTTTGGCTAAAGTAGGCTTTACGCAAGGCTATACTTACTACACTTGGAGAAACAATAAGGCAGAATTAATCGAGTACATGACGGAACTTACGCAAGGACCTGAAAAAGATTACTTCAGACCGAATTTCTGGCCTAACACCCCAGACATTAATCCATGGATTCTTCAAAGCGGTAATGAAAACCTATACATCATTAGACATATGATGGCCGCTACGCTTTCTTCTAATTTCGGCATGTATGGTCCTGTGTATGAGCAAATAGACTTTAGTCCATTCATTGGCAAGGAAGAATACAATAATTCTGAGAAGTATGAAATTCGCTACTGGGATTGGAACAAAACCAGCAAGTTGAAGCAATTCATTACAAGAATAAACCAAATCAGAAAGGATCACTCAGCCTTCCACTTCACGAATAATATTGAGTTTTGCCATATGGACAATGACCAGCTGTTGTGTTACTTCAAACAGAGCGAAGATGGTGTGAGCAACATGCTTTGTGTAGTAAACCTTGATCCTTATAATAAGCATCATGGATGGGTAAAGGTGCCTAGAGAGAAAATGGGCATGAAGAACGATCAGCCATTAAGAATGATGGATCTGATCACTGGTAGTAGTTACATCTGGCACGATGAGTGGAATTACGTAGAGTTAAACCCTTATCAAGTACCTTACCATATATTTTTAGTCAACTAAGAGGCGGAGCCTATGGCGAATAAAGAGAAATATCAATCAGAATGGCCGGAGCTTTTTAGTGACGAGGACTTTAGATCCAAATTAAGTAGCGATATACTGCCTCAGTATATGCAAAATACACGTTGGTATGCTGCTAAAACTCAAAAGGCCAAAACCTATAAGATAGAATCGCTCATGCCTTTCGAGGTTGAGAATGACACCTTCTACTTCATCATCATAGAAATAAACTTCGCGGCAGGTTTCACGGAATACTATTTCATTATGCTAGGGGCAATTCCCTCTGTTATTGAAATTGATCCTAAGGCCAAGATTGTTGAAATGAACATGGGCGATGAAACCGTGCAAGTAATAGACGCCTTATACCATGAGCCATTCCGAAAAGCACTCTATGAACAACTCATCATTCAAAAAACGATTACAGATGGGCAAAGTAGACTTGAATTTGAAAGAGGAAAAGTCTTGAGGTCTAGTCCTCCATACGAATCTTCTAAGGTCATGAACTTCGACCAGAGCAATACTTCTGTTCAGTATAATGACAAATTCTTTTTTAAAGTATACCGCAGGTTATTCCGAGATACGAACCCAGATTTAGAGCTAACTAAGTTTCTTTCAGATGAAAGTGAATACAAGAACAGCCCTAAGTATGGCGGAAGCATTAGCTGGATAAAGAATGAATTTGCAACCCTCTCTATTGGCATTATGCAAGAGAAGGTAGACAATATTGGCGAAGCTTGGAATCATACTCTAGACATGATGAAAGGTTACTTCGAACGAATTGAAGCAACCGACATTGATGTAAAAGACATTCAAAACATAGAAGACTTTGCCTTTATCTCTCCGAATGAGTTGAAGTCTGATTTTCGATTATTGATTGGTGATGATGTTTTGCAGAAAGTAGAGCAAATGGCATTAAGAGTTGCTCAAATGCATGTAGCACTATTTAGCAACAAGGTCGATACTAAATTCAACCCGACTACCTTCAATGGAGATTACACCGTTTGGCTCAAGAATAGGATTATTTATCAGGTGAACGCCAGATTTATCTTGGTAGAAGAAAATCTAAAAAAGATCAAAGGGCTTGCTAGAGAGTATGCTGAAAAGTTCGTTTCACAAAGAGAAGAAATCACTACGCGTTTTCTCGCTTTTGAAGAGACTAGATTAAATAGCAGTCGCATTCGAATTCATGGAGACCTGCATTTAGGCCAGATTCTTATGACAGAGAATGACGATTTCTTTGTGATAGACTATGAGGGTGAGCCAGAAAGCACCATTAGAGATAGAAAGGTAAAGCAGACGCCATTGAAAGATGTTGCAGGAATGCTCAGGTCTTTCCATTATGCTGTCTATGCTACCATCTTTGACGAGAACAATAAGTATTCTCTACCCCAAGAACAACTTTTTCAAGCTGGAGAGCGGTATTACCGTGCATTAGTTAGTGTTTTCTTGAATAAATACATCGAAACCGCCATGGAAGACAACCTAGATATAGGTTACGCCTCCGAAATAAGATATTTACTAAAGTACCACCTACTTGAAAAGGCGGTATATGAAATTGGTTATGAATTAAAAGCTAGACCCGACTGGGTAATTATACCACTTACAGGGATCAAGCAAATTTTAGAAGAATAAGAAATGGAAGAGCATCATCACACCAAAGCCAACTCACTTTTTACTGATTTCGATGGTGGCCTGTTTAAATCAGGGAAGCACTTCAGACTTTATGAAAAGCTAGGCTCCAAGGTAATTGAGGTTGAAGGTAAAGCTGGAACTCAATTTTCAGTTTGGGCACCTAATGCAACCAAGGTTCAAGTAATTGGCGATTTTAATTACTGGGATGGCGAAGGTTACGAGCTTTACCCACGATGGGATGGCACTGGTATTTGGGAAGGATTTGTGAAGGGTATTGGAAAAGGCACCGTTTACAAATACAAAATACATTCAAATAACTACGGCCAAATTCTAGAAAAAGGAGATCCATTTGCCATGCACTGGGAAGTAGCTCCTAAAACTGCTTCTGTTGTTTGGGATCTAGACTACAAATGGAAAGACAAGAAATGGCTAGAAACTCGTAAAGTGAAAAACGCCCTTGACCAACCGTTTTCTGTTTATGAGGTGCATTTAGGCTCTTGGAAACGTAAGGAAAATGGCGAATCCCTTTCTTATAAGGAATTGGCAAAAGACTTGGTGGCTTATGTAAAAGACATGGGCTATACACATGTTGAATTTCTACCGGTAACAGAGCACCCGTTCTTTGGCTCGTGGGGATATCAGGTAACAGGGTTCTTCGCCCCTTCATCTCGATATGGTTCGCCAGAAGACTTTATGGCAATGATAGATGCGTTCCACAAAGAGGAGATTGGTGTAATCTTAGACTGGGTCCCTTCCCACTTTCCTAATGATGCACATGGTGTATTCAACTTTGACGGCACACATCTTTATGAGCATGCCGATCCTCGTCAAGGCTATCACCCTGACTGGAACTCCTACATCTTTAATTACGGAAGAAATGAAGTAAGAGCTTTCTTAATCAGTTCTGCTATGTTTTGGCTAGACATCTGCCATGCAGATGGTTTAAGAGTAGATGCCGTAGCCTCGATGCTTTATCTAGATTATTCTAGAAAAGAAGGCGAATGGATTCCAAATGAACATGGTGGAAGAGAGAATTTAGAGGCGATTAGCTTCTTGAAAAAACTAAACGAATACGTCTATCAAGAATTAGAAGGTGTTCAAACCATAGCCGAAGAATCTACAGCTTGGCCTGCGGTTTCTAGACCTACCTACCTAGGAGGCTTAGGTTTTGGTATGAAGTGGATGATGGGTTGGATGCACGATACGCTCGAGTATTTCCAAAAAGACCCTTATTACAGACAATACCATCACAACAACATTACATTCAGTTTAAACTACGCCTTCACAGAGAACTTTATGCTACCATTATCTCACGATGAGGTAGTACATGGCAAAGGTCCATTAATAGACAGAATGCCGGGAGACGAATGGCAACGTTTTGCTAACCTAAGACTTATGTATGCATACATGTATACGCACCCAGGAACTAAACTTCTGTTTATGGGAGGTGAGTTAGGTCAAACAACTGAGTGGGATCACGACCAACAACTGCGTTGGGATCTTTTAGAATTCGACCCGCATAAAGGAGTGCATGACCTTACTAGAGACTTAAATAACCTATATAAATCTGAGGCTGCACTCTATGAAAATGGATTTACTGCCGAAGGATTTGAATGGATAGAGCTCAACGATTACCAAAACTCTGTGATTAGCTTTATAAGAAAAGGCAAGCACGAAAATGATCAGGTAGCGGTTCTATGCAACTTTACTCCTAATGTTAGAGAAAACTATAGAATTGGAATAAATGAAGGCGAATGGGAAGAGGTATTAAATACCGATGCTCAGGCCTATTGGGGATCTGGCGTTTCTAACCCAGGAATAATGAAGTCAGAAGCGATTCCTCAACATGGTAGAACCAGCTCAATAGAAGTGACCGTTCCTCCATTGGCAGCCGTAATCTTAAAAAGAAAAGCAAAGGCAGTAACGGCAACAAAGCCGAAAGCCAAAGCAAAAACTAAAAAAGCGACTCCAGCTAAAAAGCCGGCCGCTAAGACTACCACTAAAAAGAAGTAATCCCCCATGAAGAGATACTTATGTATACATGGACACTTCTATCAGCCACCGCGTGAAAACGCATGGCTGGAGAAAATTGAAATCCAACCGTCAGCTTATCCTTATCACGACTGGAATGAGCGTATTACTCGTGAGTGTTATTATCCAAACGCATTCTCTCGGGTACTGAATGACAATGGCAAGATCATAGATATTGTAAATAACTATTCCAAAATCAGTTTCAATTTTGGACCCACGCTGCTGTCATGGATGGAAGCGCATGCTCCAATTACCTATCAGGCCATACTAGAGTCTGACATGGAAAGCATGCAGAATTTTGGAGGACATGGCTCTGCTATGGCACAGGTGTATAATCATTTGATTATGCCATTAGCTAATAGAAGAGATAAGGAAACTCAGATTACTTGGGGAATAGCCGACTTTAAACATCGCTTTAACCGAATGCCTGAGGGCATGTGGTTGGGGGAAGCCGCAGTTGATACCGAAACACTGGAGATCATGGCTGACCAAGGGATTAAGTATACCCTATTAGCACCTAATCAAGCCGCTAGGCACAGAAAAATTGGCGCTAAGAAATGGGTAGATGGCGTAGATAGTAACAGACATTACGTTTGTAAACTTCCCAATGGTAAGGAAATCGCCCTTTATTTCTATGACGGAGATCGTTCTCAAGGTGTTGCCTTTAAAGGCTTACTAGAAAATGGTAAGACATTCGCACACGACCTAATGGAAGGCTACAGAGGCGAATATGACAATGAGTTTATGCACATTGCCACAGATGGAGAAAGCTACGGACACCACCATCAGAATGGTGATATGGCCCTAGCCTATTGTCTCAGGTATATTGAAGAGAATGCGCTTACTACACTTACCAATTACGGGCAATTCTTAGAGCTGCACGAACCAGAATACGAGGTAGAAATACATGAAGACAGTTCCTGGAGTTGTGCCCATGGTATAGAGCGTTGGAGAAGTAATTGTGGATGCCATACCGGTGGCGAAGGTCACTGGAATCAAAAATGGAGAGAACCACTCAGAAATGCTCTTGATGGAGCGCGCGATGAAATGGCCGAAATCTTTGAAGAAAGCCTCTCCAAATTCGTTGATGATCCGTGGGGTGTAAGAAATGACTACGTTCAACTTATTCTTGATAGGTCTAAACCGAACTTAACGCGCTTTATAAAGACTCACTTTGGGAGTGATCTCACGGATAGAGACCGCACTCATGTCATGCGCATGCTAGAGATGCAGCGTAACGCTATGCTTATGTATACGAGTTGTGGCTGGTTCTTCAATGATATCTCTGGCTTAGAAACACTACAAATTCTGCAGTACGCTTGTCGGGCTATTCAGATTGCAGAAAGTGAATGCGACCGCAAACTCGAGCTGCAATTCTTGGTAGAGCTGCATAAAGCGAAGTCGAACAAAGCAGAAGAGGGAACGGGTAAGTACATTTACATGAAAAACATCCGTCCTTATATGCTCAGTTTAACGCAAGTAGGCATGCACTATGCGGTGGCCTCCTTATTTGCAGATAACCCAGAGAGTTTAACCGTACTTAATTACGAGTGTAAGAGTATATTCTTTGAACGTAAAAGTGCTGGACTACAGAAACTAGCGTATGGTACTACTGAAGTAAACTCAAAAGTAACTACCTCTAAAAAGTTATTCAGCTTTGTAGTACTATATATGGGGCAACACCACCTTGTTGGAGGAACTTCGAAAAGACTAAATACAGATGAATTTGCTCCAATTGCAGCGCAATTGGACAGAGCATTCGACCAAAGTAATTTGGCCGAGGTAATCGAGATCATTAAGGAAAACTTCCAAGCACATACCTTCTCCTTTTTTGGCATGTTCAAGGATGAGCAAATGAAGCTTATTAACCAATATCTCAAAGAAAACGAGGACTTGGCTTATGATAGCTACCGAAAGATATATGAGAGAAATTACAACATCTTGAATGTAATGAAGGTGGCCAACCTTCAGATTCCTCCTACGCTCAAGCAGAATATTGATGATGTGATCAATATTGAATTCCAGGAGCTCGTAAATAACGAAAACCTGAATTTACTGAGAATGACGGAATTGGTTAAAGAGACCTTAAAATGGGACGTTAAACTCAACAAAACACTTCTAAATGCTAAGATGAACGATGTCTTAGAGCATCATTTAATTAAGTTCGAAGACGACTTAACTAATCATCAGTATTTAGCCGACATTCTTGATGCTATCAAGCTCTATAAGCAAATAGGCTTAGATCCACTTTTAGTGAACCTTCAGAACAACTTATTTGAGTTGTATAAGACATTCACCATAAGGGATAGAAAACCAATTGATGGCCAACATATTGTACAAGAAACCTTATTAGAGATTGGTAAGGAAATAAATATGGACTTGAGCTATGTCCACAACACTGTTTTAGACGAAGATTCGTAAAACAGGAAAAGCTAAAATGCGAAACGGCCACTCAAACGAGTGGCCGTTTCATTCTCTCAACGAGAACTCACCTATGGAATAATCTTAGTGACTATAGTGCTACTACTGAATTCTCCTCGAAGGTTAATTCATTTGGCACGTACTTGTCAGCTTCCCAGTCATTTTCCCAAGTCTCACCGTCAATTAGATATCTAAACTGATACTCTTTACCAGTTTCTAATTTTACAGTAGCCTTGAAAACGCCTGTTTTCAATTTCTTCATTTCAGTTGCGATTTTATCCCAACCATTAAAGTCTCCGACCAAAGTAACTTTTTCAGCTTTAGGAGCTGCTTCTGCAGGCAGTTGAAACGTAACATTTGCCTGAGGTTTAGTTTTTAAAAATTGCTTCTTAATACTCATATCCGTGATATTTTCTATTGTAAAGGTTGAACCAATGTAAAAGTGCGGCAAACATTTCTGAAAAAATGTAGTGAAACGTTTGCAGCCATTTTGTAGCATAATTGAACTCCTAATCTTTATCAGTTACATAACAAACGTTTGTTTCTTAAATAGACAAACGCGAACGTTTGCAAAGCATAATTCCAGATGCATGACTTGAGGTCAGATTAAGATTATATTTGAAGATGTTTAGAACTGAAATAGAAGAACATAGGAGTCCGATAAGCATAGACTATTCAACTCAGCTGGTTTCGTTAGGCTCTTGTTTTGCTCAGCATATTGGCCAAAAACTTACAGCTGCTAAATTTCAAAATGAAGTTAATCCAGTGGGCATCAGTTTTAATCCAATCTCCATCTTTGAATTAATTCAAAGAGCGCTATTAGAAGATACAGACCTTTCTAATTTTCATACCATAAGAGATGAGGTGTATTACAATTTCAAACTACATTCCGACTTTAAAAAGCAGTCTTTAGAAGATTTTGAAGAGCAAATCAACTCAGGTTTTAAACAACTGAAAAGTAAAGTTCAAGACGCTAACATTCTTATACTCACGTTAGGGACAGCTTGGGTATATGAAAGAGTTAGTGATCAAGAAATTGTTTCTAATTGCCATAAAAAACCAGCTGCGGAATTCAAGAGAAGATTACTAAAAGTCGAAGAGATTATTTCGAGGTTCTTCGAAATGGAAGAGCACCTCCAAAAGGTGAATCCCAACTCGCAAATATTACTTACAGTCAGCCCTGTGCGACATACCAAAGACACGTTAGAGGGCAACTCTATTAGTAAGTCTATATTAAGAACCACCTGTCATTACCTAAACGAAATGGCCGATGAGGTACATTATTACCCAGCTTATGAAATAATGATGGATGACCTTAGGGATTACAGGTTTTACGAATCGGATATGATTCACCCCAACGAGCAAGGAATTGATTATATCTGGGCTCATTTTAGAAAGACATTCTTTGACTCAAATACTGAGCGTACTTATCAGAAGTGGTCTAAAATACAAAGGTCTATAAACCACAAACCGTTTAATCCTAAGTCTGAGGCCCACCAGAAGTTCCTCGCTAAAATTCTGAAAGAAACACGACAATTAAACGGGACCTTAAACCTCAAAAATGAAATCAAATTCATTCAATCTCAGTTAGCATAGCATGAATAATCCAAAGCATACAAATAGATTAGTCAATTCATCTTCACCTTATTTACTACAACACGCTCACAACCCTGTGGACTGGTATGAATGGGGACCAGAAGCGCTTGAAAGAGCAAAGTCAGAAAACAAACCTATCATTGTAAGCATTGGATATTCCGCCTGTCACTGGTGCCATGTAATGGAGCGCGAGAGCTTTGAGAACGAAGCAGTAGCAGATGTTATGAATGCACATTTTGTATGCATTAAAGTAGACAGAGAAGAGCGGCCCGATGTAGATTCTGTTTACATGGACGCTGTGCACGCCATGGGGCAACAAGGTGGTTGGCCACTGAATGTATTTCTACTCCCTGATCAAAGACCCTTCTATGGAGGCACGTACTTCCCAGCAGAAGGTTGGTCTCGACTTTGTCTTCAGATTGCTAAAGTTTTTAAAGAACAACAAGCTGAATTAGAAAAATCGGCCGCTGACTTCATGAAGAATATTGGGCGTAGCGAAGTCGAAAAATATGGATTAGTTGATCAGGATAGTTCTTTTACAAAAGAAGCACTGCATGAGATGTTTAAGAAGTTTGAAGAGAATTTCGACTATAACAAAGGAGGTAATAATCGTGCTCCAAAATTTCCAATGCCTGTCACTTATCAGTTTCTTCTTAGGGAGGGAGTTATTAACAAAAACGAGTCGGCATTAGATCATGTAAAGCGTACGCTAGACAATATGGCTTGGGGTGGGCTTTATGACCAAGTGGGGGGCGGCTTTACCCGTTACTCTACCGACATGGACTGGTTCGTTCCGCATTTTGAGAAAATGCTCTACGACAATGGTCAGCTGCTTAGCTTATATGCTGAAGCCTACCAACATTTTAAGGATTCTTATTACGCAGAAGTAATCTCGCAAACTTTTGACTGGCTTGAAAGGGAAATACTCAGTCCAGAAGGTGGGCTTTATTCTGCATTAGATGCAGACAGTGAAGGTGAAGAAGGCAAGTTCTACTTATGGACAACTGAAGAGATTGAAGAGGCTCTTGGACCAGACGCACAAACCTTAATTGAATACTATAACATCACTTCAGGCAATTGGGAGCCAAATAAGAATATTCCATTCAAATCTGAGGGTGATGTTACTTTCGCTAAAAGCCATGGACTGGAGCTTGAAGAACTCAAAGACTTGGTAAAGGCAGCTAACCTGAAGCTCTTGAATGAAAGAGCTAAAAGGGTAAGACCGGGATTAGACGACAAGATTTTAACTGCTTGGAATGCGCTGACCATCATAGGTCTTTGCGATGCATATGCAGCTTTAGGTAATGACAAATACTTGAGTCTGGCGATTACCAATGCTGAATTCGTTTGGGGTAATTTATGGAATGGTCAGACACTTTTCAGAAACTATAAAGACGGAAAGGCTAGTATAAATGCTTATCTGGAAGACTATGCTACCTTAATTAATGCTTTCTTAAAACTTTATGAAGTGACCTTTAGTGAAGAGTGGATTTCAAAAGCAACTTTATTGATTGATTTGGTAATCGACCAATTCTACGATCATGAGGAAGAGCTTTTCTTCTTTACGCCTGTCAATGGCGAAAAGCTGATTGCCCGTAAAAAGGAAATCTTTGATAATGTAATTCCGTCTTCAAATGCATTAATGGCAGATGCACTACATAAAATGTCCATGCTCTTGGATCATTCGGACTATGGCCTGATAGCGGATAAAATGTTAAAGCGAATTGACAGAATTGTTACCCTTGCTCCACAAGACCTTGCTTATTGGTCCAGACTTTATGGGGAACGGATCTACCCTACCGCAGAAATCGTATCGGTTACTGAAAACATCAAAGAAACGGTAGCCGAGATTGGCCAATATTTTAATCCAAATCGAATTATCGCAGGAAAAAAGGCAGATACGACAAGTAAACTCCCCCTTTTGGAAGGACGTGAATTGCTTAATAAACAATCCACTTTTTACCTCTGCTATAATAAGGCCTGCCAATTACCAGTGAATTCGGTGGAAGAGTTAGTAGATCAAATCACAACAGATTAAATTAGAAACTTGTCTCAACTAGAATTCCATAGTGGCACCGAAGATGAAGAGCAGTTGCTTTATGCAGACGTGGTGCTCCCTATTCCAATTCCTCAGCTTTATACATATAGAATCCCAATTGAATTTAAAGAACTCGCTCAAACGGGTATACGTGTAATCGTTCAATTCGGGAGACAGCGGGTAATAACTGGTATCATTGATCGCATACACTATGAGCCACCAAATGTATATGCAGCAAAGCCTATTTTAGATATCCTCGATGGTGAACCTGTAGTAACTTCAAATCAGGTGTTAGCCATGAAGTGGATGTCTTCCTACTACATGTGTACTTATGGCGAGGTGGTAAATGCAGGCTTACCCAGCGGACTTAAACTAAGTTCTGAATCTAAAATTCAGCTTCATCCAGAATACAATTGGCATGAATATGATCATCCACTAGACGATAAAGAGGTACTCTTACTTTCTGCCCTTGATGGAAATGATTCACTTTCCTACAGAGAAGCCGCAGAGGCACTGGACCTAAAAAGCGCTTATCGCTACATTAAATCTCTAGTTCAGAAAGAACTGATTATCATCTATGAGGAAGTCAAGGAGCGGTACAAACCAAAAGTCGAAAAGCGGGTAAGACTTCATGAAACATTTGTTGATCAAGAAGCATTAGAAAGTCTTTTCTCCACTTTAGAGAAAAAGCCTAAGCAGACAGATATACTCCTCAAGTATTTGCAGTCAGTACCAATATATGATGCTCCTGAAAGCAACATCAATGGTGTTATTAAAAGCGTATTTACTGATGCTGGACTTTCCAATTCTTCATTAAACACCCTCGTTAAAAATGAGATCTTTGAGCCTTTTGAAATTATCATTTCGAGATTCGATGGTAGTCAAATTCAAACACGAGACATTACCCTGTCCGAGAAACAAGAAGAGGCCAAAGCAGAACTTCTAGCCGAATTTGAGACCAAGCCAACCGTATTACTTCACGGCATAACTGGCAGCGGTAAAACCGAGGTTTATATTAGTCTCATCCAAGATACTCTAGCGGCTGGTAAGCAGGTGCTCTACCTATTGCCTGAGATTGCGCTAACCGCGCAAATTGTTAATCGGCTACAAACCGTTTTTGGTGAAAAAATGGGCATTTACCATTCTAAGTTCTCTGATAACGAACGCGTAGAAGTCTGGCAAGGACTCCTATCGGGTAAATTTGACTTTGTAATTGGCGTGCGAAGTGCTGTCCTTCTCCCCTTCCAGAACCTTGGACTCATTATTGTAGATGAGAGCCATGAGAATTCCTACAAGCAGTTCGACCCGGCACCAAGATACAATGCCAGAGATGTAGCCATATATCTGGGGCACATTCATAAAGCCAAAACTCTACTGGGAACAGCCACTCCTTCGGTTGAGTCATACAGCCATGCTTTACAAAAGAAGTT
>CBFIDV010000017.1:0-35780 GCA_965661455.1 Roseivirga sp.
TTGAGAAGATCTATTCGGTTTATGTGGTTGACGACCAAGACAAGCTAAAGGGCAAGGTCAGCGTAAAGAAAATTATCCTGAGTGTCGACTCCGTTAAAATCCAGAAGATCTACGATGAAGACGTAAAGTCTGTGGAGACTTACATGGACGAGGAGGAAGTGGCCGACTTTATGCAGAAATACGATTTGGATGCCGTGCCAGTGATAAACCTCCAAGGGAAGCTGGTAGGCAGAATTACCATTGATGACGTATTAGACGTAATAACCGAGGCAGCAGAAGAAGATATGCAGCTGATGTCGGGTATTTCTAATGATGTGGAGGAGGACGATAGCGTTTGGGCTATTTCCAAAGCCAGATTCCCTTGGCTGTTGATTGGCCTTGTGGGTGGAGTTCTCGGTGCTTGGGCCATTGGCTTCTTTGAGGGCGACCTTGAAAGCAATGCGGCCTTGGCCTTCTTTATTCCTTTAGTAATGGCAACGGGCGGAAACGTGGGCATTCAATCTTCTACCTTGGTGGTGCAAAGCTTGGCGAATAAATCAGCTTTTGAAGAGTCTTTTGGAAGAAGAATTGGCAAAATGTTCTTGGTAGCTTTTCTTACAGGAATCGTGCTAGCCGCCATAAGCTTTGGCATTGTCTACCTGTGGAAAGACAGTTTGGAATTGGGAGCCGTAGTGTCCATTGCCTTAGTATGCGTAGTAATGCTTTCTTCTTTTATGGGTACTTCCACTCCTTTAGTCTTGGACAAGCTTGGCGTAAATCCCGCATTAGCTTCCGGTCCGTTCATCACAACTACGAACGATATCCTAGGGATCATCGTTTACTTAGCAATTGCAAACCTATTGCTTGCCTAATTCATGAATAAAAAGTGTTTAATAGCCGATGAGATGCACGAGAGCATCATGGAATTATTGCCTCAAATTGGTTTTGAGCCCACTTATTTGCCCAAAATAAAGCGGGAAGAAATCATTGAGATCATTGGTGATTTTGAAGGGCTGCTCATTCGAAGTAAAACCACCATAGACCAAGAGATGATTGAAGGTGCTACCAAACTTGAGTTTATTGGTAGAGCAGGGGCAGGCTTAGATAAGATTGATGTCGATTATGTAGAATCGAAGGGCATAGAAATTCTAAATGCCCCAGAAGGTAATAGAGATGCATTGGCAGAACATGCCATGGCGATATTATTAAACCTGCTCAACAAGGTGAATTCTGCCGACAAGCAAGTAAGAAACTGGATTTGGGACCGAGAAGGCAACCGAGGAGTAGAGCTGAGTGATAAAACAATTGGCGTAATTGGCTATGGTTATATGGGGCAGGCTTTTGTGCAACGTCTCAGGTTATTCGGCCCGAGAATCTTGATTTACGATAAATACAAAAAGGGATTTGGCACCAAGCAGGTGGAAGAAACCAATTTGGATAAAATTTTCGATAAGGCTGATATTCTGAGCATTCATATTCCCCTAAATGAAGAAACGCGGGCTTGGCTGAATGAAGACTTCTTTAATAAATTCAGAAAGGATATTTACTTACTAAATACGGCTAGAGGTGAAATTATACCCGTTAAGTCTATTTTAGGTTTATTAGATTCGGGTAAGTTATTGGGCGCTGCGCTTGATGTACTGGAAAAAGAAAAATTTGACCAACTGACAGACGAGCAGCGAGCCAATTTTGAAAACCTATTCTCAAGAGAAAATGTAGTGCTATCGCCACACGTAGGTGGGTGGACACATGCTTCTTATCGTAGAATCAATGAGGTGTTGGTGGGTAAAATTGCGACTCATTATAAAATTGAATGGGACGCTTAGTCTTTCCATTTTGATTATTTTTCTTTAATTTTGATTCATAATCGCTTGAGAGGGCGATTTTTTATTTGAAACGGTTTCTACTCGAAGCCGTTCTTTGTTTTTTATAGACTTTAAGGATTAAGAATATGGCAGATATTAGATATTACACTGAAGAGGGATTGGAGAAGATGAAGAAGGAACTTCAGGAGCTAAAGACTAAAGGGAGAGCCGATATGTCTGAGCAAATTGCCGAGGCCAGAGACAAAGGAGATTTAAGTGAGAATGCTGAATACGATGCGGCCAAAGAAGCCCAAGGCCTAATGGAAATGCGTATTTCGCAGCTTGAAGGATTAGTAGGCAACGCACGTATAAAGAAGCAAGAAGATGTAGACCTTTCTAAGGTTTCAATCCTTTCTACCGTTAAGATCAAGAATGTGAAAAACGGAATGGAAGTAAAATATACATTGGTTTCTGAGAAAGAAGCAGATCTGAAGTCTGGAAAAATCTCTTACGAATCGCCAATTGGTAAAGGCCTTTTGAATAAGAAAATAGGAGAGGTAGCTGAGGTAAAAGCGCCAGCGGGTACTTTAGAGTTTGAAGTTTTAGACATTACCTTAGAATAATATGGCGAGCATCTTTACCCGAATTATAAACAGAGAAATTCCTGGGCATATTGTTGCCGAGAATGAGCATGCCATTGCTTTTTTGGATGTAAACCCCCTAAACGAGGGCCACACCTTGGTGGTGCCGAAGCAAGAGGTAGACAAGCTGTTTGATTTAGATAAAGAGGCTTACTTAAGCCTACAATCTTTTGCCTATGAAGTGGCTCAGGCCGTAGAAAAAGCAATGCCTTGCCTCAGGGTAGGTGTGGCGGTGATAGGCTTAGAAGTACCGCATGCCCATATCCATTTGATTCCCCTCAATAGCATGCACGATATTGACTTTAGCAGGCCTAAGCTAAAGTTAACTCAAGCCCAGTTTGAAGAGGCGGCAGAGAAGGTTAGGGGATGGGTTTAACGTTTGGTGTTGTAGTAGCTCGAAAGGCACTATGCATTATAGCACGTGGTATCAGCTAGTTTTTATAGTTCAATTTGAATTGATTTTTGATGAATCAACGCTTTATATTGATTTTTCATAGGGTCAGTTAAGAAACTTTCGTCTATAAATTTGGTCCATTTAGGAAGTAGTTTTCTAAACTTTTTAAAAATGTTTTCGATCACTTTTTGTTGAATCCCAGCCCCTTTCATTGCCATTTCAAAATCAACCCTTTTAATTTTTTTCTTTTTACCATTTAGATTCAAAGCAAGGTCTTCATCGTCACCTTCTACAACCAGCTCAGATGCAACTAAATCAAATGCGGGACACAAGTCATAGGTTGATTTTCTCTTTAATAAAGAGAAGTTTTTCAGGTGCATATCATTATTGCCAGTTAAAAAACTGAAGAGGACCAATTCATAAAAATCAGTTACGTCTAAACCGGGATTCGCAGTATATTTTTTAATTGCTTTCGCAATTTGCTCATAAGACCCTTTGTATTTGTGCTCTGTTAGCCTTTCAGTTAATTGGCACATATCCTCCATATGTGATTTTTTACCATTATCCCGATCGACTCTTTTAGTGATATAAGCGAGTTGCCCTGATTTTAACTTGATTAGAGAATGTTGAACGGTTTTAATCTTGCTTATCTCAGCTAAATGCATGGTTAAGTCTTCAATTTCTGGAAGATTAGGATATCGGCTGGTTCTAGGTTTTAAAATATATCCTCCAATTAACCCCACAAATGTAAACCGGTGAGGGGTATTTATCTCATTACTTAATTCCAGTGAAAGTTTGGGTTGAACACCCGTTACGGTTCTTTGACTTTTAATTATTTGTTCTGCGAGTTTGAATATTTCATCTTCCGTAAAATCTAGAATTGGTGGTTTAGTATTTCCGAAGAATATTTTGCTGCATTTAGGGTGATACCCTTCTATCCCAGCTGGAGTTTTTAATTCCTCTGAACTGATTTCTTTGTAACAATAAAGACAATTGTTTTTCATAACTCTAAACCTCTTTTATTGATACAGCCCCAATGCAATCTTGACATGCTTTTAGGAGTATTTCCATTCTGTCTCTTGGATTTAATTTCCAGTTTTTTTGAGCTATATCCAGTAACCATCCCTCTGGTATCAATCCATCGAAAAAGGGAAGCATAGTTTTGCTTTCAAATGCTACGTTGGTAAGAGGTAAGGTTAAACTAATAGGTTCAGCCTTTTTTGATTTTAGATAAGACGGGTCGTATTGAAAATGAAATCCGTTTTCGTCTTCAATAAGTGTCCCAGCCATCTTTTCATACATATATACTTTAGCTTTTTTCATTTCATGTGTTCATTTTGATTTTTAGTTGTTACATGGAACTCGTCTTATTATAAGATCTAAAAGGACTATTGTTTCTTTAAGCCTCGATTCTTTCTGAGTGAATTGGACCAAGTTTATGGCCAAATAATGATAGCACTTGGTTCACTTTATCCATTTGCAAACTTTGTTTTCCTTGTTCAAGATCTCTCACAAATCTTAGACCTACTCCAGCTTTGAAGGAGAGGTCTTCTTGCGTTAACCCAACGGATTTCCTTCTTTGCTTTACAAATTGACTTAGCTTATTCATTTTATTTATACCTTTTCGGGTATAAATATATGAACTTATATTGAATCTATACCATTACGGGTATAATAAACCTTCTTATCGTATTTTTATACCTCTACGGGTATAGTTTAGGTGATGCTAGGGGATAATATACCTGATTTGGTATAATTCAATTAGCTTCAGCGTTAGTTATCGTACCCTTTTATGCACGATCGCCATGAATATCATATAGCTATCGTGAGTTTTTACTTGTTGGTATTTGCATTGTTCTTCTTTACCAACAGGTTGTTATTTCTCTGAGTAAAGAACATCAAGAGAAGGCAGAAGAGCCAATGGGATCATTAAATTACACGAAATGGGTGTTGTGAAATGATAACTATTATATTGTGCTACTTTTAGAAACTCTACTTAATCTTCAACATTTCGGGAATGCTTACGATTATCACTTTTATAGGATTTACACTTTTTGTAGCACTTGTCGCGTGGTACGCCACTCGTAAAACAGATGAAAAATCAGCCGATGGCTATTATTTGGGTGGTCGTAGCTTAGGTGCTATAACCATTGCAGGATCCTTATTATTGACCAATCTCTCCGCAGAACAGATTGTGGGGCTTAATGGACAAGCATTTGCAGAAGGTTTAATGGTAATGGCTTGGGAGACCCTAGCAGCCATAGCCATGATTTTTACGGCAATCTATCTGTTGCCGAAATACATGAAAAAAGGAATTACAACCATTCCCGAATTCATTGAAAAGAGGTTCGACCAACAGACGAAAGCGCTCTTGTCAATCCTCTTTCTGTTTGCCTACAGTATTGTCTTGTTACCGACAATCTTATACTCAGGTTCGCTTGCATTTAGCACAATGTTCGATCTACCAGAAGTGCTCGGGGTAGAATCGTGGACGGTTATTTGGATCTGCGTATTCTCATTTGGTGTAATCGGAATGATCTACGCTATTTTTGGGGGACTGAAAGCGGTTGCTGTATCTGACCTAATCAATGCCATTGGCTTATTAATAGGAGGATTGTTGATTCCGATTTTCGGATTACTGCTGATTGGAGATGGGGACTTTGGAAAAGGCCTAGACATTTTATGGGAGACCAATCCCGAAAAATTCAAGATGAAGGGAGCCGTGGATTCTTCCATTCCTTTCGGTACAATATTTACAGGAATGATGCTCGCACAGATCTATTATTGGGGTACTAACCAATCGATTCTACAGCGAGTCTTTGGAGCTAAAAGTCTTAAAGAAGGTCAAAAAGGAATGCTCCTTGCAGCCTTTGTAAAGTTTGTCATTCCTGTTATCGTGGTGCTTCCTGGTATAATTGCTTGTCATGTATTCGATGGTCAATTAGAGAACCCAGATCAGGCTTATCCGGCCTTGGTCGATAAAGTATTGCCTGCAGCCTATACAGGCTTCTTTGCCGCTGTTTTGTTTGGAGCAGTATTGAGTTCTTTTAATAGTTTGCTTAACAGTAGTGCCACCTTGTTTGGCTTCGATTTATATCGAATGTATTTCAAGAAAGATGCAACCGAGCTTGAAACGGTGAAGGCAGGTAAGAAATTTGGTTTAGGTCTTGGCATCGTCTCCATGATTATTGCCCCTTTTATCGCTTTTGCGCCAGATGGTTTATTCAGTTATATCCAACAATCATTAGGTAGCTTGAGTGTCCCTATTCTTGCGGTAGTTATCACCGGTATTATGACTAAAAAAGTACCTGCTATTGGCGCCAAAGTGGTTATGATTGGTGGCGTACTCTTGTACTTAATCAGTTTGCTCTTTTTGGAACCGTACTTCAGAGAGTCTGCTGTTACTTTGGCACAAAGTCAGGGTATAACCGATTTAGCTGAAATCAGCATAATTAAAGCGAAAGCCTACCCTCATTATTTACATGTGATGGGTATTCTTTTCGTATTCAATGTGGTAGTGATGCTTGTATTTGGCAAGTTGAGACCAGCACAGGTAGCGATAGAAGAAGAGGGTACGGATGTCATTGACATTACACCTTGGAAATATGCATTTGCCATCGGTGGAGTCATTACGCTACTGGTTATCAGTACCTATTTGATATTCTCATAGTATGATTTGAGGGGGCTAACTACCCCCGCTAGAGGTGGAAACACGGAGCTGCTGTTCTTGGGATTTGTCGATCCTTTGGCATCCCGATATCTATCGGGACAGGATGAAAAAGGAGCACGTTTACTTGAGTTTAAATTTTTGTAAGTCTTTGCCTGAAAATCTAAGAATTGGTTTCATTTCTCTTGTATTCATTTCTTAGGTTAACGAATGCCCAAATGGCTAACAAGAGTTCTAATACAAAGCCAATAAAGAATTGATTAGAAAATCCGTCTAGTATAAAACTAACTAGTCTACCCAAAGCTAGTCCTCCCATAAAAAAAGTATTGGTAATTGTGGCTGGTTTCCAATATTCAACTTTGCGAGCACCGTATAGCCAGAAGAGTCCGAATGCAATGTATAATCCCATAATAGCCCTAAAAACGTTTTGTAGTTCTGTGCTACTGATGTCGAAATTGAAGAACCTTGGTAGGACGGATGCCGGGTCAATGCCATAAACTATGCCAATACATATAATACCCACTCCTGAGAGGGTTAAGTGAAGGTTTTTCATTGGCTGCTCATTCATCTTTGTGCTTTCATGCTTTTACGTACAAATAAAGATATTCGGTATTTAAGCACCAAGCACCCCACAAAAGAGAAATTCCATTTTACTGTACTTCTTCTTACATTAAAGATTCAACTTTTAACCAAAGATTATGCGTCTCCTTAAACTCTCATTCTTTTTACTTCTTTTTACTTCTGTACAAGCCTTTGGCCAATCGAATATCGATGCCATTAAAAAGGCAGCAAGCGGACTCAAACTTCGTGAGATTGGCCCAGCGCTTATGGGCGGCCGTATCGCAGATATTGCCGTAAATCCTCAAGACAAAAGTGAATGGTATGTGGCCGTTGGTTCGGGTGGTGTTTGGAAAACTGAAAATGCGGGCATCACATTCAAACCTATTTTCGATAGCCAATACTCTTATTCTATTGGCACCGTTACCATAGATCCTAATAACACCAATGTGGTTTGGGTAGGATCAGGAGAGAATGTAAGTGGGCGTCATGTAGGTTGGGGAGACGGTGTTTATAAGAGTTTAGATGCGGGTAGGACCTGGCAGAATATGGGGCTGAAGAAATCAGAGCATATCGGAAAGGTTTTGGTTGACCCAAGAAATTCAGATGTGGTTTTTGTAGCTGCTGAAGGCCCACTTTGGTCGGCTGGAGGCGAAAGAGGTTTATACAAGTCTGCTGATGGTGGTAAAACCTGGTCGCAAACTTTAATGATCGATGAGAATACTGGAATTACCGATGTGGAATTTGATCCATCGAATCCTGATGTGCTTTATGCGGCTGCTTATGAAAGAAGACGAAAGACCTGGTCTCTACTATCAGGAGGAGTAAACTCAGGAATCTATAAGTCTACAGATAATGGTGATACTTGGAGAAAGATAAGCACTGGTTTGCCGGGTGGAGAAATTGGTAAGATTGGTTTAGCGACAACTCCAGCAGATCCTAATTTGGTGTTCGCTACCATAGAGGCTAAGAATGGTTCTGGCTTCTATAGATCTACGGATAAGGGAGAAAGTTGGGCAAAGCGCAATAACTATATCTCTGGAGGAACGGGGCCGCACTATTACCAAGAAATTGAAGCCTCTCCAACAAACCCAGATTTGATTTATCAAATGGACGTGTTCTTACACGTGACAAGAGATGGAGGAGACAACTTTGATTATTTAGGAAATGGAAGAGAAAAGCACAGTGACAACCACGCGCTTTGGATTGATCCCGACAATGGTAATCATCTGATTGCCGGTTGTGATGGTGGTTTGTATGAGAGCTATGACGAAGGAACAACGTGGAGGTTCTTCAGCACATTGCCTATCTCTCAATTCTATAAAATTGCAGTAGACAATGCCGAGCCATTCTACAATGTGGTAGCAGGTGCTCAAGATTTAGGAACACTTATCGGTCCTTCAAGAACCACAACAACAGAAGGAGTTCAGAACAGCGATTGGTATGTGCCGCTAGGGGCAGATGGATATGATGCTGCATTCGATCCAGAAGATCCAAACATTGTTTACATGGAAATTCAAGGAGGTGAACTCAACCGCTTGGACAGAAGAACTGAGGAGGTCATTAGCATTAAGCCAAGACCAGAACCGAATGATCCTCCGGAAAGATGGAATTGGGATAGTCCAATTATTGTGAGTCCTCATGATCACAAGACGCTCTATTTCGGTTCTCAGCGTGTTTGGAAGAGTACGGACATGGGGGATTCTTGGAGAGCAGTGAGTGACGATCTAACCACCAATACCAATCGCTATAATTTAGAAATGATGGATCAGGTGCCAAGTATCGATGCCCTCTATGACAATGGAGCCATGTCAAAATATGCTACGCTAACGGGAATCTCTGAGTCACCTATTCAAGTTGGGGTACTTTATACAGGATCAGATGATGGCTTGATTCATATGAGTGAAGATGGTGGGTCTAGCTGGTCTAAGGCTGGTAATCTACCCGGAGTACCAGAACGTTCTTTCATCAATGATGTGGAGGCTTCAAATCACAATGTGAATGTGGTATTCGCGGCAGCAGATGCTCATAAGTTGGGAGACTATTCCCCTTACTTATTTATGAGTGCGAATAGAGGCAAGTCATGGAAGTCCATTTCTGGAGACCTACCTCAAGGCAGTATTGTTTGGTCTATTAAACAAGATCCTGTTGACGAGAACCTATTATTTATCGGTGCCGAATATGGCATCTACTTCTCGCCTAATATGGGGCAGAACTGGATTAAACTTTCAGGAGCTCCCACTATATCATTTAGAGATATTGAATTACACCCAAGAGATAATGATTTGATCGGTGGCTCTTTTGGTAGAGGCGTTTGGGTCTTAGATGATTATTCAGCACTGAGAGGAATGGGCGATAAGCTTAGCGCGAATACCGTTTTTCCAGTGAGAGATGCGTGGTGGTATTTGCCTTCTGTGCCTTACCAAGCAGGGGGAATGCCTTCGCAGGGATCATCAGCTTTCAGGACACCAAACCCAGACTTTGGCGCTGCTATTACCTATTATATTAATGAGGTACCAAAAACCAAAAGGGCACAAAGACAAGAATCAGAGAAAGCAACTGCTGCTAGAGGAGAAGATGTTCCTTTTCCGGGTTGGGATGTACTTTCAGCAGAAGCTCAAGAAAGCAGTTCTAGCGTTATGCTGTTGATCAAGGAAGAGAATGGTGAAGCGGTGAGATGGTTAGCTGGGAGTACAGGTAAGGGATTGCACAGAACTCACTGGGATTTGAGACTGCCTGCGCCAAATGCGATTTCATTGTCACAGCCAGCATTTCAACCGCCATGGGCGGGAAATCCTCAAGGTCCTTTAGCTGCGCCGGGTAATTATAGCGCTGAGCTCTATGTACTCAATAATGGTAAACTGGAAGCACAGGGAATGTCTCAGGCTTTTACCGTAAAACCAATTCCTTCTCTTGTTAATGGAACGGACTATGCTGCCATTGCTGCTTTCCATAAGAGCACCAGCGAACTCTATCGCAAGATGAATATCGAAAGTAGAAGGTTGGGTGAAGTCAATAATAAAATGCGCTTTATGAAAGCCGCTTTAATGAAGACGTCAAACGCTGATCCTGCTTTATTTGAAGGAATGGACAACCTACAAAAGCAATTAAACTACATGCAGAAGACACTATCTGGTGATAGAACGAGAGGATCCAAAAACGAGGCTTCTTCTCCTTCAATGATGAGCAGAGTAGGGAATGCCATGAGCTGGGGTACAACTCAGGCTCCGACCGCTACCAGTAGAGAAGGTCTTGAGCTTGCTAAAGATGCTTTTATGGTTTACATAGCAGAAACTGAAATGTTCTTTAAAGCTGTTGAAGAATTTGAAAAGCAGCTTTCAGATGCAGGAGCACCTTATACTCCAGGGAGAAAGAACTAGCTTATTTCACCCTTCCAGGGTTATCAGAAATAAAGCTTTTCCAACTCGCGTTTTTAGATTGTGCTTGTCCGTTTTGAAAGTGATGACAAACCGCTACGCCTAATGCATCTGTCGCATCGAGCATCTTGGGTAATTCTTTAATGTCCAATAAAGATTGCAGCATGGAAGCCACTTGCTCCTTGGATGCATTACCATTTCCTGTTACTGATTGCTTTACTTTTTTAGGGGCATATTCCGTTATAGGGATTTCTCTTGCCAAAGCTGCTGTCATGGCCACGCCTTGTGCCCTTCCTAATTTGAGCATAGACTGAACGTTTTTACCATAGAATGGTGCCTCTAAAGCCACTTCATCAGGATGAAACTCTTCAATGATAGAGGTAACACGTTCAAAAATCTTCTTCAGTTTAAGCTCGTGCCCAACGTACTTTTTCAAATGGATCACACCAAATTGAAGCAGGATTAGCTTTTTCCCCTCAATCTTAATCACTCCATATCCCATTACGCTGGTACCTGGGTCAATTCCTAATATTATCTTCTCTGGCTTCATCCATTGGCAATATAAGCAAAAGCCTATGTCATTTTAATTTGATAACCGATTACCAAGGAGCTTAAGTTTAAAGAAAAGCCATAGAGCCATAAACATTAGAAATGACGGCCCCAAGCTTGAAAAAAGAGCAACATAAAGTTGATTCCATTCAGTTAAAACTGCGTTTGCTTCAATGCTGTATAGCAATTCGCCATAAGGTTGGTTTGGCAGATAAAGAGACAAAAAGACAAAAAGAAATTGGAGCCTAAATGGAAGCCAAGGGCTAAGGCTATCGATTCAGTTTTGATATAACAGTAAGCCCAAATAAAGCCTGCAACACCAGTGATTAAAAATATATAGATCATTGGTATCAAAGATCCTCCGAACATGTCATATGAAAACCAGTGGTATGCTCCAAAGATAATGGCGGTTATCCAAATGGCTTTTTTGGGACCAATTCTGTCGATTAAGATGATAAGAAGCGCACCTCTATAAATTAGTTCTTCAGTTAGTGCAGATTTAAAATGATACCAGAAGGAATTGAGTAGTAAGTCTATCCTAATATCTGGATTCAAGGTAAACCCTATATTTTTGAATTTGACTTCTAGACCAAGGATGATTAATCGAATCAAGAGAATGCTCAAGAGACCAAACATAATATGCAGACCGAACCTTTTTATTGGCAGGAAGCCAAAAGCCAATAAATTTTTCCTTTGAAAAAAATGAAGTAAGAGCCAAGAGACTCCAAGAATTACTACAATACCTATCATTTATTTTTTACTCTATCAGTTCTTTTTTCTCCACAGAAAAAGTAAGCCTAGGCTAAGAAAGCCTAGAATTGCAGTGTAGAAAAGATAGAGCTCAAAATTGGTTTCAGGGAAATTACTCGATTGAGCGACAAAGGCAGTTGACAGTAGAATCGTTCCAAGTATGAGAGTTAAACTCATTATCCTTTTTTTAGCTAAGTCAGATTTTGGAGTGATCTGATTTACATTACCCTTTGCTTTTAGGATATCTAAAGAGAAGTTTAGGTTTTTGGAAAGCTCATTTAAGGTGTATTGTCTGGGGTAAACTTCTCCATTTTCTATTCTCTGTGTAGACCTGAGGCTCACCTTGCACAAGTCAGCTAATTCTTGTTGAGTATAATTCAAGTCGGTCCGCTTTGCTTTTACTACAGAGGCAATCATTTTCTGTTTTTCATTCTCCATGGTAAAAGTAGCCGGTTGACTTATCGATTAAGGTTTTTGCTTTACGACATTCTTACGTCATTTGATTTTCGCAGTATATTCTTATTTAAAAACGAATATACAAAGGGCGGAATTTCCTTTTTGAAATTGAAACACTTTCTTCGCATATGCTTGTAGCTTCCGGCATTGTAATTTTTTGGGTATTACTGATTGCCCTTACCATTTTTTCATGGGATAGGGGTAGAGGTGTGACGAATACATCCCAATTAAGCTGCAGCGTAGTGGTGCCCTATCGAAATGAAGCTGCGAATTTGCCAGCTTTAGTTCGAGCGATTCAAGGTCAAAAGCTTGAGCGCTTTGAGGTTATCTTCGTTAATGATCATTCTACCGACAATAGCGAGAAAGTTTTGTTGAAAACTTTAAAAGGCACAGACTTTTCTTACAGGCTCTTGTCCTTAACTGAGGCAGAGGGTAAGAAAGCCGCACTAACTTTGGGTATAGTCAAGGCTTCATATGATTTGATCATTACAACCGATGCAGATTGCCAAATGGAATCGCGTTGGTTGGAGTCTATGATCAGTTGTTTCGCAGACGATCAGGTGAATCTGGCGACAGGGCCTGTTTGCCTTTCAGGTCAGCAAATGATCCAAAGATTTCAGCGTTTGGAAATGTTGGCCTTAATGGGAGCAACAGCCGCAACAATTAAACTAGGAAAACCTACAATGGCCAATGGTGCAAATTTGGGGTTCCGGAAAGCCGTTTTCAAAGAGTTGAATGGTTACGAGGGTATAGATGCAATACCCTCTGGAGACGATGAGCTCTTTATGCAAAAAGTTCAGCGCAAATCCCCAGGTTCTATTCGCTTTAATAAAGATGTTAAGGCCAAAGTAACTACCATGGCAGAGACTTCCTTACGTGAAATGATCACTCAGAAGAGAAGGTGGTCGGGTAAGTGGAAAGTAAATAAGAGATGGTCAACCGTAATGCTGGCCTTGTTTGTTTTTGCTGTTAATCTGGCTCAACTCGTGCTTGCAGCGGATGTGATTGCCAATACGTTCAACGCTTGGCTGAGCCTCTTGTCACTCCTGTTAAAGTTTATGGCTGAATTATTTTTGATATTACAAGTGAGATTTGATTTGCGAGAGAGAATCCGCTTGCCAGATTTTATGCTCTCATTTATATTCTATCCGTTTTATACCCTATTTATTGGCTTAGCTGCTAACTTTGGTAGCTACAAATGGAAGGGGAGGAAGTATTCTTGACAATGGAAATGACAGATCAGGAATTTGATGTTTTAGACGAACTGTATTTTGTACAGCCTTTCGATTTTTTGATCTCAGAAGTAGAATTAGAGGCCAATGAAATCAAAGTTGCTTTGGAAGGTCTCCTAGAGAAAAAGTATATCAAATGCTTTAAGAGTGTAGACGAAGAAGTATTCGAACAAGACCTAGACTTTGAAAATAAATATGCCAAATACTATTATTTGGCAACTAAGGCCGGCTTATTAGCCCACAACTTGACATAGATGCCAACAAATTCACTGCAGAATAAATATTACCAAAAAGAAATGGAGGTAAATGCTCTTATGGAGATTACCCAAGCAGTGAATAATAACCTAGCGGAAGAAGACCTCTATAAGATTTTTAAATTTACACTTAGAGCCAGTTTACAGCTTTCAAAGCTTACGCTTTATGTGAAAGAAGGCGACTGGGAATGCAAAGTGCAGTTTGGAGTCTCTAAAGATTTTAACACTGTAGAGATTGGCGAAAGTTGTTTATCAGTTCAAAAGACCTCTGAAATTAAGAACCTGAAACTGGATGTTTCTTGTTTCAGCGAATTTGACATAATTATACCCGTAAGACACAAGGCAAGATTGCTTGCCTTCGTTTTTGTATCGGGGCAGAAAGGCTCAGAAACGGAGGTAGACACTACCTTTATTCAAGCCTTGAGTAACGTAATGCTTGTGGCTATTGAGAATAAGCGAATGGCCAGAATGGAACTCGAGCGTCAGGCTTTACAGCGAGACATTGAGATTGCTAAAAATGTTCAGCAGTTCCTGTTCCCTAAAGATCTTCCCAAGACCAACCAAATTGAAATCGAAGCTTTTTATCAACCTTGTAATACAGTTGGTGGAGATTATTACGATTACATCACTTTAGAAGAAGAGAATCAGTTTGTGGTTTGCATTGCCGATGTATCGGGCAAAGGTGTACCGGCTGCAATTTTGATGTCTAACTTTCAGGCGGTATTGAGGACGATTTTAAGAAAGGCAGACGACCCGATTGAAGTTGTACATGAGTTGAATTATCAGCTAAGTAAAAACGCTAATCGAGAGAATTTCATCACCTTCTTTATGGCCGTTTACGACTACGATAAGCGTAACCTGAGATATATTAATGCCGGCCACAATCCGCCTTTATTAATGAATGGTTCTTCAGAAATCAAAAGACTTACCAAAGGCACGACAGTGTTAGGTGCATTTGAAGAACTGCCTTTTATTAAAATGGGGGAGATTGAAAGTGTGAATGATTTCAATCTATTTCTGTACACCGATGGGGTCACTGAGACCTTCGATAAAGATGAGGAGGAGTTTGGGGAAGAAAGGCTAGAGGCGTTTTTGGTAAATCAGTACGGTAAACCATTAGAGGATACGCATCAGACCCTCTTACAAACCTTGGATGATTATCGGGGGGAGGAGTCCTTTTCAGATGATCTGACATTCTTATCTTGCAGGGTTAAGAATGGTACCTCATAAAACTCCGAGCATATTTCAACAGCTAATGCCTTCAAGGCTTTGGCGAATACCTAATCAACAAAACAAACTCTATTTAACATTTGACGATGGCCCCATTCCAGGCTTAACCGATTGGTTATTAGACCTGTTAAAAGCCAAAGAGGCAAAGGCTACTTTCTTTTGTGTAGGAGAGAACATCAAAAACCATCCTGAACTCTTTAAACGACTCATAAAGGAGGGGCATGCAATAGGGAATCATACCTTCAATCATTTAAATGGCTTTGAAACACCAAAAGACATTTACCTGAAGAATATTGAAATCACAGATGAAACCATAAAGGAGCAAGGCCAAGAAACAGATTTGTTTCGTCCGCCTTATGGCAGATTGAAGTACATCCAGCGTAAGGAACTCATTCAAAAGCGCATCATCATGTGGGATGTGCTGTCTAAAGATTATTTGCAGACCATTCAACCTGAAGCAGTCTTAAAAGGTACAATTCAGGCAACAGAACCTGGGTCAATAATCGTCTTTCATGATAATTGGAAAGCCGAGCAGAATATGAAATATGCTGTTCCTCGATTCATAGATCATTTTCAAGAAAGAGGATTTACATTCGAGAAGATATCATGATCGCACTTTGGATTATATATGGCATCATAATCGGTTTTGAGCTGCTACTTATTCTAACCTTTCAATTCAGATTTAAAAAGACTGATTCAGGTTCTTTGGCTAATACCAATCTATCAGTACTGATAGCGGCTCGTGATGAGGAGCATAATTTAGAGCGGTGTTTAGATTCCCTTCTAAATTCCGACTACGATCTTTCTCAAGTAGAATTCTTAATTGGTGACGATAACTCAACGGATGCCACTTGGGGCGTGATTATGCGATATGCTGGTAAGTATGCATGTATTAAGGGCGTCAAAATTGAAGATCAAAAAGATGGTCTTATTGCTAAGGGTAATGTCTTAGCTCAATTAGTAGATGAAGCTCAGTATGATAAACTTCTGATTATAGATGCAGATATGGCTGTAAGTGAGGGCTGGCTTACCCAAATGTCAGGATTATTAGATCATCACGATTTAATCAGCGGCTACACCACAATTGCGGCTAAAGCTAATAAAGGAGCAATTCAGTATTTCGACTGGTCAGTTGTTCTCCATTCTATGAAAGCTATGGCCGATCTTTTTAAACCCATTTCCATTCTTGGCAACAACATGGGGCTCAATAGACAAGCATATAATGATGTTGGGGGGTGGCGAGGTTTAGGGCCTACCGATGTAGAAGATCTTGGTTTACTCAGGCGTTTTCAAAAAGAAGGAAAGAACACATTTCAATATGTTGGTAATGTGGGCAGAGCAGAGACCTTGCCTCAACTCACTTTCAGAGAAATGCTTATATAAAGATGTCGTTTGATGAATGGTGTCTTCACCCACCACTGGTTGGTCGGTATTCCCGCATTATTTGCAAGGCTATGGTTTCCAGTATTTTTATTTACCCTTGCATTTGATAGCAACCTACATTTACTAATTCTTGGTTATGCGCTCGTCATCAATCAGATTAAGTTCCTTCAAATGATAGCAAGGGGAGGGGGCGTAAAGATTTTAAATCCTATCAGTCCTTTTATTATTAGCCTTTTAGATACTTTTGCGCTTCTCCGACTTTTGTTTGTCGGTAAAGTAAGCTGGAAAGGAAGGAAATTCTAATGATTGATACGCACGCTCATATTTATGTAGAGCAATTCAAATCAGACATTGATGATGTAATTACCCGATCGAAAGAGTTGGGAATGGAGAAGATCTATATGCCCAATATAGATCGCACCTCAATAGATGATATGCTGGAGTTAGAACAGAAGTACCCTGACTTCTGCATTGCTACTATGGGCTTGCACCCATGTTCGGTCAATGCTGATTTTGAGAAGGAGTTGTATTTGGTTGAAGAATGGCTTTCAAAAAGACCATTCGTTGCCATAGGCGAAATGGGAACAGACCTTTACTGGGATAAGACGTTTATCGACCAGCAGGTTGAGACCTTCAAAATTCAAAGTCAATGGGCAAAAAAATATCAGGTGCCAATTATCATCCATTGCCGTGAATCTTTAGATATGACCATTGATTTAGTAGAGAAACTAAAAGATGAAAAGCTCACAGGTGTTTTTCATTGTTTTAATGGAACTGTGGAACAAGCTAAGCGCATAGAAGCGTTAGGTTTTTATATTGGTTTGGGTGGTGTTTCTACTTTTAAGAATGCTGGTATGGATCAGGTCATTCCCGAAATATCTATGAAGAACATAGTACTAGAGACAGACAGTCCTTATTTGGCACCTGTTCCCAATAGAGGGAAAAGAAATGAGCCTGCTTATACACAACTAATTGCTCAAAAAATCGCAGATTATCGCCAAATCTCGCTGGAGACCATAATTTCTGAAACAACTGACAACGCCAAGCGATTATTTCAAGAACAATGATTGACTTAAACCCTTTAAGAGAATTCGAACTATTTGAAGACCCAAAGGCTCAAATACTCATTATATATACCGGGGGCACCTTGGGCATGGATTATAATGAAAAGGGAGAGCTAGTACCTTGTGCCTTCGATTCAGTTCTGAGAAGGGCCCCTTCTGCCATGGAACTCCACATTAACATGGCTGTCATTTCTTTCGAAACGCCAATAGACTCTTCTAACGTAGAAGTGAAGCATTGGCAAGCTATGGCTCAAATTATTGAAGAGCATTATGACGACTACGATGGTTTCTTAATTCTTCACGGAACCGATACGATGGCCTATTCTGCATCTGCCTTAAGCTTCATGCTAAACGGGTTGAATAAGCCTGTGATTTTTACGGGTGCTCAGTTACCTATTGCTTCACCGAGGTCAGATGCCACCGAAAACTTAGTAACATCTTTAGAGATTGCTTCCGATAAAAAGGATGATAAGCCGATCATCACAGAGGTAGCCATTTTCTTTAACAATGTTCTGCTTAGAGGGAATAGGGCAAAAAAAGTTGAATCACAGCAGTTTGATGCCTTTGAATCAGAGAATTACCCACCACTGGCAAAAGCTGGAATAACGATTAATTACAATTGGGCCGCATTAAGGCCCTTTACCCAAGATTTTCTCGAAGTACATGAGCGGATGAACGGTAAAGTGGCCATTTTAAAGCTGTTTCCGGGCATTCAGCAGTCAACTGTCGAGCTACTTTTAAGTACTCCTGATATAGAAGGAATTGTATTAGAATCCTACGGGTCTGGTAACGTGCCGCATCAAGAATGGTTCCTGGAGTTGCTTCGTAAAGCACTACAAGACAATAAGTTAGTATTTAATGTGAGTCAGTGTAATGGTGGAAAGGTTACTCACGGAAAATATGAAACGAGTGGAGCCTTAGATAAAATTGGCGTATTAAGTGGTGCAGACATTACCACAGAGGCCGCTATCACTAAGATGATGTACGCTTTAGGAAGGTTTAAGAATATAGGGACATTGAAAAAGTGCCTAATCACCCCAGTTAGAGGCGAAATGTACTGATTTTGAGGGTTTCACAAAATCAAATTTGGCCTTGCATCCTGCATATTTTATTGATTTATTTGTTGCCTTGCGAGAAGCGTGGGAACTATTAGAGAGGTGTCCGAGCGGTCGAAGGAGCACGCCTGGAAAGTGTGTATACCCCTCAAGGGTATCGAGGGTTCGAATCCCTCTCTCTCTGCAATCAACTAAAACTTTAAGTATAAATTTCTTTATAACATATTTATTAATAATTTCGAAACCGTTTTAACCTTTATTAATCAAAACTAGACTATGAAAAAGTTATTCTCTTTACTGATGATCTGCGGTGCTTTGTCACTTGGATTCAATGCTTCAGCACAAGATGATACTACTGCAATGGCTGATCAAGATACTGCTGCCGCTGCTGTTGAAAACACCATCCCAACTGAGCCAGATTATTCTGATGAGTTAGATGCTACTACAGAAGAGCTATCTTTCGATCAAATCATCAAAGATAAATTTATTGAAGGTGACCCAAAGTTTATGTCACCAGTATTAATCTGTTTGATCTTAGGATTAGCAATTGCTATCGAAAGAATCATCAGCTTAAACCTAGCTACTACAAACACTCAAAAATTATTGAGCAAAGTTGAAGATGCTCTTGAGTCAGGTGGAGTAGAAGCTGCAAAAGATGTTACTAAAGGTACAAGAGGCCCAGTTGCTTCCATCTTTACTCAAGGACTTATGAGAATGTCTGAAGGTATTGAGATGGTTGAAAAATCAGTAATCGCCTACGGTTCTGTTGAGATGGGTAGATTAGAAAGAGGTCTAGTTTGGATTTCACTATTTATATCTCTAGCGCCAATGCTTGGTTTCATGGGTACAGTAATCGGTATGATTGGTGCCTTCGATTCAATTCAGGCTGCAGGTGATATTTCTCCTTCTCTAGTTGCTGGTGGTATTAAAGTAGCACTATTAACTACAGTTGCGGGTCTTATCGTAGCAATTATTCTTCAGTTATTCTACAACTACTGTGTTGCTAAGATTGACTCTATTGTAAACTCTATGGAAGACGCTTCTATCTCATTAGTTGACATCTTGGTGAAGCACAATCTTTCTAAGTAATTTTTAACACTTAAAAGATTAATTATGTCACAAGAACAACTTATAGATATTGGACTAATACTGTCATACGTCCTAGTAGGCTTGGCAGCAGCAGCAGCGATTATCATGAACTTGATAAACTCGTTCGGCAACCCGAAATCTCTTATTAAAAGCGCAGCAGGTGTTGTTCTTTTAGTGGTGATTTTCTTTATCGGTTACTCTATGGCTCCTTCTGAATTCAATATGACCACTGCTGCAGCTATGGAAGCTGCAAACATTGATCCTACAACTGAATCAGCTGGAAGTACATACAAGATTATCGGTGGAGCAATGACAACTACATTAGCTTTAATCATTATTGCAGTAGTTGGTTTAATTTATTCGTCAGTTGCAAGAATTGTAAGCTAATATAATGGCAAGAAGTAAAAACAAAGGAAGTCAAGAAGTGAATGCAGGCTCAATGGCCGACATTGCATTCCTACTATTGATCTTCTTCTTAGTAACTACCCAAATTGCCACGAACAAAGGATTAACACTTCTTTTGCCTCCAAAGCAAGAGGATGATGAACCAATTGAAATCAAACAACAGCAGAGAAACATCTTTAAAATTCAGGTGAATTCTGCTGATAGACTACTTGTTGAAGATGAGCCTTTAGATGATATTGGCCAGATTAGAGACATGGTTTATGACTTTGTATTGAACTTTGGAAATCCAAGTGACGCAAAAAAGGGTAAGGCAAAGGTGAGTGATAGGGAGGTTTACAATTCTCTACCAGCATCGATGAAATCATATATTACACGGAACCTTGGATCATCAGAATCTTCTGACGGTCCTAGTGGGGCAATTGTCTCCGTAAAAGCTGACCGTGGTAGTAGCTATGAGATTTACATAACTATTCTAGATGAACTAAATGCTGCCTATAACAGAATATATGGTGAGCGTGTAGGTTTAACAGATGAAGAGTTTAGGAAATTGAATAGAAACGATCCAAGACAGAAAGCGCTTTATGATCAGGCTAGAGCCGGTATTCCTAAAGCGATTTCAATTGCTGAACCATCAACTGTAGGAGGATAATATGTCAAAGTTTAAAAAGAAAAGTGAGTCGAGTCAGGATATTCCTACCGCAGCACTTCCAGACATTATCTTCATGCTTTTGTTCTTCTTCATGGTATCTACCGTGTTAAGAGAAACAGAAGTGAAGGTAGAGCAGAGAATACCTCGTGCAGAGCAGTTGGTGAAGCTTGAGAAGAAAAAATTGGTTACTTACTTATACGTTGGTAAACCAAAAGATCAAGCAGCATTTGGTTCGGAACCTCTTATTCAAGCTAATGACGCGTTCATTGGTATTGAAGGGATTGTTCAATGGGTAAACCAAGAGAAATCTAAATTGAGTGAAGTAGAGCGTGATCAAATCACTATCTCTATGAAAGTAGATAATGAGACTAAAATGGGAATCATTGTAGACGTTCAGACAGAGTTACGTGAGGCAAATGCTAGAAAGATCATGTATGCTACACCTCAAAAAGCAGAAGACAATTAAGAGAATAGACTTCTATAAATGGAAAGAGACCGCTTGCGGTCTCTTTTTTTATTTATGACCAATCTAAAGCTTAACAACAAGAAGATTACCAATGCATGGTGTATGTACGACTGGGCTAATTCGGTGTATTCGCTCACGATAACCACCGCGGTTTTTCCAATATACTTTGAAAGTGTTACCACAGATGCTGATGGGGGAAAGTTGGTAGAGTTTTTTGGTTGGGTTTTACCGAATACCGTATTGTATTCCTATGCATTATCTTTTTCCTTTTTGTTGACGGCTCTCGTAATACCACTTCTCACTGGTATTGCGGATTATACAGGAAAGAAAAAGCTCTTTTTAAAGGCGTTTGCTTATTTGGGTTCTGCAGCTTGTGCGGGAATGTTCTTTTTTGATGGACCAAATCTTGAATTTGGTGTTTTAATGGCTGTTTTAGCGAGTGTGGGATACTCCGGCTCTCTCGTTTTTTACGATGCGTTTTTGCCAGAGATTGCAAGTCAAGATCGTTTTGATAAGTTAAGTGCAAAAGGATATTCACTTGGGTATGTGGGCAGTGTGATTCTGCTCGTTTTGAACTTAGTAATGATAGAAGCTCCCGATCTTTTTGGTTTAGAGGAGGGGTCTTTACCAGCAAGAATTTCATTTTTAACCGTTGCTGTCTGGTGGGCCGCATTTGCTCAAATTCCTTTTAAGCGACTTCCAGATAATCCTTATAAGAAGCGCGTTGAAGCGGGCTGGATTAAAAAGGGATATAAAGAACTTACTTTAGTCTATAGACAGATTCAGGGATTACCTAATCTAAAGAGATATGTAGTTGCTTATTTCTTCTTCAATGGAGGAGTTCAAGCGGTTATGTACTTAGCCTCTCTTTTTGGAGCTAAGGAATTAGAAATGGCCACGCAAGATTTAATTCTTACCGTTTTAATCATTCAGTTAGTAGCGATTGGTGGAGCCTATTTATTTGCTAATCTATCCTCTAGGAGAGGTAATATCTATTCACTAATGACAATGATACTCATATGGATCGTTGTCTGTTTCGCTGCATTCTTCGTTCAAAATACAGTTCAGTTTTTTGTTCTGGCTTTCTTTGTTGGTTTAATAATGGGCGGTATTCAAGCCTTATCCAGAGCTACTTATTCAAAACTTATTCCTCAAGACACAGAAGACCATGCTTCCTTTTTTAGTTTTTATGACGTGACCTTCAACCTTTCAATTGTTGCGGGTACACTGGCTTATGGTTCCATAGAATTCATCTCTGGATCAATGCGATACAGTGCTTTAGGATTGAGTGTTTTTTTCATTCTTGGCTTGATTTTACTGCGTTCTGTGAAAGTAAAGTCCGTGACTGTTGCGTAAGAGAGAGTTTGCAAACGTTTGTTCCTTTCGGTAAGCTTTGCTGACTATATTTGACATACAAGCTTAAGCTTATTCCTATGCGTCAAATACTCACCTATTTTACTCTGCTGTTCTTGTCCATTCAAGTTTCAGCACAGATTGTTACAATTGAACCATCAAACGCGAATGGCGACCAAGAAATTCGCTTAGTATATGATGCGACCCAAGGAGATGGAAATCTAGTAGGTGCTACAAAGGTATACATGCACTCTGGAGTAGTAACAGATGCTACAGATGGAACAGACTGGCAACATGTAATCGGAAACTGGGGTGCTGATGATGGAATAGGTCAAATGACAAAGGTCAATAGAGAATCTGATAAATGGGAAATAACCCTTTCACCTACCGCTAGAGACTACTACGATGTACCTGAAGGAACAAATATGTTCCGTCTTTCAATGGTTTTTAGAAACGCTGACGGCTCAGTAAAAGGTGCTGGAACAGAAGGCTCTTTTGAAGGTGGTGAAGTCACTTCAAATGGAGACATCTATGTGGATTTGGATATTGCTGAATACATAGTAATCACGAGTCCAACTCAGTCTGAGGTTTATATACAGGAAGGAGAAGAAGTTACTTTTTCAGGCGTGGCTTCATCTGAGGTTTCAACCATGTCACTTTTCATTGATGAGGGAAATGGTTTCGATGAAAAAGTAACCGTGTCTTCAGGAACTGAGATCTCTTATACCTATGCACCGACACAAAGTTTTAGGGGTACACTTAGGATCACTGCCACTATTAATGGAGAAAACGTGGAGGTATCTCAAATAGGCAGCGTAATTATTACAGGTACCACAAGTGTAGTGGCTTTGCCTTCAGGACTATCAAAAGGTATTAATTACAATGAGAATGATGCTACGAAGGCAACTTTAGTGCTTGAAGCACCAGGTAAGGATTTTGTTTTGGTTGTAGGGGATATGAATAATTGGGAGATAGATCCTGACTATTTAATGAATGTTACGCCAGATGGTGAGTTGTTTTGGCTGGAACTAGATGGACTTACCCCAAAGCAAGAATACGTTTTTCAGTACTATGTTGAGGGAAATATACAAATTGGTGATCCGTATGCCGATAAGGTTGCTGATCCTTGGAATGACCGCTTTATCCCTGAGTCAGTTTACCCTAATCTACCAGAATATTCAAGAACAGGTAACGCAATAGCGACAGTACTTCAGACTGATCAGGATCCCTTTATTTGGGATGCTTCAGAAGACACTTGGGAAAGACCTGAGAAGGAAGATTTAGTAGTCTATGAACTCTTAGTTCGAGATTTTATTGGGTCTCACAACTATCAAGATATGATTGACACCTTGGATTACATCCAAAATCTAGGTGTAAATGCAATCGAATTGATGCCAATCATGGAATTTGAAGGCAACGAGTCATGGGGATATAACCCAATGTATTTCTTTGCTCCTGACAAATATTATGGTACAAAGAACGATCTCAAAGAATTTATTCAAGCCTGTCACCAAAGAGGGATTGCTGTGGTCTTGGATATGGTTCTCAATCACGCCTTCGGTTTAAACCCAATGGTAAGAATGTATTGGGATGCTGCCGCTGGCAAACCATCTGCCGACAGTCCTTGGTTTAATCCTGATGCTACACATCCTTTCAACGTAGGGTATGACTTCAACCATGAAAGCGACTACACTAAAGCTTTTGCAGATTCCGTCAATGCCTATTGGGTGAATGAATACCATTTTGACGGTTATCGCTTCGATTTATCAAAAGGGTTTACACAAACCAATAACCCGAGTAATGTTGGTGCTTGGTCTGCTTTCGATCAATCTAGAGTAGATATACTCTCAAGAATGGCCAACAAGCTTTGGGAGACTGATCCTGATGCTTATGTGATTTTAGAGCACTTTGGAGATAGTCAAGAAGAAACAGAATTGGCTAGTCTAGGCATGTTGCTTTGGAGAAACATGGGCTATCCTTATTGGAACGCCTTGGCTGGAAAAACAGGCGAGTCATTCTCAGGGGCAACGGTAAATTCTCATGTTTCCTATATGGAGAGTCACGATGAGCAAAGACAACTTTGGGAAGTATTTCAGGAAGGATTAAGTAATGGAGAGTATTCAACCAGAGACACTACTATTGCTTTGGAAAGATTGAAAACCAACGCAGCATTTCTTTATATGTTACCAGGGCCTAAAATGATCTGGCAATTTGGAGAGTTAGGATATGACTATGATATCAATTTCAACGGTAGGGTTGGTAATAAGCCACTGGTTTGGGGTCCCGGAAATCTAGGTTACTATGAAGATCAGTTGAGAAAATACACTTACGATGCATTTGCCTCAGTATTAAGGCTGAGGAGCTTGGTTAAAGAAGAGAGCAATGTGGCATACGCTTACAGCAATACCACAGATGGTGCACAAAGAACTATTACTATAGATTCAGATGATTTGGATGTAGTGATCTTGGGTAATTTTGGTCTTTCGGCTGCCAATTATGACTATTCATTTACTGAAACAGGTGATTGGTTTGACTACTATTCTGGAGAGACAATAGACATAAGTGCAGTAGAATCATCTATAGCATTAGCACCTGGAGAGTTGAAAATATTCACTTCAAATAAAGTGTCTGATGGCTTTCCTAATGTAATAGAAGCCTATAAGAATCCGGTAACAATTTCTCCAATAGCATTTACCAAAACCGATGAAATTACAATCACCTTTGATGCTACAAAGGCCAGTGCAGCAGGTACAAATGGCTTAGTTGGTGCTTCTAAAGTTTACATGCACGCAGGCGTAGTGCTTAACGATTTTAATTCCAGCACGCTATCAAATGTGGTGGGTACTTTGACAGATGATGGAGTAGGTGAAATGACGAAGGTATCTGGGGAAGATGACAAATGGGAAATTACCATCACACCAGACTCATATTTCAATATTACAGATGAAGAGCCAGTTAAGATTGGGATGTATTTTAGAGATGCAGATAATTCTAATCAAGGGAGAGGTTTTAGGGGGAGCACCATTTTTACAAATGTTGAAGTACCGGGTGAGATTATAGAGATTGCTCCAGTAACTTTCGATCAGAATACAGAGATCACGATTTCATACGATGCACGAAAAGGAAATAAAGGCCTTGTTGGTGCAAGCAAAGTCTATATGCACTCTGGTGTGGTTACCGACTCTGAAAGTGGCACTGACTGGAAAAGAGTTGTAGGGAATTGGGGAGAGGATGATGGATTAGGTCAAATGACACGGTCTTCTTCTAACAGTGACAAATGGGAGATTACCATTACTCCAAGTGAATATTACGGACTTGCCGGTTCAGTAGCTTTTAGGTTAAGTTTTGTGTTCAGAAGTGCAGATGGAAGCCAAAAAGGAACAGGTACGCCAGGAGAATGGGCCAATGGTATTGTCGATGATAATGGCGATATCTTTTTTGATGTTCCTGTGCTCGTAACTTCTTTACAGGAAGAATTGCCAGACTTTGGCTATTACCCAAATCCAACTCAGGGAGTTATAAATTTCTCCGGAGAGATTCCTGGTAGAATCAGGGCTATTAATATTTACAATATTAAAGGGGAAAAGGTATTCGAAAAGGCCATAGAGGATAACAGATTATCCCCTATAGATATTTCTTCGTATCAGTCAGGACTATACTTGTTGAGTATAGTCACAGAAGAGCGTAAGTATACTATGAAAGTTTTGGTAAGGCCTTTTTAGGTCTTACTGAAAACGCATGTGCTTAACTGAATCTCCCGAGTCTCTTAATTCACGAAGTGAATCAATCCCAATCTCTAAGTGCTTGTCTACGTAGCTAGTGGTCACGCTTTTATCGCTATCATCAGTCTTTACTCCTTCAGGAATCATCGGATTGTCAGAAACAAGGAGTAAGGCGCCTCTAGGGATTTCATTCACAAAGCCAACAGTAAAGAGTGTTGCCGTTTCCATGTCAACAGCCATGGCTCTAATTTTTCTTAGATACTTTTTAAAGGCTTTGTCATGTTCCCAAACCCGTCTGTTTGTGGTATAGCAGGTTCCTGTCCAGTAGTCCATCTCATGCTTTTTAATCATAGAAGAAACGGAACGCTGTAATCTGAAAGAAGGTAGTGCTGGGATCTCTGCAGGCATATAATCATTGCTAGTTCCTTCCCCTCTGATGGCAGCAATTGGAAGAATAAGATCACCTATTTGAGTTTTCTTTTTTAGCCCGCCACACTTACCTAGAAATAGAACAGCTTTCGGGCTAATGCTGCTCAATAAATCCATAATAGTTGCGGCCATTGCACTACCCATACCAAAGTTGATCATAGTGATATTTTCAGCTGTTGCAGACTGCATAGGCTTATCCGTACCTTTTATCTCTACGTCAAATTTTTCTGAGAACATTTTAACGTATCCTATAAAGTTTGTGAGCAATATATACTCGCCAAATTCTTCTAAAGGAACTCCCGTATAACGTGGTAACCAATTTTCAACTATTTCTTGTTTAGATTCCATGATGAGATAAAAATGTGTTAATGTTTTAGATTTGTCCGATGCTCGAACTGAATCTCCCTACTTATGACTTCCGCCTTGAAGAAAGAGGCGGAAAGTTAGCCATTTTCGATCCGATCAGGAAGAAGTTCATTATCTTAACGCCAGAAGAATGGGTGAGACAGCATTTTATTAATCTATTGGTCAATCATAAAGGCTATCCTGCCTCTCGGCTCAATGTTGAGGGCGGAATTCAATACAATAAGTTATTAAAGCGTGTTGATCTTATGATTCTGAATGACGAGCTTAAACCTCAGGTCTTGGTAGAATGTAAAGCACCTTCTGTAGCAATTAATCAGGTAACCTTAGATCAATTAAGTGCATATAACAAAGTCTGTGGCGCGGCACTGGTTATTCTTACGAATGGCATGGTAACTTACGCTACTTTGTGTCAAGAGGGGGGAGTTTTTAAACCACTTGATGAATTACCTTCTGCCAGTGAGTTGGCTGAAATGCTCTGAATTGTTAAATTGAGAAATGAGTTCGATTAAGAGAATGGGTTTTCTAACCGCATTTATACTTCCAGCCCTTGCGATTCTGGGGTTCTACCTAGGAGGCTACTTCAATTTGCTCACTCCAATTTTTGTGTTTTTGATTATACCATTATCAGATTATCTGATAGGGGAGGATCCTGAAAATATGGACGATTCAAAAGCAAGAGCTATTTCTGAGGAGTTTTACTATCGCTTGATCACGTATGTATGGGCGGTTTTTCAATTCTTATTTGTGATATGGGGCTGCTATGTAATGGCCGCTCATACCATATCCACTTTTGAATGGGTAGCTTTCACATTTAGCTTCGCGCTAGTCACTGGTGGAGTTGGTATTACCGTTGCGCACGAGCTAGGGCATAAGAAATCTAAGATAGAGCGGTTCTATTCACGTTTAATTCTCATGACAGTCTGCTATATGCATTTTTATATCGAGCATAACCGCGGCCATCATGTCTATGTAGCCACCCCTAGAGATTCTGCTACGAGCAGAAAAGGGGAGCATTTCTATAAGTTCTGGTTGCGCTCCGTTTTTGGTGGCTACTTCAGTGCATGGGAACTTGAAAACAGCAGGCTAAAGCGAAAAGGAAAGTCAGTATTTAGTTTGGGTAATGAGATGATTTGGTACACTTTGCTACCCCTTCTTTTTGCCGCCATACTTGTTCTAGTAGCTTGGCAATTAGGTTATACAGGCTTTTGGAATGTAGCAGTATTCTTCTTCGTTCAGAGTGTTCTTGCCTTTAGCTTATTAGAGATAGTGAACTATGTAGAGCACTATGGCATTGTTAGAAAGGAGATTGAACCTGGGAAATATGAAAGAGTAAACCCGATGCATTCTTGGAATAGTAACCATCGTTTGAGCAACTTCTTTTTATTCCAGTTGCAAAGACATTCAGATCACCATGCTAATGCCATTAAAAGATATCAAGTGTTGAAGCACTATGACGAATCCCCTCAATTACCTTCAGGTTATCCGGCTATGATCTTATTGGCAGCCATGCCACCACTATGGTTTAAACTGATGAATCCCAAATTGAAACACTGGGAAGAAACCGTCTATAAAGCGGCTTAAATATTTTTTATGGCTTTGTCATCCACTCTTTTAGCGTGGTTCTTACGTTGAATGTTGCCAACCATGTTGGTCACCTTTTTTCGGCTAAGAATTCGAGGAAGGAAAGCGGAGAGTTTATTCCAAATACCGGGTACAATCACCACCTTACCTTTCATTAAGCTTTCATATCCCATTAGAGCTACATCATCACTGGTGGCAATATTGAATTTAATATTAGGGTCTTCGTTTCCATTCGCTTTAGCAAAATTAGTCTTGGTCATTCCCGGGCAAAGAACGGCTATGTTAATACCAGATGATTTTACCTCATTGGCAAGTGCCTGCGAAAGATTTAATAGATACGATTTAGATGCATGATAAGTACTGTGGAGTGGGGCAGGTACAAATGCCGCAACCGAAGCATTGTTTAGTATATATCCAGACTTTCTGCTAAGCATCTCTGGAATATAGAGCTTCATTAATTGCGTTGAGGTGATCATGTGCACTTGAAGCATAGCACGATCTTTCGTCCAGCTACTATCACTGAAATAGCCAAAGTTTCCGAAACCTGCATTGTTGAAAAGGAGATCTATTTGTAAATCATTCTCCTTGGTATAATCAAAGATAATTTGTGCAGCGCCCTCAATCGAGAGGTCTTGATTCAGTACTTTAACCTCATAAGTGTCAGACAGACTTAATATCTCTTCTTGTGCCTTTTCGAGGTTTTCTTTATTGATATCAACTAAGAGGATTGGGTATCCTTCTTTTGCACAGATCTTGGCAAATGACAAGCCTATGCCTCCGGCTCCTCCTGTAATTAATGCAAACTGCTTCATGAACTGTAAAGAAAATAAAAAAGGAGTCAAATTGCTCTGACTCCTTTATAATGAATGTGCTAAATCTTAGTCTAGGTATTTGTTTAATGGTGTATAGTCTAAGTCGAATGCCTCAGCAACCGCATCGTAAACCACATCTCCATTTATAATATTAAGTCCTTTTGCTAATTCTTTATTGTCTTTACATGCTTGCTTCCAACCTTTATTGGCCAATTGAATAGCATATGGAAGTGTTGCATTTGTTAAGGCAATAGTAGAGGTATAAGGTACTGCACCTGGCATGTTAGCCACACAGTAGTGAACAATATCGTCTATAATGAATGTTGGTTCCGCATGTGTTGTAGGCGTACAAGTTTCAATACATCCACCTTGGTCTACAGCCACATCAACTAAAACGGTTCCTGGAGCCATGTCTTTTAGCATTTCTCTTGTGATAAGGTGAGGGGCTTTCGCGCCTGGTATTAATACTGCTCCAATAATCAAGTCCATTAATGGAAGTAACTCTCTAATGTTCATCTCATTAGAGTAACGTGTAACCACATTTGGAGGCATTACATCGTTTAAGTATCTCAACCTGTCTAGGTTTACATCCATTATGGTTACCTGAGCTCCTAAACCTGCGGCCATCTTTGCAGCTTGGGTCCCTACAATTCCACCACCTAAAATAAGTACTCTACCCGGAGAAACACCTGGTACTCCACCTAAGAGCACACCCTTACCCATAATTGGCTTCTCAAGATATTTAGCGCCTTGTTGTGTAGCCATTCTACCAGCAACCTCAGACATAGGAACGAGTAGAGGTAGACTTCTGTCGGCCTTTTCTACCGTTTCATAAGCCAAACAAACCGACTTGCTATCGATCATAGCATTTGTAAGCGGTTCATATGAGGCAAAGTGGAAATAAGTAAAGAGTAATTGATCTTCTCTGATTAAATCATACTCAGCTTCAATAGGCTCTTTCACCTTGATAATCATTTCTGATTTTTCATACACATCTTCAATAGTAGGAAGAATGGTAGCGCCAACTTGCTCGTACACTTCGTTAGGGAAGCCACTATTAACGCCTGCAGTGTCTTGGACAAAAACTTCATGTCCTCTTTTAACCAATTCTAAAGCACCACCTGGAGTGAGTGCTACTCGGTTTTCATTGTTTTTGATCTCTTTAGGTACACCAATTATCATGATGAAATGAGTTTAAATTTTGAGTTAGGGCAAATATAGTAAGAGGTTATAACAAACGATTGCAATTGGTATGAAAATGCTTCGTTTTACTAATATTCAGAAGGATGTATGTTAATTCGATTGCATATGAAAATTATCTTTTAAAATACTGAAAATGAAAAGAATAAAGTATTGTTAAAAATGATTAATGTTTCTATTAATTCTTGAATTGAATAATTTCCGAAATAATATTTTACAAAGAGGCTAATTTGGACTAAATAACCAAATTTGATTTGTCGCTAACATTCATTACTTTTGATACTGATTGCGTAAAAAGTGGTCTATCATTAAACTGTAGAGAAAGTGGGAGAAACGAAGACGAAAAGGAACGGTACAATTAACATAGAAGAAGTACTGAAAGACTACCGTTTGGTAGTGGAGAGTAGAGAAGCGAGTATCATTGGTCGTAAGGAGGTTTTCATGGGGAAAGCCAAATTCGGAATTTTTGGCGATGGTAAGGAATTAGCACAAATCGCTATGGCCAAAGTTTTCCAAAATGGTGATTTCCGTTCAGGTTACTACAGAGACCAAACCTTTATGTTTGCCATAGAAGGCCTTACCATTCAACAGTATTTTGCCCAATTGTACGCCCACACTTCAGTTGATGCAGAACCAGCTTCTGGTGGCAGATTAATGAATGGACATTTCGCAAGCCGCTTGTTAGATGAGAATGGAGATTGGAAAAAGCAGACAGAGATGAAAAACTCAAGTGCTGATATTTCTCCAACAGCAGGTCAAATGCCAAGATTGGTTGGATTAGCCTATGCTTCTAAACTCTACAGAGAAGAAAAGGAACTCCATAAATTCACAGATTTTTCAATCAAGGGTAATGAGGTTGCTTTCGGAACAATAGGTAACGCCTCTACATCTGAGGGCCACTTCTTTGAGTCAATTAACGCAGCAGGTGTTTTACAAGTACCATTAGTGATGTCTGTTTGGGACGATGATTATGGTATTTCCGTTCCTAAAGAATACCACACGACAGGTGGTAGTATTTCAGATTTCTTAGCTGGAATGCAGCGCAAGAAGGATAAGACAGGTTTCGAAATCATTAAAGTGAATGGTTGGGATTATCAAGCCCTTCTTTCTGCTTACGAAAAGGCAGCTAAAATTGCCAGAACTGAACATGTGCCTGTTTTTGTTCATGTTACGGAAATCACTCAACCACAAGGTCATTCAACTTCAGGCTCACACGAAAGATATAAGACAAAAGAGAGATTGGAGTGGGAGAAAGCCCATGACTGTAATGTTAAATTCAGAGAGTGGATTCTAGATAATGAATTGGCTACAGAAGAAAATTTAATAGCTCTTGAAAAGGAAGCAAAGAATACAGCAAAAGTATCTAAGCAAGCAGCTTGGAATGCATTTATGGCTGACATTAAAATTGAGCAAGATAAAGCTGTAACACTTTTAGAAGCTTTAGGAAATGAAAGCAAGCACGGTGGAGCAATTGTTCAAGTGGTTTCTGAGTTAAAAAACACATTAAACTCCATTCGTTTAGACTCTATTAAAGCAGTTAAGCAAGTCTTGCGCATCACTAGGGACGAAGAAACTTCTTCTCGTGCATCTTTAGTGGCATGGTTGAAAAGAAACCTTGAGGAAAATGAAGAGCGATATAACTCTCACATAATAAGTGAATCCGCAGATGCCTCTCTGAAGGTAGAGGAAATTAAAGCACAATTTTCGAGTGATTCCCCACTTGTTGACGGTAGAGAAGTACTTCAAGCATGTTTTAATGCAGCTTTAAGTAGAGATTCTCGCGTATTCACTATTGGTGAAGATGTAGGTAAGATTGGTGATGTGAATCAAGCTTTTGCGGGCCTTCAAGCCAAATATGGAGAGAATAGAGTAACCGATACCGGTATACGCGAAACGACCATTATTGGACAGGGAATTGGCGCGGCTCTCAGAGGCCTAAGACCAATTACCGAGATTCAGTATCTAGATTATTTGCTTTACGCTATTCAAACTTTGTCTGATGATTTGGCCACGCTTCAATACAGAACAGCCGGAGGTCAAAAAGCTCCGCTTATTATTCGAACAAGAGGTCACCGTTTAGAAGGTGTTTGGCATTCGGGCTCACCAATTGGTATGATTCTTAATTCTTTAAGAGGAATTAATGTATTGGTACCAAGAGATATGACTCAGGCCGCGGGTTTTTATAATACCATGCTTAAATCTGACGATCCAGCATTAATAATTGAGTGCTTGAACGGATACAGGTTGAAAGAAAGAATTCCTGACAATGTGGGTGAATTTACTGTACCGGTAGGGCAGCCAGAGGTCTTGAGACAAGGAACTGACGTTACTGTAGTTACTTATGGTTCTATGTGTAGAATTGTAATGCAAGCGGCCGAAGAACTAGAAGAATTGGGTGTTTCTCTCGAAATCATAGATGTGCAGTCTTTACTTCCTTTTGATATTGATCATACCATTGTAGAATCGTTGAAAAAGACCAATAGAGTTGTCTTTGCAGATGAAGATGTGCCAGGTGGTGCAAGTGCTTACATGATGCAGAAAGTATTAGAGGAGCAAGGTGGTTACATGCATTTAGATTCGCAGCCAACTACCATTACTGGTAAGGAACACAGACCAGCCTATGCATCGGATGGGGACTATTTCTCTAAACCGAGTGTTGAAACTGTCTTCGATACTATCTATGAGATGATGGCAGAGGTTGAGCCTCGAAGATTTCCTAAGCTTTATTAATTCGTAATCTGAATCCCCTGTAAGGTAAATTCAGGGGTTTCAGCTATGTTGCTTTCATTCAGCGCCCTGTCTCTTATTTTGAACTGAAGCTTAATAGTATCAGTTCTGAATACGGGTAGAAATAGTGCTGAATTCATCGCATAAGTAACTGTGCCTTCTATTGGTCTATCATTTCCAGATATAAAATCACAAGGGTTATCTTGTGTGCTAAGGCATGGAAAGCGTCCATCGAAGGTGATTCCACATAAGGTCTGTTGATTTGCGCTGAAGAGCGGCTGAGCACGCATATCTATCTCGTTGAAGTGACCGTTATCTTTAACCAGAAAGTCTACTTCAATATTGTATTGCGCAGGATTGAACTCAATACGTAGCGTATCCGCAAAATCGCCATCATTATTAATGTCTTGGTTCTCTCTATCTTCAATCACATAATCAAGACAAGTAAAAGGTGGATCTGTTGGTCTGTCTCCAAATTCAACAAATCGATTACCGTCTCTAACTAAAAAGTAATTTCTGTAAGGGCCTTGATTATCAGAGCCTTCATTACCATCTAAGCCTAAATCTCCATCACCATCACTTACATTGAATGTAAGCCTGAGCTCATTCTGCTCAAAAAGCGGGTCTCCCTGGTTAAGGATTTCGAATTCAACATTCTCGAAACTAATACTTGGCTCCAAAGGTAAATCTGGAGGTCTATTACATGCCGTAATAGCCAAGATTAAGATGGCACTTATGCTGAAAACAAACGGGGAGAACCTAATTCTCATGGAAATCATTTATTTGATTACAATTATAAGCAATATTTGCCCCAAGGCTTTATTAGCTATTCGAATAACGTATGCTTAAAAACAATAGTTTAAAAGAGAGGATAAAATCTGTGGATTCTTCCACGTTTGAGGAGACTGCTATAGCTGTCTTCAATCATCAATATCAAAGCAATGTTGTTTATAAGCGTTATGTAGATAGTCTAGGTCGTGATTTTTCGAAAGTTCAGCGGCTTCATCAAATACCTTTCATGCCTATTTCTTTCTTCAAACACTTTGAAATCAAAACTGGAGAATGGGAAAAAGAAACAGTTTTTGAGAGTAGTGGAACCACAGGAACTGTTAGCAGTAAGCATCATATAAGAGATGAAGCCTATTATCTGGAAGGGTGTAAGGCTACTTTCGAGGAAGAATACGGTTCAATCAGTCAGTATCAAGTTTTAGCTCTATTACCGTCTTATTTAGAAAGGGGAAACTCCGGACTCATTAGTATGGTCAATTCCTTTATTCATGAGGCGCGGCCAGGCTCTGGGTTCTATTTGAATGAATTGGATGAACTGTACCAACATTTAAATAAAGCCAAGAGAGAAGGCATACCAACCATTCTTTGGGGCGTAACGTTTGCTTTGCTAGACTTTGCGGAGGTCTTTCAGATGGATTTTCCAGACCTTATTGTAATGGAAACTGGGGGGATGAAGGGGAGAAGAAAAGAAATGATTCGAGCCGATATTCATCATACGCTACACCAAGCTTTTGGTGTTTCTCGAATTCATTCAGAGTATGGAATGACGGAGCTATTCTCTCAAGCCTATTCAAAAGGAGAGGGCATTTATAGGCCATCTCGTTTAATGCAGGTTGTTCCTAGAGATTTGAATGATCCTTTTGACTACCCATTTAAAGGAAGGAGAGGAGGCTTAAATATTATAGACTTGGCCAATTACGATACTTGCTCCTTTATAGAGACCCAAGATATGGGGATTGTCTATGAAGATGATAGCTTTGAAGTGCTGGGTAGAATTGATAATTCTGAGATGCGAGGATGTAATTTAATGATCAGCTGAAATAAACCTGATTTGAGCTCGTTCAACAAAAGGTGGTAAAAATGAACTTGAGCCTTCCAAAATATTTATAATTTTAAGCACATTTGAGAAAAATGAAAGTCAAAAAATCAATCTTACTTGTTCTAGCTATAGTTCTTTTAGGGCTAAGTTCTTGTGCACAGGCTTTATGCCCAGCTTATGCTGAAGTTGACACTGAGGAGAAAAAGGAGAAAAAAGAAGCCCAGTTTTAAACTAGGTACTTCGCTACATCTTCTTTTTTAATAACTTCATCGCACATTATCACTAACCGTTCCACTACGTTTCGTAGCTCGCGGATGTTCCCTGACCAATCGTATGCTTTGAGTGCTTCGAGGCCAGTTTCGTCTATAGCCTTCTTTTTAGTTCCATATTCATTAGCAATGTCATTTAAGAACTTATCTGCTAAAAGCACAATGTCTTCTTTACGGTCTTTCAATGGTGGAACTTGAACCACAATTACACTCAAGCGGTGGTATAAATCTTCTCTGAAATTACTTTCGGCAATTTCTTGTCTTAAGTTCTTATTCGTAGCCGCTAACACTCTCACATTCACATTAATGTCCTTGTCGCCACCTACACGGGTAATCTTATGTTCTTGCAGGGCACGTAAAACTTTGGCTTGAGCAGAAAGGCTCATGTCACCTATCTCGTCTAAGAAGAGGGTGCCGTCATTGGCTTGCTCAAACTTTCCAATGCGTTGTTTGTGAGCTGAAGTAAAAGCTCCTTTTTCATGACCGAATA
>CBFIDV010000017.1:35790-59683 GCA_965661455.1 Roseivirga sp.
CTCGCTCTCTATAAGTTCTGCCGGTATAGCTGCGCAGTTTACTTCTATAAATGGTGCGCTAGAACGGTTACTTCTTTCGTGAATACCTCTTGCTACTAGTTCTTTACCGCTACCATTTGGGCCAGTAATTAACACACGAGCATCGGTAGGACCCACTTTGTCCATCATCTCTTTTACTTCGGCTAAAGCAGGAGAGTCCCCAACCATTTCGTATCGCTTTGAGAGTTTCTTCTTTAGTGTTTTGGTTTCTGTTACCAAAGAAGATTTATCTAAAGCATTCTTTACAGTAAGTAAAAGTCGATTCAAATCTGGTGGTTTCGGAACAAAGTCGAAGGCACCCATCTTGGTAGCATCAACAGCTGTCTCTATGGTGCCGTGAGCAGAAATCATGATAAACTGCGTATCGATACCAGCTAGCTGAACTCTTTCAAGAAGTTCAATACCATCCATTTTTGGCATTCTCACATCGCAAAGGGCAATGTCATATTTGTCGGCAATGAGTTTCTCTAACCCTTCTTGACCATCCTTGGCTTCGTCAATGGTATATTTTTCATACTCTAAGATTTCTCGTAGGGTACTGCGAATACTTTGCTCGTCATCTATAATCAGGATTTTTGCCATTTCTTTATGCTTCTTAACTATGAGACTAAACTAAAAAACTCAATGGATTATTGAGTTTCTAGTTTTAAAAAAATAAAAGATATAGGCTTATAAGCCGAGTTCTGTCTCTCTAATAAATTAGAGGTCTTATCATTTATCTGGCCTTGTTGTTGCCAACAAGATCTATCTGCCTACCCACCTGCAAGGAACGGGACGCTCTTAACGCAGGCCTATGTGGCATTTCACCGCATAGAGTTTACCTGATTTCACTACAGCTTAACCTGTACATTCTTTCTGTTGCACTAGTCCTCTACCTACAAAAATGTAAGTATGACGGCCGTTAGCCGCTATGCTTCCCTATGGTGCCCGGACTTTCCTCCACGTAGTAAAACTACGCAGCGATAAGATAGCCTATATCGCTGCAAAGATAGGCTGAATATATTTATTGAGATAGAAATGCGCTGAGATCAATTTGTGAATAAGCTTCATCGGCATCCGATAAGCCAAAAATGTAATCACAGTTTTGAACGGTGCTTCCATTAGCCAATTTTTGCGAATAGTTTAATTGAAAAGAATGGCCGTTCAACGTAATGTTTTCTGTACCACTAAGGGCCATATATACATCGTTATTGAAGCAATCTGAAAAATAGATAATTGAACTACTTGTGTTAGAGTCAATTCCAATATTTCCATTGAAAGAACCTTGACTGCTCTTTTCAATGATCATTTCTTCAGTGCTGTTTCCTTGACGGTGTCTTTGATCAATTGTACCAGATAGAAGTAGGGTGTTTGTGTTTGTTACTTGTTCTAAATCTTAATAACCGATTTGAAAAGCGTCATCAAATTCAATGTTGGGTTGTCTATTAATCGTGAAACTGCCCCTAAATGATTGATTCTGGAACTTATAACTGGTAAGATCAACTTGAACCCTATTTCCAACTCGGTTGTCAGCATGATCATAGTTGACTAGTAAACTTCCTTCACGGTATATGCCTTTATTGTCAATGCAGCCGTTTCCAAAGTCTATAGTAATTAAATTTAGATCAAAGTCGTTCGTAATTATGGCACAACTCCCTCTGCCAAAGAATAAGTAACTGTCAATATGGGTAAAAGCTGAACCCGATGAATATCTTTCTTCAAGGTTGGAAAGCGCATCAAAGGTTAAAACTTCGAGGTCGTTAAGAATAAGGTCAAAAATCACATACTGGGTAAGCAGTTCTTCAGACTCTTCATTTAACTGTTTGGTCGGTGAATTATTTAAATCAGGTGCTTGGTCTTCACATGAGAAGATAAGAATGCTAATAGTAAATATAGAAGCCGCAAGTTTAAACCAGTTGGAAAGCATGTGTTGCATTGATCATTCAACGTTAATTTAAACTATTAATTATAGTCATAAAAAAAGCCACTTTTCAAAGACTTGAAAAGTGGCTTTTGGAATACATTTTACTGGTTAACTTCTTCTTCTTTTTCGTCTATTTTTCACTTCAATTTCTTCTATAGTCCCATCTGACTGGGTTACTGTAACTAAATTATCGCAAGTCCCATCTCCATAGTCAATACTTCTGGTTGCTCCGCCTAGTGTTAGGTTTCTAGTGCCTTGAACTGCCACTTTTACCCCGACTTGACGACATGAGCTTTTGAAGATGATAGGACTAACAATCTCCATGGAAAATGAATCTCCATTTCGTCTTGTACCAGAGCTTGATCCAGTAATACTTAGCCTAACCTCATCGCTCGTACGATTTGCCGTCCATGTTCTGGTTCTGTTCGCCTCAAAAGTTCTCGATGTGGCATCTTCGAATATGATTCTGCCATTCGTAACCGTAATGTTGAAAGACCTTTGGTCGTCTCTAGTGCCAGACGTATTGGTTAGCACTCGTGTGCCTTCAACTTTATTTCCATTCACATAGAACTCTTCGAATGTTGTGGTTACTATAGCTCCAGGAGTATTTCTTATGTTGGTATAATTAATAATGATTTTGCCACTTCGTTCTATATCGTCATTCCCAATACACCCATTGCCAAAGTCAATTACTATTTGTTGAGCGTCTTCTCGATGCGTTCTAGTGGCACATCCTGCTCGATCGCTAAATGGTCTGAATCTTTGACTATTGCTAACAACTCCTCCTATACTTCCAATCTGATCAATATTATCCATCACAATATTGTCCACATCGTCATTAACGAAATCCACAACCGCTTCGGCCGTCACATCATCGATTTCTTCTATGCCTGCAGTGTCCTCTTCATTTCCACAAGCGCTAACCATTAGAAGTGAGCTAAATAGTATGCTGGCTAAAAATGTCGTCTTCATATTTTTCATAGTCTAACTGTTTAGGATTTGCTTCTTTGATTGCTGCAAGTGACTAAGGTTTAGTGGTTTTAAATAAAAATTCAATATGACAATAGTCTGGCCTTAATACCGTTCTTATTGATTTCTATCGCGGGGGCTGGAAGCCTAATCATATCGGCCAAAAACAACAGAGTATTCACCCATCTCTTGTTTGACTTGATATAACTCAAATCAAAATCTAGTCCGACAAAGTACTGTCTATAAGCCTCAAAACCCGCTAAGTTATTTTCGTGATCTCTTCCATGTACCATTTCGTGGGCACCATAACCAACGGCTAAATTCAGCCATTTCGGAATTCTTGACTCCTTAAAAAATGCGTACGCATCAAATGAAAGCCAGAGACTTTGTCCGTTGTAGTCTTTGAGCATTTCTTCTGCTAAACCACTGCCGAGGCTATTGGGTCTGAGTCTGGCCAGCGAGGTTTCATGAAAGCTATACTTAACTTTTATGCGTTGCTCATTCCAAGCCAACTGCTGGCCTAGAAAAAGTGATGAACCCACAGCGTTAGCTATAACATCGCCATATGAGAAACCAAAACCAGGGGAGAAGCCGTCCAGAATTTCTATTGCAATAAAGAGCAAGGAACTCAGTCCTGCACTCCACCAAATGGCTTCTTTATTGGTGAGTCGAGTTCGACTTAGAAATTCGTAATTGATTCTACTGAAATGATAAGTGCCGAATACATGGCCTAACTTGTCCATCTGCTTCCACTCTGCATTGTCATTAAAAAACTTGAAGTTCTCAAATCCTTGATCGGCATACCAAGCGGCTCCCAAGGTGCCTAATGCAAGACCATAACCAATGCCCCCAAGGCGAGTGATTTTATTCAGCTCGAGGGTGTCTTTCTGGAGTGGCTGACCTTGAGCAACACCTTTAAAAGTAAAAAGCGCAATAAGTAGACAGGCGAAAATTTGGCGCATGCCACAATTTAGTGAATCTACTTTCCTAATGCGGCCTTGTACGTATCAATTGCCCTTACTCTGGCAGATTTATGTTCTACCATAGGCTCTGGGTAAGAATTAGTGCCGTATTCTGGCACCCATTTTTTTATGTATTTGAGTTCCGAGTCGAATTTCTCCGTTTGCGATTGCGGATTGAAAACGCGGAAATAGGGTTGTGCATCAGTACCAGTACCAGCAGCCCATTGCCATCCCCCGTTGTTTGAGGCCAAATCAAAATCGAGTAATTTCTTAGCAAAATAAGCTTCACCCCAACGCCAGTCTATGAGTAGGTGCTTTGTTAAAAAACTAGCGCTTATCATTCTAACCCTGTTGTGCATAAACCCTGACTTATTAAGTTGACGCATGCCTGCATCTACTATGGGATAACCTGTTTTACCTTCGCACCATTTGTAGAAACCTTCCTCATCATCTCTCCATGGAATAGCATCATATGCTGGTTTAAAAGCCCTTTCTGCCACGTGTTGGTTGTTTGCCAATATCATGGCATAAAAATCCCTCCAGATTAATTCATTTAGAAAGGTGTCATTCAATTTGCTGGCTTCTTTCGCTAGTTTTCTAATGCTCAAGGTGCCGAATCGCAGATGTAAACCCAAACGGCTTGTTGCGTCTAAATATGGGATATTACGCTTCTCGTCATAATGAGAGATCAGCTGCTCATCAATATTTTTTTTAGGCAGCTCAATGCTAGTTGGTTCAAAGCGCATCCCTTCAAGCGTATGAACTTTTGATTCTGAATGTTTGAGCCAGTTTTTGTTTTCTAGGTGGTTGCCAAATTGTGGAGGAGCAGCTTCTTTATACTTTGTTAACCACGCTTTAGAGTACGGGGTAAATACTTTATAAAATCCACCAGAACCTGAAACAATTTCTTCTTTCTCAAAGATCACATGATCTTTAAAGGTGTAAAATCCTGCTCCTTTTTCTTTTAACAGTGCTTCAACCTTTTTGTCTCTGTCGTGGGCATATGGTTCGTAGTCTCTGTTGGTGAAGACTGCTTGAACGTCATATTCAGCTAAGATTTCTTTATACGATTCTTCAGGTGTAGAATAGTAAGTTCTAATACCTGTTCCAATCTTGGTGAGTTGGCTATTTAAGTCCTCAATAGTTTGTTGTAGAAACGTAACTCGGGCATCGTCCTTCTCTTCTAATTTATCCAGGATATTCCTGTCGAATATAAAGATTGGCAGCACCGGAGTATCTTCCTTAAGTGCGTAGGCCAATGCCGTGTTATCAACTAACCTTAAATCTCGTCTGAACCAAAATAGAGTAACCTTCTTCATAGCAAATCTTCAGTAGGATTAACCAGAAGCACTGCCTATGGTTTGATTAATTATCAGAATTTGTGTTGGCTCGAGCTCTTTGCCTTCTTTTTCTATTCACACCGCTAAAGAACTCTTTAAAGTTATTGAAGCTGGTAGTTTGGGTTATGCTAGCTCCTGTGGTGTTAATTGATGCATTTTGGGCGCTCGCGAGGTTCGTTAGATCAAAAGTGTTTCGAGAGTAAACCTGCACTTTATAGCGGCCATCTTCTGTGAGGAGGTATTCAGCAGTCCAGTCACCGGCAATGCTGTTAATATCAACCAGGTTTGTTAAGCCACCTTCCCGAGTAACACGCAGCCTCCCGTCTAAGAAAGTGTAAGAGAGTCTGAGCTGGAATGTGTTAAATGCATTTTGATCCAAATCAGCTAAATCGAAATCGACCTCCAGGTTTTCATCCAACTGGGCAATTAATTGACTTAGTTGATTGGATAGGAGCTGACTCACATTTTGTGAGGTGGATCTTCCTCCAATACTTAAGCCTCCCTGATCCGAGAATCGGTTTAATACAATTAAACTTAAGACCTGTCTGTTCAGCTCTTGTTCATCGCTCTGAATTCTGTTTTTAAAGGCGTTAATGGCTACCTGATTTTCTTGACCTTGGATATCACTAAAGTCTATATCGAAATCAATTTCAGGGGAGAGCATGGGGCCAGTTAGGGAAAGCAAAACTTTTGTGGGCAATCTTCGAGATACAGAACCATTCCCCTCATTAATAGCACCAAATCCGCTTTGATCTAGAATAGGTTGTAGTGAGGTGTTCTGTGCATAAGACCCATTAATATTCATGATTCCCTCATAAGGATCGCCATACCAAGTAATAGAGCTTGGTTGCTCAATCTGGAATTCTTTGGTAATGATGTTATAAAGCGAAAAATTATAAGCCCCTTCTACGATGTCAATTTCACCTGTCATTTCAAAGTCGCCTTGTGTGTCAATCTGTAATCTCAACTGGCCATCTGCTCTTCCTCTTATGATATCCCCAGATTTCGCATCTATGATAATCTCTACGTAAGCATCTGGTGTAACTTCAATATCTAGATCTAGATTAAGTCCTTGAATTTCAATTTTGTCGAATAAATCTTCAGCTTGAATTTGATCTACACTACTCGAATCCGTACGATCAATAAAAGTGATGTACTCTGGTGTATCAAAATCATCTTTCCCCTCGGTTATTGGAATGTAAAGAGAAGTATTAGGCTCCGTTCTCGCGTTAGCCGCTATGGTGAGATTAGAGGCTTCCCCAACAAGATTAATAGTTCCCGTTGCAAATGCATTTCCGTAATATAAGTCGCTCTGATCTGCATTGGTATTTAGTACTTGCAGTCCATTTAGATTTCCTCCAATGTTTAAGCGGAAATCTTTAAAGTAGTTGTGTGTGATTTTTCCATTAATCGAGGCATTATGATTAAAGCCATCAGAAAGCGTCATTGATTTGAGGTCAATCAAGTTCTCTGATAGGTTTACAGCCCCATTAAAGCTGTAGGCAGTGTTTAGATAATTGATTTTCATCCCACCTTTTGATAGGAGTCCATTTCCCGTCATGAGGGGTCTATCCATATTTCCAGATATTTTGTATTCCCCGCTAATGACACCAGCTAGGTCGCTGAAATAATCATCTATATACGGCTCGGCAATATTTAGATTGGCTTCATTTAGTCGCAAGTTTAGATCTAGTTGCTCTTTGGCTCTAGGATAAAATTCTCCGTTCAGATTAATGATTTCTTTACCCAATCGATTCACATTGAAGTCTAAGTCAAAACGTCTGGCAAAATCATTCCAGTTAAGGTTTCCTAAAACGTCACCCACCAAAAAGTTTTTGATCTTCAACTCTTCCATACTCAGGTTACCAAACAGGATTGGGTTAAAGTAGAGGTTTTGCGCCTTTAAAGAACCATTCAACGTGCCTGTATACTCTTGGTTGGTAAAACTGTTGAGGTTGGCGACCTCAACGCCATTGAATTCAATGCCTAGTGTTTTGGCACTGTCTTTTAGCACAGCTACTTCACCAGCAAAGGTTATGGATTGGTCTCTGTTGTAGATATTCAAGTTTTCAATGTCAATTCTGTTTTCGCCAAATACCACAATGTTGTCTTCAGATATCAGCCATTCTTCGTTTAGTGCTAAAAAGTTCGAATCCTCAAATCTGAGCTCGGTTCTTTTAGGAAAGAAGTCGATGGCAGCTCCTAATTCAGCATAATTGCCTGTGCTTTCTTGACCAAGTGTTTGTTTAATGTCTATATGCTTCCCATCCCAGACACCTTCAAAAGTTAGGTTGTTTGTTTCTGTTGAACTCCCGAAAAATTGCCGTTCAGAATAGAGGTAACCCAATGTCAAAAGCTCATCGGCTTTTCGTAGACTACTCGCGTTCAGAATCAGGTCATTATTCAGCATAGTAATGTTGGCAAACTTTGCCGTATCGGAATCAAAAATAAAGCTGAAGTCCTCTGAACCACTGTTGCTGAATCGACCCTGAATTTTGGTGTCTGCCGAGAAATAGAGTGTGGAATCAAAAAGCTGAAGGACCGGACTAATCTCTGGGAGGTCTAGGGTATAGCTAATCCTAAATTCTTTTTTTGAAGGAGGATTTCGCTCTAAGTACTCCTTCACCGCATCCGACTGACTGGAGAAGATTAGTCGGTATTGTTTATTTAAACTCTGTAGCTCGCTAATAAGATTAGAGAATTCAAAGTCACCTTCGAGTTTGGCAACGGCTGCATCAGATAAGAAATTGAGGCTTCTGTTATTTCCTGCTCGATTGGAGTTTAAACTGAGACTTTCAAAGTTGATGTCGTTCTCTAAATACTTAAAATAAGTATCTCTCAAATCAATTTGACCCAGCAAACTATCAAGTGCGAGGCCTGTGAAATCCACATTAAATGTTGTGGCAACTGCAATCTCATTTCCCACTAGATTTATAAGGTCTAAACGGGCAGTATCCAAACGCCCGGTAATTTTAAAAAGCCTATTATCTGCTCTTAAATCAACGGATCCACTTGCAAAAAGCCTGAGATTTGGGTCTTCCACCCGAATCTGCCCTTCAAAGAAAGACTCCTCAAAGTTGCCATCTGTCTCAATATCTATGTAGTTGTAGTCATTCAGTTCAACTTGGCTAATCACAGCATCTAGGTTAAAGGCAGCATCTTCTAAACGAAAGCCATTGCCGTTTATATTTCCATCCAAGTCTATTAATCCAAAAGCTGGAATGTCTGTGAAAACTCCCAGATCAAACCTATCCATTTGTAGAGATCCGTTGTAGGAAGGGAGCAGGTCTTCAAAAACTGAAATTTGTGTGTTGGTTGTAAAGTTGCCAATAGAGGTTTTAAACTCTCCATCACTCACAAAATCGTTTACTAAGCCATCGAACTGACTGTTCAGCTCAATTAAGCCGAACTTCCTTATAATGGCATAATATTCGTCTGGCACGTACTTTCTTATATCCTTAACATCTAAGACAGTGTTGGTTAAAGCCACATCAAATAAGGTTTCATTAACTTCAGGAAGTCCTTCAATTTCTAGTTGGCCCTTGAGCGAGCTGTTTTGTCCAAAATCTATTTGAAAATCATCGCTAAAGAAGTCCCTTACCGTCCCTTCGAAGAAACCTTCGATGCTAATTTTCTCATTGTATTTTCTTAATTCTGGGGCGAAGTAGCCAAGAGTTTTAGTGTCGAGCGTAGTTTGCTCTAGATTCATTTCTAGATAAACACTGTCAGCAAAGTAGCCCATTTGATCAGGTCGGTCGTGGTTGAATACTACCTCATTAGTAATTCTAGTCTCGCCTGTTTGTAGGTCTAAATCATAGAAGGACATACCTTGACTTGAGTTCCTAAAAAAGGTTTCAAGCTTGTCAATCTTAAAGCCAGAGGCACTATCCTGGGCAGTGAGATATTTTACGTCCACTTGAAAAGTATCAGAAACGGCTACTAGGTTAAGGAGATCCGCTTCTATACCGATGAGTTGAAAGTGGTTGTAATCGATACCTTCTGCTATGCTATCTTTTCTGTTATCGGAAAGACTGAAACGCGAATCTCTCAATGAGATCTGATCAACACTGAAAGCGGCTGGTTCAAAGTTGGGGTCTAGGTTTTCCTGACTCGTGAGTTCAGCAATCCGAATTGCCCAATCAGATACATTTAAGGTAGGAAGGCTATCGCTCATGGTGCGGAGGTTCACATCTGCACCATTCACCCAAGCTTCTTTGGTCTGAATATCTTTCTTGCCAATTAGCTCTGCTAGCCTAAAGGTGAGAACCACCTCATCAACACCAATCATTTCATTATTGGCTTGATCAAGAACATGCAAGCCGTCAATGGACACTGCATTGAACCAGCGTATGTTGATGTAATCTATTTCGGTAGTATAGCCAGTACCTTCAGTAAGGTAATCGGTGAGTCTTTCGCTTATGTAATTTTGGATAGGGGGAAGGTGAATTAGTCCTGCTACAAACCCCAATAAAATAAATGGAGTGAGTACAGTCCATAAGATTGTCCTAGCAAACCGTTTTTTAATAACTTGCGATCTTTTAATTTTCTCCTTCAATGCCTGCGTCTCATATCAAAATATTGGCCATAGAATCATCCTGTGACGAAACATCAGCATCGGTGACAGCTAATGGCAAAGTACTTAATAATATAATCGCAACGCAATCGGTGCATGAAAATTATGGAGGTGTTGTACCCGAATTAGCAAGCAGAGCACATCAGCAAAATATCGTCCCAGTTGTGGATAAAGCACTCAAAAATGCTGCCATGAATGTTAAGGATTTAGATGCTATTGCCTTTACCAGAGGTCCGGGTCTTATGGGTGCTCTTTTAGTAGGAACTTCCTTTGCTAAATCAATGGCTTTGGCATTAGATATTCCTTTAATAGAAGTCAACCATATGCAGGCCCATGTTTTGGCTCACTTTATTGAAGATCCTAAGCCTAACTTTCCATTCTTATGCCTAACTGTAAGTGGCGGGCATACGCAAATCGTTAAGGTGAATGATTATTTAGATATGGAGGTTTTGGGAGAAACTATTGATGATGCCGTGGGAGAAGCCTTTGACAAAGCAGCGAAAATGCTTGGCTTAGGGTACCCGGGTGGTCCATTATTAGATAGACTTGCCCAAAATGGAGATTCTAATAAATTTCAATTCTCTAAATCTGAGATGAAAGATTACAAATTCTCTTTTAGTGGGATTAAAACTTCTATTCTATACTTTTTGAGAGATCAGCTTAAAGAGAATCCGCAATTTATTGAAGAAAACAAGGCAGATTTGGCAGCTAGTATTCAAAAGGCATTGATTGATATGCTGATGAAGAAATTACAAAAAGCGGCTAAAGACTTTAAGATAAACCAGATAGCCATTGCAGGTGGAGTATCCGCGAACTCTGGTTTAAGATCAAGATTGAATGAATTAGCAACTTCCTTACAATGGGAGGTCTTTATTCCTGATTTTGAATATTGTACTGACAATGCAGGCATGATTGCCATGGCGGCACATTATAAATACCAAAAGGGAGAATTTGTGGATCAGTCGGTAAGTGCTATGCCAAGAATGAAGATATAATGATCAATCCGTTTAAAGTAGGAGATGTAAAAGCCCACCAATTTCAAGTTTTGGAATCGGATGTCGCTCAATTCGAGACTGGCTTAGTACATTCTGTCTGCAGTACGTTCAAGTTGGCTAAAGAGATGGAGTGGTCTTCACGTCTCTTCGTTTTAGAAATGTGCGAAGAAAGTGAAGAGGCGGTAGGTACCCGATTAGAGATCAATCATCAATCACCTGCTTTTATTGGCGATGAGGTGGAAGTTCTGGCAACTATTGAATCATTAGAAAAGAATGAACTCATCTGTTCAATTCAGGTTAAAGTAGGAGAGCGATTAATCGCATCTGGTAAAACAGGGCAAAAGATTTTAAGCAAAGAGAAGATCAATAGGATTTTCAGTAGATTGGAAGAATAGATGGCGAAGGATAAGCAGCGTTTTGCAAAAACAGTAAATCTTAAGAATAGAAGAGCAAGTTATGAATACGAGTTCTTGGATAAATATTCCGCAGGTATTCAGCTCATGGGTACTGAGATTAAATCTATACGTGAGTCTAAAGTAGACTTTTCAGATGCTTATTGCTACTTTAAAAAAGGAGAACTATATGTAAAGCAATTACATATTTCTCAATACCTACAGGCGAGTCATTATAATCATGAAACTACCCGTGAGAGAAAACTATTGCTTAATAAGCGGGAATTGAACAAGTTAGAAGATAAATCGAAAGAGAAGGGATTGAGTATTGTGCCTACACGCATTTTCATTACAGATAGAGGATTTGCTAAGGTAGATATTGCGCTAGCAAGAGGTAAGAAACTGCACGATAAGAGAGATTCGATTAAAGAAAAAGATGTCAAGCGCGATTTAGATAGAATGCGCCTTTAATATGGAAGTACAAGGATACGGAGTCAGTCGTTTAAGCATTATTCCCATTCGGTCTCAACCGAAAGATTCGGCTGAGTTAGTATCGCAATTGCTCTTTGGAGAACACTACATTATTCTCGAATCTACCGCAGACCTTAAATGGCTCAAGATCCATAATGCTTTCGATGAATATGAAGGGTGGATAGATGCAAAACAACATCACAATATTTCAAAACCTTATTTTCAACAGATAAACGACTCGGAATACCAGATTTGTACTGATCTAGTTGCGAAGATTTTATCTAATCATGAGGCAAACTACATCACATCAGGAGCTATAGTGCCACTTCTGAATAACCCAATTTTTAAAAACGAGGAGAACGTCTCTTTCAGTGGAACTTCAAAATCATTATATCAAAAAGTTGGGGCTAGTACCTTAATAGCATTTGCCAAAAAGTATCTCAATACACCGTATTTATGGGGAGGAAGAACCCCATTTGGGATTGATTGCTCTGGGTTCACTCAAGTAGTTTACAGAATGGGTGGGTACAGACTTTTACGGGATAGCTCTCAGCAAATTAAGCAAGGTGAGGCTATTCAATTAGAAGATGCTCGAGAAGGAGACTTAGCATTTTTTACAAATCACGCAGGTAAGATGAACCATGTAGGTTTGTTGTTATCTAACCAAGAAGTTATCCATGCCTCTGGTCAAGTGCGTATTGATTCGCTTGACGAAAAGGGTATATATAATAAGGATAGCAAAGAGTACACCCACCATCTTTTTAAAATTAAAAGAATACTTAAATAGTATGAGAAGGGTATTAGTCTTAAATCAAGATTATAGTCCAATCTCTGTTTGTTCTGCAGAAAGAGCATTCCTATTAATACATTTAGAAAAGGCTGAGTTAGTTCATGAAGATGAGAGTCTTCAAATGCGAACCGTCAACATGACTTACCCAACGCCATCGGTCATCAGGCTGCAAGATTACATCTACGTTCCATTTAAAAGCGTCATGCTTTCTCGCCAGAATGTCTTTAAAAGAGACGGTCACGAATGCATGTATTGTGGGAGTAAAAAAGATTTAACCTTAGATCACGTTTTACCAAAGTCAAGAGGAGGTAAGTCAACATGGGATAATCTGGCTACAGCTTGCAAAAAGTGTAATTCAATAAAAGGTAATAAAACTCCAGAGGAGGCAGAAATGCCCTTGGCACAACAACCCTTTAAACCAAGCTATGTCATGTTTGTAAGGAACTTCAGCGGCTTTACTTCCAAAGAGTGGCTTCAGTACTTGAGTTTGAATTAGTTTGAGATGCGAAATGTTTATTTCAGCACCAAGCACCAAGCACCAAGCACCAAGCACCAAGCATCAACTTCCAACTTCCAACTTCCAACTTCCAACTTCCAACTTCCAACTTCCAACTTCTGAAATAATTCCCTACCTTTGCAGTCCGTTTTGAGTAAGACGGCTTTTTTGAGCAATCAAGAAGGTTTTTTAAAATTAAATTCCTGTCTCTAATCGCTCTGTAGGAGATGGGTAGTAATCACAGAGTAAAAAAATGTCTGAAGAAAATAAAACTCCAGAGCAAGTAGAAGAAACACAAACTACGGCTCCAGAACAAGCTCAAGAAGTAGCAGCCGCTACTGAAGAGCAAACGGAAACAGCAACCGCTGTTGAAACTCCAGCAGAAGCACCAAAGAAAGAAGAAAAAGCAGCAGAACCAGAAGAGTTCGATTGGGATGCTTTTGAAACTGGTGGATTCGGAGACGGCTACTCTCAAAAAGACAGAGAAGATTTAGCCAAAATCTACGAAGATACACTAAGTACTATTGAAGAGAAGAATGTTATTCAAGGTACCGTTGTGTCTATCAGCGATAGAGATGTTGTATTGAACATTGGTTACAAATCTGATGGTTTGGTAAGTTCTTCTGAATTCAGAGATACGCCAGATCTTAAAGTAGGTGATCAAATTGAAGTATACATTGAAGAGCAAGAAAACGCACAAGGACAACTTGTTCTCTCAAGAAGAAAAGCAAAAATTGTTAGAGCTTGGGAGCTTATCCAAGACGCTAGCGAAAACGATAAGGTAATCGAAGGTTTTGTTAAGAGAAGAACTAAAGGTGGTCTTATTGTAGATATCTACGGTGTAGAGTCATTCTTACCAGGTTCACAAATCGATGTGAAGCCAATCAGAGACTTTGATGTGTTTGTAGGTAAGAAAATGGAAGTGAAGGTTGTGAAAATCAACTACGCTAACGACAACGTTGTAGTATCGCACAAAGTACTAATCGAGAAAGATCTAGAGCAGCAAAAAGCTCAAATCCTTGAGAACCTTGAGAAAGGTCAAGTACTAGAAGGTGTAATCAAGAACATGACCAACTTCGGTGTATTCATCGATCTAGGTGGTGTAGATGGTCTATTGCACATTACTGATATCTCTTGGGGTAGAATTAACGATCCGGCTGAGGTGCTTAACCTTGACGAGAAAGTTAATGTGGTAGTGCTAGACTTCGATGATGATAAGAAAAGAATCTCATTGGGTATGAAGCAATTGACTGAGCACCCTTGGGATAAATTAGAAGCTACTGTTGAAGTAGGTTCTAAAGTGAAAGGTTCTATTGTAAATGTTGCCGATTACGGTGCGTTCTTAGAATTGTTCCCTGGTGTTGAAGGTCTTATTCACGTATCTGAAATGTCTTGGTCTCAGCACTTGAGAAACCCACAAGACTTTATTTCAGTAGGAGATGAGCTAGAGGCAGTAGTTTTAACATTAGATAGAGACGAAAGAAAAATGTCTCTAGGCATCAAGCAATTGACTGAGGATCCTTGGACTAAACAAGACGTATTGACAAAATACGGTGTTGGTACAAACCACAGCGGAATTGTAAGAAACCTAACCAACTTCGGTTTATTCATTGAGCTAGAAGAAGGTATCGATGGTTTAGTACACGTTTCTGATCTTTCTTGGACTAAGAAAATCAAGCACCCGTCTGAATTTGTAAAAGTTGGAGACGAGCTTGAAGTACAAGTACTAGAGTTAGATATCGATAACAGAAGACTTGCATTAGGACATAAGCAGTTAGAGGAGAATCCTTGGGATACTTTCGAGACTGTATTTACTCCAGGTTCAACCCACAAGTCTACAGTTGTTGCTAGGAACGATAAAGGCGCTACACTAGAATTACCTTACGGTTTAGAAGGTGTTGCTACGAACAAAAACTTGAAGAAAGAAGATGGTTCTTCAGTTGAAGTAGGTGAGACTATTGATTTCGTAGTGGTTGAATTCTCTAAAGACGAGAAGAGAATCGTTATGTCACACACTTACACGTTCAGTGCTCCAGAGAAGCCAGTGGCTAGAAAGAAGCCAACAAGTACAGGCGGAAGTGCTCAGGCGAAAGCGAAAGCGCGTCAGATCAACAAAACCAACGAAGCTTCTACATTAGGTGATTTAGATGCACTATCTGCATTGAAGACACAAATGGAGGATAACACTAAGAAAGCTAACGCTAAAAAAGCGAGCGATAAGAAGGCTGCAGAAGATAAAGCTGCCGAGCCAGAAAAAGCTCCTAAAGCAGAGAAGAAAGCGGCTCCTAAAAAAGCAGCTAAAGCAGAGAAAAAAGCTGATGATGCAGATAAGGCGGAAGCCGGAGATGCTGAAGCGCCAGCAGAATCTGCTGAATAATATATAAGTACAAAGAAAGCGCTCAATTATGGGCGCTTTCTTTTTTATTTTATTGGCGAGCCAATCTATTTATGATAGATTTGCAGTCTCATTAAGGCGTTGTGGCCGAGTGGCTAGGCAGAGCTCTGCAAAAGCTTGTACAGCGGTTCGAATCCGCTCAACGCCTCAAGAAAAGGTAACCGATAGGTTGCCTTTTTTTATTTCCATATTCTGAACGATTAACTGTGCAAAAGTGATTTCTAGGTACAAATTAGGCTTTGTGATTAGCGCATTAATCCACAAATAGTCGACTTTTTAGATGCTGTGTATATGAAATGATTTGCGTCATGTTTATAGGCCTGAAAACTCATTTTTTGGTAGAAATATAATTTGGATGAAAAGGGTATTTGCAAGTTATTATATTGTTACCTGAGCCTCTGCGAGAATATTAAAACAGTGAATTAATGGATAGCGATTTTTTAAGGTTACATGAATGCACTTAATACGTCTTATTTATAATCCTTCTAAATAAATTTACTTATTCAGAAAGGGGGTCTAAATAGATGATTTACAGGTGTTTAATAAAGGGGTTAAGTCATGAAAAATACACTTTACGTCCGTAAGATTTAGTTTGAATTACCACCTCTCGATACTACCTTTGTCCAGATTTAAACAGTAAGCCAATCAGTGATTAAAAATTCAACATTTATGGTAAATCAGAGAACTCTCGTTCGATTTGCGACAGCATTCGTTTTTGTGTGCTGTTTTATTTTTTCTGCCGCGAACGTTTTTGCACAGAGAGATGCAGTTCCAACAGACAAAGCTATCATTGCTCAAGGTGAGCAGCTCTTTAGTGAGTGGGCTTGTAATACATGTCACCGAGTAGACCAGAAACTCGTAGGTCCTGCACTAGCAGGTATTTATGATCGAAGAGATGTTGAGTGGCTTTATGGGTTCATCAAGAACTCGCAGAAAGTAATTGCTTCAGGAGATGCCTATGCTCTTGCGCTTTACAATGAGTACAACCAACTTCAAATGCCTTCACATGACTTGGAGGATGAGCAGATACTAGCCATTCTAGCTTATGTGAGAGATTACGAAGAGAATCCTCCTGCTCCAGCGGTTGACGCGCAAGCTGCGACTACTGAAGGTGGAGAGGCCGTTCAATCTGGGGTGCCAACAACCTATCTTAATATTATTGTTGCTGCACTTGTAGTAGTGCTCATCTTAATTATGGTGGTATTGGGAATTATAATCACTGTCCTCAAGAAATACTTACAAGAAAAAGATGGCATTACAGAAGAAGATGCTGAAATCGTTAAAGAAAGATTTAGTCTGTTGGCTTTCATAAAAAGCCCAACAGTAATAGGGATTGTTACTTTCCTTGTGATTGCACTTGGTGCCAAAAACGTAATCGATGGTTTATACACTGTTGGTGTACAGCAGGGTTATGCTCCTGCGCAACCAATTGCGTTCTCTCACAAAATTCACGCTGGTGAATATGAGATTGGTTGTCAGTATTGCCACACAGGAGTAGAGATTGGTAAATCAGCCAACATTCCATCCGTGAATATCTGTATGAACTGTCACAGTGCCATCAAAACTGACTCACCTGAAATTCAAAAACTTTATGCAGCCCAAGAGAGTGGTCAACCAATCGAATGGGTTAGAGTACACAACTTACCTGACTTGGCCTATTTCAATCACTCGCAACACGTAAAAGTGGGAGAGATTGAGTGTCAGACCTGTCACGGTGAGATTCAAGAAATGGAAGTAGTTCAGCAACACGCACCATTAACAATGGGTTGGTGTATCGACTGTCATAGAAATACTAGCTTGAATACCCAAGGCAATGCTTATTACGATAAGCTTGTTGAACTACACAATTCAAATACTACCACACCAATGAAGGTTACCGATATCGGTGGTCTTGAGTGTGCGAAGTGTCACTACTAAAAAATCGAGATTTCTGACTTATATACGATGAAGGAAAATCAAAAAACATACTGGAAAGGCATCGAGCAATTGACTAATGATGCTGATTTCGTTAAAAAGAACGAAACCGAGTTTCCAGAATATTTGCCGATCGGTAATGAAGAAGGAGGAAGTAACAGACGTGACTTCCTCAAATTAATGGGTTTTGGTGTGGCAGCTGCTACATTGGCTTCTTGTGAGACGCCAATTAGAAAGGCTATCCCTTACTTGAACAAACCTGTTGATGTTGATCCTTCTGTACCTAACTATTATGCATCTACCTATGTAAATGGTGGAGATGCAGTAAGTGTTGTTGTAAAAACTAGAGAGGGTAGGCCAATCAAAGTAGACGGTAACAAGTACTCATCTATCACAAAAGGTGGTACCAATGCACAGGTTGAAGCTTCCGTTCTTTCTCTATATGATAAAGAAAGATTGACAGGACCTCGTAAAGGGGGAGCAGATATCGCTTGGGAATCTTTAGATGCAGAAGTTGCTGGCAAATTGAACAGCATTGCTAATGCAGGTGGACAAATTAGAATTGTGAGTAAATCAGTTCTAAGTCCAACTACTAAAAAGGCTGTTGGTGAGTTTGTTGAGAAATTCCCAACAACTAAGCATGTGTCTTATGATCCTATTTCTGCTTACGGTATCTCCGAGGCAAATAGAAGATCATTTGGCCAGTCTATGATTCCTTCATATGACTTTTCTCAAGCAAAAACTATTGTGAGTATTGGAGCTGACTTCCTAGGAACATGGATTTCTCCAATTGAATTCGCAAAGCAATACGCTAAAACTAGAAAGATTAATTCTGAGCATAGAGTGATGTCACGTCACTATCAGTTCGAGTCTAATCTTTCAATGACTGGTGCTAATGCAGATTATAGAGCAGCAATAAAGCCTTCTCAAGCAGGGCCTTTAGTCGCTGCTATGTATAATGCCATAGCTGCTAAAACGGGTAAAGGTTCAGTTTCTGGAGCTAATGCTGCGGATATTAACTATGTAAACGATGCAGCAAATGATCTATTAGCAAATAAAGGTCAGTCACTCGTAGTGTCGGGTTCTAACGATCCTGCTGTACAAGTATTGGTGAATGGTATCAACGCTATGTTAGGAAACTACGGTGCTACCATTAACCCGAATGCTCCAGTTCATTACAGACAAGGTAATGATCAAGACATGGCAAACTTTGCCAAAGATCTTAATGGAGGAAGAATTGGTGCAGTAATATTCTTTAACTGTAACCCAGTTTATGATTCTGCTGAAGGAAATGCGATTGAGGCTGGCTTAGCCAAAGCGCAGTTGACTGTTTCTACTTCGGACAGAATGGACGAAACATCCTCTGCTGTTGAATATGTTGCTCCAGATCATCATTACTTAGAGCAATGGAATGATGTTGAATTAAGAGAAGGTCACTTCAGTTTAGTTCAGCCAACAATTTCTCCACTTTTCAGTACAAGACAAGCGCCTGAATCATTCTTGAAATGGGCAGGTAATCCAATTGAATATTATGCTTATATGCAGATCAATTGGAGAGAGAGCTTCTTCTCTCAACATACAGATACATCTAATTTCCAAATGTTCTGGGATAAAGCACTTTTCGATGGTGTTTATGAGACAGGTGTAAATAACAATACATATTCTTATGACTATGCTGCTGCATCTACTGCAGGTACTAGCATTGCACAGAATTATAAGAAAGCCGACAACGGTTTCGAATTAGCGCTTTATGCTAAAGTTGGTCTTGGTGATGGATCTCAGGCAAACAACCCTTGGTTGCAAGAAATGTCTGATCCTGTAACTAAAGCTACTTGGGATAACTACGTGACCATGTCTATTGCTGATGCAAATGAGATGGGACTTGAAATGGTTGAAGGAGAGACTCAGTTGGTTGATTTGACTGTAGGTGGAAATTCAATGAAAGTTCCAGCTTTGGTTCAGCCAGGACAAGCAATTGGTACTTTAGGTTTGGCACTTGGTTACGGTAGAACAAATGCCGGTAAAGTAGCAGATAACCTAGGAGTGAATGCTTATCCATTGATTACGAAGCTGAATGGCGCAAATATTACGGATGTTCTTGGTGGTGTTAATGTAACAGCAACAGGGGAGTCTTATAGAATTGCACAAACGCAAACTCACCAAACCTATATGGGTCGTGAGAACGTAATTCAAGAGTCTACTTTAGACGAATACAAGAAGAACACTTCTGCAGGAAGATGGTCTCCAAAGATTTATAAGGAAGGTGAATATTATAAACCTTCCAAAATCACTCTTTGGAAAGGTCACGAATACAATAACCACCACTGGGCCATGACAATTGACATGAACTCGTGTACAGGTTGTTCTGCGTGTACCGTGGCTTGTCAGTCTGAGAACAACATCCCTGTTGTAGGGAAAGAAGAAGTTCTCAACAGAAGAGAAATGGCTTGGATTAGAATTGACAGATATTATTCTGCTGCTAATCCTGCTGGAAATAAGAAAGAGTTGGAGAACGCTGCGGAGAATCCGGAAGTTACTTTCCAGCCTATGATGTGTCAGCACTGTAATAACGCACCATGTGAGACGGTATGTCCAGTGGCTGCAACTACGCACAGTACTGAAGGGCTTAACCAAATGACTTACAACAGATGTATTGGTACAAGATACTGTGCTAACAACTGTCCTTATAAAGTAAGAAGATTCAACTGGTTCAAGTACCATGACAATACACAGTTCGATAAGAACTTAGCAATGAATAACGATTTGGGTAAAATGGTATTGAACCCAGACGTGACTGTTCGTGCTAGAGGTGTAATGGAAAAATGTACCATGTGTGTGCAGAGAATCCAAGCAGGTAAATTATCAGCGAAGAGAGAGGGTAGAAGACCAGTTGATGGAGAAATCAACACAGCTTGTGCTACAGCTTGTCCTTCAGATGCAATCACATTTGGTGATTTGAATGATAAAAACTCAGCTATCTCTAAAATGCTTCAGATTGAAGACAAGAAAGATGGTGAAGGCGCTACTGAAAGAGTAGTGAATGAAGATAGAGCATACCATGTACTAGAAGAGATTAATGTTAGTCCTAACATCTGGTACATGACTAAGATTAGAAATAAGAACAAAACTGAAGCTTAATTTTTAAAACCGAGAAATATGCAGGTTACTTCTACAGTTAGAAAACCTTTAATTACCGGAGGCAAGACCGTTCATGACGTAACGGAAGACATTTGTCGTCAGGTAGAAGGTAAGCCTTCAAAGCTATGGTTAATGGCTTTCGGAATTTCAGTGGTGACATTAGCCATTGGTTTCCTTGCTGTTGCAGCCACCCTTTGGGAAGGTATTGGAATGTGGGGGCTTAACAAGACAGTTGGATGGGCTTGGGACATTACTAACTTCGTTTGGTGGGTTGGTATTGGTCACGCAGGTACTCTAATCTCAGCTGTACTTCTTTTGTTCCGTCAGAAATGGAGAATGGCAATTAACAGAGCATCAGAGGCGATGACAATTTTCGCTGTAATCTGTGCGGCTATGTTCCCTGTACTTCACATGGGACGACCTTGGTTAGGTGCTTATTGGGCACTTCCATTGCCAAACACCTTTGGTTCACTTTGGGTGAACTTTAACTCTCCTCTTTTATGGGATGTATTCGCGATATCAACTTACTTCTCGGTTTCGTTGGTATTCTGGTACTTAGGTCTTGTACCTGATTTTGCTACCATTCGCGATAGAGCTTCAGGAATTAGAAAAACAATTTACGGTGCATTGTCTCTTGGATGGGATGGCGCAGCAAGAACTTGGGGTAGATACGAATCAGTTTCGTTGATCTTAGCAGGTTTAGCAACGCCACTTGTACTCTCAGTACACACCATCGTATCCTTTGACTTTGCAACATCAGTTATACCAGGTTGGCATACGACAATTTTTCCTCCATACTTTGTGGCTGGGGCTATTTTCTCAGGTTTTGCCATGGTACTAACCTTGATGATTGTAACAAGACAAGTATTCAAACTACATGACTATATCACAATTGAGCATATTGAGATGATGAACATTGTAATCATCGTTACAGGTTCAATTGTAGGTATTGCTTATATCACTGAGTTCTTTATTGCTTGGTACTCTGGAGTACCTGCAGAGCAGTATGCTTTCTTTAATAGAATGCAAGGGCCTTACTGGTGGGCATATTGGTCAATGATGACATGTAATGTGATCTCGCCTCAGCTATTCTGGTTCAAGAAAATTAGAACAAGTATTGCGGCTACATTCATTTTATCAATCATTGTAAATATTGGAATGTGGTTCGAACGATTTGTAATTATCGTTACCTCATTACACAGAGACTATCTTCCATCTTCATGGGCAATGTTCTACCCAACTATATATGATATGGGAGTATATCTATTCACTTTCGGCTTGTTCTTTACAGCATTCTTCCTCTTCGCGAAGTTCTTCCCTGTAATTAACATGGCCGAGGTAAAAAGTATTGTGAAATCATCATCTGAAAAAATCGAAGCCTAATCATGAGTGATACTAGAGATTTCGTTCTTGGCGTCTATGATGACGAAGACGTATTATTGAAAGCCGTAGGATCGGTTAAGGAAGCAGGTATTAAAATAGATGAGGTGTATAGCCCATTTCCTGTTCACGGATTAGATGAAGAGTTAGGTTATAAAAAATCTAGACTTCCAATTGCTGCATTTATGTTTGGTGCTTTAGGTACTACACTGGCATTAACCATGCAGATCTGGATGTTAGGGATTGACTGGCCAATGATTATCGGAGGTAAAAACTTTGTGGCACTTCCGGATTTTGTTCCAGTAACGTTCGAATTAACGGTACTACTTGCGGCATTCGGTATGGTGGGTACGTTCTTGGTTTCAAGTGATTTGAAACCTTGGAAAGACCCTAAGTTGCTAGACATTAGAATTACTGATGATAAGCACATTATGGCGATTGACTTAGGCAGCAACAAAGCTGTTGATGCAAAGAAAATTGGAGGCGTTTTGAAAGATTCAGGCGCTGTAGAAGTAAACGACAAACAAGTTGAAGATTAAGCTAAGAGATATGAACAGGACACTTAAAGTTTTATTGCCTCTACTTGCTGCCGCTGTAATCAGTGGTTGTACTGCAAAAGGTGATAACCCAGGCTTAGAGTATGCCCCTCAAATGTATCACTCAATTCCTTACGAGCCATTGACGCAAATTAAGGATAAAGAGAAGGGCTCTTGGCTAAGTAATAGAGAGGATGGTCTCGGAGAATTTTATAATTCTAATGAGAACAATCCTTATGCACAAAATGTAAGACAACCAGTAGCAGGAACGGTAAGAAGAACTGCTAGTGGCGTACTTCCTTACAGAGTAGGCAAAAATGATATTGAGACTGCCGCGATGATCGAAAATCCATTCGAGGCAACTCCTGAAATCAAGGCTGAAGGCAAGCGTCTTTACGATTTATACTGTTTACACTGTCATGGAGATCAGGGCAAAGGAGACGGTAAAGTTGGTGTGGTATATGCGGGTGTTCCGTCATATTCATCTCCAGCAAAGAGAGATTTGTCACAGGGTCATGTATTTCATGTAATTACGCATGGAATCAGACGTATGGGGGCACATGGATCTCAAATGGGTGAAGATAAGCGATGGAAAATCGCAAGATATGTACAAGAATTACAACAACTATAACAGATATTTTTTAAGACATGGCAAAGGAAGTATTTGAATTTGGCGCTGGACTAAGAAAGAAGCTACTCATCGCTTTTGTGGTAGGAGCTGTTCTGTTAGTTGTAGGTGCAATGATGCCGAGTGGTGAGCAAAGTGAAGAACATGCTGAGGGAACGCATACAGAAGCTACTCATGATGGTGGTCATGAAGCTGACCATGCAGAACCGAGTCACGATGGCGAGCATGCTGAAGCATCCGGTGATGATCACGGAGATGCATCTCACGAGAGTGAAGAATTGCACGCTGGAGACGATGGACACGAAGAAGCTGGTCACGAAGGTGGTTGGTTTAAACGTTTTAAAGTCGATTTCTGGATTAACAATATTTATTTCACAGGAATTGCCTTAATCGGTCTATTCTTTTTTGCGATCCAATATGCTGCGCAAGCAGGTTGGTCGGCATTCATTTTAAGAATTCCGCTTTCAATAGCGCACTGGATTTTACCTTCTGCGATATTGATGATAGGTGCATTCTTATTCTTCAATCACGACATATTCCACTGGACACACAGTGATCTTTATAACGAGTTCAATGAAGATGGCTCCCTCAACACGCATTTCGATGCGATCATTGCGGGTAAGCAAGGATTCTTCTTCTGGTTATCTACTCTTGGAGGGTTCCCAGTATTCTATGTATTGAGAATGGTTATCTTCTTTGCAGTTTGGTTCTGGATGTTCAGAATGTTAAAGACGATGTCTCTTCAAGAAGATGAGATTGGTGGAGACGATATCTGGAGGAGAATGAGAAAAATCTCAGCTATCTTCTTGGTATTCTTCGCTGTATCTTCTTCTATTGCCGCATGGGATTGGATCATGTCTATAGACACGCACTGGTTCTCGACCATGTTTGGTTGGTATGTATTTGCTAGCTGGTTTGTATCAGGTCTGGCGCTGATCACTTTGATCACAGTATTATTAAAAGAAAACGGTT
>CBFIDV010000018.1:0-54041 GCA_965661455.1 Roseivirga sp.
AAAAATGCTATCCCCTTGTGCGCGTGCGTACCAGTCTCCGCCCATACGACCCACTAAATCAGCCTTAAAAGGATCAGGCATCCCATTCTCCCCGATTATCTCATCCTTAAAATGAGCGAGTACTACTTCAGCTATAATTAAATTACCGGCTCCTGGATTAGAACCTAGGGCAATAACCTCTTTCACTTTGCATTCAAAAGCAGCTATAGATTCACCAACGCGTGGCGGTTTAACTTTATCAGAGGCAACTTCGGTTAAACCAGCCTTCACAAACTCGTTTACACCTTTGGCATATGCCGTACTACTTAAAGACATTTGCTCCACTACGGGATAAGAAACAATGTTGATCACAATTTCTCCAGTCTCCTCGGCATTGGTCAGGGTATGTTTCTTTTGGCCATCCCTGGGCAAAGCAGGAGACAAAATCAATGTTGGTGGGTTTGAACTAAAAACGTTAAAGAAGCTGTAAGGCGCAAGGTTCACATTCCCTTCAAGATCGACAGTACTTGCCCAGGCTATAGGTCTCGGAGCAATTACTCCTAGTAAATAGCCGTGCAATTCTGGCGCTGATATGGTTTTCGGATCTATGATCATTTGGTTGGCAGAACTTTAGCACTCACCTCACCAAATCCGACTCGCACACCATTCTTCTCAGCATGCGCTCTCATTTTAACCGTATCACCATCTTGGATAAACTTACGCTCGGAGCCGTCTTTCATCGCTATTGGCTTAGATCCCTTCCAAGAAATCTCGAGCATTGAACCAAACTCATGAGGTTCAGGACCTGAGATTGTTCCTGATCCGTATAAGTCTCCCACCTGCATATTACAGCCGTTGACTGTATGGTGAGCTAATTGTTGTTTAACATTCCAATAGAGGTATTTCATATTAGAATTACACACAACTGTTTCTTCTGATTGCTCAGGTTGAATGCCTACTTCTAGGTTTACATCAAAGTGGCAATCTCCTTCATATTTTAGGTAATCTAGAACTTCCGGTTCCTGCTCTGGACCAGATACAGTAAAAGGTTCCAGTGCGTCCATGGTAACTACCCAAGGTGAAACATGCGAAGCAAAGTTCTTGGCTAAGAATGGACCGAGTGGCACGTACTCCCATTTCTGAATATCTCGAGCCGACCAATCATTCAGAATTACAAAACCGAATATGTAATCTCCTGCCACTTTGGTTGAAACGGGACTACCCAAATCATTTGACTTACCCGTGACAAAGGCCATTTCTAGTTCAAAGTCCAATAAGCGACAAGGGCCAAAAGAAGGCTTATCGGAATCATCTGCCTTGGTTTGACCTTTTGGTCTGTGAAAAGGAGTTCCTGAAACTACAATTGACGATGCTCTACCATGATAGCCGACTGGAATATGTTTCCAATTAGGCATGAGCGCGTTTTCAGGTCCTCTAAACATGGTACCGACATTAAAGGCATGCTGCTCAGAAGAATAGAAATCTGTGTAGTTTGGCACCTGAATAGGCAGAAGCATTTGAACTTCGCCCATTGGGATCAAGGCAGTATCTTTTAGATAAGTATCTTGAATCTCACGATTTCCTTCTTCTAATAAATCAGAAATCCGGTTTCTTACCTTACGCGTTTTTTCCTTTCCCAATGCCATAAATGGATTCAAATTGGGTTGCTGAAATATATCATTCGGCAAATTGAGCTCATTGAACATGCCCTTAGCTTGTAGTTGCGTAAGGTCTAAAATGAAATTCCCTATAGCCGTAGCTACTCTAGGTATTGCACCTTCAGTAGTAAATATACCAAATGGTATATTTTGGATTGAGAAGTCTGAATCTGGTGATACTTCTACCCAAGATTTCAGTTTAGGATCGTTGGCTTTGATCATAGTTTATTTATTCCTTGCTGTCATCCTCGCGTAGGCGGGGATCTCCGCAATATGGGGGATTCCCATCTTCACGAGAATGACAAATCCGTTAATAGTTAAAGTGTATTCCTTAATTCCTGCTCTCTTTCAATTGCCTCGAAGAGTGCCTTAAAATTACCTTTTCCGAAAGACTGAGCACCCTTTCTCTGAATAATCTCAAAGAACATTGTCGGTCTGTCTAACACTGGCTTTGTAAAGATCTGTAAAAGGTATCCTTCATCATCTCTATCAATTAGAATATTTAATTCTTTCAGCGGCTCCAAATCTTCGTCTATCTCACCTACTCTATCCAGTACTGTATCATAGTAAATATCAGGTACCCTTAGGAACTCAACTCCTCTAGCCCTCAATTCAGCAACAGTCTCTAGAATATTATTTGTGGCAACCGCTATGTGTTGCACACCAGCCCCATTGTAAAAATCTATATATTCTTCGATTTGAGATTTTCTTTTACCCTCAGCTGGCTCATTAATTGGGAACTTAATTCTACCCGTACCATTACTCATTACCTTGCTCATCAAAGCAGTGTATTCGGTAGAAATATCTTTATCATCGAATGACACTAATTGTGCAAAGCCCATGACTTTCGCATAGAACTCGCACCATTTGTTCATCTCTCCCCACCCCACATTACCAACCATGTGATCTATATACCTTAAGCCAATCTCACTTGGGTTATAATCAGATTCCCAAGCCTGATAGCCTGGTAAGAAAGTGCCCTCGTATGGGCTGCGTTCCACAAAAATATGAACGGTTTCACCATAGGTGTGAATACCTGATCGAACTACTTTCCCGAATTGATCTTCTTCCACTTTAGGCTCAAAATAAGACTTTGCTCCACGCTTGGTCGTTTCCTCCCAAGCTTTGGTGGCATCATCCACCCATAGTGCAATCACTTTCACACCATCACCATGCTTACTGATATGCGCATTAATTTCGCCCCCTTCTTCTAAAGGAGAGGTTAGCACCAACCTGATTTTATCTTGCTGAAGCACATAAGAAACGCGGTCTTTCATACCCGTTTCTAGACCTGCATAAGCCACAGACTGAAAACCAAAAGCGGTTTTATAGAAGTGTGCCGATTGCTTTGCATTTCCTACAAACAGTTCTACGTAATCAGTACCATTGATTGGCAAAAAATCCTTTGCCTCATCGAAGATCTTTTCTCCAGAATAGGTTACATTTTCCATATAGCGTTCAATGTTTTTTGTTCACGATTCAAATTTTTGAGTTATTGGTTACTTGTTTAAAGTTCTTAGTTCAATGCTTTGCCTAATTAGACCCTTGAACTTTAGATTCATTCCACCCAAGATTTATGGTAATCTTTTACTAGCAGTTCCATGGCAGCTTCAGTTACCTGTAATGGCTTGAATGTATCTACCATCACGGCATACTCTTGGGTGTCTTTCTTTCCCAAACTTCTTTCCATCGCTCCAGGGTGCGGACCATGTGGAATCCCCGCTGGATGCAAGGTGATCATACCTCTTTCAATATTATTTCGGCTCATAAAATCACCATCTACATAGTAGAGTACTTCGTCTGAATCAATATTGCTATGATTATAAGGCGCAGGCACCGACTCTGGGTGATAATCATACAAACGAGGCACAAACGAGCAAACCACGAAGGCATCAGTTTCAAAGGTTTGATGTACGGGTGGCGGTTGATGCACACGCCCCGTAATTGGCTCAAAATCTTTGATATTAAAGGCATAAGGGAAATTATAGCCATCCCAGCCTACCACATCAAAAGGGTGAGTTGCATAAACATACTCATGCATCATACCCTCTTTCTTCACCTTAATGATAAAATCTCCTTTTTCATCGTGTGTTTCCAACTCAGTTGGTCTTCTCAAATCGCGTTCGCAAAAAGGAGAATGTTCCAAGAGTTGTCCAAACCAGTTGCGGTAGCGTTTTGGAGTATATAGCGGCCGATGCGACTCGACAATAAAAAGCCTATTTGCCTTTGTATCGAATTCGATCTGATAAATCATACCCCTTGGAATTAAGAGATAATCGCCTTCTCCAAATGGGATATTCCCCAGCATAGTGCGTAGTGTTCCTGTACCCTCATGAACAAATAGTAATTCGTCACAATCAGTATTCTTATAAAAATAGTCAGTCAGTGAATCTGATGGGGCTGCCAATACGATATGGCAATCATTATTAACAAGCACAGGAACTCTGCTTTCAAGAAAATCTGCTTTAGGCGCAATGGCAAATCCTTCTAAGCCCAAGGAAAGCATATTCTTAGCTACCGAAATTTTCGGGTTCACATCATAAGATCTCAGTACTTCCTTTACCTGCGTTGGGCGATGTACATGGTACATTAATGAAGACATCCCGTCAAATCCTATTGTACCAAATAACTGTTCATAGTAATAGCCACCATCTTTCTTTTTAAAAGTAGTGTGCCGCTTATGTGGAATCTTACCGAGTTGATGATAGAAAGGCATAGTATCTCGTTTTAAAAATTTCGTTTTATCATTTTTAAGCTAATCATCTTCAGTGGGTCACTACCCCTACCCTAAAGGGTGACTATTGATATTTCTTCAACTCCCTTTAGGGAATTAAAGGGTTCAATGTAAAGGCTTTAAAATGATGAAATTGATTATTTGTCATTAGTCTACCAATTGCTTCAAGCAGTCGTCAAGTGAGCGTGCTGCTATCCCTGTTTTCTCTTGTGAAAGGTCATGAACATGGTCCAATGCTTTACGAATAACATCAGAGGTATCTTCAAAAATAGCCTCATCGGTCATCGCAATCCCTCCTTGCATAAGATACGCAAAAACACGGGCCATTCCGCAATTAGCGATAAAGTCAGGTAAAACTGACAAGTGTTTATCCGCATATAAACCAGTAGGGCCTAAGAATATCTCAGGGTCATCAAAAGGAACATTTGCGCCACAAGAGATCACCTCCAATTTTGTATCAATCATTCGATCTACCTGCTCTTTAGTAATTAATCTTGACGCAGCAGCAGGTACGAAAATTTCAAAGTCTAAATCCCAAATTTGCTCATTGATCTGCTCAAAAGGGATGAGTTCATCAGACACAAGTTGGTTACCTTCTCTAAAAAGATACAGCTCACATATTTCTTCCAGCATAAAACCTTCTTGCCTCATTACTCCTCCATGACGATCTATAATTCCAACAATGGAGACTCCCATTTGTGCTAAGTAGAATCCAGCAGCAGCACCAACATTGCCCCAGCCTTGTATTACAGCTCTCTTCTCTTGGTAATCACCTCCCCAGATATCGTAGTAATGATGAATGGCCTGAGCCACACCCCAACCCGTTACCATATCAGCGATTTTATACTTCCTTGTCATATCTGGAGTATAAAAAGGGTTCTCAATAATCTTGACTACACCATTTCTTAGCTGTCCAATTCTATTGATTTTAGAGGCTTCATTTGGCTTAAAATGCCCATTAAAAACACCTTCCTGGGGATGCCAAATTCCTGCTTCTTCAGTCATAGAAATCACTTCATGCACTTCATCTACATTTAAGTCTCCTCCGGTTCCATAATAGAATTTCAACAAAGGACTAACTGCTGCAAACCAACGCTGTAATACGCCTTCTTTTCTTGGATCGCTAGGGTCGAAATTAATACCGGATTTAGCACCGCCAATTGGCGGGCCAGAAACAGTAAACTTCACCTCCATTGTTTTGGCTAAAGATTCCACCTCGCGCTTATTCAAGCCCTTGCGCATTCTAGTACCTCCACCAGCAGCCCCGCCTCTCAGAGAATTGATCACTACCCAACCTTCAGCTTCTGTTTCATGGTCGTGCCACTCAAAAACAATCTCTGGTCTCCTCTTCTCGAATCTTTCTAATAGTGTTTCCATATTCTTCTTAAGTCATTCCCGAAAACCGTCATTCTCAATTTATTTCAGAATCCCAGCGTGAGGACTCTTCACAATAAAAGAGATCCTGAATCAAGTTCAGGATGACGATTGAGTTTTTGAACAACCTGAATTTTACACGAAGCTAGAAACATCACTTCATGAATATTTACTTTTCCTATTTATCATTCCATATTTAGATGTTTCTACTGATAATAATTCATTCAGTAGATTTTATTAACTTTACAACTCCATATTTTGGACATTTTTAGAAAAATCTTCTATGATTAAACTTGATGCTACCGACATTAAAATTCTTGAAGCACTCCAAGAAGATGGAAGGGTTACGACAAAGGCCATGGCTGAACAACTCAACCTCTCCACTACTCCTGTTTACGAACGTGTAAAACGCCTTGAGCGAGAAGGCATAGTGAGGAAATACGTAGGGTTATTGGATCAAAGGAAACTAGATTTAATGCTCACGGCATTTATCTCCATCAGCCTCACCAAACATTCTCGTTCTTATTTAGACAAATTCGTAAACGAAATAGGCCAGTATCGAGAGGTGTTAGAGTGCTATCATATTGCAGGTAATTTCGATTTCCTCTTAAAGGTTGTCATGAAAAATATGGAGGCCTATGAAGCATTTATTCTAACGAAACTTTCCACCATCCAGAATTTGGGTCAAGTGCAGAGTTCATTCGTGCTTTCTACAAATATCCATTCAACAGCTTTGAAGATATAATCTTTCATTCATCTAACTTCTTTCTTTCAGCTTCCAACTTCTGACATATTCCCCTATTTTTGCACCTCAATTTTAAGAGGTACAATTCATGTCTATTTCAGCAAAATACAACCCGTCAGCAGTAGAAGACAAATGGTATAAGCACTGGATGGAGAAAGGCTATTTTCACGCCAAAGCCAATCCAGACAAAGAACCATTCACTATCGTCATTCCTCCGCCAAATGTCACGGGTGTTTTGCATATGGGCCACATGCTCAATAACACGATCCAAGATGTATTGATTCGTAAGGCTCGAATGGAAGGCAAAGAGGCACTTTGGGTTCCAGGAACAGATCATGCTTCTATTGCTACAGAAGCTAAAGTAGTTCGTATGCTTCGCGAAAAAGGCATCAAGAAATCTGATCTCTCACGTGACGAATTCATGGAGCACGCCTGGGAATGGAAAGAAAAGTACGGAGGAATTATCCTAGAGCAGTTAAAGAAATTAGGCGCAAGTTGCGATTGGGATCGAACGGCATTCACCATGGATGAAGGCTACTACAAAGCTGTTATTCGTGTATTCAAAGACCTTCACAAAAAAGGCTATATCTATCGTGGTTGGAGAATGGTAAACTGGGATGTAGAAGCCCAAACCACTGTTTCTAACGAAGAGGTAATCTACGATGAAAAGGAAAAGACAGCCAAGCTTTTTAAAGTTCAATACGGCATTGTAGGCTCTGATGAGAAAGTAATCATTGCTACTCAGCGACCTGAAACTATCATGGGGGATTCTGCTATTGCTGTTAACCCAAAAGATGATCGTTTTAAACACCTCATTGGTCAGAAGGCCCTAGTCCCATTCATAAATCGTGAAATCCCGATTATCGGAGATGATTACGTTGAGATTGAATTCGGAACGGGTTGTTTAAAAGTAACTCCTGCACATGATCCGAATGACTATGAAATTGGGCAGCGTCATGATTTGGAGATTATAGACACTATTAACGCTGATGGTACCCTCAACGAGAAGTGTGAGATTGAGAATTATGTTGGCATGGACCGATTTGCCGTTAAAAAGCAAATTGTGAAAGACCTAGATGAAGCAGGATACCTAGTGGGTGAGGAAGACTTCCAGACGAAAATTGGGCGTTCAGAAAGAACAAACTCGGTAATTGAGCCAAAGCTCTCTTTACAGTGGTTTATTAACATGAAGGATATTTCCAAAACTGCTCATAAAGTGGTGATGGACGATGAAGTAGAGTTAGTACCTGCAAAATTCAAGAACACGTACAACCACTGGATGGAGAACGTACGCGACTGGTGTATCTCACGTCAGCTATGGTGGGGTCAAAGAATTCCTGCCTACTTCTATGGAACAGGCGATGACGATTTCGTAGTGGCAGAAAGTTTAGAAGAAGCGATTCAGCTAGCCAGAGAAAAATCCGGTACACAAGACTTAACTGCAGCAGACCTAAAGCAAGATGACGATGTCCTAGACACCTGGGCGTCTTCTTGGCTATTTCCTATGGCTGTCTTCGATGGTTTCAACGATGAATATTTCGATCAGGAAACGGGCAAAATCATAAAAGGAAAGAATGCGGATCTAGACTACTTCTACCCAACTTCAGTATTGGTTACTGCCCCAGAGATTCTTTTCTTCTGGGTGGCCAGAATGATTATTGCGGGCTATGAGTATATGGATGATTTGCCATTCAAGCATGTTTATCTCACAGGCATTGTACGTGATAAGCAACGCAGAAAGATGTCTAAGTCTCTGGGTAACTCACCAGACCCGCTAGACCTCATAAAAGAACTAGGCGCAGATGCTGTAAGAACTGGAATGCTCTTTTCTTCGCCTGCGGGGAATGACCTACTCTATGATGAGAAACTTGTTGAGCAAGGAAGAAACTTTGCAAACAAAATCTGGAATGCCTTCCGTTTGGTTAAGAATTGGGAAGTGGCTGGCACCTCAATGCCAGAAGAAAATAGAATTGCGGTGCAATGGTTTGACGCCAGATTCAATCAAGCTTTGACAGAGATTGAAGATCACTTTAGCAAGTTTAGAATCTCCAATGCCTTAATGTCAACTTATAAGCTCATCTGGAACGACTTCTGTTCTTGGTACCTAGAGATGATTAAGCCAGCATATGGTGAGCCAATCGATCCTGCAACTATGCAAGTGACGATTAATCTCTTTGAGAAGATCATGAAAGTATTACATCCATTTATGCCATTCTTAACAGAAGAAATCTGGAGCGAATTAGGAAATAAAGAGGAAGGTCAAGACATCATCGTTTCTGCATGGCCAGTTATCGGTGACACTGACGAAGCTTTGACTAAAAAAGCAGAAAGGGCTTTTGAAGTGATCTCTCAGATTAGAAACATGAGAAGTAGCAAGGGCATGTCTCCAAAAGATACTTTAGACTTAGCTATAAAAGCGAATGATAAATCGGCCTACGAAACGTTCCAAGGCGTGATTACAAAGCTTGGTAATATTGGTGAATTCAGCTACACAGATGTTAAAGTTGAAAACTCATTAAGCTTTGTCATTCAATCGGACGAATTCTATCTACCTATTGAAGCAGGTGAAATTGATATTGAGGCCGAAAAGGAAGAGATTCAAAAGGAGCTAGAATACACCAAAGGATTCTTGAATTCTGTGATGAAAAAGATGAGCAATGAGCGCTTTGTAAATAATGCCCCAGAGCAAGTTGTAGCCAACGAGAAGAAGAAGATGGCTGATGCCGAGTCTAAGATTAAAATTTTAGAAGAGAAGCTCGCTTCGCTTTAAAGAACAATTAATGATAAATAAAAAGCAGCCTCATTCGGGCTGCTTTTTTTATGATTAATCTATAATATTCATTTATTTTGTTGTTCTATTTTTTATATTAATTCAACCTTTTTTTATAAATACATGAAGAAGCTATTAATACTCTCACTCTTAGTGTCGCTAAGTACACTTTCTTTTGGCCAGATAAATTGGACTTACAGCAAAACCGATGCTGTTGAAATGGCGCAAAAGGAAGGTAAAGTCGTTGTTATGGACTTTTGGGCCATTTGGTGTGGTCCGTGTAAGCAAATGGATACCAAACTTTGGGACGCTCCTGAGATCGCAGCAGTTTCAGATAAATTTATCGCTTACAAAGTAGATGTTGATTCAGATAGAACTACACCCATGCAGTACAAACTTCAGGGTATTCCTCGTGTAATCATCATCACACCTTCTGGTCAAACACTCTGGGATAGAACTGGCTTTGGAACACCAACCGAATTCGTTGAAGTTTTGACTAATCTTCCTGATGATATCTCAGACATCATTGCTGCCGATCAGTCATTGGAGGAAAACAAAACAGTGGACAACTACTTTCAAGCTGGCATGAGCTACCAAGCCTTAGCTCAAAACACCAACCACAACGAGATAAAAAGCAAGCTTGGTTCTGTCCATTATTGGTTTTATCACCAACAAACAAAAGACGCAAGATTACCTGCGGTGATCCCCGTGCGAGACCGCTCCTGCAAATACAAAAGTACGCAGCTTTGCTGCTCCCCTTTTTTCGTTTACTCCCAATCCTCAAGCAAGCTTGATATTGTCTGTAAACGAAAAAAGGCTGTCATTTCTGACAGCCTTTTGTGCTTGATGTGGGCGCTGAGGGATTCGAACCCCCGACCCCCTCGGTGTAAACGAGGTGCTCTGAACCAACTGAGCTAAGCGCCCCTTTTTCTGATTGGGAGTGCAAAGGTAATACGGCTTTTTATTAATACAAATCTAGCCTCAAGAATATTTGATATTTTTCTAAACATGCCTTTAAACCATTATAAAACCGATTTTTCTTTATCTTGCTAATGCCCAAACGCTAATACTCTATGACCCTCGAGGAATTCAAGAGCCTTTTTGATCAATACTAAACTCCGATCAAAAACTTCTTGTACTACAAGTGTGGTGACATCGATTTAAGTGAAGACTTAACACAAGATGTATTCGTGAACGTTTGGGATAAACGTGACGAGGTACAGCAAGACACCGTTAAGAGTTATCTCTACACCATTGCCAACAACATGCTATTGAATAAAATTCGGCACAACAAGGTTGTTATGGGCTTTGTAGAGAAACATAAGACTCAGCAAGAAGAGCACTCCCCTCACTTTAATTTGGTTGAAAAAGAATTTAAGCAAGAGCTTGAGCGGGTGATAGCCGAAATGCCAGAAAAGCAAAGAGAGGTTTTCTTAATGAATAAGATTGAAGAACTCACCTATAAAGAAATTGCAGAGAGGTTAGAGCTGAGCGTAAAAGCGATTGAGAAAAGAATGAATGGTGCGTTGAGCTATTTGAGTAGAACGGTACAGTATGGTGAAGATGTTTCTCAAATGACCATTGACCCGAGGAATTTAGCGGCATTACCTAGTTTGGGTGAACTAGACATTTTCAGGTCACTACAATTACTACCAGGAATAGGTGGAACAGACGAAACCTCCTCTACCCTTTCCATTAGGAATAGCCCCTCCACACATAATCTGGTGCTTTTTGATGGATTTACAATTTATCGGCTCGACCATTTCTTTGGAGTTTTCAGCGCCATAAATGCCGATGCCGTTCGAGATATTCAAGTGTATAAAGGAGGGTTTGGCGCAAAATACGGTGGTAGAATATCTGGTGTAGTAGACATAACAGGAAATACAGGGAATTTTAATGAGCCTAGTTTTAGCCTAGGAGTAAACTTAATGAGTGCGCGTGCTTCGGCTAATCTCCCTATTGATGGAGGCCGAGGCGCACTGCACTTTAGTGCTAGGCGAGCCTACACAGATATCATACGTTCCGGGCTATTCGAAAAGCTTTATCGTAACTACAGAGACCAGTCTACCCAAGTACAAAACCAAAACTTTAACGAGAATAATGAAGACTTCTTAAGACCCGATTTTCATTTCGCTGACTTCAACTTAAAAGCATCTTATCAATTGTCGCAGAGAGATGTAATTAGCTTTTCGGCATATAACGGACGAGACGACCTGAAGACTGATTTTGATGCTCCAACCTTCAACCAAAACAACGAAATCATTAATGTAGATATACTCAAAGAGCAAGCCGAATGGGGAAACCTGGGACTTGGCCTGCTTTGGTCTAGAAACTGGAATGCGAATTTCTATTCAAGCCTTCAGTTTGCTAAATCGAGCCACTTCTTCAATTATGCCTATCAAACCCAAAGTAGAGACAGAAATGGAAGTATTTCAAGAGACTACTCAGTCTTTAAAATTAATGATGTAAGAGACTGGAACTTATCGGCTACATGGCTCTGTGGATCAGGAAGACCATTCTTCCAGCCTGAGATTAATTTAATCCTTGATGCGCAGGGCAATGTGACTAACTACGAAATTAACAACACGAATAAAACTGTGGTGCGGCTCCCAGTTTACCATAGACTAGATTTTTCCGTAGCTCGAAAATTCGATAATGGATATCTGCAAGGAGAAGTGGGACTTTCTATCTTAAATGTTTATAACAGGGTGAATGTGCAGAGTAGACGATTAAGAGACCTCGATCAAATAATCTCTGAAAACCCGAATTTCAATGTGAGTGATGGGCTCTATAGAGACATTGCACTACTAGACTTTACTCCTTCGTTTTTCTTTAATCTAAGTTTCTAACCTTTTTTACATATAAGAGTAGGGTATGGCTTTATAAGTGTGTATCACCATCGGTATGCAGGATAAAGAGCGCCATATTAACCATTGGGAGCAAGATTGGCTTGAGGGGAAACTTTCAAGCGAAGAAGCGGCTATTAAAGCCGAAAACGCTCTAGAATTTTCTACGTTGAGTAAATATGTGGAAGGTTATAAGGCTATGAATGTAGCTAACAAAACATCTAAAGCCGAAGCCTGGACAGCATTAGAATCAAAAATCAACTCAGCTCAAGAATCGAATACTAAAGTAATACCAATCAACAGAAATGCTTGGTTTATTGGAATAGCGGCCTCTTTCACCCTACTCATGGGTGCTCTTTACTTGCTTAACCTATCAAAAGAAATCAGGATAGAAACTGGATATGCAGAATCAGAAATGATTTACCTGCCAGACAGTTCTATTATTTACCTAAATGCTAATAGCCAAGTTTCTTACTCCGAAAAAGGCTGGAATCAAAGTCGAGAATTAACCCTTGACGGGGAAGCTTTTTTCGAAGTGAAACGAGGCAGTAATTTCGCGGTAAACACCGAAAACGGTGTTGTGGAAGTATTAGGTACAAGCTTTAACATAAGATCTAGAGAAATCGCCTTGAACGTTGCCTGTAAAACAGGGAAAGTGCGCGTATCGAATGATCAAAACCAAGTAATTCTAACTCCGGGACTAAGTACACGCCTTAAAAAAGGCAAACTAATAGACCCTATTGCCGTGAGTGTTGAAAGTGTAGATTCTTGGAGAAAAGGTGAATCATTCTTAGACGGAGCTACCCTACAAGAAGCATTTAATGAATTGGAAAGATTATTCAATGTGAAGGTCATTCATGACCTACCACAGACAGAATTAGAAGGAACAGGCACATTCTACATAGACACAAAGAATTTGAAGGAAGCCGTTCAATCCATTTCACTACCGAAAGGACTCATGTTTGAAATGGAAGACAAAGAAGTAACATACAGTTATAAATAGGCTGAATTAAAATTTTGGTAGCGGAATGATGGTTAAGCAGTTTTAGCTACCAATTCTTAGGTTGAGGTTGAGGGATGGGTGGTACCATCCCTCTTTTTTTTACAAGAACTCGAGAATCGATTCTAAGCTAATCCCCCGAGATCCCTTAATCATAATTTGCGTTTCCTTCAGCTCAATCTCCCTCAGATACATTTCAAGATCATTCTTTGTGGGCCAATATTTTGCCTCTGTGTTCATCTCCGAAGCCGACTTCATCAGCGGACCAACGAAATGGACCTCATCCAAAGTCAATTGAGTAGTTAATTTGCCAATAGCGCGATGCTCATCCTCTGAGTCTCGCCCAAGCTCCAGCATATCTCCAAGAATAGCCATTTTATAACCCTCTCCTTGTTTAGCAAAGTTTTCCAGAGACAACTTCATTGAAGATGGATTAGCATTATATGCGTCTAGTAAAACTGTATTACTACCCTTTTCAATTACCTGAGACCTATTATTGTCAGGAATATAAGCCTCTACAGCGGCTACAGCTTTAGTTAATTTAACTCCGAAATGCTTTCCTATACACAAGGCTGAACAGATATTTTCGAAATTATAGGAGCCACTAAGTGAGGATTCAAAATCAATACCTTCAGTAGTTATTACCAACTTGGGTTGAGAAGATTTCATTTCGGCATGAAAGTCATCTACAGGTGCATAGAAAGTAACTACCTTTTCAATTAGACGATTTGCCTTTTCTAACAATCGATCGTTTGCAGTATTCACAAACACGGTGCTACTGGTTACACCAGTTAGATGCTCGTACAGCTCAGTTTTGCCTTTAAAAACGCCTTCTAAACTTCCAAATCCTTCTAAATGCGCCTTTCCAATGTTTGTGATGAAACCATAATTGGGTTCTGCAATTCGACATAACTCCTCAATGTCTTTTTGCTTATTCGCTCCCATCTCAATGATTGCAATTTCAACGTCTTGAGTGATTTCAAGCAGGGTCAACGGAACACCGATGTGGTTATTGAGATTACCTCGGGTGGCGTGTACTTTGTACTTTTCGGCTAAGACATCGCGAACCAGTTCTTTGGTAGTAGTTTTTCCGTTAGAACCCGTTATACCAATAAATGGAATATTGAATTGCTGTCTATGACTATTAGCCAATAGCTGTAAGGTCTCCAATGCATCTTCGACCAAGAAGTAGCGGCTATCTTTTGCAAAAGAAGCATCATCTATGACTACGGTCCTTGCTCCTTTTTCAAGCGCTTGGTCCGCAAATTCATTTGCATTAAAATTTGGGCCTCTTAATGCAAACCAAATGTTGTCTTTTTTGATTGTTCTAGTATCGGTTGATACACCTGTACTTTCTAAGAAGCGTTGGTATAGTTGTTGAATCATCAATATTGCTTAAAGATTGACACAAGATAATACAAAGAGTATAAAACAGCGTTGAAGAGAATGGAAAGCCAAAGATTTTCACACTACCTTTCAAACCACATGAGAGCATTGCTATTCTTTCTGTTCTTTATTCCCTTTTCTGTCCTGGGTCAATTTGAATTTCAGTTTAGCACTGATATGCCATTATCTGTGAATGGCCAGCAGTTGAACCGTGTATTTGAAGGAGGTTTGAACTCCCCACAATTTCAGACTATGGATTTGGATTTCGATGGAGACCAAGACCTGGTACTCTACAATAGAATGGCCAATAATCTCCAAACCTACATCAACGAGAATAACAGCTATGTTTGGAAACCAGAATATGCTTTTCAATTTCCTGAAGATGTAATTGGATGGATTGTACTAATAGATTTTGATTGTGATGGTGACAAAGACCTCTTCACAAGTACCTCTTTAGGCATAAAGGCATATGAGAACACCTCCACAACTGAATTAAGCTGGGAAGAAGCTGCCCCCTTTCTATCCTTTGATACTGGCACCAACATTCAGGTAAGCCGCTCAGATATCCCTGGCTTTGCAGATGTTAATGGTGACGGTGCCATAGACATTCTCACCTATCGTTTTGGTACCAGCACTACAATCGACTATTACGAAAACACTGGAAACTGTGGCGACCTAAGCTTTGAAAGAGCCGACCGACAATGGGGCGGAATTCTAGAATGCGATTGTGATGACTTTCAGTTTAGACAGCCTTGCTCACAAAATGCGTCTGCTAACACCAGCTTTGATGAATTAGTCACAGAGCACGCTGGAGGTAAAATCATTCTACCATTCGATTCTGACAATGATGGTGATATCGATATCATTACCTCAGATGAATTTTGTGAGACCCTTTATTTCATGGAAAATGAAGGAGATCAATCTGAAGCCGTGATGAATAGCTTTTCGAGTTACCCATTCAATAATCCGGCTGGATTCCCATTCTTTCCAAATGCCTTTCTAGCAGACATTGACTTTGACAATGTAAATGAGTTGGTCATTTCTACCAATGCGGACGAAAACATAGGTAATCGTATTGAGCTAAGCTCGAATGTAAAAGTATATGACAATCAGGGGTCGAATAATCTCCCAGAGTTTAATCAAGCGGCCATCCCTTTCTTGCAAAACGAAATGCTAGACCTAGGTGAGAATCTATTTCCTGCGTTCGCAGATCTAGACGAAGATGGAGACGATGATTTGTTCATTGGCAATAAGGGCCTATTGGGGGCTAATGGTTTCGGTGGAGCCATTTATTACTTTGAAAATATAGGAAACGAATTCAACCCTGTTTATGAATTGGTAGATGATGATTTCATGAATATTCGTGAAACCAATCAAACCTACATCAAACCATTTTTTGTGGATACTGATGGTGATGGCGACCTAGATTTGGTTTATCAGGCCTCCTCTGGTCCAACCATAACCAGGATGTATTACCAGATGAATAATGGAAACTTCAATTTCTCGCAGGCCATTACACTCAACATAGATGACATGACCTTCAATGACAATCCCTTCTTTTATGATGTGGACGAAGATAGTGATCCTGACATTCTATTCGGAACACAGTTTGGAGGCTTGTCAGTATTCTATAACCGTGCCTCAATGATTTTTTCAATTGAGAACCCAAACTTTGGGGGTATCTCAGACGACTTTACAAGACAAGGATTATCCGTTTATGTAGCTGATATGGAAGGAAATGGAACGGATGACTTAGTGACCATAGATAACTCAGGAGAGATGGTGATCTACAGAGGACCCATCAATGATAGTTTTGAAGCGGATGAGCCGATCACTGATCTAATCAACATCAATGATGAATTTGTAAAAGGAGCCTTTGGGCGACAGAGTATTTTGGCCATATCTGATCTAAAAGGAAACAGCAAGCCAACAGTTGTCATAGGAACGATAAGAGGAGGACTTCACCTTTTAGAGAATACGAGTGAGATTCAAAACACGGGTGAAGATGAGATCATCATTAACGCTTCTCCTAATCCGAGCAACTCTACAATCAGAGTCACTGCCAATACTTCAGGACTTCTATCTGTTTATAACAAACTTGGCCAAACTGTAGCGCAGGGACTTGGCGTAAGCCCGTCTCAACCGAGAATATTAGATGTTTCTAACATTCCAGCGGGGGTCTATATCATTCGTTTCTTGAATAATTCAGGTAAAACCGCAGCTAAAAAAGTAATTGTTGTTAAGTGAAATTATTCTGCCACATACAGGTAAAACCGGTAAATAAGATTTCATTCTCAGGTCCTTTGAATGATCAATTTCGAAAGTCGGGTTACTTAGTTTTCGAAGCAGACAATCATTCTGACAGCTATCTTATGGAACAAGGCAAGCAATTAATTGATGAGGCCGAGACAATCCTGATTCATTTTGAGTGTACCGATGCAGAATCTCTAGGGCAGATCAAGTCACTTCTTGAGAAATTAAGGAAAGCCAATACTTCTTTCGTTTACCAATTGGATGGGCAACATGATACATTAGATAATATGCTGAAATTTCTAAAGGCTGGGAAGTTAGAGAATCTGTTCACTCATTTAAGCTCAAACTCATCTGCATCTAAATGAGCCGGGAATTTACTTCTGAAACTATCCAACTCTCGCTTATTAAGATCTACTAGAAGAATCTCTTCCTTATCTGAAAAGGCTAAGGTATCTCCTTTGGGAGAGTAAACGCCTGTATGACCATTATAAGCAATTTCGTTACCATCCTGTCCTACTCTATTTACACCTAAAGCATAAGAAACATTCTCAATAGCACGAGCTTTCAAAAGCGAGTCCCAAGCAGATACACGGGCCGCTGGCCAATTGGCGACATAAAGCAGCAGGTCGTATTCTAAATTTCTGTTTCTGGACCAAACGGGGAAGCGTAAATCATAGCAAATCAATGGGCAAATCTTCCATCCTTTCCACTCAACAATTATCCGCTCTTGGCCCATGGCATACGACTGATCCTCATCTGCCATTCGGAACAGGTGGCGTTTATCGTAGGTTTTATACTGGCCATCGGGCTGCATCCATAACAAGCGATTGAAAACCTGCCCTTTCTCCTTAACCATGTAGGACCCTGTAACAATAGCTTTCTTTTGAGCAGCCATTTGCTTCATCCATTTGAAGGTGGTGAGATTCATGGGCTCACTCAAGGTTTCATGCTCCATACTGAACCCGGTTTGAAACATCTCTGGCAACACAATGACATCTACAGGTTCTGTAATCTGCCAGATTTTTTCTTCAAAGGTCGCAAGATTAGCTTCCTTCTGTTGCCAGTAGATCTCAGATTGAATAAGCGCGAGCCTCAGTTCCTTCATAATTCAAAGTTAAAGGTTACATAACTTTTCAGCAGCCGCTTTCAATGTTTCCTCACCTTTTGCAAAGCAAAAACGAAGCACCTTATTGTCAGTCTTATCCTGATAAAAGACAGATGTTGGTATTGCAGCCACACCAATCTCTTGCGTTAGCCACGCTGCAAACTCAACATCGTGCTGATCACTAATGGCGGAATAATTCATTAATTGAAAATAAGTGCCTTGAGAAGGGATGGGCACAAATTTTGAGTCTTTCATTGCACTAAGGAAAAAATCTCGCTTCTCCTCATACATGCTAGAGACACCCATATAATGAGAAGGGTCTTTGATATAATCGGCAATAGCCAATTGCGTTGGCGTATGTATGGTAAACGTATTGTATTGGTGCACCTTCCTAATCTCTCCCATTAAATCACTTGGTGCAATTAAGTATCCCATTCGCCAACCCGTAGCATGAAAGGTCTTCCCGAATGAGCTCACAACGATTGAGTTGTTTCTAAGACTTTCCGATCGCAAAACCGACTGGTGTTCTGCTTGATCGAAGACTATATGCTCGTATACTTCATCAGAGAGTACGAGCAGTCCTGTTTCACTCACTATGTCTTCCAACACTTCAATATCGCCCTTAGACATAATCGCACCACTTGGGTTATGAGGTGAATTAATGATGAGCATTTTGGTTCTTTTAGTTATCGCCTCCCAAACCAATTTCCAGTCGATAGAGTAATCTGTAGAACGCAAGGGAACGCCAACTGCCATTGCCCCTTGCAAATTGATAATTGGTTCATAGGCATCGTAAGCGGGGTCCATGATTATTACCTCATCTCCGGGATTGATCAAGGCAGTAATTGAGCTCATAATAGCCTCAATAGCTCCACAGGTCACCGTGATGTTTTGATCTACATCGGGTTTCCATCCGTAGCAGTTTTGAGTTTTCTCTGCAATTGCTTCTCGCAAATTAGGATGGCCCGGCATTGGCGCATATTGGTTATGCCCCTCCTTCATGTAATGATGCACCCTCTCTATTAATTTAGGCTCTACAGGGAAATCTGGAAAGCCTTGAGACAGGTTAATGGCACCATATTCATTGGCCATTTTAGACATCTTGGTAAAGATGGTAATGCCAACATCTGGTAGTTTGGAATTTATTCTCATGTATGAATCTATGCGTTTAGCTACCTATGGTTTGTTAACTCTAAACCCTGATTAATTCCTTTCTCTAAAGCAGGCACACCTCTTTCCATCCAAACTGGTTTAGGAGCTCCCTTCAGGTAGTAATCAAAAAACTGCGCCATTCTAATGTTGAAATCTAATCTGTTCTGTCTCTTCAAAGGCCAGTGCGGCTCCCCATTGTAATTCAAGAACCAAGAAGGCTTACCGAGCCTTCTTAATGCCGTGAACATTTCAATACCTTGATACCACGGCACATGACCGTCTGAATCATTGTGCATAATAAGCAAAGGCGTATTGACCTTGTCCATATTGAAAATTGGAGAGTTCTCAATATAGCGCGCAGGATATTCCCAAGGTGTCCCGCCAATTCTACTCTGCGTATGCTCATACTGGAACTGGCGACTCAATCCTGTCCACCATCTTATGCCACCATAAGCACTAATCATATTTGGTACCGGAGCACCTGATTCTGCCGCCTTAAAAATATCTGTTTTAGTAACCAAGTAGGCTATTTGGTAACCTCCCCAACTATGACCTTGGACTCCTATGTTGTCCTTATCAATAAAGCCTTTTTCAACTAAAGAGGTTACACCCGGCACAACGCTGTTTAAAGAACTCTCTCCCGGGTAACCAATTCTATAATGAACATCAGGATTGAAAATCACATAACCACGACTGGTGTAAAAACTGTAACTAATGGTTGAACGGCCTGCCGCTGGCGGCCTATGATTGAAGATACCGTCAGAGCTCTTCTCATAGAAATTGACAATCATCGGGTACTTTTTATTCGGGTCAAAATTTTCTGGTTTAATCAACATACCAGTCAACTTTTTACCATCTAGAGACGTCCAATTCACGAGTTCTGCTGTCCCCCAATTGTACTCACTTTGCTGCGGGTTAGCATCAGTGATTTGAGTGGTCTCTTTGAAACTCAAATCCGAATAATGAATATTTGGAAATTCTTCGAACGACTGCTTTGTGAACATCACGTGCTCGTCATCTTGTGCTTTTACTGGTCTGCCGTAGTTATATGGCCCTGTAATCAATTGGTTGCCTCTACCATTTCTTCTATTCAGCTCATAGTAGCCACTATGCTTATTGTTATTATTGAAAGTCGTTAGTAACCACTTGGCTCTATTGTCAATTGAACGCGCCTCATTGTCGAGTTTCACATATCGGTAAGTGATTCCCTGCTCTCTTCCTTGAGTAATGCGTTCGCCTTCTCCAGTATCTGGATCGAATGTCCAGATGTCATATCGATCGTAAATCAAGAATCTCTCATCATTCTCTGTCCAACCAGCTGAACCGTATGAATTAGGGAAGTTTGGCGAGTCATTCATTTCGTTGTAGAATACTTCGCCTTTAGTTAAATCTTGCCTTTTCTTAGTGGCTACATTATAAGTAAACCAAGTACTGTCTGCGGAACTATATCCATAGCCATACTTAGCCTCAGGACTGAAACTCACCCCTCCTCTAATTTCTTTCATGGCTTCAGTTACCTCGCCAGTAGCAACATCTACAAGCGCATAATCGCGGTACGTTCCCCCCTCCCATTGACTTCTCAATTGGTAAGGTAAAGAAGTATTAACAAAAGCAACGCTCGCATTCCCCTCATTGCCTAAACTTGCATTAGGGTATGCAGTTGTGGCCAACTGAACAAGCTTATTGTTCTGATTCAGGTGAATGGCCGTTAGGTATGATTTTCTCTTGTCGTTCTCAACTTGCAGTTCTTGAACAGTGTAAAGTCTTGGTTCATCGTAAGTCCATACTTCTACATTCACTATCTCTTCATCAATCAACGAAGTGTCTTGCAAAACAGGTGGTGTAGCCAAGCCAAAAAACAGCTTAGACTCATCTTCTGAGAAGCTAAGATTACCATCTGAAGATACTCGGTAACCTTCTGGGGCAGAATTCGCATCTACAATCTTCTCAGCCTGGCCCATACCTTCTCTCCAACTGTATAAAGCGTTAGGTCGAATAAGTGCTTTGGTGGTATCCAAATCGGCCACAAAGGCTAATCTCTTACCAGACTTACTCAAACTCATGCGAGCGTACTTGCCTTTTTCTGCTAAAAGAACTTGCTGCACTTGTTCGGAATTCAGTTCATGGATGTAAACCCCTGGCGTATGCACATCGCTACCTGTGGTAATAAAAGCAAAGGTTTCGCCTTCTTCTGCAAAGTTGTAATTCGTTACATACTTTATAGTGTCTTGACTTCCCGTACTTAGGTTTCTCAACACCACATGATATCCGTTCTTTCCCGAGTTCTTTTTGTCACCTCCATTCTCCATGGGCTCCAACTGATAGGCAACATATCCACCCCATTTAGCTGGCATTTTATAGTTGCGAACATTCGGAATTTTGAGAAGCTGATTATTATTCACATTGAATATAGCCAAGGTATCATTTGGTATATCCTCTGATTTAACCTTTTCACGCTTCATCTCACGCACAGCAGATTGCCATGGCTTAATGGTGAAAAGTGCATAGTCAGAACCGTAGGTAAATTGACCTCCTTGGCTTCTCTCATGTTCAAAGACCAAAATACCCTGACCGTCTTTGATCTTTAAATGATTATCTGCCTCACCTTTCTCCAATGAATAGATGATTAATTGCCCATTTTGAGAGATGCGTTGCCCTTCAATGGTATTCCAAATCTCAAAATCTGGATGATCTAGTACCTTCTTTTGACTAAAAGCAGTCATTGATACGAGTAGGCAAAGGATGGATAGGATAGTGCTTTTCATATGCTTATGGTTTCGAATCCTCTAATTTAAGATCATTAGAGAACTGGAGCTTATCTTTTTTATTATTGGTAATGGATGCTTATCAAAGTGATGAAGTCTCCAACACTAAAAATTCCGTATATTTTACTCTCTCAACCAAATTGAATGATCCGCAAACCCAACTTTAAGTTTAACTGGAAATATGCACTAGGTGAACTAGTACTTATATTCTTAGGGATAAGCCTAGCCATTACCTTCCAAAACTGGAATGAGGAGCGCTAAACAATGTTGAACTTCGATCAATTCTATTGAATCTTGAGACAGAGCTTAAAGAAGACTCCGCAGCTTTTCAATTGACCTTTGAAAGACTAAGGTATAGAGAGAAGAATATAGCACAACTACAAGGTTTTTTCAAAAACCTCCCTCAACAAATCGATTCATCCAAAACTATAATTTCCATTATCTCTTCTAGTTTTATCACCACCTATTATCCGGGCTTTGCAGTTTATAAAGAGCTACAAGGATCGGGGAAACTGTCTTTAGTAAAATCAAATGAATTAAAGAAAGGACTGGCTGCCTACCAATCTAATGTTACCATGGGGCAAGGATTGGACGCTAATTATCACCCGCATTCAAAAGTGCTGGAAAAGAAGATGTTGAGTTATTTATCTGGCACTCCAGAAGTAGTGGGATATAATACGATACCACCACCAGCCTATAAAAAGATCAAATTCGACCTAAGGGAAATGTCTTTGGACCAAGAATTAACAGAAAATCTACAGTTTGCTAGCTATTATACGCGCGTAGAGCGGGCTTACAAACAACGCGTGGTTATGACGAGTCTGCAAAACCTTTTAGCGATGGTAAGAGACGAACTAGATACAAAATGATCAACTTCCTTAGAAAACTTAGAAGAGAGAAAGTAAATGGCAGCTATTTTAAATATGCCTTTGGTGAAATAGCCTTGGTTGTTATAGGTATTCTCACTGCGTTGGCAATCAATAATTGGAACGAAAACCGAAAAGAAGACACCCAGCTAAAAGGATATCTAACCAGTATTCAAAAGAACCTAAAGGCAGATACAGTAGCAATTAACATAGTAAACCGAAACTACAAAAAGGCCAGTGCAGCGGCACAGTTGTTTATGCGTGAACTATTGGTAGACACTTATTCTGGAGAGGTTCTCATCAATGCTGCTGTAGAGGTCTTGGGCGAAGAATACGTTACAATTGACCAGTCTGGTTATGAGGCCCTGAAAAACTCAGGTTTCATTAGTAAGCTACAAGGTACCCCAATAGTAGACGCCTTATTTAAATACTATGGCCAATACCAAATTGTGCTGAAAGCCGAAGAGAGTTATAATAACTTTATAGAACAGATGGAGGCCAGTCTGTACGGAATGAATAATCAAGATATTCTAGATGCAACAAAGATTTTGAATCAATTAAATCAAGATAAGTACTCAAATATTTCCCCTACTTCTCAACCAATAGATAAGGTTGCTCAGCGCCTTTCCCAGAACGCTTATATCATAGGAATGATGAGTAGAGCAGCCGAAGAAGACACAGATCAGTACGACAGATTACTCGAATATGCTAAGGATTTGCTCAAGGAAATCAACGTTATCATTGACCCTAAATTCTAGTGAATCAATTCATGCAGTTTTTAGTTACTAAGCTGTGGAAAGGAAAAATACAGATGTCATTATTCTTGGAGCTGGGCTCGCTGGACTAACACTTGCTTACAGATTTAAAAAGCATGGGATTAAAGCCCTTGTACTAGAATCAAGGGACAGAATAGGTGGCAGAATCCATACCATCATAAAAGACAAAACCACTTTAGAATTAGGTGCTACTTGGTTTGCCGATAAACATATTAATCTATTAGATCTATTGAATGAACTAGGTCTAGAAAAAGTAGAACAAGAATACGGAAAGTACGGAGTATACGAGTTAGCCAATAACGAAAAACAACTCTTTGAACTACCTCCACAGCCTGAGGCAACTTATCGATTAAAAGGAGGCACCTATAAACTCATCCATGCCCTAAATAAAAGTTTAGAACAGGAGCAGCTGATGCTAAATCAAAGGGTTCAGAGTATTTCGTTCAACGGTGAAGTATTCAACATTTTCACCAATGATACTTCTTATAAAAGCCAGTATCTGATTTCCACATTACCATTAAACTTAATGGCCAATCAGATCGAATTCACTCCCGCCCTTCCTCAAAACTTAACTAACCTAGCTAGGCAAACTCATACTTGGATGGGCGAGTCTATCAAAGTCGGATTCTTCTCTACCAGTCCATTTTGGCTAGAAAAGGAAATAGGAACTGTGTATTCACAGAAAGGTCCCATAACGGAATTATACGATCATTCGAATGAGCACGGATATGCGCTGAAGGGTTTTATACACGATAGCTTTATGTCGCTACCTAAAAACGAGAGAGAGAAAGCGGTGAGAGCCCAATTGACTAATCTATTTGGAGAAGAAAATATCAGCTCAGGTACTTATGTCGATACCGCCTGGCGTGATGAAAAAGAAACATATCAAAATTACCAGAAGCCGGTGGCCCCTCATCAAAACAACGGAAACCCAGCACTCCGAGAATTACTTTTTAGCAATAAAATGTTGCTTGCAGGAAGTGAAACTGCTCCAACTTTTCCTGGCTATATGGATGGAGCTGTAGAAGCTGCAAACATAGCAGCCGATAAGTTCATAAAGCAGATGGTTTCTGGGGTAGTATCCTAAACAAAAAAGCCTACAAATACTTTTGCTGGTATGTCTAAACAGGAGGTTTCATTGGTTTGGTTTAAGCGAGATCTTAGACTTACGGATCACTTACCGCTTCAAAAAGCCATTGAATCTGAAGACACCCTCGTTCTGCTTTACTGCTTTGATCCAGAACTGGTATATGATCCGCATTACGATACCCGTCACTGGCGATTTGTCTGGGAGTCCCTCCAAGATATGAATGCCAAACTGGAGCCTTTTGGGCATCAAGTTGAGACCTTCCATGCCTCATTTCGAGAATTACTCACAGAATTTTCTAAAACTTATTATATCAAGGCCATTTACTCTCATGAAGAATCAGGTCTAAAGGTTACTTATGATCTGGATAAATGGGTGAAGAGATTCGCTTCGAGTCAAGGAATTTCTTGGCAGGAACATATGTACAACGGTGTACTTAGAGGTGCAAAAAACCGACAAGACTGGCTCAAGCATTGGCATGGTTTTATGAACATACCTTTCACTAATCCCGACCTAAAATCTCTTAATACCCTAGAATTGAATCAAGGCTTGAGAGCCAAATTCGGGAAGCCAATTCCTGCTTTATATATAAGCCCACATTCCTCATTTCAACACGGTGGTGCTTCTACAGGCCTAAGGTATCAAAAGAGTTTCTTAACAGAACGAGTCGCCAACTACTCTAAGTTTATTTCTAAACCAGAAGAAAGTCGTAAAAGCTGCAGCAGACTATCGCCCTATTTGGCCTGGGGGAATTTAAGCCTCAGAGAAGTTTATCAAAACCGATTAAAGGCCAAAGAAGAATTCGGCTACAAAAGACCATCAGCAAACTTTGGTTCCAGACTGCAATGGCACGACCATTTTGTACAGAAGTTCGAGATGGAAGAAAGCTATGAATTTGAGAACATAAACAGAGGATACGACTTACTTGAAAAAGAGAACAAACCCGAATTTCTAGAAGGCTGGAAAAGTGGTACTACTGGTGTTCCATTAGTCGATGCCTGTATGCGCTGTGTAAAAGAAACAGGCTACATCAACTTTAGAATGAGGGCCATGGTCGTAAGCTTTCTAACCCACCATCTATGGCAACACTGGAAGGAAGGAGCCACCTATCTGGCTTCACAATTTCTAGATTTTGAACCTGGAATACACTACCCTCAGTTTCAAATGCAGGCAGGAATGACGGGGATAAACACCATTCGCATCTACAACCCGATTAAGCAAAGTCAAGAGCACGATCCTTACGGACGCTTTATCAAAAAGTGGGTTCCAGAGTTGGCGAACATACCCACTGAGTACATCCATGAACCTTGGAAAATGCCTCCCCTCGATGCAAAAATGAATGGGATTGAGCCCGAGCAACTACAACCCATAATTGATGTAAAAGCAGCCTCTGAGCATGCTAGAAAAACGCTATGGTCGCACAAAAACCATCCTGAGGTTAAAAAAGAGAAATGGCGAATTCTTCAAAAACACACCATCCCAGAAAGAAGAATGCAGTAGAATTATGTCCTCCTCTTTGAAGAGGAGCCTTCCGGCAATGGCAAGGTGCTCGAAGAGCGGAGTAGTAGACTGTAAAAGAAAAGATAAAAAATCATCCTTTCAGTAAAACTACAAAAAGTATGTTCTCCTCTTTGAAGAGGAGGTGCCTAAAAGGCGGAGGAGTAGAAAACTATTCATAAAACAGAAGGTTACGCTACCATGAAAAAAGGCCAGCTTCCTACGAAAACTTGCCCTGTTTGCAATCGCCCCTTCGAATGGCGTAAAAAGTGGAAATCCTGTTGGGAAGATGTAGTCTATTGCTCAGAAAGATGTAGAAGAAATAAGAACCCCTCTGCTCTTTGAGCATCTCCCCTTTAAAGGGGAGAATTCATCTGTGCTCCCCTGACAGGGGAGCTGTCCGAAGGACTGAGGGGTACAAATGACAATGAAAAAACTAAGACTCATACTAGGAGACCAACTGAATCACAAGCACAGCTGGTACCAAGAAAGATCCAAAGAGACCACCTATGTTTTAATGGAAATGGGGCAAGAACTGACCTATACAACACATCATATCCAAAAAGTAGTAGCATTCTTTCTAGCCATGAGATCTTTTGGTGAACACCTCAAATCTCAAGGCCACCAAGTGATATATGTTAACCTAGACGACTCTAGAAACAAGCAATCCCTAACAGATAACCTCAAGTGGTTAATCAAAGAGAATAACATTGAGAAATTCGAATATCAATTGCCAGATGAATACAGACTCGATCAACAACTGAGCACCTTTTCAGAAAGCATTGAAATCGAAACCGAATCATTCGATACAGAGCATTTCCTTACAGAAAGACATGACCTCAAAGACTTCTTCGAAGGAAAAAAGATGCTGATCATGGAGAATTTCTATCGCATGATGCGAAAGAAATATGATATACTCATGGATGGCTCAGACCCGGTCGGTGATAAATGGAATTACGATCATGAGAATCGTAAAAAGATGCCAACTTCAACCACCATTCCATCTGTAAAATCTTTCCAAAAGTCAGTTCAAGAAATTATTGACCTACTGAATGATCAAAACATAAAGACCATAGGACGGATTGACCCCAAAAATTTTATCTGGCCTACAACAAGAGATGAGGGGCTTGAACAACTAGACTACTTTATTGAAGCATGCCTCCCACAATTTGGAGCTTATCAGGATGCAATGACCACAAAAGGTTGGTCATTATTTCATTCCAGAATTTCCTTTGCGCTCAATAGTAAATTAATAGACCCACTAGAAGTTATAGAGAAAGTAGAGGAGGTTTATCGCAAAGATTCAGAATACGCACCACTATCTGCCATAGAAGGCTTTATACGTCAAATTCTAGGTTGGAGAGAATACATGCGAGGCATCTATTGGCGAAACATGCCAGAATATGCTGAAAAGAATTTCCTAAAGCATACGACAAAACTTCCTTCTTGGTTCTGGACGGGCGAAACGGATATGAAGTGTCTATCCCATTCTATCCAGCAATCATTAGATCACGCCTATGCACATCATATTCAAAGGCTCATGGTTACTGGCAACTTTGCGCTTTTGGCAGGTATTGATCCTGATGAAGTAGACCAATGGTATTTGGGTATTTATATAGATGCTATTGAATGGGTAGAAATAACCAACACCCGAGGCATGAGTCAATTTGCCGATGGAGGTATTGTTGCAACCAAGCCCTATGTCTCTTCCGCCAACTACATGCATAAAATGAGTCATTATTGCAGCCAGTGTAGCTACGACCACAAAAAGAAGGTAGGTGAAAATGCCTGCCCGTTTAATAGTCTATATTGGGAGTTTTTAGACCGACATAGAGAAAATCTGGGTAAAAACCAGCGTATGAGAATGATCTACAGTGTTTGGGATAAAAATTCTGATGAATCTAAAAACCAAACACTTGAACAAGCCGCTAAGTATTTAGAAAATTTAGAGCAGCTATGAGTAGAGCAATTTATTGGTTTAGAAATGACCTAAGAATTGAAGATAATGAGGGGTTGGTGAAAGCTGCTGTAAATAGCAAGGAGGTCATTCCTGTCTATGTCTTAGATAAAGTGCGGTTGGAAGAGAAGTTGCATGGCATAGAACGGATTGGCCCCTTTAGATTAAAATTCCTATTAGAATCCTTAGTAGATCTAAAATCATCACTTCAAAGAATAGGATCAGATTTACATTTTGTAATTGGAGATCCCGTTGAGGAACTGGATAAAATTAGGAAGAAGTACCATTGCGCTAAACTCTATGCGCAAAAGGCATCTGCTTTTGAAGAGGAAGAGCAAGAGAAAGCAATTGAGAAACTAATGGTTTCGGAATTCATTTGGGGTGAAACGCTTTATCACACCGATGACCTGCCTATTCACATCAACGAGCTCCCTAATATTTTCACAGAGTTTAGAAAAATAGCTGAAAAAAAATCAACGGTTCGAGAAGAAATAGACGCTCCTCTTTTTATTGGGACTCCAGAAGACATAGGAACTCCTATTCCATCCTTGGAAGACCTTGGCTACGAAGATGTACAACCAGACGAAAGAAGTGTACTACATTTTAGAGGTGGAGCCACGGCAGGTAAAGAGCGATTGCAATATTATCTATGGGATAGTGAACTCCTTTCCAACTACAAAAAGACTCGTAATGGATTAATTGGTGGTGATTACTCAAGTAAATTTTCGCCATGGCTGTCGAACGGTTGTTTATCTCCAAGACAAATTTATTGGCAGGTAAAGAAATTCGAGCGATACGTAAAAAAGAATAGCTCCACTTACTGGCTAGTATTTGAGCTCATTTGGAGAGATTATTTCCACCTAGTGGCAAAAAGATTTGGCAATAAAATTTACAAAAGAACTGGAATTCTTGGAAAGGATAATATTGAGTGGGGCACAGATAAACTCTTTCATCTTTGGACGGAAGGGCGCACTAAAGAGCCATTTGTAGATGCCAACATGAGAGAAATGAATGCTACTGGTTTTATGAGTAATCGTGGCCGCCAGAATGTTGCTTCTTATCTCATGTACAACATGAAGATAGATTGGCGCTTGGGTGCCGCCTACTTTGAAAAAATGCTCATTGATTACGACCCATGCTCAAACTACGGAAACTGGATTTACATTGCTGGTGTAGGGAATGATCCAAGAGGTGGCCGCGCATTCAATATTCAAAGGCAAGTGGAAATGTATGATCCTAAGGGAGAATATCAAGAGTTATGGTCTAACTAAGACTTGCCATTCATATATCGATTTTGGTCGCTGAACCAAAAACTCGAATTGTCTACAACTTTCTAAAGCGCTTAACTGTTAGATGACCGATATGTCATTTTTCGGACCTGATCAAATAACAGACGGTGGACCTTGGTATGCTGAAACGCATATTACAGATGCAATTATTGTAGAACCTTGGAATGCCTTTTCATCCTTGGCTATTGCTTTTCCTGCTTTCTACTTTCTCTGGAAAATCAGAAAGAATCCAAAGCAATATGGCTTTCTATTAGCTGCTATCCCTTTCTTAATGTTAAATGGAATAGGCAGCACATTATTCCATGGATTCAGAACATCAAGATTCTTTTTAATAATGGATTTTCTTCCTGCATTAATAGTAACCTTAATGATTACTGTCTATTTCTGGTCTAAAGTTTTACCTAAATGGTAGATGAGCTTTGCCGTGATTACACCCATATTTTTACTTCGCTTTGGAATCATTGACCTATGGCCTGGCCAAGCAGGAATGAATATGTCTTATACCATCAGTGGAATTACTTTTTTAGTCCCTGTATTCTTAATTTTACGAAAATATCAATGGAGTAAGAGCCTCAATATCATAGCTGGAGCCCTCTGCTTTATACTAGCTATTTATTTCCGTCAGGTGGACAAAGACTTTACTGATCTGATTCCTTTTGGAACTCATTTTCTATGGCATATTTGTACGGGCATTGGTGCCTTCTTACTGGCTGATTATTTGTATTTCATTAGAACACAAGAACTTGGCGACAAAGTGAAATTAGCCGCCAATTAAAAATTCAAGCTACCATTAATCCTTTCTGCCTCAACTCCCTGAATTGGCTTTTTGACAATTAGTATAAGCTAAAGGCTTTTATTAATTTATTGCATGCAAAAACCTGTTTCGGTAGCCAAATTCTCAGAGCTACAACAAAAACAACCCACTCACGGATTAGTATCAAATACAGATTTAGTCATCATTAGATATGAAGATGAAGTCTCCGTAATGTATGGCCGCTGCCTCCATAGAGGTGCCTTACTTTCTGATGGTTTTGTAGATGGGCACAACCTTATTTGTGGGCTCCATAATTGGGATTATAGAATTGATACTGGAGTGAGTGAATACGACAGTAGCGAGTTTCTTCACAAGTTCGAGTCAAAAGTTGAAGATGATCAGGTTTGGGTAGATATTAGTGAGGTTGAAGAATTCGAAATTGACAACCCCTCGCCTTTCGACAGGGATACCTATTTGGGAACTTATGCCGATACCAACCCAGCGAGTACAGAACCCTACACCAATTACATAAAAGAACTCTCTAAAAATGGCTTAAAGAACTGGGGGCATCATGGCCCAACAGCAGCCATGGGCGTAGATAGAGATAAGTTGCCTAAATGGGAGGACATTCAATTCTTACCAGCACAACTCTCAAAAAGACCACTATTAGATGGAAACGATGTAAAGTCAGAGACTATCATAGGTCCTAATGCTAAAAAGCCACTAAAATTAGACCTCCCGTTATTCGTTTCTGACATGTCATTAGGGGCATTATCCGCAGAAGCTAAAATAGCGCTATCTAAAGGAGCCGAAATGGCTGGTACTGGAATCTGCTCAGGTGAAGGCGGAATGTTACCGGAGGAGCAAGAAAATAATAGTCGTTACTTCTATGAATTGGCTTCTGCCCAATTTGGCTTTGAATGGGAGAAGATCACGAAAGTTCAGGCCTTTCATTTTAAAGGAGGACAAGGAGCAAAAACAGGTACAGGAGGTCATTTACCAGGTAATAAAGTAGATGAGAAGATCGCAGAAGTCAGGGGAATTAATCCTGGAGAATCTGCCATATCTCCTGCTACCTTTCCAGATATGAATGGCGTTGAAGACTTTAAAACCTTTGCCGAAAAGGTAAGAGAGGTCTCAGGGGGTATTTCTATAGGTTTTAAAATTGCTGCCTCAAGAATTGAAGAGGATATTGACTTTGCCTTAGAAGTAGGTGTTGACTATATCATTTTAGATGGACGAGGTGGTGGAACAGGTGCCGCACCTGCCATTCTCAGAGACAATATCAATGTACCTACAATACCTGCATTAGCTAGGGCTAGAAAACATCTAGACGCAAAAAAGGCTGATGGCGTTTCGTTAATCATAACAGGAGGATTAAGAGTAGCAGAGGACTTTGCAAAAGCTATGATGATGGGAGCTGATGCGATTGCAGTTTCTAATTCTGCATTACAGGCTATTGGCTGTCTGGGTATGAGGGCGTGTCATACAAACAGCTGCCCGGTAGGCATCGCTACCCAAAAAGAGAATTTAAACAACGCTTAATCATTCAATCTTCGGCAAAACAGCTGGCAAATTTCTTCGAAGCCACTAACGATTTAATGAAAGTGATTGCAAGATCTTGTGGATATGACGATTTTTCAAAATTTAATCAGTCAGACTTGAGTACTTTCAACTGGGACACCCATAAATTAGCGGGCATAAATTATGCAGGGGTGAATCCTTAACCATATGGAAGAAGTTTACAGAAGATCATTAGAGCTACATAAAGAAAAGCAGGGCAAGATTGAGGTAACCAATAAAATTGAGGTAGAAGATCAAGAAACCTTGTCCTTAGTTTATTCTCCGGGTGTTGCCCAACCATGCCTAGAGATTGAGAAAGATCCGGAGGCCGCCTATGACCTCACCATGAAGGGAAATACAATTGCGGTGGTAACAAATGGTACTGCCGTTTTAGGCCTTGGAGATATTGGTCCAACGGCCGCATTACCTGTTATGGAAGGTAAAGCCATGTTATTCAAAAAGTTCGCTGGTATTAATGCAGTGCCAATCTGCATTGACAGCAAGAATACCAGACACATTATTGAAACCGTAAGAAGAATCGCTCCGGCATTTGGTGGAATCAATCTAGAAGATATTGCCGCACCAGAGAGCTTTGAAATTGAAGAAAAACTTCAAGATCTGGGGATTCCAGTTTTCCATGACGATCAGCATGGAACAGCTATCGTAACCTTGGCGGCATTAATTAATGCTTGTAAAGTTACAGGCAGAAAACTAGAAGAATTGAAAGTGGTAATCAACGGTGCTGGTGCTGCGGGTATTGCCATTGCCAAATTGCTTAGATGTTTCAGAATCGACTCTGAACTATGTATTTCAGTAAAGCAATTAATTGTTAGCGATAGTAAAGGCGCTATTCATCGTTTTAGAGGAGATTTAAATAAAGCCAAAACCGAACTACTTAAATATTCAAACTTTGAGGACGTTCAGGGAAACATTCATGAAATCCTAAAAGATGCTGACGTGTTTATTGGCGTTTCCAAAGGGAATATTCTAAGTGAAGTAGACATTACCAATATGGCTGAAAACCCAATCGTTTTTGCGATGGCTAACCCTACCCCGGAAATCATGCCAGATGTAGCTGTAAATGCTGGTTGTGCGATTATCGGTACAGGTAGATCAGACTTTCCAAATCAGATTAACAACGTATTAGCTTTTCCTGGGATATTTAAAGGTGCATTAATGGCTAAATCGCATATAATTAGCACCGAAATGAAACTAGCAGCTGCATGGGCCATTGCAGACTATGTAGAAAAACCAACGCATGATGCTGTAATCCCTTCCGCTCTTGACGAGGAGTTAGCGAAGGTGGTTGCTAAAGCTGTTGAAAAGGCAGTATATGACGAAAGAAAGATGGAGGCAAATATTGCCAAAGCAGAAGCTCATGTCTTAGATGCTTGATATTATCGCAAATATCGTCATCATTGTTTTGGTCCTCTATACGGCTATTGGGCTCATCTTTTATATTGGCTTTATTAAGAAAGGTGTCCATAAAATAGATGGTGGCGTTAAATCAGCATCAATATTCATGAAAGCGCTGCTGCTTCCTGGTACCATAGCACTTTGGCCCATACTTCTACAAAAGATTAAAAAGGAGGGACAATCATGAATGTAAAACTTAGAAAGAGACACCGTTATTTTTGGATGTCTTTCGGCATCATTTTACCTCTTCTGTGTCTTGAAGCGATTGAGAAGATCCCCGAGAATCCGTTGGCTAAGCTTCCAAGACACTCATGCTTGCTAGATATTGGTGTTTGTGGAATAGATGCCGAAGAGTTCCCCATAAAAATTAAGCAATCAACCGCAGGCGAAATGATGACAGTCAATGTCTCATCTCCTTTAAAAAGTGCATTTACTATTGCTTATATCTCCGATCAGCAAACTTACAACGACTCTGCAATACCATTAGGTGCTATTCACAGCATGGGTGAATATACTTTCGATTTAAAAGACAAAACAGGGCGGTATCTCTTGTTATATGACAAGTTGAACGATGTCACATTGTATCATCAAGAATTGAAGGTTCAACAATGAGTGCAAATTATTCAGGCATATTATGGAATCGCCAGAAGAAGATTTATGATCTTATACTTCTTCTTTTCGTAATCGTCTACCTAGTAGTTTATATCGGAATTACGGCTACTTACAATCCTGAATTAACAGCCGAAACAATGATTATAAGAGCAACGGCTACCCTCGCCTTACTCTTGCTTCATATTATTCTATCTATCGGCCCTTTAGCAAGAATCAACAAAAAGTTCCTGCCCCTACTCTACAACAGAAGGCATCTTGGTGTAACAATGTTCTTTATAGCGCTTGTACATGGCATCTTCAGCCTTTTGCAGTTCCATTCACTAGGGAACAAAAATCCGCTGATTTCTCTATTCACATCAAACGGAAGCTATACCGACTTGATTGATTTTCCATTCCAAATGCTGGGCTTCTTCGCCCTTATTATCCTATTCTTAATGGCAGCTACTAGCCACGATTTTTGGTTGAAAAATCTAAGTCCTAAAGTCTGGAAAAGCCTCCACATGATGGTATATGTTGCCTACGGTTTAATCATAATGCATGTGATGTTAGGGATTGTTCAATTAGAATCTAATCCTATTATTTATGGAATGTTAATGGCTGGGATGCTCTTCATAGTAGCCATACATATATTCTCATCGGTATTTTCTGGCAGGGGCTTAGACCTTAAATCGAAAGGATTTTACCATGCTTGCGACATAGCCGATATTCAAGAAGACTGTGCTAAAGTACTCACCCTAAACGGTGAGAATATTGCCATATTCAAATATGACGGAAAACTATCGGCCATCAGTAATATTTGTAAACACCAGAATGGCCCTTTGGGCGAAGGAAAAGTAATCGATGGCTGTGTAACCTGCCCTTGGCATGGCTACCAATACCAACCGCACAACGGAACATCTCCTCCACCATTCACCGAAATGGTCTCTACTTATGAATTACATCTTGAAGGGGAAAAAGTATTTGTAAATCCTGATCCTAAACCTGAAGGAACACATTTGGAACCAATAAATATCCAAGAATGAAATACGACTTCTACATTGGCTATTTACCCAAGGCACCGAAAAACGTAGTGCGGTTTGCCATAATCCTAGTAGTGTTGCTATTCTTACTTGGAGGAGCTACTGCCTACTTCTTGTCCTTCAGCCATAGATCAATTAATAACGGAGTTTATGAATACGGTGAGCTTACCGAAATCACTGGAAAATTGCACCTTGATCCCATTCCATATATCCGTATTAAAGAAGGAGCCATTGGTAAAAACATCCTCCTGATTGATTTTGGGAAGTTTGGAGCTCGAGCTTCAGTGTCAAAGATTAAAGAAGCCGTTGGTGGTAACCTGAACAATGTAGATGTAACCATCCGTGGTACTCTAGTCTATCATGATGGCTTTACGCTGATGGAACTAACTGAATCAGAAAATGCATTAGTTTCCTTTCAACCTAGCCAAAGTGAAATGTTCATTAGACCATTAATTAACAAAACTTTAAAAGGTGAGATAGTAGATTCCAAATGCTACTTCGGTTCAATGAAACCCGGCCAAAGTAAGCCTCACCGATCATGTGCAACGCTTTGTATTGCTGGCGGTATTCCAGCGGTTTTGGTTGTGCCTACCCCTCAAAACACAGCTGAATATTATATCCTAAAAGGTGAAGATGGGAGAGATATTAATTCAGAGATTTTAGACAAAGTGGCTCAGTCGGTAACCATTACGGGTAAAAGCAGTAAGCTTAACGAATGGAACATTCTTTATCTAGAGCCAGAGAATATCAAACAGGATTGAAATAGTCTTAGCGCATTCCTTTCTTAATACCTTAATACCAAATCCCTTCACTTTTGAACAGAAACTTCAATTCTGCACTTATATAATTAATTATGAAAGCAATATGGAATGATGAGGTTATCGCTGAGAGTGATGACACAGTAGTTGTGGAAGGTAACCACTACTTCCCAGCAGATTCAATCAAGAAAGACTATTTCAAAGATAGCTCAACGCATAGCACCTGCCCATGGAAGGGTGTGGCCAACTATTATACAGTAGAGGTGAATGGTTCCGAGAACCCAGATGCAGCCTGGTATTATCCAGAAACATCTGAATTGGCAAAAGGCATTAAGAACAGAGTTGCTTTTTGGAGAGGTGTAAAAATTGAGGATTAAAAAAAGAGCCTGCTAAATGTTTAACAGGCTCTTTTTTGTTATTCAGGCGTTTTCTCGTCTGGATACTCCTTCTTAAAGCCATCCCAGTAATCCTTAATAGTTCCTTTCATGTCTTTCCTCAACATGAAGATACCAATCAAGTTAGGCAACGTCATTAACGCAATAGCAATTGCAGCAACCGTCCAGATTATGGTGGTATCCGCAATGGCCGCAATAAAGAAGCCTGCAACATAAAACACGCGATAATATTTAACCGATCCTGACCCAAGTAAGAAAGTCATGGCTCTATCTCCATAGTAACTCCAAGAAATGGCAGTACTAAATGCAAACAGCAAGAGCCCAATTGATACAATATATTGTCCCCAGTCACCAAACCAACCTCTGGTAAAGGCAATAGCGGTTAATGGAGAACTATGAACTAATGATTTCCCATAGAAGGAAATACCAGAATCCTGTAAAATTCCGTTTCTGATTTCCACCTGTCCTGATAATGGATCACCTCCAAATGACTCGTTTACAATTATATCTTCAGCAACAGATCTATTATGAATAACAGTTACATCACTTATTATTTGACCGTTTTGAACCTCTAACATCCCATCGAATACCTCTAGCGCGTTCTCTCCAGATAGATGTTCTTTCAAGGCAAGTCTGTCTTCTTTTACATCATCTGTATAATCTGACCCTTGGATGACTGACATATCCGTCACTGCAAAATCGTTGTAATGTTTTTCCTGCCATACACCAGATGAAAGTAATGTAATACCAGTAATAGAACAGATCACGATTGTATCAATAAACGGTTCTAAGATGGCCACCATACCTTCAGAAACAGGTTCGTGGGCTTTGGCCGAAGCGTGAGCAATTGGTGCAGAACCTTGACCAGCTTCATTGGAGAATAAACCTCGGCCTACCCCTACATTAAATGCGTATGCCATGGTTGCTCCTAAGAAACCACCCGTTGCAGCAGTGGTAGTAAACAAGCTCGTAAAGATTGAAACGATTGAAGGGATGACATTATCAATATTGGCGAATATTACCGCAAAACAGCCTATGAAATAGACGACTGCCATGGCTGGAACCAACTTTTCAGTAACAGCAGCAATTCTTTTAATACCTCCGATAATTACAAATGCCAAAATTACTGAAAGTACTGCGCCAGTAATCCAAGGCTCAATAGCAAACGTAGACTTTAATGCCCCTGCAATACTGTTGATCTGAGGCATATTCCCTGTACCAAAAGAAGACAGAACAGTAGCGATAGCAAAAATTACTGCCAACCACTTCATGTTGAGTTTATTCTTCATGTAGTACATAGGGCCACCAGCCATTGTACCATCTGCTGCTTTTTCTCTGTACTTATGCGATAGCGTAACCTCCACAAACTTGGTACACATACCAATTGATGCAGTTACAACCATCCAAAACAAAGCAGCTGGTCCTCCTAGGTGTAGAGCCAAGGCAACCCCAGCAATATTTCCGGTACCTACAGTACCAGATAATGCAGTCGTTAAAGCCTGAAAATGCGAGGTGTCTCCCTCGTCATCGTGTTTATCGTACTTTCCTCTAACTACATTAAAGGCAAATCTGAAATATCTGATTTGTGGAAACTTAAGGTAGATTGTGAAGAATAAACCTGTTCCTAAAAGTGCAAAAGGGAACCAAGGGGAGCTTCCGATGAAACTATCGATAAGCTTTAAAAACTCGTTGAGTTGTTGCATGAAATGTCAAATTAGTTTTTTAGACCCTGCAAAAATATCAAATTAAGTTTGCGAACAAAGTTCACATTTATGGAGGGCATGTGGTCTATGCGTAGAGTAAAGCTAGAACATCTTAGCTATTAGCACAGGTAAGAATAAATATCTTTTATACTTCTACTCCCTATCCACATCAGTAACCATTACGCGTTCCCACATATGCTCATGGTCTACAATCAGTTGCTTGTGAATAGGGTGCTCTTGATAGTACTCCTGATCCTCTAAATTTTTAAAGAGAAAGACAATTGCATAATCATAGGTATTCTCGATAATGGCGCGATTTGTTGCCGCTGGCGGTCCAGCAAAAAATGCCTGAACGGTTTCAATATTCCTTAGTTTTTCAGAATTGGCCTCAAAGGCACTGATTTCCTCAGCAGAGCTCCCTTCTTTGTACCAGAAATAGGCAGTGTGCACAAAAGCGTTTTCAAGGTCCGTCTCAACCTCTTTTTCTATTTCTACAGGTGCTTTTTGACAAGCAATTGAGAAAATAAGTAAAGCTAAAAGGGGCAATAATTTCTTCATCTTAAGGTCTTTCAACCATAAGATAATGGAAGCAACCTACTTTTTCAAAGGGAACTTCATGTGATACTTCACATCTACATTGCCTTTGGAAATTCCAACCAACTTAGAACGAAGCAACTGCTTCTTCAAGCCTTTGACGTAATCAGTAAAAAGCACACCTTCTAAGTGATCAAATTCATGCTGAATAACGCGAGCAGTTAGGCCATCGAACTCTTCTTCGTGCTCGTTCCAAAGTTCATCAAAGTAATTGATGGTTAATTTTTCAGGACGAAGTATTTCGGCATGCACATCAGGAATGCTTAAGCAGCCTTCTTCAAAAGACCACTCATTTCCGTATTCGTCTAAAATTTCTGGATTGATAAAAGCTCGCTTTACCCCTTTTTCTTGATCTTCCTTGTCTCCCATAACAGTAGAATCGATCACGAATATTCTATGAGACATGCCAATTTGTGGAGCGGCCAAGCCAACGCCATTCGCGTTATACATGGTCTCAAACATATTCTCAACAAGTGCCGTTAAATCTTCAGATCCATCGGGATAATCCTCCGCTTCTTTTCTTAGAACGTTATCACCGTAGGCTACAATAGGGTAAATCATATTATCTGCTTTCCAGGTAGGATTGAAGGATAATCGTTGCGCTTATCTTATCAATATTACCTTTTTCTCTTCTGTCCTTTTTCTTAGACCCGCCAGCAATCATGGCATCTAAAGCCATTTTTGAAGTGAATCTTTCGTCATACAAATAAACAGGTTTTTCAGGAAAGTGTTTCTTGAGTTGCTTATGAAATTGACGGACATGCGGAGTAGCATTAGTATCTGTTCCGTCTAGCTTGGTGGGCATACCTAAAACGAAGGATTCTACTTCTTCCTTTTGAGCATAATCCTTTAAAAATTGTAGTACATCTTTAGCGTGAATTGTATCCAAAGCGGATGCAATAATTTGGAGGGGATCTGTGGTAGCCAGACCTACTCTTTTGGTGCCATAGTCAATGGCTATAATTCGACCCATTAATTCATTTTAGCGTTTTCGTGAAATTTGAGTTTCACCAATCTTTCTAAATGCATTGCCTTAGGGAAGAGAATCTCGTTTTCCACCTTAGCGTGTAGCATCAGGTCACTCTCGAATCTTTCTAATTCTTTAAACAATACCTTAATCTGAAGATCGGCCTCTTCACAATACTGGTAATTATTCGTGAACTTTCTAAAGCCTTCCATCTCGTTTTGATGCACCTCATGATCTACCGCAAAATCTTTTACCGAGAATTTCTCCATTTCTTGATACACTTTAGCAATAGGATATCTCTCATTAAGGTAAGCGCTTAGACTGTTAATATAAGTAAAGAGAGTATCCTCCTCCTCATAGATATGATGAATAAAATCTTCAACGAATAATGGGAAAACAGATTTTAAATCCTCACTGAGAGACTTATAGCGAAAATTAACTTCCCCAATACTGTCTATGAGTTGACCAATATATGGCAATCGTTTTTTCACAAAAAGGTAGTGGCTATGCTTTAGATATTCTACCAATAATTCTGCGGGGTAAGTCTTTAGTTGAACTTGGGTAGACTCCTTCTCATCGGCAATCAAATCCATGCTTTTTATAACTGAATCCACATTCAAGCCATTAGCCTTACAAACCTCTTCAAGTGTTTCGGTTTTATAGTCGTAGAATTTAACGCCCATATAGTAGAGCACTGAAGCTCTAATGAAATTCTCTGAAACTAACTCGTTGATGGATTGCTTTAATATCTGGCTCATGGACTTAAGGGTACCTAATTTAAGGATTTACTACTGTTCTTCACTATTCATTTTGAAAATGTCGAACACAAAACAAAACATAACGTTATTATCCATCCATGACATTCACCCATGTTTTGGGACTAATTTCTATTTTAGCGAAATATTAAAAACCGTATAGTGAGCGAAGAAACAAACAACTCTCCTTCACACATCAGATTACCGATTCTACTAACCATTGCAATTTTGGTAGGTGTCTTTATTGGTTCTGAGTTTGCCGAACCAAAGCAAGACCTCAAATACCTGAGTTCTATGACTAAGTTCAGGGAGCTCTTAGAATACATAGAGAATGATTATGTGGACACTGTAGACACAGAGAGTCTTATTGAAGAATCTATTCAAGAAATGCTCGATAAGCTCGATCCGCATACGGTATACATTCCTTCGAGAGAGCGGGAATTAGCCGCAAGCCAGTTAAGAGCTACTTATGATGGTATTGGCGTTGAATTCAACATTTTAAGAGATACCCTTTATGTCGTAACTCCATTGAGTGGTGGCCCATCAGAAAAGGCAGGCATTATTGCGGGAGACAAAATCGTTTCTGTTGACGATGAAAATATTGCAGGTATTGGCCTTGGTAACCGTGAGGTTTTCAATATGCTCAGGGGGCCAAGTGGTTCTGATGTAAAAGTTGGTGTGGTAAGAAAATCTGAAGAAGAAATCTTATCATTTGAACTCACAAGAGGTTCAATTCCACAGTTCTCTTTAGATGCTTCCTACATGGTGAATGAGAATGTGGGCTACATAAAGGTCAATCGTTTTGCTGAAACCACTTATTCAGAATTTAAAGAGGCTCTCCAAGATTTGAAAGATCAAGGAATGAGCAAGCTAATTCTAGATCTTCAGAACAACTCAGGTGGATATATGAGTGCCGCCATAGGTATGAGCGATGAGTTCTTAAAGGATGGCAATTTGATCGTTAGCCAGAAAGGGCAAAGCAAAAAGTACAAAAGCGAAGCAAAAGCTTCCTATAAAGGGATTTTTGAAGAAGGGGCCCTGATTGTATTGATGAATGAAGGCAGTGCATCGGCATCGGAGATTGTGGCAGGTGCTTTACAAGATAATGATAGGGCACTGGTGGTAGGCCGTAGGTCATTTGGCAAAGGCTTAGTACAACTGCCTTTCGATCTAAAAGATGGTTCCGAGCTTAGAATGACGATTGCGAGATATTACACGCCAAGTGGTCGTTCTATCCAAAAACCATATGACGATGGTGAGAAGTCTTATGAAGCCGACTACTATAATAGATATACCTCAGGCGAACTCTTTGTTGCAGACAGTGTGGAATTTGATGAAAGCTTAGCTTACGAGACAACCGGAGGACGAACTGTTTACGGTGGCGGTGGCATCATGCCAGATTACTTTGTATCACTTGATACAGCTACGAATAGCAGCTATGCCAACCGTTTGGTAGATAGTAATACCATAAGAGAATACACGCTCGACTTTAGAGATACACATCCTGAGTTAGAAAAAATTGGCTTTGAGCGCTTCAATAGAGAGTTTGACGTTTCTGACGAAATACTTAACCAAGTAATTGACCTTGGTAAGAAGAATGGGGTGAGATTCCGAAACAGAGATTATAGAAAATCTAAAGAATTGATCGCCTATTTGATTAAGGCACGAATAGCCCGTGACTTTTATGGTGATGATGCTTTCTATGAAATCTACAACAACACCAATGAGATTTACTTAAAGGCTGTAGAGCTATTTAATAATCCAGAATTACTACAGAACGAGTCGAATACCTCGCTTCTAAGAACTCGTTAATACCATTTTCTGGAGATTTCCGTTAGAGCATTCAAAGGTGATTACCATGAAGATGTTAATAAGCATATTTTTTGCGTTGGTCTTATGTGTCTCGTCCTATGGTCAAGACTCAGAGATAGAAGCTATTAACAAAGACGTTTGGTTCAATTTTATGCAGGCCTATCAAGACCTTGACGCTAGCTTATTCAATCAGATTCATACCAATGAAGTCTTACGCGTGATGGCTGATAACAATAGAATGTTGATTGGCCAAGAATACAAAGACACAAACCTAGAAATGTTTAACAGATGGAATGCTGGGAAAATCAAGCAAAAGATAGAATTCAGCTTTCTTTCTCGTACTCAAAAAGAAAATTGGGCTTATGAAATAGGTATCTTCAAACTCACCAGATTCAATGGCAAAGAAGAAAATTCCTTCTACGGAAAGTTTAATGTAACCCTAAAGAAGGTGAATGGAGTTTGGAAAATTCACATCGATTCAGACACCAGCGAAGGTGGAACTATCTCAGAAGTAGACTTTGAGAAAGGAACAAAACTCGCTTTTTAAACCAGTTTTTAAAACTTCCGTATATTTGCCCAGCTTGAAAAAGTCAATAACCATATTATTTACCATGCTTTACTTAACGTCTACCACAGGCATTATGGTTGGCCAGCATCTTTGCATGGGCCGTTTAAAGCAAGCCTCTCTCTTTACAGAAGTAAAGAAAGACTGTGGCATGAGCATGGACATGCATGGTATGATGGACGATTGCTGTGATGATGAGTTAGTTCTAGAAATAGTAGATGATTCACAACAGCAAGTGTTAAGTGAAGAGGCACCAGCGGCAGATTACTCCCTACTTTATGACACTGCATTCTCACTTTTAGTTGACCTGCATAGCGTACAAGAAAACGATGTAGAACTAAATGACTCAGGTCCACCAGATCTAGGAATACCTGACCGATACATCCTTTTCCATAATCTCAAGATTCCAGCTGCTTTACAATCCTAATCGACCATTGGTCGGTTGATACTCATTCCTATGAGTCGCCTTGCTAAGCAAGGTATTTCCTATTGCGATTGTTAAAGCATAATCAATGATTAATACTCTTATTAAATTTTTCCTAGAGAATAGGATTGTAACCCTTCTACTTATTTTAGTTCTAGTAGGCTGGGGATTGATCACTGCTCCATTTGACTGGAATACAGGTTTGCCTCAAGACCCCGTTCCTGTAGATGCTATTCCAGATATTGGTGAAAATCAACAAATTGTTTTCACTGAGTGGAACGGTATGTCTCCAGAAGATATTGAAGACCAAATTACTTATCCTCTCACCTCTTCTCTACTAGGAATTCCAGGAGTCAAAACCATCCGTTCTTCTTCTATCTTCGGAGTTTCTTCTATCTATGTCATTTTTGAAGACGAGGTTGAATTCTACTGGAGTAGAAGTCGCATTCTTGAAAAGTTGAATTCCTTACCTAAAGACCTCTTACCAGACGGAGTACAACCGGCTTTAGGACCAGATGCCACAGCATTAGGTCAAATTTTTTGGTACACCATAGAAGGTAGAGATATAGATGGCAATCCAGCTGGAGGTTGGGATCCTCAGGAGATCAGAACTATCCAAGATTACACAGTGAGATATGCGCTGGCCTCTGCTTCAGGTGTAGCAGAAGTTTCCTCCGTAGGAGGCTTTGTCAAAGAATATCAGGTAGACATTGATCCTATGGCAATGCAAAGCTACGGAGTGAATTTGGCAGAGATTGTAAAGGCTGTAAGAGAGAGTAATCTAGATGTTGGAGCTAAGACTTTAGAAATTAATAAGGCAGAATATTTAGTGCGTGGCTTAGGTTACATCAAGAGTTTAGAAGATCTCGAAATGGCTACCATTAAGACCGTAGATAATGTTCCGGTTTTAGTAAAAGATGTAGCTCGCGTGAATATTGGCCCCGCCTCACGAAGAGGAGCATTAGACAAATCTGGAGCTGAAGCTGTTGGCGGAGTGGTAGTTGCCAGATATGGTGAAAACCCATTAGAAGTAATTGATGCTGTAAAGACTAAAATTGATGAAATCAGTCAAGGACTTCCCTCAAAAGAATTAGCTGATGGTGGCACCTCACAACTCACGATAGTTCCTTTTTACGATCGCACAAAACTGATAAAGGAAACCATTGGTACTTTGGAAGAAGCCTTAATGCTTGAAATCATTATTACGATTGTAGTCGTTCTGGTGATGCTTCTTAATTTGAGAGCTTCTATCCTAGTCTCTTCACTCCTACCGATAGCAGTGCTCATGTGCTTTATTGCCATGAAATATTTTGGTGTAGATGCCAACATAGTGGCACTTGCTGGTATTGCCATTGCCATTGGTACTATGGTAGATGTGGGCATAGTCATGACCGAGAATATTACGCGTCACCTGAGCATAGACAAGGACAAGAAGCTGTTCCACATCATCTTTAAAGCTGCTAAAGAAGTAGCTCCAGCTATCATTACGGCAGTATCGACAACCATTGTCAGTTTTATACCAGTACTTACTCTAGAAGCTGCAGAAGGGAAACTCTTTCAACCTTTGGCCTATACCAAGACCTTCGCACTAGTGGCTGCTATTTTAGTAGCTATTCTCATCGTTCCGACCTTAGCTTATTGGTTCTTTGGATTCAAGCCTAAATCGAAAAACTTAAAACTAGTCTTAAACGGCCTTATTCTAATCTTCGGAATATGGGTGCTGATTTTAGGCTTTTACCTAGCAGCACTAGTCCTAATTGGATTAGCTTCTGTATCAGTTATTAGGTCACTCAAAAAAGATTGGGAATCATATCTCAAATATGCAGATATCATACTGCTAGTAATTGCCGTAACGATTTTGCTCAGCCGAGAATGGCTACCACTTGGTGTTGGCGTAAGTGGGTTTATAAACTTCCTTTTTGTAGCAGCCATCATAGGTTTGACTTTGGGTGTTTTTAGTGTCTTTATTAAGACATACCCTAAAATTCTAAGTTGGTGCTTAACAAACAGAAAGACTTTCCTAGTGGCCCCAGCCTTCATCATATTTCTAGGAATTACCATTTGGTTGGGCTTCGACAAAGTATTCGGGTTTATTCCATCCGTTTTTGGAGATAATGCTCGAACTCGGAAGGTGTATGCTAGACTATCAGAGAATCTGCCGGGAATAGGCTCAGAATTCATGCCTTCTCTCAGTGAAGGAGCATTCCTACTTATGCCTACTTCTATGCCCCACGCTGGTATGGAGCAAAACCGAGAGGTATTGAGGATGCTGGATATGGCGGTAACCGCTGTACCAGAAATCGAATCTGTGGTAGGTAAACTAGGTAGAACTGAAAGTGCCTTAGACCCTGCACCTATCTCTATGTATGAGAACCTAATCAATTACAAGAGTGAGTACAAGAGCGATGAGGACGGCAGAAGGTTGCGATTTAAATACAGCAATGGAGAATTTGCCAGAGATGAAATGGGCGAACTTATTCCTGACTCTAAAGGAAGATATTTCAGACAATGGCGAGATGAGATCAAATCTCCAGATGACATATGGAATAAAATCGTAAGAGTAACGAAGTTGCCTGGCGTAACCTCAGCTCCAAAACTACAGCCAATAGAAACCAGACTCGTGATGCTTCAGACGGGAATGAGAGCGCCTATGGGTATTCAGGTAAAAGGCCAAGATTTAGAAACAATAGAAGCATTCGGACTACAATTAGAAGGCTTGCTCAAACAAATTCAATCAGTCAAAAAGGAAGCTGTATTTGCCGAACGAATAGTGGGTAAACCCTACTTATTAATAGAAATCAAAAGAGAAGCCTTGGCCCGATATGGGTTATCTGTTGCTAAGGTCCAAGAATACATCCAGGTAGCGGTTGGAGGCACGCCTTTAACCAAAACTGTAGAAGGTCGGGAGCGATATCCAGTAAGGGTTCGTTATCCTCGAGAATTAAGAAATGATCCTTCCGCCTTAGAAAACATACTTATCCCATTAAGTAATGGTCGAAATATACCTTTGGCTGAAGTAGCTGAAATCAAATACAGACAAGGCCCACAAATGATCAAGAGTGAAGATACGTTCTTAGTGGGCTATGTTATTTTCGATAAGAAAGAAGGACAAGCAGAAGCACAGGTCGTTGAAGAAATTCAATCTTTCATTCAAGCCAAAGTAGAAGAAGGCGAGTTAAATATTCCTGCTGGGATCTCTTACGAATTCGCGGGTAACTATCAGAATCAAATACGGGCCGAGCAAAGACTCAGCTTGATTATACCCCTTGTCTTATTAGTCATCTTCATCATTCTCTATTTCCAGTTCAAGTCGGTGAGCGTATCTCTCATGGTGTTTAGTGGCGTGGCTGTAGCCTTTGGAGGCGGCTTCTTCATGCTATGGTTATATGGCATGGATGGCTTTCTCAATTTCGACCTTTTCGGTTCGAATATGAGGGATTTATTCCAAGTGGGCGATATCAATTTGAGTGTAGCCGTTTGGGTAGGATTCATCGCTTTATTCGGCATTGCCACAGATGATGGTGTACTCATGGCAACCTACCTAGACCAATCTTTTAAAGGGAAGAACACCCATAACAAGCAAGAAATCAAAACATTGGTGATTAAAGCTGGGATGAAAAGAGTACGACCTTGCCTTATGACAACTGCTACAACACTTTTAGCACTCTTACCCATTTTAACCTCAACGGGAAGAGGTGCTGATGTAATGATTCCAATGGCAATTCCAATATTCGGAGGAATGCTAATAGCACTCATAACCTTATTTGTCGTACCTGTTCTTTACTCCTATTACAAGGAATTTCAATTAGTCCAAAAGCAAAGAATCCAATCATGAAAACAGCAAAAAGAATCCATGTCGCATTAGCTACCTGCTTAGCTGGGTTGTTGGCAATCTCTTGTCAGTCTGAGCAAACGGCCAATGTAATTGTGAATAATGAAGGTGTATTACGGGAAATCATGATGATGGGAGAACTGCAGGCCAGAGCTAATCTGAAGGACTATACTGAAACACCAAATCTATATGCTCTTGGTGCAATAGAAGGATTAGCAGGTGAGATACTCATTCTGAATGGATTCCCTTTAAATGGACAGGTAATGAATGATGGGCTTCAAATTCAAAAAACATTCGATCTAAAAGCTGCCCTTCTCGTTAGCAGTCAGGTGGCAGAATGGGATACTCTAGAGCTAAACACTGAAATATCCGACATAACAGCCCTTCAAGAATTTATCCCTTCAGTGTTTAACGAAAAGCCTGATCAGGCCTTCCCTTTTCAAATTATTGGAGATGGCGGCTCTTTAGATTGGCATGTGATCAACGCACCTGCGGCCACAGAACGTAATCACGATGCATACAAAGCTTCTGGCTTATCAGGTAACATATCGAACAAGGAAGTTAGCATCCTTGGTTTTTATTCCGAAGCACATGAAGGTGTCTTTACTCATCATGGAAGCTACTTACACATGCACTTTATAGATAATGCTGAGCAAACCATGGGACACATAGATGGACTAAAGTGGTCAGGTCAAATGCAATTATTGGTTCCTAAAGCCCTTAATCGATGAAGAAATTAGTCATAGCTATTTTACTATTGGTAGGTCTTCAAGTACAGGGGCAAAACCTGAATGAATACTTGCAACTGGCTGCTGAAAACAACCCTGCTTTAGCCTCTAAGTACAAGCTATACTTGGCCGAATTAGAAAAGGTAGAACAGCAAGCAGCATTGCCAGACCCTACTGTTGGCTTTGGTTATTTTATCTCGCCAGTTGAGACCAGGGTTGGTGCCCAAAGCATGAAGTTTTCTTTGTCTCAAATGTTTCCTTGGAGGAGTACGAGATCAGTGAAAAAACAAGCTGCCAGTAGTTGGGCAAAAGTGAGGTTCGAAGAATTTGAAGCGACCAAAAACAAGCTATTTCTTGATGTTCAATCCAAATGGTTAATGCTTTATCAACTAGACGAAGAAATTAGGATAGAAGCGAAAAGTCTCGACCTTTTGAAGAGCTATGAGCCTGTTACCCAAACCAAGTATGAATCAAATCTCGTTTCCCTCTCCGATTTAGTACGGGTACAAATTCAGATAGAAGAAGTACAAACCGAAATTGAGTTATTGGGATTGAAAAGGGACATAGCGCTGGGTGATTTCAACCAACTATTAAATCGTGCTCAAAAAACGAACGTGTCAACAACTGGGTTGTCGATTATGGCCTCAAATCGAGAGATCAGCAAAGACTCAATCTATGCTAAACAACCGCGGATTAAAGCTATTCAAGAAAAGATAGTGGCTATGGACTATCAGATTGAACTTGCTCAACTCAAAAGGAAACCCAACATAGGAGTTGGTTTAGATTATGCTTTAGTGAATAAAAGAGAAGGAGTGTCTATTCCTGATAACGGTAAGGATATTTTAATGCCTATGGTAAATTTGTCTTTGCCAATTTTTGGGAAGAAAAATCAATCCGCCAAGCGAGAGGCTGAACTGCAAAAAGAGAGCGTTCAATTAAGCTTAGAAGCTATTGAAAGCCAACTTGAAAATGAGTGGGAAACTGCAGAATTGACAGAAGTGTTTGCGAAACGTGAGCTAGCGCTATACGCAAGTGAAATCGAAAAAACTGAGCTACTTCTTCGTGTTCTAACTAGCGAGTACAGTACCGCAAACACAAGTTTTGAAGAACTGTTAATCACCCAGCAAAAGCTCCTGCAGTTACAACTTGCGGAAGTAAAGGCGAAGGTTAAGCTTCAAAAGACACACTTCGAAAAACAGTACCTAACGGGCTATCATTTAAACAATTATGAACGATGAAAAAGACACATTCGGTTTTAATAGTTACACTGTTATTCACGCTTACTTGCAGCGAGGAAAATCTAAGCTTGGTGGACATGATTGAATTACCCTCAGCTTATGATGCAAGTCTACCCCATTTAACAACTGCCCAAAATGGCGAGGTTTATATTTCATGGATTGAGCAAGAGGCTGACAAGCAAACAACCATGAAGTTTTCAAAACTGAATGAAAGTGTTTGGTCTAGCCCAAGCCAAATAGCCAGTGGCAATAATTGGTTTATCAACTGGGCTGATTTTCCATCGCTTATAGTTAATGGCGATCACATGGCTGCACATTGGCTTCAAAAAAGTAAATCAGGTACTTACGATTATGATGTAAGGATGAAACTAAGCGCTACAACTGGTAGCGATTGGAGCGAATCTAGCATTGTTCATAATGACGGGATTTCAGCGGAGCATGGATTTGCCTCAATGCTTCCTATGGATAATGAGCAAACTTTTATTACCTGGCTAGATGGCAGAAACACCAAGAAAGAGAATGGTGCCATGACCTTAAGAGCAGCCATTTTTGATCAAGATGGAAATGCGATTAATCGATGGGAACTCGATAATCGAATTTGTGATTGCTGCCAAACCGGTGCTGCCATGACGAGCAACGGACCAATTGTGATCTATCGAGATCGCTCAGAAAATGAGATCAGAGATATGTCCATTGTCAGGTGGGTTGATGGTAAATGGACTCAACCTGCCCCTATTGCCATTGAGCTATGGGAAATAGCAGGTTGTCCAGTGAATGGGCCACAAATTACTGCAACTAACAATCGAGTATCAGCTGCATGGTTTACAGCTGCTGGTGGCACTGCCAAGGTTAAAATAGCCTTCAGTGAAGATGCCGGAGCAACATTCAGTAATCCAATATTAGTCAGCGAGGGCAATACACTAGGACGAGTAGGTATCGCCTCTTTATCTAATGGAGATATAGTTGTAAGCTATATGGAAAGCAAAGATAATAAGGCTCAAATCATGCTTGCACAATACAGCAAGTCAGGTGACCTAATCAAAAGAGTTCAGGTTGCTGAAACCTCTTCGGAGAGGAATAGCGGATTTCCAGTACTTACAACATCAGGAGATCAAATCATTATGGCTTGGACAGAAGCCGGAGAAAAGTCAACAGTAAAAACAGCAAGCATTAATCTTTAAGTTATGCAGATCAATAAAGGAACTATAATCATTGCGGGGATCACATTAGTGATTGGCATTGCGTTAGGATCAATATTCTTAGGAGGGTCATCTTCAACATTAGCTGGCCATACGGGTGAGGATCACCTACTCACGCAAGATGAAAATGGTGTTTGGACCTGTTCTATGCATCCCCAAGTACGCCAACCAGAAGCAGGGTTTTGCCCTTTCTGTGGAATGGACTTAATTCCACTAGCCAATGAAATTGACAGTAGTCCACGAAGCTTCAAAATTTCTGAAGAGGCTATAGCACTAGCCAATATACAAACCACTATGGTGAGTTCATCTAATGTTGAAGGACAGCTAACGCTGAATGGCAAAATCAAAATTGATGAGCGAAACATAAATATTCAAACCACTCATTTTGGAGGCAGAGTTGAAAAACTTTACAAGAACTTTGAAGGCGATGTGGTGAGAAAAGGTGAGCCAATTGCTGCTATTTATTCTCCAGAATTAGTGTCCGCTCAAGAAGAGCTAATTGAGGCTAAAAAACTCGAAAAATCCAACCCAGTATTGCTTCAGGCGGCTCGCAAAAAACTAGAGTACTGGAAATTGTCTGAAGAGCAGATTAATGAAATAGAATCTTCCCAAACTGCGATCCGAAACTTTGATCTATTAGCTGACTATGATGGAACTGTAACAAAGAAAATGGTTAACAATGGAGACCATCTAAAACAAGGTGAAGGCCTATTAGAAGTTATTGACCTATCGAACCTATGGGCCGTATTTGAAGTCTTTGAAAGAGATCTTAGCAAAATTAAACTAGGACAAACGCTTTCGTTTACAACTGGTAGAAATAACACCTATGAAACGCTTGTCTCTTTCATAGATACCAAAATTGATCAGCAATCAAGAGTAATAGAGGTTAGAGGTAATATTCAAAATAGGTCGGGACAGTTAAAGCCAGATATGTTTATAAAAACTGTCTTAGACATAGCAGGCTCCCAGCGGTTGACTATACCAAAATCTGCCGTATTGTGGACGGGCAAAAGATCCGTTGTATATGTAAAAAACCAGGAGGAAGAATCATTTGAATTAAGAGAAGTAGAACTGGGGAATGACAATGGGAACGCTTATGAAATAACATCTGGTTTGTCATTAGCTGATGAAGTAGTAACAAACGGAGCATTTACATTAGACGCTGAAGCGCAGCTTCAAGGTAAAATCAGTATGATGAATACTAGTGATTCTAAGACTACCGAAATCACTCCAGAAGTACAGTTTCAAGAAATAGAAGTCCCTGAAGTAAAGGACTATACAGACAGTTCTAGTCCTGAATTTAAAAATCAGCTAGAGACTTTCTTGCTTAACTATATTCAGTTAAAAGACCTTATGGTATTAGGTGAAGGCAATAACATTCAAGCCTCGGGTGAAAATTTAATAGAAAGTCTAAGTAGTATAGACATGACACTGCTGAAAGGTGAAGCACACACTTTTTGGATGGACCTCATACAACCGATGGAAACAAGTCTTGAAAAAATTATAGGAACAAAAGACAGGGATGAACAAAGACTTGAGTTTATAAACCTCTCTAAAACACTTATTGTGAGTATTCAGTCATTCGGCCTGAATTACGAGAATCCGTTGTACGTTCAATACTGCCCAATGGCAAATAATGATCAAGGAGCCCCATGGTTAAGTTTAGAGGAAGAGATCATTAATCCATATTTTGGCGACATGATGTTGAACTGCGGCTTTATCCAAACAGAGTTGAAATAGACTGAACTTATAACTATTTAAAGGACTCAGGTGATGAAGGGATCATTTTATTATCTATTATCTATATTTAGTATATCTTTTCATATTTTATTTGCGTTTTCTCTATAAACCGTTTGTCTATCAGACGAAAAGGTTATTACTTTACAACAAGCAAAACGTTGAAAGATATTTAAAATAATCTAGAGGTTCCATAGCCTCTGGTATTGTGTGTGTTTATTGGCCACCTCGACTTACGGTTGAGGTGGTTTTTTTTGTACCTATCCGTACTTTTAATTTCCCCTCCATTTGTCAGATAGTTGAAGAATAGCTAACAATTTGAATGCATTTTGAATCATAACTCAGTTCTGTCGGTTAAGAAAAGCATAAGTATTATCATGTTATGAGTAAAAAACTAATCCTACTATTCATCTGCTTCTCCTTCTTCTCGTGTACCAAATCCAAGGAAGAATACGCTAAAGTCCCTGCCCTAACAAAACAACAAGACGTTATAAACAAAGCGATCTCCTATCACGGCCTAGAAGGGTTGGACAACGCTACTTTCAATCTTACTTTTCGGGATATAGACTATACCTATTCGAATGAAGCTGGCTTATACACTTATACTCGGACGCAAATAGACAGTGCTAACCGAACTGTTTTTGACCACATGAATAATGAGACATTAGTTCGATTTATTGATGGCGATACGGCCGAAATTACCGAAGAGAAAAGAGCAGCATATATCCGTTCAGTCAATTCTGTTATTTACTTTTTCCGTCTTCCCTTCGGCTTAAATGACCCTGCTGTAAACAAGAAATACATTGGTGAAAAGGTGATTAAGGGAAAGACCTATCATGAGATTGAAATCACTTTTGGTGAAGAAGGTGGTGGTGAAGACTTTGACGATGTATTTCTTTACTGGTTTGATGCAGAAGATTATTCCATGGACTATCTCGCCTATTTGTATCATACCGATGGTGGTGGACTGAGGTTTAGAGAGGCTATTAACCCTAGGAATATTTCAGGTGCCATAGTTCAAGACTACATTAATTATAAACCAGAGGATGAATCTATTCCCATTTCAACCATATTAGATTTATATAAGAATGACGAATTGATTGAACTATCGAGAATTATTAATGAGGATATAGATATTCAACTTAACTAGTCTGAACTGAAATGGATAAGAAAGTTAAAATAGCGGTAGTTCAAGCCTCACCAGCATATTTAGACGTTGAAGCATCTCTCCTTAAAGTTGAAAAACTTTTGCAAGAGGCAGCAGACCAAGATGCAGACCTCGTATGCTTTGGTGAAACATGGTTTACGGGGTATCCGGCTTGGATAGACTACTGCGATGAATATGCAAAATGGGACTTTCAACCTACAAAAGAAGTATTCGCTCAAACCCATGCCAGTAGTCTTTCAGTAAAAGGACCTGAAGTCAAGCAAATTGGTGAGTGGGCTGCTCAATATGGTTTCAGTATCGTAATGGGCATTAATGAGCGAATTGATGAAGGGCCTGGTAATGGTACCATCTACAATACACTACTCACTTGGAACGAAAAAGGGGAATTGGCGAATCACCACCGTAAGTTAATGCCAACACATACAGAACGCTTGCTTTATGGGCAAGGTGATGGAAAGGGACTTCAAGCAGTAGAAACCAATGCTGGCCGAGTTGGTGGCTTAATTTGTTGGGAGCATTGGATGCCGCTTACTAGACAAACTATGCATAATAGTGGTGAACATATTCATGTAGCCGTATGGCCAAAAGTGCATGAAATGCTACAGATAGCCACTAGATCTTATGCATTTGAAGGCAGGTGCTTTGCTGTGGGTGTTGGTCAAATCATGAGAGTATCAGATATTCCGTCTAGACTCAACTTACCAGCAGAGTTGGCCAGTCAGCCAAACCATTTATTATTGAATGGCGGCAGCTGCATTGTGGGGCCTAATGGTCACTTCATCATGGAGCCTGTCTGGGATAAGGAGGGTGTATTTGTGAAAGAAGTAGACTTAAACCAATGCTACCAAGAACGTATGGCTTTGGATGTAACAGGACACTATCAAAGAAACGATGTCTTCCAATTAGACATAAAAAAAGAGAGACTTAATTAAGCCTCTCTTTTTTCAAATTCCTTTATGGGTTACTTACATCCAGAAGATCTTTCATCAATTTTCTCGAAATAACGTCCCGGATTAATCGTGAACTTTGTGCCAGCAGTATTCGTACTGAAACCACTCAAAGTGTATTTATGAGAAGTACCAAAGTCATCTACGGCCGTAATTGACTTGATATCGTTACCACTCGTTTCAATCATTAAAGAAACATAAGGGGCATCTCCTGTAGGTTTCAAGCTAAGCATGTTGCCATCCATAGTACCTGCATGGTCGCTGCCATAGAAGGTTAAAATTGAACCATAATCAATAATTGCTTCGGCATTTTCACCATCGCAGTATCTGATATATTGTGAGTGATCCAACTCTATCGTTCCAATGTGCTCTACTCTGCCATCGCTCATCCAAGTTTCCGTGTTGTCTTCCCCAAAATTGAGAACGTATCTATCTCCTTGAACTACAAGCGTTCCAACCTGAGTATTTGCAAAACCCATTCTGTCGTTAACAGACTCATAAGTAATATTCAATTTGTAGTTAGGAATGTCTCCATATTTACTATAGAGTGCTTGTACTTTGCCAGCAGCGGTCTGCGCAAATGCCCCAGCTGAGGCAATAAGACCTAATCGTCGCG
>CBFIDV010000019.1:0-53067 GCA_965661455.1 Roseivirga sp.
CTCTTTGTACTTACAAATCCGATTATACAAATACTCTTGATATTCAGAATAATTCGAATCCCAAAGTCTAGTGGTAGTTATTGATACAGAGAAACTTATAACCACTCCATGCGGGTTACAAAAGCCATCCCATAATGTTACTCCACCGTAACTGATTTCGCCAAGTTTCTAGGCTGATCTACATTACAATCTCTCATTACAGCGATATGATAAGATAGCAACTGCAATGGAATCACGGAAATTAATGGCATAAGCGACTCATGAGCATGTGGCACCTCAATAATATGATCTGCCACATCTACAATCACATCATCACCTTCAGTCACAATTGCGATTACAACTCCTTTTCTGGCTTTTACTTCCTGTATGTTGGAAACTATTTTCTCATAAGAAGAGTCTTTGGTTGCTATAAAAACAACAGGCATAGATTCATCTATAAGAGCAATAGGGCCGTGTTTCATTTCAGCTGCCGGATAACCTTCAGCATGTATATATGAAATTTCTTTCAACTTAAGGGCACCTTCCAATGCTACTGGGAAATTGTACCCTCGACCTAAGTAAAGGAAGTTGGAAGAGTCTTTAAATATTTCGGAAATCAATTCAATCTGAGGATTGAGATCTAAGCACTTCGCCACTTTGTCTGGTATAGCATCGAGCTCATGGAGTAGGCTTCTATAATTGCTTTCGGCAATCGTACCCTTTCTTTGAGCAATCATTAATGCCATCATAGTCAGAACAGAAATCTGTGCCGTAAATGCCTTCGTACTTGCTACGCCAATCTCAGGACCAGCATGCGTATAAGAACCAGCGTGTGACGCTCTTGCGATAGATGATCCCACCACATTACAAACGCCCAGAATCGTAGCGCCTTTAGACTTAGCCAATTCAATTGCTGCTAGCGTATCCGCGGTTTCTCCTGACTGAGAAATAGCGATTATTACATCTTTCTCACCAACTACTGGATTTCTATATCTGAATTCAGAGGCGTATTCAACCTCAACCGGAATTCTACAATATTCTTCAAAAATATATTCAGCAACCAACCCTGCATGCCATGAAGTACCACAAGCAATAATTAATATGCGATCTGCATTTAATACTTTGTTCGTATAGTCTGCTATACCTCCAAGATGCAGCTGACCTTCATTCGCTCTTAATCGTCCTCTAAGGCAATCTCCAATTGACTTTGACTGCTCAAAAATCTCTTTTAACATGAAATGATCGAAACCACCTTTCTCAATGGATTCAAGCTCCATATCCACTTTTTGGACATAAGGCTTCATTTCTACGTCTTCAATATTTTTAATCGTAAGGTTCTTATCCTTAATAATCGCGATTTCTTGATCGTCTAGATAAACCACCTCGTTTGTATATTCAATAATAGGAGTTGCATCTGAGGCAACAAAGAACTCATCCTTACCCAAGCCAATTACCAAAGGAGATCCCTTTCTTGCGGCAATCATTAAATCTGGCTCTTCTAAAGAAATAATGGCAATGGCGTAGGCCCCTACTACCTTATTCAAGGCTAAACGAACTGCCTCTGCAAGTGGCGCTTTCGTATGGAGATAAATGTCCTCTATGAAGTTTAAGAAAACTTCAGAGTCGGTATCAGACTTGAACTCATACCCTTTTTGTAATAACTCAGTCTTAATGGAGGAATAGTTCTCTATTATTCCATTATGAATCATGGCTAGCTTACCGTTTTGAGAAACGTGCGGATGAGCATTAGCATTATTAGGCTCACCATGAGTGGCCCACCTTGTATGTCCAATACCGCTTTTTGCACTTAGATTCTTGTCCTTAGCAAAATTGTGCAGATCACTTACTTTACCCTTCTTTTTATAAACATTCAGGTCGCCATTCATTAAGGCTACTCCTGCACTATCATATCCTCTATATTCTAATCGTTGAAGACCTTTAATAATAATAGGATAAGCCTCTTTCTCTCCTATATAACCTACAATTCCACACATAATTCGAAATTAACAAGAAATTAATAAGAATATGACGCCTATCTTAATTCAGAATAGAAAATATTAAGCTTTATAGAGGATGGATCCACTACAAATGCGTTAACGGTTGTATTCATATCAGCAGGATACAAAAACACCTCTTCTCTTCGATAATCCCCGGCAATGTACGCTTGAACAAATGACGTAATCGAAGTTTTATAAGAGTTTGATTCAGAGTCGTAAAGTAGAATAGCTGGAAACGCTCTGTCTAGGAAATTAACACCATCCTCTTGAATAGATCTAAAAGACTCTCTGTCTTTAATAATGCTATTCCTCTCATCAGTAATATATAAGAACAATGCCACAGGAGGTGTACCAGACACACTCAACGTCTCCAATGGACCAATTTCAATTTCGGCTAGATTTACAATATTCTCATTATTCTGAGTAGCAAAATTGTCTAAAGCTGATAAATCAATTTTGGTTACGAGTCCGGCACCAGAATGGACTACCCTTGTTTGTGGAGTGGTATATTCTGTTTCTAAATCAGTAACCTCGGAAATTCTTGAGCTAGACCTGTCAGAAGTTATGCTGTTGAAGTAGGGAAGTATACCACCATCTAATCTAATCACTCCATCTACTGTATTACCCTCCTCATCTAAGTCAGAATAGAAAATCTCTAGAACCGTATTTTCTCTCGGAAGCAAGCCGAAAATATTGAAAGTGTTAAACAACGGAGAAACTACAAAACCAGGAAAATATTCAGCAAATTCTGTTTGACCGCTAAATGCGGACTCTTCGTTTCTTACACCATCAAGGATCTCATTAGCCCAATCTGAATCTAGATCAATATGGTAGGTAGAATCTAAATCGACAACGTTCACAGTTCCCTGACCAATGGAGTTCCCTGTTAAGGCCAAAGTACTTGAATTGATATAACTAGTGTCTTTAAATTCCTCAGCAATTTCTAATAGCTCTATACCAAAACCACGATTAAACACACTGGTATCATATATATAGGAGAACCTAAATCCAAACCTAGCAGAATCTAAAACTACGTTTTCAGTAAGGGTAGGGAGATTAGCAGCACTTAAGGCAACTGCCATATAAGATGATGCTCTCACGGAACCAATTTGTGGATCATTGAGCTTGCCAACAAGCATACGACCTACAGTTCCTGTATTAACAGAATCTAAAGCAACAATAGAGCTGGCTAAGCCAACCTCAGTTGTTACAAACTCAACAGGAGCTACATCGTCTGAATTCAGACCAAATTGCTCTCTTTCTTCACAAGAATTGAATAAAAGGAGGCCCAGAAACAGGGCCCCGAATATTCTAATCTTAACCAACAAGTTCATTATATAGGTTGTAATAAGAATCTAAAAAGTTATCGTCCTTTTCGATTGTATTTACTTCCTTATCTTTTTGAATTTCACCCAATAGTGTATTTAAGCTTTCGCTTACTTCTTCTTCAGCACGTATTACAGCATCTGAATATTCAGCTCCTGTTTTAATAAATCCAGCAAAATCTGCTGTCTTCAAATTCTCAAGCATGCTGTCTTCAATATCCATCATTTTCACTTTATCCAACAAGTCATCATTAAATTGATGTGCAAAGTCATTGTTGTAAATCGTGAATACCGACTTAGTATTTTGGAAGATAGGGTCGTTCTTGTAAGTAGTTTTTAAATACAACGGTATAAGACTCGTCATCCAATCATTGCAATGTACAATGTCTGGTGCCCAGCCTAATTTTTTTACTGTTTCAAGAACGCCTTTACAGAAGAATATTGCTCTTTCGTCATTATCCTTGTAGAAGTTGTTCTCTTTATCTACAAATACTGATTTTCTGTGGAAGTAGTCTTCGTTATCAATAAAGTAAACTTGAAGCTTAGCATTCGGAATGGAAGCTACCTTAATTACCAATGGCTTTTCCTCGTCACCAACCGAAATATTGATACCCGAAAGGCGAACCACTTCGTGCAATCTATTCTTGCGCTCATTGATAAGTCCGAAACGTGGAACCAAAATGCGAATCTCCATCCCTCTCTCTTGCATTGCCTGAGGCAGTTTTCTCACGAAATCGGAAACCTCAGTGGTTTGGAGAAATGGCTTAATTTCACTCGCCACGTACAGAATTCTTAGTTTTGACATATTTAATGGAATTTAATGAAAACTCTTTCTTTGAAAAAGAGCCACAAAATTACGGTATTTACATCAGAATTCCTGCAATTTTACAGAAAAAGGGTGTGATCCATACTTCACCACTCGTTAAACGAGGTTAATTAGAAATGAAAATCTTCAAAACCATCCAAGAAGTCCACTCTTTTTCAAATACGCATCGATTAAACGGAAAAACTATTGGCCTAGTACCTACAATGGGTGCATTGCATCAAGGTCACCTAGACTTGGTTAGAGCTTCCAAGTCCACATGCGATATTAGTATTGCTACTATTTTTGTAAACCCTGCACAATTCAACAACCCAAAAGACTTAGAGAAGTATCCTAGAAACATACACCAAGACATTAATTTACTTGAAGAAGTAGGTTGTGATGCTTTGTTCTCTCCAACAGTTGATGAGATTTATCAAAAAGAATCAGACATCAGCATTAATCTAGGCAGTATTACTCGTGAACTAGAGGGCAAGTTTCGACCGGGTCATTTTGATGGTGTTGCGCTTGTGGTAAGCAAACTCTTCAATATCATTCAACCAAATACTGCCTTTTTCGGGCAAAAGGATATTCAGCAATACTTTGTCATCAAGAAACTAAGAAATGCTCTTAATTTCCCTATCTCTTTAGAAATGGTCTTGACAAAAAGAGAACCTAATGGTCTTGCTATGTCTTCTAGAAATGAGAGACTCAATACAGATGAGCTAGAAGAATCTGCATTGATCTATAAAGCCCTCACAATATCTAAACAAGAACTCAACAAGGGACTTGAATTAGTAAAAGTGAAAAATAATGTTGAAGAACTATTTAATAACTCTGATCGTTTAGCCCTTGAATATTTTGAAGCGGTTGATGTCAATGACTTCAATCCACTTGATATCATTCAAAATAAGGAGCAAACAGTACTATGCATTGCTGCCGAAATTGGTAACGTTCGCCTGATAGACAACGTACCTTTATTTTCTTAGATTTGCGCTCGTTTTTGTATTAAAGAAATGAATATAGAGGTTTTTAAATCGAAAATTCACAGAGCTAAAGTAACCCAAGCAGAGTTACATTATGTTGGAAGCATTACGCTAGATGAAGCGCTAATGGAGTCGTCCAATATTATTGAAAACGAAAAAGTGCAAATCGTTAACGTGAATAATGGCGAACGATTTGAAACCTACGTAATCAAAGGAGAAAGACACTCAGGTACCGTTTGCTTGAATGGTCCCGCTGCGCGTAAAGTTCAAGTTGGCGACATTATTATAATTGTCTCTTATGCACTAATGGATTTTAAAGAAGCCAAGAGTCATAAACCGAGAGTTATTTTCCCGGATGAAAACAACAGTTTGAATTAATTTCTTTGTCAGATAAGCTAAAAATATCTCTTAAATACGGAATCGTATTAATTATCACTGGAGTCTTATTCTGGCTCTTGTTGAAAGACATTCCTGTAGAAGAATTTAAAAGTGCGCTCAGGGATTTCAACTACAACTGGATTTTCCTCAGTATTGGGCTCTCACTAATCAGTCACTTTTTAAGAGCATGGAGATGGAAACTATTACTCAATAGCTCTGACTACAGCATAAAACTTTCAAACAGCTATTTCGCTGTAATGATTGGCTACCTCATTAACTCAGTTATCCCTAGACTTGGTGAATTAAGTCGTTGTGGAGTCGCTTACAAAACTGAAAAAGTACCAGTACCATTTGCTCTAGGCACAGTCATTACGGAAAGATTCATAGACTTATTCATGCTACTGGGCATTACGGCTGTAACGTTTGCTCTGCAGCTTAATTTATTGAGTGAATACATTACCAACGCTTCAGACCAAATCAGCCATTTTTTTAATAATTATTGGTTCCTTGTCCTGATTGCCATTGTGATGAGTCTAACAGGCTTGTTCATGCTTTTCTATCTAGGGCGCAAAAGTAAAACGGGTCTAGTTTCTAAGGTTTTAGATTTTGTTAAGCAAGGTATTCAAGGAGTGCTAAGTATTGGAAAAGTGAAGAATCAAAAGGGCTTTTGGCTGAGTACAATTGGAATTTGGATCCTCTATTTTTTTATGCTCTATGTAATTACTTTCGGATCTGACTTAACTAATGAGCTTGGTGTTCTGGCGGGCCTTTCCATACTTGTAATGGGTAGTTTTGGAATGGCATCCCCTACGCCAAATGGGCTTGTCACATTTCATGCCTTCGTGGCAGGTGTTTTAGTACTTTATGGCATACCAAAGCAAGAAGGAATAATTTTTGCCACCATTCTACATACATCACAGCTAATAACTGTTTTGATTTTTGGATCAATTAGTTTGATCTTAGTAAACGCTCGGCAAAAGAAGAAGAATATTGAAACACAGCAAGCATAAAATTGCTTCCCAAAAAGAACTTAAAGCCAAAATAGAATCTTGGCAGTCCCAAGGCGAAAAGGTGGTCTTTTCTAATGGCTGCTTTGATATACTTCACCTAGGTCATATTGATTATTTAGAGCAGGCAAGCCAATTAGGAGACAGGCTAGTTATCGGTCTGAACTCAGATCAATCAGTTCAAGAACTGAAAGGTCCTAGTAGACCTGTAAACTCAGAGGAAGCTAGAGCTAGAATATTAGCTGCACTTGGGTTTGTAGATGGCATAACCATCTTTTCAGAAGAAACACCGCAAGAACTTATTGATCTTCTTCTACCTGATATTTTAGTAAAAGGAGCCGACTATAATATTGAGAACATAGTAGGTGCAAAAACCGTATTGGCAAACGGTGGAGAAGTGAAAACAATAGAATTAGTGGAAGGCTATTCCACCACAAATATTATCAAGAATTTAAAATCATAACATATGTTCTTTGTACTAGTAATTGGGATCATGATCATTAGTTGGTCTGTCCAGAAATCCCTCAAAAACAAGTTTAAAAAATACTCTCAGGTTGGTCTAAGCATAAATCTTTCTGGAAAGGAAGTGGCCGAGCTTATGCTCAGAGACAATGGTATTCATGATGTAAAAGTGGTTTCTGTTCAGGGCAGACTTACTGATCATTATAATCCTACTGATAAAACAGTAAACCTTAGCCCAGACGTATATGCCGGACGTTCCGTTATGGCCGCTGCTGTCGCAGCTCACGAGTGCGGTCATGCTGTTCAACATGCAAGAGCATACAGACCATTAGAAATGAGATCAGCCTTGGTACCAATTCAAAATGCAAGCGGCAGAATTATGAATGTCATTTTTATGGCGTTACTGATTGGTTCTGTTGGAATATCTTTCATCCCTATTGAAGTGGCAGGAATAGCAATTGTTGGTGCTTATACTGTATTTACAGCCTTTGCCTTTATAACATTACCGGTGGAATATGATGCGACCAAAAGAGCTTTGACCTGGATAGATGAAAGAAATATAGTAACGGGCAAAGAACACGAAATGGCTTCAGACGCATTGAATGCCGCTGCAAGAACTTATCTCGTTGCAGCCCTAGGATCACTTGCCATGTTGGTTTACTACGCTATGGCATTCCTTGGAAATGACTAGCATATTTTAAGGATTTGCTTACCTTTGCCTAACAATCGTTAGTTAGGCAATTTCATTTCTATGAATTTCGAATTTACTGAAGAGCAGTTAGCGGTACGCGATGCTGCAAGAGAGTTTGCACAAACGGAATTACTTCCAGGTGTAATTGAGAGAGACGAAAAGCAGCAGTTCCCTGCAGAGCAAATCCGAAAAATGGGTGAGCTTGGCTTTATGGGAATGATGGTTGACCCAAAATATGGTGGAGGCGGAATGGACACAGTGTCTTACGTTTTGGCCATGGAAGAGATTTCCAAAATAGATGCTTCTGCAAGTGTATGTATGTCTGTAAACAACAGCTTGGTTTGTTGGGGGATTGAAAAATTCGGAACAGAAGAGCAAAAAGAAAAGTACCTGAAGCCGCTAGCATCAGGAGAGATAATTGGAGCTTTCTGCCTTTCTGAACCAGAAGCTGGCTCTGATGCCACTTCCCAAAAAACAACCGCTGAAGATAAAGGCGATCACTACCTTTTAAATGGAACAAAAAATTGGATTACCAATGGTAATTCGGCCTCTGTCTACTTGGTAATAGCTCAAACTGATAGAGATAAAGGACATAGAGGTATTAACTGCCTTATTGTTGAAAAAGATGCCGAAGGTTTTGTTGTAGGCAAGAAAGAAGATAAGCTAGGAATTAGAGGCTCTGATACCCATTCGCTTATGTTCACAGACGTGAAAGTTCCTAAAGAGAACAGGATTGGCGATGATGGATTTGGATTCAAATTCGCTATGTCTACACTAAACGGAGGCAGAATAGGTATTGCAGCACAAGCTCTAGGTATTGCATCAGGTGCTTATGAATTAGCTTTAGCTTATTCTAAAGAACGCAAGGCCTTTGGTAAAACCATTAGCAACCACCAAGCTACTCAATTTAAGTTAGCCGATATGGCAACTGAAATTGATGCAGCAAGACTTCTTTGCTTACAGGCAGCCTACCAGAAAGATGCCAAGCAGGACTTTGGTAAAGCAAGTGCCATGGCCAAACTCTATGCTTCTAAAGTAGCAATGGACACAACAGTAGAAGCTGTTCAGGTTCACGGTGGATATGGATTTGTGAAAGAATACCACGTAGAACGTTTGATGAGAGATGCTAAAATCACTCAGATTTATGAGGGAACATCCGAAATTCAAAAGATTGTAATCTCAAGAGAGTTATTGAAATAATAAAAATCATTCAATTTATATGGCCATTGGTATACAAAATCTTACCATTGGCCATTTTTTTTTGCCTTTTTCTTAGAAGGAACTAACTTGATAACAAATATTACAAGAGAGCTTTTTTTACTACTACAACTCAACCATGGAAGACTATAACAAAATAATAGAGTCTCTAGGTGTGCGCTATCTCAAGAGTCGCAACATCAAGATTGCTAAGCAGGTTACTATCGACAACTTTTACGATGTTGAAAACACCATAATCCTAGTAAATAATGGAGACATCTATTATGGAGCGGATAAAGAAAAGGTAACTGAGGGCGACATGCTCTTTATACCTGGCGGAAAGTCTCTTGCCATATCCTTTGGACCACTAAGTGCTCCAGAAATCTCAAACGAAGAGTTCATTTCTAATAAGAAAAAGTATCTACAGAATGCAACAGAATCTGAGGTGAATGATTTTGATGTTGACAGCTTTAGTCAAGTCATGTTCGAAGCCAAAGTATTCGATTCAGTGAACTACTTTGCCTCTCTCAACATACCTCCTTTTGCCATTAGAAAGTCTTCTTTAATTGCTGAACTCATTCGACTTATCATAGCCGAAGACGATTCAATTAAACCAGGTAAGGGTAGAATTATAAAAGTGAACACTGAATATATAGTAGTTGAAATCATAAGATATATTCTAGACAACAGGCTGTTCGTTGAGCAACTAGTAACTAATAGTACATACTTTAAGGATCCAAGATTGATTGACATTTTTGGATACATTAAAGAGAATATTGGCGGAGACCTATCCAATAAGGTACTCGCACGAGTAGCGAACGTTTCCGAAGATTATGTAGGGCAGTATTTCAAAATGCTTACGGGCATTAATCCTCAAGACTACATTGAATACCAGAGAATGGAAGCAGCTGTTGACTTACTAAGAACCACTAAAAAGAGTATTCGTGAGATTGGTAAAGAAGTTGGCTACAAAGACACCGCTTATTTCTGTAGAAGGTTTAAAATGATGTTCGGTATACCGGCAGGTAAAATGAGGAGAAGAGAAAGCTTAATTAACGTTTAAAGCAGCGTTAAACTCTTGAACAACATGAACAACCTCGGCAATTGTGTCGAGGTTTTTTTGTGCTCCATTTCCAATAACAATAATATCTGCCCCGGCATCTAAAGCAGTTCTTGCTTTATTAGCCGTGTTAATTCCCCCACCAACAATTAATGGAGCGTCAATTACTTTTCTTACAGCTTTAATCACTTTCTGACTAACTGGCATTTCTGCCCCAGAACCTGCATCTAAATAAATTGATCGCATACCCAGCATTTCACCAGCAAGTGCAGTACTAGCGGCAAGACTTGGTTTGTCATTTGGCAAGGGTTGAGAATTACTAATGTAAGAGGCGCTCGTTGGTTTACCAGAGTTTACTAGCATATATCCGGTAGGAATAACCTCAAGATTACTTCTTTTTACGACAGGTGCAGCCACCACGTGTTGACCAATGAGTAACTCAGGGTTTCTGCCTGAAATTAATGAGAGAAAAAGAATTGCGTCTGCCGATGATCAATTTGAATGGCATTGCCCGGAAATAGAACACACGGAATATCAGTGTAGGACTTAGCGAGTGTAACTACATCGTGCAAATTGTTACTGGTTACCAGACTCCCCCCTACAAAAATAAAATCTACCTTTTGTTTAAGACAAGTATTCAGATTTTCAATTAGGCCTTCTTGGTCCACATCATCCGGATCTATTAGCACCGCTATAGCCTTACGGTTACTACTCCTTAAAAGAGCAAACTTGTCAATGACCTTATTCACCTTTGTCCTCCTTTAACTCCTTAATAAATTCAGATAGCTTTTGAGCGGCAAAGGTTAGGCCTATAAGAATAACTTCTTCCTTAAGCGTATCCATGAGAACACCACTTTTAGTACTTGGAGCCATTTTTTTCCTCTTCTTTTTCTTCGACTTTTTTTGGGTATCATCCTCTCCCTTATCATCGGAAGAAAAAAGTGCGCTTAATGCCAAAACAGATAGCGCTAAGCCTCCTCCAATAAGAGCGCTGCGACCGACCTTATTTACATCGCTCTTTACTCCTTTAATCTCTTTTTCAATAGATTCTTTATAGGCATTATTTTCCTCTTCCAACTTCTTCCTGTCAGTCATGCTCTTTAATTGATTCACCTACCTTTTCAAGAATTCGCTCTTTGTTCGAAAATACAAGAATTGTAATTATTAAATAGAGTGCGCCAACAATAAGAAAACCCCAGCTATTAGATTCCAAGAGACTATTTAGAAAAAAACTTAATGCTATAGATAGAAAAAGAAGCGTCATTAAACCTGTTATCACCATTAGGCTTAAGACAAAAAACTTAGCAGCAACAGACTGGAACTCTTCTTTGGCATCGAGCTTCACCAGTTCCATCTTTGTTTCTACATAACCCTGAACAGAGGAAATTAACTTATCTATTTCGAAAATCTTCAATTGGCATTTTTAGGCAAGATAGGAATTCGTATAGATATTATTCTATTGAAATAACCTTACTCGTTTCTATGAGTTGGCCTTTACTAAATTTCTTGGTTTGAATAACCAATTTATAGACATAGTCTATTATCAATTCCATTCGGGTTTCATCTGCCAACGAGACGTTCAAGATTCGAACATTCGCGTATTCAATACCCCCCAAGATAATCCTAGCGGTATCCTTCACTGATTCTATTTTCCCTGCTGATTCAAAAGTATAGTTATCCAAGTCGTAACTCACAACACCATCCGCCATCACCGCAATTGACAAATTCGAATTTATCGTGAAAGACGTATCGGGCATGACATCAATGGCATCTAGTTTCTTATTCTGAAATATGGAGTATTGAATCTTTTGGCTTCGATTTGAAGTACTCAATAGAACTGTAGTTTCTTCGGCTATCCTTTCTTCAGAGTCCGTTACATATTTGAATATCTTTTCTTCCGAATCTGTACCGCTTAACGAAATGAGTGTGAAGGGTAATAAGAAGAATGTAATGATGATGTAGGAGAAACCAACCGCTCTAGAACCAAGTGTTGATACGCCAAAATGATAAGCCAGCTTAATCGGTATTTTTCTTAAAACTGGAAAAGGCAAGAATATGATTACCCCAATTAGATTAAAAAGTAAGTGTACAAAAGCTAAACTGATGGCTGCCTCAGATTTATTCAAGGCGGCCAATAAGGCAGTAAATGTGGTGCCAATATTTGCTCCCATAATCATTGGGAAGGCATTTGAAAGTCTAACCTTTCCTGAAGCCACTAAGGGAACCATTAGTGATGTGGTGATAGAGCTAGATTGAACGCCAGCTGTTATAAGTGTTCCCCAGCCAAAAGATTTGTATGGGTTACTGAATACATATTTCTTGAGATTCTCTTGGCTTGATCCAATGAGTCTGGAATAGATAATTTTAGAGAGTACCTTGATAGAAATAAACAGCAAGACCAAAGAGAGTAATAGTGTTATTACGTTCTTGGGCAGGAAGTCTATAACCAGTTGAGTGATTACCGAAGATCCGTAGCTAATATCCGACCCAAAGTCTTGAATACCATCTCCTACTCCACCTAACAATGAAGTAAGTCGGATAGCCGATTCACTAAGAATTCCGTAATTATATTCCAAAGGAAACAATATGATAACAATGAATATGTTGTAGAAGTCATGAATTGACCCGGCAGAGATTGCTTTTCTAAACTCATTTTTATTGGTAACAAAGCCTAAAGACACTAAAGTACTCGTTAGGGTAGTTCCAACATTAGCTCCCATTACGATAGGAATGGCATTTTGTAATGACAAATAACCCGTAGCTACAACAGCAACAGTCATAGCGGCTACTGTTGAACTACTCTGAATAATTGCGGTGGCTAAAAGGCCTATAAAAAGCCCAATAAACGGATTAGAAGTAGCCAATAAGATAGATTGAACAACATCTTGACCGATATTATTCATAGATGCTCCAATGAGGTCAATGGCGAACAAGAACAAAAGTATAGCCAGTACCAATTGAGACACTGTGTAAGCAATGCTCTTTGTAGATTTGGCAATATTTTGACTCGTCTTCTTGTTCACAGGATAGATTAATTCTTCCTCTATATACTAAGGCGCAAAAATAGATTAAAAGCCACCCCTAAAGCCTAGTTGAGTGTAAAGGCTTTGTTAACAAATCAGTACTCCATGTAAAAGAGTCAATAATTTTTTAAATGTCTGAAATTCAGTTTTTTACAATTATAATTGTCGTAAACCCTTGACAGTCATTGCCCTCTGTGAAAAAAGTAAATTCTAATTATTCAAAAAGTATTATACATTTGTAACGCTTACAAAAAACAGAAGAATAGTTCAGTCCAAATTTCCGTCTTATCATGTCTTTTGAACTAATCTTGTCCATTGTTAAAATTATAGGAGCTCTAGGCCTCTTCATCTACGGGATGAAGGTCATGAGTGAGGGTATTCAAAAGGTTGCTGGAAACAAACTAAGGAGTGGCTTGGCAAGCATGACAAATACTAGATTGGGTGGAGTCCTTACTGGGTTCTTTACAACTTCAGTAATTCAAAGTTCTTCTGCCACTACAGTTATGATTGTCAGCTTTGTGAATGCGGGGCTTCTGTCATTAAAACAAGCTATTGGTGTAATTATGGGTGCAAACATTGGCACCACGGTTACAGCCCTGATCATTGTCATATTCGGCTTTAAATTCAAAATCACAGAGTTTGCTTTACCTGTTCTGGCCTTCGCCATTCCAATGCTTTTTTCGAAGAAAGATCGATTCAAGTATCTGGGAGAGTTTCTCGTTGGTTTTGCCATTCTCTTCATTGGACTTGGTGGTTTAAAAGATCTTGTACCAAGTGAGCTATCTGTAGAGACCCAAGAGTTCATTGGAAAACTAGGAGAATACGGTTTCCTTTCCACCATTCTTATGGTTATTGTCGGAACAGTAGTAACCGTAATTGTTCAATCCTCTAGTGCAGCTATTGCCATTACACTTACACTTTGTAACAAAGGTATTATCCCATTTGAAATGGCCGCAGCCATTGTATTAGGCGAAAATATAGGTACTACTATAACCGCAAATATTGCAGCAGTTGTAGGTAATACACATGCAAAAAGAGCCGCAAGAGCGCACCTAATATTTAATGTCATTGGTATTGTATGGATGTTAATTCTATTCAATCCATTCTTAAGATTGATTAACCAAGTGGTTGTAGATCTAGGTCTAGGTTCTCCATACGAGCAAGTCTCGTCTATAAAGGATGGTTTAACGGCTTTTCATATGGCCTTTAACATACTTAATACCCTAATACTCATTTGGTTTGTTAATTTGATAGCGCGCATTGTTACTAAGATGGTGCCTTCAACAGGTGAGGATGATGAAGTATTTAAACTGAAATATATTAGCTCGCCAGTTGTTAAGACTCCTTCACTATCACTTCAAGAGGCTAAACAAGAAGTTGAACAGTTCGGTGATGTCTTAGAAGGTTTGGCAAAAGCTGGCAAGAAATTACTACAGAATTCAGACCCAAAGAAAGCTAGACTTTATAAGTCACGAATTGCAGAATTAGAGGAAGTCTCAGATAGGTTTGATGAAGAGGTAAGCGCATTTATCATAAGAATTACGAGTGAAGAACTTAGCAGTGAAAGTTCTAGTGAAGTAAGGGATCTCTTAAATATCTGCTCATTATTCGAAGAAGTAGGTGATGAGTTCTTGAGGCTCTCCAAAAATCATGATCGCCTTGCTGCGAAGAAAGTTGAATTGACGGAAAAGCAACGAACTGAATTATTGAATCTTTATGGATTGTTAGAGGAAGCGATCCACATTACTTCGAAAAACCTTAAGCTAGAATTCAAAACAATTGACGATACGGAAGCGGTAACAATCGAAGACAAGATTAATGCGAAGGTTATCAAACTGCATAAACAAAATCTTAAGTCAATTGAATCGAAAGCCTATGCCGTTAAGTCTGGGGTTATCTATAAAGATTTGGTTACTACCATTGAAGTAATTGGAGACCACTTACTCAACATTAGCCAAAGTGCTAAAGGTAAGTACAGCGAAGAAGATCTAGTTTAAGCTAAATTATTAATGGCAATCCAAGCCATTAATCCTATCCCTAACTCAATTGCATCTTCATCTATTTTAAAGTTATTGGTGTGAACTCCCTGTGTTGTTCCTTTAGCTTCATTTCCTGTTCCTAAACGATAGAAACAACTAGGCCTTATGTGTGAATAAAAGGCAAAGTCTTCAGCACCTAGCCATAGGTCTAAATCAACTATATTCTCAGGACCCAAATAAGACTCAGCAGCAGATCGTGCAATTTGTGTGGCCTCTGGATTATTGGTTAGATAAGGGTAGCCCACGTCTATATTCACATCACAATCTCCACCCATTCCATGAGCAATTCCCTTGGCTATACTAGTGATTCTGTCATGCGCTTTAAACCTCCACTCTTCATCAAGAGCTCTAAAAGTTCCTGCAAGTTTTACTTCGTCAGGAATAATGTTTTGGGCATGCCCTCCTTCGATTTTACCAAACGATAAAACAGTTGGTGACTTAGGGTCCGCATTTCGACTAATCACCTGTTGTAATGCTGTAATAATTTGGGCGGCTATGGTAATTGGGTCCACTACCTTATCTGGTAATGCCGCATGTCCTCCTTTTCCTTTAATAGTAAGGTAAACCTCATCAGCACTTGCCATATATTGCCCCTCTCTAAAACCTACTTTACCAGTGGGAATGTAAGGCATTACGTGCTGGCCATAAATAGCATCAAGAGTTGGATTTTCCAACGCGCCATCTTTAATCATTAAAGAAGCACCTCCTGGGTTTTTTTCCTCCCCAGGTTGAAAAATTAGCTTAACCGTACCTTCGAATTGATCTTTCAACGAAGTGAGTATTCTTGCAGCACCTAAAACACATGCTGTGTGCACATCGTGACCACACGCGTGCATGACTCCGTCATTTTTAGACTTATAGGGGATGTCATTCGCCTCTAATATTGGTAGGGCATCCATATCTCCCCTTAAGGCGACTGTTCTTTTTTGAGGATTCTTTCCTTCAATTAAACAGGTAAGGCCTGTTTCAGCCACTCCCTCCGTTGGCACTAAACCTAACTGCCTAAGCTGTTTAGCCACATATCTAGCCGTTTCATATTCCTGATAAGAAAGCTCAGGATTTGCATGAATATGTCTTCTGATGGCAACAACATCCTCGGCAAATGATTTTGCGAGGTCTTTTACTTGTTCAACGGCAATCATGGTTTGATTGGGAATTTCTCGGGAACTATGGAAGAAGAGGGATAGTAAGCCCTAATCTGCTTGTAAAGAGGTTGTGCCTCAATCTGCTGATAGAACTGACCAACCTTAACAAAATAAGTAGGCAACTTGTAACTAAACCTCGATTCTAGATCTGGAACAATGTCAAATAGTCTATTGCGAACTCTACCCGCTTCCAGCTCATTATTTCCTGAATAAACCAAAATAGTGTATCCATCTACAAGACGAATAATATCGTTTTTAGCAATCATTGAATCAGAAAGGGCTTGTAGCCTATCATCCAAATCATAAGGACTATTGATTGGCTCATTCTGAATATACACTTCTTCTTGAGTTTCTAATTTACTTTTAAGAATCTTGACCTCTGGCCTGTACTTTGAAAAGTCATCGTTTAAATCTAGCTGCGTTTCTTTCACCACAGTCTTCTTGGGAACAGACTTATCGGCACATCCTGCTGACCCTAGAAAAACTAGGAGTACAAGCATTAACATGTTCAATAAAATTCTATTCATCAATAACTACACACTTATTCGATAGTAGGTCTTCTTCAACCGTCTTAAATTTAACGCCTTTCTTTACAGTTCCGTCTGGATACTGCACAGAAACTCTGTCATTTCTTCCATAAACCTTTTCAGACTTAATTGGAGCTGCTTTTTCAACCGGAGGTCTATTTCTAGTATCCTGCTGTCCAGCTAAGGCACTCTTAGACTCTTCTTTCGACTCATTATAACTCTGCTTCTGAGCAGACCTAGCCTCTTGAACTCGTTTAGGATCCTCAGTTGGAATTACTGCCTTGGTTAAGAACGAAACCGTTTCTTCATTCACCTTGGTTAAGAACCTCTTGAACATCTCGAAAGCTTCGAACTTGTATATTAAGAGCGGATCTTTTTGCTCATATACCGCATTCTGTACCGACTGCTTTAAGTCATCCATATCACGTAAATGCTCTTTCCAAGTAAGGTCAATCACCCCAAGGGTAATCGCCTTTTCCATAGACTTGATCATTTCCACGTTTTCGGTATCTATAGTTTTTTGCAGATTAACAGATACACCCAGCTGACGCTTGCCATCAGTAAATGGAAGCAATATATTCTCAACAGTGGCTCCTCTTTCTTTCTGAATGTGTTTCAATAAAGGAAGAGTTGCTTGTGCAATTCCACCATTTTTGGTGTTGTAAGAATCTAATACCTCATCATACAAATCGTTAGTCAAGGTATTTAAATCTTTACCGCTGAACGCGTCTTGATCTATCTTGGTATCTAGGCCGAGAGAACTAATGGTATTTAATTTGAATGCATCAAAGTCTGCCGCATTCTTAGTATTACTTATAATCTCTTCACAAGTATCATAAAGCATGTTCATGATATCTAGCTGCAAACGTTCACCTTTCAGAGCGTTCTTTCTTCTATCGTAGATTACAGTACGCTGCTGATTCATGATATCATCGTACTCTAGTAATCTCTTTCTAGTACCAAAGTTATTCTCCTCTACCTTCTTCTGTGCTCTTTCAATAGACTTGGTAATCATTGAGTGCTGAATCATCTCACCCTCTTTCAAGCCCATTCTATCCATTAACTTAGCCACTCTATCTGAACCAAATAAACGCATGAGGTTGTCTTCCAAGGAAACAAAGAATTGAGAAGAACCAGGATCTCCCTGTCTACCTGCTCTACCACGAAGCTGCCTATCTACACGCCTTGATTCGTGACGTTCCGTACCGATAATTGCTAAACCACCTGCTGCTTTAGAATCTGGATGAAGCTTAATATCCGTACCACGACCCGCCATGTTGGTTGCAATAGTAACCGTTCCTGGTTTACCCGCTTCACCTACAACATCGGCCTCTTTGGCATGCTGCTTCGCGTTAAGCACTTGATGCTTAATTTTCTTTAGGTTGAGCATTCTACTCAATACCTCTGATATTTCAACGGATGTAGTACCTACAAGTACTGGTCGGCCAGCCGCAGTTAATTCTTGTATTTCGTCTACTACTGCATTGAACTTCTCTCTAACCGTCTTATAAACCTTATCCTGTCTGTCATCTCTAGAGATTGGACGGTTTGTTGGGATAACAACAGTATCTAATTCGTAGATTTCCCAGAACTCTCCTGCTTCAGTTTCAGCAGTACCCGTCATACCAGCCAACTTGTGGTACATTCTAAAGTAGTTCTGTAGTGTAATAGTTGCGTAGGTTTGTGTGGCATCTTCAACCTTCACATTCTCTTTGGCTTCTATCGCTTGGTGAAGACCATCCGAGTATCTTCTACCATCCATTACACGACCTGTTTGCTCATCAACAATCTTTACCTTGTTCTCGTCCAGAATATATTCTGTATCCTTCTCGAACATGGTATACGCTTTTAGCAGCTGATTTACCGTATGGATTCTTTGCGCCTTAACACTATAATCTTTTATGGCTTCGTCTTTCTGCTTAAGTTTATCTTCATCAGAAAGCGAATCATCTTTTTCAAAATTGGCTACTACTTCACCAATGTCCGTCAATATGAAGAAGTTAGGATCCTCACCTTCTCCGGTGATCAAATCAGTACCTCTTTCTGTAAGATTTACTGCATTGGACTTTTCGTCAATTGTGAAGTACAAAGGCTCATCTGCCTGTGGCATATTCTTCTGGTTATCGGCCAGATAGAAGTTCTCTGTTTTTTGAAGCGCTATTCTGATACCCGTTTCACTGAGATACTTAATTAAAGGCTTGTACTTAGGTAGGCCTCTGTAGGCCCTGAACAATGCCGTTCCACCTTCGTCTTCATTCCCTTCTTTGATTAACTTTTTCGCTTCATTCAAATAACCAGAACATAGTTTACGCTGGGCTTCTACCAGTTTTTGAATTCGTGGTTTCAACTCGTAAAACTCATGCTCATCTCCTCTTGGAACTGGTCCAGATATAATTAATGGAGTTCTTGCTTCATCTATTAAAACAGAATCGACCTCATCGACCATAGCATAATGATGCTTACGCTGAACGAGTTCTTTTTCTTCTCGCGCCATGTTGTCACGCAAGTAGTCGAAACCGAATTCGTTATTGGTGCCGTAAGTAATATCTGCCTGATAAGCAGCTCTTCTTTCCTCAGAGTTCGGCTGATGTTTGTCAACACAATCAATGCTCATTCCATGGAACTGGAATAATGGCGCCATCCACTCACTATCTCTTACCGCCAAGTAGTTATTTACCGTAACCACGTGCACTCCTCTTTCTGGTAATGCATTCAAGTAAGCTGGAAGCGTTGCCACCAAAGTTTTACCTTCACCCGTGGCCATCTCGGCAATCTTACCACTGTGCAGCACAATACCACCAATCAACTGTACATCGTAATGAAGCATCTCCCACTTCAAAAGATTACCTGCAGCTTCCCACTCATTTTTCCAAGTGGCAGTATCACCATCAATTTGAATATGTGATTTGCTAGCGGCAAGCTGACGGTCCATCATGGTAGCCGATACTTTCAACTCACCATTATCTTTAAACCTTCGCGCTGTTTCTTTCACCACAGCAAAGGCCTCAGGTAGAATACGATTCAAGGTCACCTCAAGCGACTCATTTCTTGTTTCCTCAAGCTTATCTATGCTTTGAAATATGCTATCCTTCTCGTTAAGGTCAAGATTTGGCTCATCTTCCACTCTCTTGTGAAGTGCAGCAATTTGATCATCAATCTCTTTCAGATCCTCTGCAATGATTTTTTTGAATTCTAGCGTCTTCCCTCTCAGTTCATCATCAGATATAGATGCTAGGTTATCAAACGCTTTATTAATCTCCTTTACTAAAGGAGTTATTGCTTTTATGTCTCTTTCAGACTTATTACCGAATAATTTGGCTAAGCCTTTATTGAGTATACTCATGTCTAAATTTTAATCTTCTAAAGTTAGTTTCTTGTATCTAATTAAGGAAAGGTTCTTCCATCTAATCAGACTACTATTTGACCCGAATACACCTTCTCGGCCGGACCTTTTAAAAAGATCTCTTTGAATTCATTACCATGCCGTTCAAAGCGAACGGAAAGTTGTCCTCCTTGTGCGTTTAACTTGATGTCTTTAGCTCCTGTTTTTATACCATGCGCTATGGCAGCAGCAGTACACCCGGTACCACAAGACAAAGTTTCGTTCTCCACTCCCCTTTCATAAGTTCGAATATTCAATTCTGCAGAAGAAACCTCTTCTAAGAAATTCACATTCACACCCTCTTTGGCAAAACGCTCAGAGTAACGAACCTCTCTTCCAATTAAAACAGGATCAATTTCTTGTGTCTTATCTACATATCTGAGATAATGAGGAGAACCTGTATCGATTAGCCTATCATCCCCTATTGATTGAACATTAGTCACATTGGCCATTTTTAGATCCACAAGTGCACCTGCTATGCTTGCTTCATGAGGACCGTCAATTGCCAAAAAACGAGTTGATCCAGAGATAATACCAAGTGCTTCGGCATACTTTACAGCACATCGGCTTCCATTACCACAGAGTGACTGCGAACCATCAGGATTGAAATAAACCATTTCAAAATCATACGCTGAGTGATCTTCAATTAAGATGACACCATCGGCTCCGACCCCAAACCTGCGATCGCAAAGAAAGGAGACCGTATTAAGGTCCTCATGAGAAAACGCTTGGTCACGATTATCAATCATAACAAAGTCATTTCCTGTTCCTTGATATTTGTCAAAAGAGATTTTCAAATCAAATTTTCGTTTGAATTAGCAATTAACGAGCCTTTTGCCAAAAGCTGACAATTTGGCTGAGGAATCTATTCGTCTTTGCACTTTAGAAAGTATCTGATTCCGACAGAACCTTTAAATATGTCTGCAGCGCTACCATGAACATACATTCCCTCTGCATGAATATAAAAGTTGTCTTTACTTTGTATCGGTTTAAATTGGAAGCCGACATTAGGCAGAATAACTCCCTCCACAGCGTTGAATCTACCTCCAATTCCTATAAAGAAATCAAAATCATCTCTACGAATAACGTTGTAGTTTCCAATAAACTCTGGAGACGCGTTAGACCATGTAACGTCTAATCCAACTCTAGCTTCGGCCCATATTTTGTTTGCCGAATTTGTACTTATTCCAAGAGCACTGATCACATCTGAATGTAAATAAGAGAACCCAATTTGTGCATGAGAAAAGGTAGAAACGAAGAAAAGTAGAGCGATGGCGATTAATAGCTTTTTCATGTGTTTATGTTTTACACCTAAATATCAAAAAACAGTCCATAAAAAAAGGCCTCTAACTTAACAGTTAGAGGCCTTTTTTTATGGATATCCTTATTATCTAGAAATCTTCTCTTTAATACGAGCAGATTTTCCTTTTCTACCTCTTAAGTAGAATAATTTAGCTCTTCTTACTTTACCTCTTCTGATTACTTCAATCTTATCAAGGCTTGGAGATAGTAGAGGGAAAATTCTTTCAACAGCTACACCACCAGAAATCTTTCTTACTGTGAAAGTCTCTCCGTTACCGCCACCATTTTTTCTCTGGATCACTGTACCTTGGTACTGCTGTATCCTTTCTTTTTCACCTTCTTTAATCTTAACGTGAACATTTACTGTATCACCTGCTGCGAATTCAGGCAATGCAGCCCTTCTTTCGTTATTTTCTGCTTCTATTATTTTGATAAGATCGCTCATAGTATCAATGTCTTAAGATCCTCCTCGAAATTCGGACTGCAAATATAGAGAATTGTTTTTTAAATAAATGCCTGACTAATAAAATTTTACTAGTCATCTAATAAATCTGGCCTTCGTGTCTTGGTGCGTTCCAAGCTTTGTTCATAACGCCAGTCTTCAATCTTTTTTTCATGCCCGGAAAGAAGCACTTCAGGAACCTGCATTCCCTTGTAATCAGCTGGGCGTGTATAAACTGGTGGGGCCAACAAATTGTCTTGGAAAGAGTCTGTTAAAGCAGAAGTCTCATCGGATAAAACACCAGGAATTAATCTTATTATCGAGTCAGACAAAACAGCGGCAGCAAGCTCGCCTCCAGAGAGCACATAATCGCCTATACTGATTTCTCTTGTAATAAAATGTTCTCGAACACGCTCATCCACTCCTTTATAATGACCACAAAGGATTATAATATTACCCTTTAAAGAGAGTTCATTAGCTATTTGCTGATTCAATGTCACTCCATCAGGTGTCATATAAATCACCTCGGCATATTCCCTTTCTGATTTGAGATTAGAAATACATCTGTCTATAGGCTCAATCATCATAACCATACCAGCTCCTCCGCCATAGGCATAATCATCCAATTGCTTTTTGCGATTGACCGCATACTCACGCAAATCATGTACAACCACCTGAACCAATCCCTTGTCTTGTGCTCTATGTAAAATAGAATGCGCGAAAGGACTATCTAGTAGCTTGGGCAATAATGTGATAATATCAATCCTCATCGCTCAAATATACATCCAATAAACCTTCAGGAATATTTAGCTCTAAGCCTTGAGCCTTTCGATCGACCCTAACCAAAAGCTCTTTTTGATAAGGAATTAAAATTTCAACTCCTTCACAATCGACTTGCAGAATAACCTGCGGACCCGCTTCTAGTAGTGAAGTAATACTACCTACCACCTTCTGATCTGCGGTATTTATGAGGTCAAAGCCTACAATTTCATGCATGTAAAAGGAATTCTCATCCAATGCAGGAAGAAATTCCAAAGGCAAATAAAGCTCAAGGCCTTTGAGTGCCTTGGCAGAATCAATATCCTCTACTTCTTCAAAAGCGATTAGCGCTTTAGACGCATTCACTTTGATGTATTCAATAAAAAAAGGAACCAACTCTTGCCCTTGCTTGACAAAAATTGATTCCAAATTATTATAACCTCGGGGATTATCGGCATCTATAAATGCTTGAACCTCCCCGTTCAATCCATGTGCTTTGACAATATAACCTAACTGAAAACAGTCGTCTATTGTCATAAAAAATTACTCAGCAGACTTTTCTTCCTCAGCTGGTGCTTCAGCCACTACTTCTTCTGTAGTTTCTACTTCAGCCACTACTTCTTCTGTAGTTTCTACTTCAGCCACTACTTCTTCTGTAGTTTCTGCTTCAGCCTCTGCTTCTGGAGCCTCAGTTGCTTCTTCTTCTGCTGGTGCTTCTTCAACAACCGGAGCATTCTTAGCTGCAATAGCTTCAGCTCTTGCTGCACTTACTTTAGCTTCAGCCTCAAGCTTAGCTGCTTTTGCTGCTGCTGCTGCTGCTGCCAATTTCTCCTCTTTACCAGAGATCTGTGCATTTTTGCCTTCTAACCAAGCTTCTAATTTCTTGTCAGCTTCTTCTTGAGTTATTGCCCCTTTATTAACACCACCTTGGAGATGTTTTCTGAACATTACTCCTCTGTAGCTTAACATCGCACGTACAGTATCTGTAGGCTGTGCACCTTTCATTACCCAATCAAATGCCTTTTCGTTATCAATGTTGATAGCTGCAGGGTCTACATTTGGATTATAGGTGCCAATTTTCTCAATAAAGCGACCATCACGTGGTGCTCTTGCGTCAGCGATTACTACATCGTACATCGCTCTTTTCTTACGGCCTCTTCTGGCCAATCTGATTTTTACTGCCATTTAATTTTTATGGTTAAATGAGGATCTCGTCCTCTCTCTTTCAGGAACACGTCCCGAAAAAGGATTGCAAATATAACACTTTTTCTATTCCTATTCACTTTAGATTCAAAGATTTAGAGAGTCACTAAATACCCCGATCAAATAAGTGATCTAAGCCTATTAATTGTATAATCGCTTAGGCAATTTTTAATAACTTAGCTAAAACACTACCTTTGACGTCCATTGTAGAGAAAGCCCCAATAAATGGACAACTACACATATCTTAGTAACGCTGATCCTAAAGCTTTAGAAGCTATTTATCAACAATATAAGTCAGATCCTAACGCTGTAGACGAAGGATGGAAGAAGTTCTTCGAAGGATTTGAATTTGCTCAGGAGCAATTTCCAATGCTACCTGACAATAGTAAAAAGTCTTCACAGCCTACGGGCATGGGTGGTGCTTTACCTAAAGAAGCGGCTGTCGACAAGCTTATTCACGCTTACCGTAGCAGAGCTCACCTTCGCTCTAATACAAATCCTGTAAGGCAAAGAAAGGACAGAAAACCTATTCTGGATCTTCACTACTTTGGGCTTTCTGATTCGGACTTGAACACTGAGTTTGAAGCGGGTAATGAACTCGGCATAGGCAAAGCCTCATTACAGAAAATTATTGATACCCTTAAATACATCTACGAGGGCACCGTTGGTTTCGAATATCTATATGTAAGAGACCCTGAAAAACTTCAATGGTTAAAGGATAAAATAGAAAAGGATGCGATGGATTTTAATCCATCGACCAAAGCAAGAAAAAGGATATTAAGTAAGCTGAATGAAGCGGTAATATTCGAAAACTTCCTTCATACCAAATATTTGGGCCAGAAAAGATTCTCTCTAGAAGGGGGTGAAACCACTATTCCTGCTCTTGATGCGATTATTAACAAAGGAGCTGAATTAGGATTAGAAGAAGTTATGATTGGTATGGCACACAGAGGAAGACTCAACGTGCTCGCCAACATCATGGGTAAAACCTATGAACAAATTTTCAACGAATTTGAAGGTACAGCAACACCTGATCTCACCATGGGTGACGGTGACGTAAAATATCATTTAGGATTCTCTAGCCAGATCACAGCTGAAAACGGTAAAACGGTTGAGGTAAAATTAGCACCTAACCCTTCTCACTTAGAGGCGGTAAATCCTGTAGTTGAGGGCTTTGTAAGAGCTAAAGGAGATGAAGAATACGGAAGAGACCGCTCAAAAGTATTACCGATATTGATCCACGGTGATGCTGCTGTTGCTGGACAAGGCGTAATGTATGAGGTAGTTCAAATGAGTAAACTGGAAGGTTATAACTCAGGTGGAACGATTCACTTCATTATTAACAACCAAGTAGGATTCACTACCGATTTTGATGACGCTCGTTCTTCCATCTACTCTACAGATGTAGCGAAAATTATTGACGCACCAGTGCTTCATGTGAATGGAGATGATCCAGAAGCAGTCGTATTCTGTGTTCAATTTGCCACAGAGTACAGACAGAAATTCGGCAGAGACATTTTTGTAGACATGGTATGTTATAGACGCCATGGGCACAATGAAAGTGACGAGCCTAAATTCACACAACCTTCCTTATATAATAAGATCTCGAAGCACCCTAATCCGAGAGAGGTTTACAACAAAAAACTTATTGAGAAAGGTGAGATAGAAGCTGGCATTGCGAAATCAATGGACAAAGAGTTTAGGGCTTTGCTTCAGGATAGATTGAACATGGTGAAGCAAAAGCCTTTACCTTATACCTACCAGCCACTTGAAGAATCTTGGAGAGAACTAAGAAGGTCCAAGCCAGAAGACTTTGATCAATCACCCGAAACTGGAATTAAACAGGAGCTGATTGATAAAGTAGCGGAAGCGCTCACTAGCATACCGGAAGGTTTTAAGCCAATTAAGCAGATTGAAAAACAGCTGAAACTGCGCAAAGACATGTTCTACGAACAGAAAATGTTGAATTGGGCAGGTGGCGAATTACTTGCTTATGGCTCCCTGCTTTTAGATGGAAAGAAAGTAAGACTCACGGGCCAAGATGCTCAAAGAGGAACATTCTCGCACAGGCATGCTGTACTCACAGATGCCAATACTAATGAACCGCACAACAGTCTAAATCAATTAGGAACAGAGAACAAGTTCGAAATTTATAACTCCCTCCTTTCTGAATTTGGTGTTCTAGGTTATGAATTTGGTTACGCCATGGCCAATCCAAATGCACTAACCATATGGGAAGCACAGTTTGGTGATTTCGCCAATGGCGCTCAAGTAATGGTAGACCAATTTATTTCATGCTCTGAGACCAAATGGCAAAGAATGAATGGATTGGTTATGCTCCTTCCTCATGGCTATGAGGGTCAAGGACCGGAACATTCCAATGCAAGACCAGAGAGATACCTGCAATTAAGTGCTGAGCATAATATAGTTGTGGCGAATATTACTACCCCTGCTAACTTTTTTCATGCCATGAGAAGACAGCTTACATGGGAGTTTAGGAAGCCACTGATCATTATGTCGCCAAAATCACTTTTACGCCATCCTAAAGCAGTATCGCCAGTTGATAATTTCAAGTCAGGGCGCTTTATGGAGGTGATTAATGATGAGAATGTAACCATCAAGTCAGTGAAGAAGGTAGTGCTCTGCTCTGGTAAAGTTTATTACGACTTACTCGAAAGAAAAGAAAAAGATAAGCGCAAAGACATTGCACTTATCAGAATAGAACAACTTCATCCATTCCCAACTAAACAGGTAAATGCTATACTCAGCAAATACAAAAACGCCGAGAAAATATGGTTACAAGAAGAACCTGAGAATATGGGATACTGGAGTTTTGTTAGGAGGGCGTATAAAGAGCAGGAACTAGAACTAATCTCTAGAAAGGCTAGTGCTTCTCCGGCTACGGGCTACGCGAAAGTTCATGCCCAAGAACAAGAAGAAATAATTAATAAAGTTTTCGCATAAAACGTTCAAAATGAGTTTGGAAATCAAAATACCTGCAGTAGGTGAATCGATTACCGAAGTAACTATTGCACAGTGGTTTAAAAAAGAAGGTGACTTCGTTGAAATGGACGAAGTGATCTGTGAACTAGAATCTGACAAGGCCACTTTCGAATTAAATGCGGAAGCTTCTGGTATTCTGCACATCAAAGCCGAAGAAGAAGAGACCCTAGAAATTGGTCAACTCGTCTGCACGATAGATACTGACGCTTCAGGTGACAAAGCTCCGGCTAAAACTGAAGAAAAAGCCGAGACTAGAGATGAGGCTACTGCCGAACCAAAAGCAACTGGCAAAGTACACTTTATGATTGTGCCAACAGTTGGTGAATCTATTACAGAAGTAACTATTTCAGCCTGGCTGAAAGAAGATGGTGACTATGTAGAAATGGATGAGGTGATTGCAGAAGTAGATTCTGACAAAGCCACTTTTGAGTTACCAGCAGAAGCCAACGGTATTTTAAAAATAGTTGCTCAGGAAGATGACACGATAGAAATAGGAGCTTTAATCTGTAAGATTGAAGTAATGGAAGGAGGCGCACCAGCTTCAAATTCAACTCTTGCTGAGTCTGCAGATCATGCATCTGCCCCTAGCTCAAGCTCCGCAGAAAAAACATATGCAACAGGACACGCTTCTCCTGCAGCAGCCAAAATATTAGCAGAAAAGGGTATTGATGCAAGTTCTATTAAAGGAACTGGAGTTGACGGCCGCATTACTAAAGAAGATGCCGAAAAGGCTCAAAAGTCGGCTCCTAAGCCAGCAGCCTCTAGCCCTTCAAAAGAAGAAGCTCCTGCTCCAAGTAACCCAGGAGCCAGAGACGAGCGAAGAGAGAAAATGTCTTCATTGCGAAAAACAGTATCCAAAAGACTCGTTTCTGTTAAGAATGAAACGGCTATGCTCACCACTTTTAATGAAGTGAATATGCAGCCGATCATGGACTTGAGAAAGAAATACAAAGAGTCCTTTAAAGAGAAATACGAAGTAGGTTTAGGCTTTATGTCTTTCTTTACAAAAGCAGTTACCATGGCTGCGCAAGAATGGCCTGCCGTTAATGCAAGAATTGAAGGCAACGAGATAGTTTATAGTGATTTTGTAGATGTATCTATTGCGGTGTCTGCACCTAAAGGATTAATGGTTCCGGTGATTAGAAATGCCGAATCTATGAGCTTCGATCAGGTTGAAAAGGAAGTTGTGCGACTCGCTACAAAAGCAAGAGACGGAAAGCTTGGCATTGATGAAATGACTGGCGGAACCTTTACCATCACAAATGGTGGAATCTTCGGTTCAATGCTTTCAACACCAATTATCAATGCACCTCAATCAGCAATTTTAGGGATGCACAATATTGTGCAAAGACCAATGGCTGTAAATGGCGAAGTGAAAATCTTACCAATCATGTACGTAGCACTTTCTTACGATCATAGAATTGTTGATGGGCGTGAATCAGTAAGTTTCTTGGTGAGAGTGAAAGAGTTGTTGGAGGATCCAACTAGGATTTTACTAGGCGTCTAATTCGAAAATCAAACATCTAAAACCTTAGATATGCAGTACGATGTAACAGTAATCGGGTCAGGACCCGGAGGATATATAGCCGCTATCAGATGTGCTCAGCTGGGCATGAAAACCGCCATCATTGAAAAGTATGATGTATTAGGTGGCACTTGTTTGAATGTAGGATGTATTCCTTCAAAAGCATTGCTCGATTCTTCAGAGCATTACCATAACGCAACGCATACATTCTCAGATCATGGAATAGAATTAAAGGATTTGAAAGTGAATCTCAATCAAATGATTGAGCGTAAGCGTCAGGTTGTGAATCAGGTAACTGGTGGTGTTGACTTCTTAATGAAGAAAAATAAGATTGATGTTCACCATGGAATGGGGTCTTTTGTTGATGAAAACACTGTGAAAATTACAGATGCTGAAGGCAAAGAAACAGAGATTACTTCTGACAAAGTGATCATTGCTACTGGCTCTAAACCTGCTTCCCTTCCTTTCATTGATATTGATATTGATATTGATAAAAAACGCGTAATTACTTCAACAGAAGCACTAGAATTAAAAGAGATCCCTAAGCACATGATCATTATTGGTGGTGGTGTAATCGGAATGGAACTAGGCTCTGTATATGGTCGATTAGGTGCCGAAGTATCAGTGGTAGAGTTCATGGATGATATTATTCCATCTATGGATAAAACCATGGGAAAGGAATTGAAGAAGTCTTTGAAAAAACTGGGCTTTAAATTCCACCTAGGACATAAAGTAACCGAAGTAAAAAGCACCGCTACAACGGTTACTGTAAAAGCAGAAAACAAGAAGGGCGAAATTGTAGAATTGAAAGGTGATTACTGCTTGGTATCAATTGGTAGAAGACCTTATACAGACAAGCTTGGGCTTGAAAATGCTGGTGTAAAAATGGACGATCGGGGTAGAATCGAAGTAGATGCTCACCTGAAAACCAACATAGATAACATCTATGCCATTGGTGATGTAGTGAAAGGAGCTATGCTAGCCCACAAGGCAGAGGAAGAAGGTGTTTTTGCTGCGGAAGTAATCAACGGTGAAAAGCCTCATATTAATTATAACCTCATTCCGGGTGTTGTCTATACTTGGCCGGAGGTGTCTTCAGTAGGCTTTACAGAAGAGCAACTAAAAGAAAGTGGCAGAGCTTACAAAGCTGGATCTTTTCCTTACAGGGCCTTAGGCAGAGCAAGGGCTTCAATGGATGTTGATGGCTTAGTTAAAGTACTAGCCGATAAAAACACCGATGAAATCTTAGGCGTGCATATGATTGGTGCAAGAACAGCAGACATGATTTCTGAAGCCGTTGTGGCTATGGAATTTAGAGCCTCGGCTGAAGATATTGCACGCATGTCACATGCGCATCCTACCTATTCAGAAGCTTTTAAAGAAGCTTGTTTAGCAGCAACTAATAATAGAGCTCTAAATATCTAAAGGTTCCTTCATAATAAATGATTTAAAGCCTCTTTTCGAGAAATCGTGAGAGGCTTTTTTTATTGCTTCACCAAGCGAATGTTCTGCAGAGTTTCGTAAGTATTATTTTCTTTATCTGTATTAATTAATAAAAGAACATTTTTAGCAGAATTGGGAAACTTGCCAATCAAGAATAGTTCAGAGTAATCTAGCCCCTTAAAGGAAAGAGAAAAGTCAAGAGCGCCTATTACTCTCATATCAGTAATTTGAACCAGCCTATCATTTACCCTCATTTCAAACTGGTCGCGATTATTATAACCGAATTTGAACTTATTTAATGGCGATTTGGCCATTTCACCGTCAACCGTCCAAGTACCTAATAAATCATCCTTAATTTGAGACAATGCAGCATCCATTTTAGGAGCTGAAAGCAAAGCATCTGTTGACCTGCAGGAAACGAGTGAAAATATAAGCACGCAATAAATAAAAACCCTTTTCATAATTATTCTTCAACCACACTGAATTCAGCGGGCTGCCTTGTTAATGTCATTACAGATGGGTTTTGAATACCAGATTCAAACATCTGTATTTTCTCTCTTCTGTAAGAGGCAAAGCGACCTATCCATTCGGTTAAATCGCTGCTATCTCCAATCTTAATGATAAAATCTAGGTCACCTACGGTTTCAAAATGGGAGGCCACATGACTTTTATCAGCTATTTGAGCAACTAAAAGGCCATCAGAATTCAGTTTGAAACGGAAAAACTCTTTCGTCCCCTCAGTCTTCCATTTTCCGACAAGACTCAGCTGATTTTCCTCTAGCTTTCTAAGACCTGATTTATCGAATAAGGCGGATTGACTGGTACAGCTAGATGCAAATAATAATACCAAAAGTAGAATTGAAATCGCGTTTTTCATGTCAGGGTTGATTTTGATAGCATTAGGTTCAAATTCAACTCCAATACCTCCACTCTCTGTGTTTCAGCTATTTATGGAAAATGTGTTTCCAGACATGAAACAAACCATTGTGTCTTGTCCCAAAATGAGACTGTGAAAGAACTTATGAGCCGCATGACCTAAATCATTATTTTACAGGCCTTAAAGCCCTATAATTGGTAAAACTGGTTTGTCATGAAAACATTTCGATCTCTTCTTTTCTATAGTGCTATTCTCTTTTTATTCAATGGCTGCAAAGAAGAAACTAGTCCTCCGGCAGAAGAATTACCAGAGATTATCGAAACTGAAGATCTCACCTTTACCAATGACGAAAGCTACCTAGACTCCAAAGTTGAAATCATAAACTCAACACTTTCAACCACTGCCACATCTGATGTATCTGCGGCTAATCTTAAATCAGCCACATCTGGTAAAGGAACCTATAGAATAATAGCAAGAGTAAGCCCCATTGAAGTAAACGGCATACCACGATCTGCATCGCATGTGCGAATTAGAAATGACTATGCATTCGTTTCTTACAATACCAAAGGAGCTGATTATGGTGGAGGGCTACAAATCATAGATATCTCTAATGACAATAGGCCAAGGCTCAAATCCGAGGCTATTTATGACGACTCAGACTTTAACGCCCTAGCAATAGCCGATGATGATAAAAACCGAGATGATGACGATGATGATGGAGGCAGAAACAATGTAGACGAACCCATCTATTTGGCAGGTGCCAATAGAAATGGCGCATTAGTAGAAAAGATCTCTTTAGACAATGGTAAAATCACAGAAGAGGTAGAATCTCTATCGATTAGCGGAGTAAATACTAATGGCATTATTCTTACGGACGATATGCTCTATGTAACCGTTGGAGGCAGCAATACCAGCACTAGTGGCCTTTATGCGATTGACATCCGAGATACTGACAACTTTTTCTCTGTAATAGATCAACACAACTATAAAAGAACCAAAGATGTGGTTGCTAAAGGAACTAGGCATGGCAAAGACATGGTCGTACTTACCGGTGGTGCAGAGGCATCATTAATCTTCTACAAAGTAGATCGTGAAGGCCTTAATAAAGTAAGTGACCCTTACCCTATTGTTCCCATGCAAACAACCGATGGTAAGAACACTGCCATTTTCAAGGGCAACAACATCTATGTAGCAAGTAGTGAAGTGGGCCTGGCCATTTATAAAAAGAATAATCCGGACCCCGATGGCGATTGGGTTTTGCCTCAAACATTTTTAGGTGGTGGACTTACTAATGCTGTAGCGGTTGATGCTAACTTAGTTTATATCGCCAATGACGTTACCGGTTTCTTTGGAGCCACCAAGGTGAATAAAACTTATCCAAATGAAGCCTTCAAGTTCCAACTTGATGGATCTGCAAACTTCGTTTCGTCAAGATCTAATTTAATTGTAGTAGCTAATGGAACAGATGGGGTACTGCTAATAAAAAGAACTGGAGATGACGATGATGATGACGACTAGGTAATACACCTATTTAGCCAATCTGGGCATTTCTCTGCGCTCTCACCCTCTTACTTTCATGAACTTTGTTAGTGAAAAGTTCTGACAATAGAAGTCAGGCATTGTGAACACCAAAACAACAATGTTATGAAAACCAATAGAAATGTATCAGCCGTAGTCAGTTTTCTGCTAGCCATTCTAATCATTCTGTCAGCTTAGTTTAAACTGATTGAATTAGTCATTTAACCCATTTCAAATAAGTTGTCGAGCGCATTTCGTCTAAACAACTTAGCATCTCATTTCATAAAAAAGGGTGATCAACTTGACCACCCTAAGTATTTTATAATACGTTTATTATTTACCTACTCACGCGCTTACCCTCCATTGGGAAAGCATCTTCACCCAAATAAACTGAGCCAGTAAAGGTTTCTCCATCAAAGGTACACTCAACATCTGCGAAGTTTCCCATCACATCAATTGAACCGGTCATTGTTTGACCATCCATTGATACATCTTGCAATTCCAATGCACCAAACTGATCTGTTTCTAAGGTTGCCGCATAGGCACCTATATTTCCAGAAATTACCAAAGAACCTCCAGAACCACCGTCTGGTGTCTCAACTGTATATTCCCATGTTCCGGTTGGATCATAAGGCTTTGGTTTTGCCTTAGCTTTTGCTGCTGTTCCTGTAGTAGCCGTTGAGGTTGCAGCACAACCTACTACAAATAAAAGCATGACCATCATGGCCATTACGGACTTAATAGATTTGATATGATTCATTGTTAGTTAGCGTTTAGTTCTTATGACTATTTGAAAATAGGAAATAAATTAATTCTTACCTCCTAAAAATGCCTTAGAATGATGTTTTCGTATTTTAAAAACTTATTCAACAAAAACCGATTTTGATTATTAATCAATTGCCATAAATTTGTGCCAATTTAGACGTTTGTCAACAAGTCGTTCTTTCCTAACTAACCCCTATGCCAAAAGACAATAGCATTAAGTCCATCCTCATAATCGGAAGTGGACCAATCATTATCGGACAAGCTTGCGAGTTTGATTATTCTGGCTCTCAAGCTGCCAGATCTCTAATGGAAGAAGGTATTGAGGTCACTTTGATCAATTCAAATCCCGCTACCATTATGACAGACCCGGTAATGGCAGATAATATTTATCTGAAGCCCCTTACCAAAAAGTCCATCATTGAAATTCTCAAAACGCATGATATAGATGCTGTACTGCCTACAATGGGTGGACAAACAGCATTAAACCTTGCCATTGACTGCGACAAAGCAGGTATATGGGAGAAATTCGGAGTTCGGATTATTGGGGTTGATATCAATGCTATTGAGACTACTGAAGACAGGGAGAAGTTCCGTCAGAAGATGATCGAAATTGGCGTGAACGTATGTAAAGGGGAAACAGCCACCTCTTTCTTAAAGGGAAAAGAAATTGCCCAAGAAATTGGCTTCCCACTAGTTATTAGACCATCCTACACTCTCGGTGGCTATGGTGGTGGCTTTGTTAACTCGCAAGAAGAGTTTGACGAAGCCTTGAACAGAGGGTTGAATGCATCTCCTATTCATGAGGTGCTTGTGGAACAGAGTATTTTAGGTTGGAAAGAGTACGAAGTAGAGTTGATTAGAGATAATATCGGGAACGTAATTATCATCTGTTCTATCGAGAACTTTGACCCAATGGGCGTGCATACGGGGGATTCTATAACTGTGGCTCCTGCCATGACGCTACCAGACACGGTTTATCAAGAAATGAGAGACCTCTCTATCAGAATGATCAACGGTATAGGTCAGTTTGCTGGTGGGTGTAACGTTCAATTCTCAGTTAACCCAGAGAACGATGAAATAATTGGAATTGAGATTAATCCAAGAGTATCTCGCTCTTCTGCATTAGCCTCTAAAGCAACAGGTTATCCTATAGCTAAAATTGCAGCGAAACTAGCAATTGGCTACAACTTAGATGAACTCAAAAACCAGATTACAAAAAATACATCTGCCTTCTTTGAGCCTTCTTTAGACTATGTAATTGTGAAAGTTCCGCGTTGGAACTTCGATAAGTTTAAGGGCTCTGATAGAAAGCTAGGTCTTCAAATGAAGTCTGTGGGAGAAGCCATGGGTATTGGCCGTAACTTCCAAGAAGCTTTACAAAAAGCATGTCAGTCTCTAGAGATCAAGAGAAATGGTTTAGGAGCAGACGGCAAAGAAGTAAAAGATCAGGCAACGCTATTGTATAGTCTTGAAAACCCAAGCTGGAATAGACTATTCCACATCTATGATGCCTTCAAATTGGGCATCCCATTCAAGACCATTCAGAAGAAAACTAAAATCGATAAGTGGTTCTTACAACAAATCGAAGAACTCATCTTACTAGAAAACGAGATTGAGCAATTTACAATTGATACAATTCCTGAGAACTTCTTAAGAATTGCTAAAGAAAAAGGGTATGCCGACAGACAGATTGCCCATTTACTTGGCTGTTTAGAAAGTAAAGTCTTCCACAAAAGACATGACTTAGGCATAAAAAGAGTTTATAAACTTGTTGATACCTGTGCTGCGGAATTCGAAGCACAAACGCCTTACTATTATTCTACATTCGACCAAGAGAATGAGTCTGTAGCCTCAGATAATAAGAAGATTATTGTTTTAGGCTCTGGTCCTAACCGTATCGGTCAAGGTATTGAGTTCGACTACTCTTGTGTGCATGGCCTATATGCCGCAAAAGAGTGTGGTTATGAAACCATCATGATTAACTGTAATCCTGAAACCGTTTCTACAGACTTTGACACCGCAGATAAGCTTTACTTTGAGCCTGTATTCTGGGAGCACATCTATGACATTATCCTTCACGAAAAACCTGAAGGAGTTATTGTACAACTAGGTGGCCAGACAGCCCTGAAATTAGCAGAGAAACTAGATCGTTACGGAATCAAGATAATTGGCACCAGTTCAGAGGCACTAGACTTAGCAGAAGACAGAGGAAGGTTCTCTCAGCTACTTGCTGAAAATGACATCCCTTATCCAAAATTCGGGGTAATTGAAGATGCCGATGAAGCCCTTGACCTCTCAAAAGAATTAGGCTTCCCACTCTTGGTTCGCCCTTCTTATGTATTGGGTGGCCAAAGCATGAAGATTGTAATCAACGAGCAAGAGCTTGAAGAGCATGTAGTGAATATTTTAAAAGATATCCCTGGCAACAGGGTATTACTAGATCATTTCTTGGAAGGAGCTATTGAAGCTGAAGCAGATGCAATTTGCGATGGTGAAGATGTATACATTATAGGAATTATGGAGCATATAGAGCCAGCAGGTATCCACTCTGGAGATTCTTATGCGGTACTTCCTCCTTACAGCCTGGGAGACTTTGTAATGCAGCAGATTGAGGCCTACACCAAAAAGATTGCAGTTGCATTGAAAACGGTTGGACTCATCAATATTCAGTTTGCCATAAAAGACAATCAAGTATATATCATTGAAGCAAACCCTAGGGCTTCACGTACCGTTCCATTCATTGGTAAGGCTTATCAGGAACCTTATGTGAATTATGCTACAAAGGTGATGCTGGGTGAGAAGAAGGTAAAAGACTTCGACTTTAAACCAGTTAAGAAAGGATACGCCATTAAGGAGCCCGTATTCTCTTTCCATAAATTCCCGAATGTAAATAAGGAATTAGGACCTGAGATGAAGTCTACCGGAGAAGCAATCTATTTCATTGATGATTTAATGGATGATTACTTCTTGGATATTTATTCAAAACGAAATTTATACCTAAGTAGATAGATGTTAAAGTTTTTGGCCATACTGTTTGTAGGATTTTGGATTCTCAGAAGTGTATTCAAGTTCTTCTTCAATCCTTTTATTCAAGGCGCTAGCCAAAAACAAGGCCCACAACAAACACGTCAACATACTCGTCCGAAAGACGGGAATGTTGACGTGAATTATGCTCCCAAAAAAGGTGGTAAAAATAAATCTACAGAGAACTTCAATGGAGGTGACTATGTAGATTATGAGGAGGTGGATTAAACAATCTCGTAGACCATCGCATTAATATGCATGCCTGCTCCTACTGAGGCAAAAATCACTTTATCGCCTGTATTCAATTTGTGACCCTCCAAGTTTCCCTTCAGAATTAGATCTAACATGGTTGGTATGGTCGCGACCGAGCTATTCCCCAAAGTTTGAATCGTCATGGGCATTAAGGCTTGTGCATCTCCCATTTCTCCATATAACTTAAAAAGCTTATGCAAAATGGCCTCATCCATTTTCTCGTTTGCCTGATGAATTAGAATCTTACTAATGTCCTTTAGTCCTAAGCCTGCCTCTTCTATAGCCGACTTTATAGCTTCAGCAACATTGGTTAAAGCATACTCATAAATCTTACGGCCTTTCATTTTTATGTAGCTAGAACCATCCGCACTCAACGCAGGGTTATTAGAAGGCCCCATATTTAGATAGCAAAGCTCATCGTTGGCATCTGTTCTAGAACATTGTGCTAAATAACCACCTTTATCATTTTCGGTAGCAGAGTAAATAGTAGCACCCGCTCCATCCGCAAAAATCATAGAATCCCTATCATGAGGATCTACAGTTTGAGATAAAGTCTCTCCTCCAATCACCATCACATGCTTGGCGTCTCCACATCTAATCATCTGAGTGGCTTGAATAGAACCTTGTACCCAACCCGGACAACCAAAAACAATATCGTAACAAGAGGTAGAAGGGTTCTGAACATTTAGAGCTCCTTTAACACGTGCAGCTAAACTCGGCATCATATCAATGCGATTGTTACTTGCCTGCATATCACCAAAATTGTGTGCGAAGATGATGTAATCAAGATCATCACCTGAAATTCCGGCATGGTCTAAAGCTCGTTGGGCAGCTATAGCACCTAGGTCAGATGCTTTTTGTCCTTCGGCAGCGTACCTGCGTTCTTTTATCCCAGTTATCTTTTCAAATTTCTTAATAATCAGGGCATTGTCATCAGGAAAAGGCGTTCCATCCGGTTGGTAAAAAACGTGATTCAAAAAATCGCTGTTAGGAACAACTCTATCTGGTATACAACTCCCAACTCCTTTAATAACTACGTTTGGCATTTCTATTTTTGGGTAAATCGAACGGCATCCCAACAGGCATCTGCCGCCTGCTCAAGCCGCTCTTGGGTTAGTGATTGATTATGGTCTATATGCAGCTTTGAGAGCGAGACAATAGGCCCATAGGTTAATGATATTATGGTATAAAGCGGCAAATCCTTCATGGCCTTGGCGCGTTTAGATTCAATAAAAAATTGCATAATCGGAGACAGAATAATAAAGGACTGCTCCCTTGTTACATGACTCACAAATGGAGCATATCTATACTGCTCTACAAACTGAAACTCTTGAGGATGGCGAATGCAATACTGTATTAGATTCATCCAGAGATGCTTAAAACGTTCTTGGTAAGAACCCTCTTCTCTATAATCTGCAAGCATGGCTTTTATCACATCTTTCTTTATAAATGTGAAAAGCTCATTGATTAAATGCTCCTTATTATCAAAGTAGCGATAGATCGTACCCGCTCCTACTCCGGCCTTTTCGGCAATCATAGAAATGGGCGTACCATGAAAACCATGTTGGCTCAACGAAACTAAAGTGGCCTCCATGATTAAAGTTCGCTTGTCTTTGGTCTTAGTTTCAATCATTTAAATTGCGGAATGAACGTTCATTCCGATTCAAAGAAAAACGAAAAGATGCCTTTCCCAAACAAAAAAGGCATGAATTGTTGCAATCGATTGATTCTAATAATGATTAGCATTCACTTTTGGTGAACGAAGAGTTTTGTTCTAGTTTTGTCAACTCTTTAATTTGAATTAAGACACTATGAGTTGGTTTCAACGAAAAGTAAAAGGAATAACTACCCCTACTGATCAGAAAAAAGATGCACCTGACGGTCTTTGGGTTAAAACTCCCGGTGGAACAATTGTTCACACGAGAGAATTAAAGAACAATGCTTATGTGAGTCCAGAAGATGGATTTCACACTAGAATTGGTTCTAAAGAGTATTTCGAAATCCTTTTCGACAACAACGAATTCACCGAGATTGATGCGAACTTAACTTCTGCAGATCCTCTAGATTTTGTGGATAGCAAGCCTTATCCCAATAGAATTAAAGCCGCTCAGAAGAAGACCAATTTAAAAGACGCTGCAAGAACTGCCTATGGTAAAATGAATGGGGTTGACCTAGTCATTTGCTGTATGGACTTTGCCTTTATTGGTGGCTCTATGGGAGCTGTGGTAGGAGAAAAAATCAAAAGAGCAATCGACCATGCTAGAAAGACCAAGACTCCTTTCTTAATGATCTCAAAATCTGGTGGCGCCAGAATGATGGAGGCTGGTTATTCCCTCATGCAATTAGGAAAAGCCTCTGCTAAACTGGCCTTATTAAAACAAGAAGGTATTCCCTATATCTCCTTATTAACAGATCCAACAACGGGTGGTGTAACAGCATCTTATGCTATGCTTGGTGATTTCAATATTGCCGAACCTGGAGCACTTATTGGGTTTGCTGGTCCGCGAGTGATTAGAGACACGGTAGGTAAAGACTTGCCTAAAGGTTTCCAAAGCTCAGAATTTGTACTAGATCATGGTTTCTTAGACTTTATTGTCGACAGAAGAGACCTCAAGCATCAGCTTACTACTTTATTGAATATGATTAAATAAGAAGTAATTTTTTCTACTTCTTATTTTGAAACTCAAATATGCATGCTACGTTCGTAGCATCAAGTCATTCTTTTTCCCTCTGTGGAATAGAATCGATTTATAAAGAAGCGTGGAGAGACAGGCTCGATGAAGCGCTAGCAACCCCCTCGATTAACTCCGAGAAAGGTGCTAAATCCTGATCCCAATTGGATGCCAAGTGGCATTCGGGAGAATATAAATTGGTTATCATGTACAATCCATTTTATTCATTTCAAGATTTATTAGCGCAGGTTTTAATTATTAAAAGCATGCCTTGCTGACGTATGTCCTAAGCCAAAGGCTTTCGCATACCCATCTCTCAATTTTTACTTTAAACAGCAAGAAACATGTCGATTATAAAACCATTGTCTCCGGTGGAGACTAATAATCTGTTACAATCAGAAATCCATTACTTCTACCCTTCGCAGTCTTTAAAACTAGAGGGAGGAGAAACCCTTTATGAACCTCGAATTGCCTACCAAACGTTTGGGGAGCTCAATGCAGATGCTTCCAATGCTGTCTGGATCTGTCATGCCATTACAGCAAGCTCCAATCCGTTGGAATGGTGGCCAGGTTTAGTAGGTCAGAACGACCTTATCAATCCAGATCAGCACTTTATCATTTGCCCCAATGTTTTGGGCTCCTGCTACGGTAGTTCGGGGCCTAAAGATTTCAACTCTTTGAACGGAGAACGTTACCTCAGAAGTTTCCCAAGCCTTACCATTCGAGATATGGTTAACGCACATGAGTTGCTTCGTGAATACTTAGGGATAGCAAAGATTCATCTCTGCCTGGGAGGCTCAATGGGCGGACAACAAGTTTTAGAATGGGCCATTCTTCGCCCTGAAATTTTCGAGAACATCACAGTGATTGCCTCAGCAGCCAAAAGCTCGCCTTGGGGTGTTGCTGTGAGAACGGCTCAGCGGATGGCAATAGAAGCAGATCCTTCTTTCTATTCTAGTTCTCCAAAAGGAGGCTGGAAAGGTTTAGAGGCTGCTCGTGCTATTGCCATGCTCAGTTATCGTACGCAGCAGACATATAATGAAGGCCAGTATGAGAGTACTGATACCAAGCTCTCCAACTATAAAGCAGAAAGCTACCTGCGCTACCAAGGTATGAAATTGAGTAAACGCTTCGATGCACATACATACTACGCTTTGAACAAAGCCATGGACACCCATCACGTAGGCAGAAACAGAGGTGGTATTGAGAAAGCATTGGGAAAGATCTCAGCAAGGGCATTAATCTTGGGTATAGAAGGTGACTTACTTTTTACAGAAGGCGAGCAAAGAACAATAGCAGAACACATTCAAGATGCCCGGTTGGCATTCATCCCCTCAAGATATGGTCATGACGGTTTCTTATTAGAGGCTGTTAAGATCAGCGAATTGATTAAAAACTTCTTAAACGAATCTCAAAATGAAACACATTACCATTGGCCTTTTTGGCTTTGGTTGTGTAGGTCAAGGACTTTACGAAACCATCAATAATTCCAACAACTTTTCAGGCACAATCACTAAGATTTGTATTAAGAATGCCTCTAAAAAGCGACATATAGATTCGCTCTACTTCACTACAGATCCGAATGCCATTCTTGAAAATAAGTCTATCGATGTGGTGGTCGAATTAATAGACGATGCCGATGCGGCCCTTCAATTGGTTGAACAAGCCCTAAGAAATGGCAAATCAGTTGTAACAGCCAATAAGAAAATGGTAGCTGAAAATCTAGCGTATCTAGTCGAGCTTCAAAGAGAAACAGGTAAAGCCGTACTGTACGAAGGGGCAGTATGTGGCAGTATTCCAATCATTCGGACATTGGAAGAGTACTTTGGCCACGAACCACTAAAAGAAATCATAGGAATCTTTAATGGTTCTACAAACTACATACTCACTAAGGTCTTTGAAGAGCAACTCACATATGAATCTGCTTTGGAGCAAGCCCAAAACCTTGGATTTGCAGAAACAGACCCTACGTTAGATGTTCAAGGTTTTGATGCTAAATACAAGCTAAGCATCCTCCTTACCCATGCCTTCGGAATTGACGTGGCACCTAAAAACATTGTCAATCTTGGTATCGATCGACTAAAACCGAGCGACCTTGAGTATACCAGAGAAAAAGGCCTTGGTATAAAACTCATTGCTAAAGCAGTTAAAGCGAATGGTCAAGTTTATGGCTTTGTGATACCTCAATTTGTTGAGGTTAATGATTCTTTGGCTAGCATTAAGAACGAGTTCAATGCGGTAACCATAACAGGAGAATTCTGCGATGAGCAACTCTTTACTGGCAAAGGAGCAGGAAGTTTACCCACAGGTGCCGCAGTGCTTTCAGATATATCGGCATTAAGCTACAACTACAAATATGAGTACAAGAAACATAACAACTTAAGTCAGCTCCCTTTTAGCAATGAGCCCAGCCTCCAAGTATATGTAAGCTTTAACAGACCGCAGGATATTAACCTACAAGATTTTGAAAGTCTGAGTCAAAAATTCTTCTGCTTTGAGCAGAGTTATGCGATCGGAAAAATCAAATTATCGCAACTGCTAAATGCCGGCTTGCGAGAAAACCCAAACGTAAACATTATCGTTCAACCGGTGATTACTAACATTGAAAACCAGAAGCTTTCTATCCAAGAATTAGAACTAGAAGTTGGAGACTTAAGGAAAGGCCAAAAAATCCTCGAAAAAATAAGCGTATAGGCCTTTTTAGCTTTCGACATCTTTTTTCAATTCTACTTACTGATTTAAGCTTTTGACTATATATTTGTAGCCCTAGGGATCGGACATAAATTTGGTCTAAAATGTTGATTTAAAATCTATTATTAGATGTCATCTATCATTATTACGTCAATCGTAGCCTTCTCAGTAGTAATTCTACTACTCGTACTCATTCTTCTTTATGCCCAATCTAAGTTGGTGCAAAGCGGTGATGTTAAAATCATCATCAATGGAGATGAGCAGAATCCTGTAGTTGCTGCAGCGGGTACTACTCTATTAAATACCCTTTCGGGTCAGAAAATTTTCTTGCCATCTGCTTGTGGTGGTGGTGGAACTTGCGCTATGTGTAAGTGTACCATTAACGAAGGTGGAGGCGATGTGCTTCCAACAGAAGTTGGTCACTTAAGCAGATCTGAGCAAAAAGAAGGTGTTAGACTTTCTTGCCAAGTGAAGGTGAAGCAAGACATGCGTATTCATATTCCAGAAGAAATCTTCGGTATTAAGAAGTGGGAATGTGAAGTAGTTTCTAATTACAACGTTGCATCATTCATTAAAGAATTTGTTGTAAGACTGCCTGAAGGCGAAACGCTAGATTTCGAAGCAGGAGGATATATTCAAGTGGACGTGCCGCCAGTAGTTTGTGACTTTAAAGACATGGACATTGAGCCACACCCAGACGATCCTGCTGGTCCAGATAAATTCAAAGAAGATTGGGATAAATTCGGTCTTTGGGATCTCCAAATGGTGAACAAGGAAGAAATCTTCCGTGCTTACTCAATGGCAAACCACCCTGCAGAAGGAAATATCGTGATGCTGAACATCCGTATTGCTACACCACCATGGGACAGAGCGAATAACAAATGGATGGACGTAAATCCTGGAATTTGTTCTTCTTATGTCTTTACGAGAAAGCCGGGTGATAAAGTAACCATTTCAGGTCCTTACGGTGAATTCTTCATTAAGCCAACAGATGCAGAAATGCTCTATATTGGTGGTGGTGCTGGAATGGCTCCAATGAGATCTCACTTGTTCCACCTTTTCCACACCTTGAAAACAGGAAGAAAAGTTTCTTACTGGTATGGTGGTAGATCTAAGAGAGAGCTTTTCTACTTAGAAGACTTCCAAAAAATTGAAAAGGAATTCCCGAACTTCTCATTCCACCTAGTGCTTTCTGAGCCTGTGCCAGAAGACAATTGGGTAGAAAGAAAAGACATGGATGATAAGGAAGGCGATGGCTTCTTAGGTTTCGTTCACCAAGCGGTAATCGATCAATACCTAAGCAAGCACGATGCTCCTGAAGAAATCGAATTCTACTTCTGTGGACCTCCAATGATGAACGCAGCTGTATTGAAGATGTGTGATGATTGGGGAGTGCCAGACGAAAACGTTGCATTTGACGACTTCGGAGGATAATCCTTAAAGATTTATTTGAAAGCCATTCGGAAACGGATGGCTTTTTTTATGCCCTACATTTTCCCCTCCTTTTCAAAGAGGGGTCAGGGGTGGTTATCCAATCTCGCTCTCAATGACCTTGATATTTAAACCTTACTTAAAAAACACCACGCGTTCTTTTCATCCCGACCTGCAGAGGGATCAGCCAAATATAAAAGCTTGGCCGATCCTTCGGCTACGCTCAGGAAAAGAAAAGGTACGCTAGTGACCGACCGTCCTGCGTCTTCTCGCTTCCATCTTCTGACTTTTCAACTATCTTTAAACTATGAACCTCAAACTTTTCTTCAAAGCCCCAGAAACCATCGAGGGTTTACCAGAATCAGCACTTGGCCGAAGCATTCAATCCTTAACAGACGAAGGCCTAGACATTGAGAAAATTGATTTAGCCATTGTTGGGCTCTCTGAGAATAGAGGCACAAAAGTAAACTTAGGCAGTAGTGAAGCTGCTCTGGCCATTCGCAGGAAATTCTATGCCTTAAAGAAAAGTAGTACCTCTTATCGCATAGCGGATTTGGGCAATCTCCGAAATGGTGAAAGCTATGAGGATACCATTGCTCGCCTAAAAGAAGTGGTAGAGCATTTAATGGCAGCGAAGGTATTGCCCTTAATCATCGGGGGAACTCATGATTTGGCCATGGGCCAGTACCTAGCGTATGAATCTAAAGCAGAAGAAATCTCTGTGCTAAATGTGGATGCCAAATTAGATGTAGAAGTCTCAGGAGATGCGAATGAAACCTTCCTTTCAAAGCTCATTACCCATAAGCCAAACTTTATGTTTAGCTATAACCATTTGGCTCATCAAAGCTATTTGGTAGAAGCTGCAGCACTAACAGCACTGGATAAGCTATACTTTGAAGCGGTACGCTTGGGAGAGCTCAGAGATGGCTTTAAAGAAGCCGAACCTGTAATTCGTATGGCACATATGATGGCCTTTGATATCACAGCCATAAGAAGTGCAGATGCTCCTGGAAATACTGATGCGCAACCTTTTGGGCTAACGGGCGAAGAAGCTTGCCAAGCGATGTGGTATGCCGGCATGAATGAGAAAATGAGCTCAATCAGTTTGAGCGAGTATAACCCGAGCTTGGACGACCAACACATGAAAACGGCACAAGTTTGTGCTACCATGCTCTGGTATTTCATTGAAGGCTTTTACAATCGTAAAGACTCAGGTCAGTTTAATTCTGATAGCTATACCAAATACACCGTGAGCTTTGAAGGAACTGAAGACACCATGACGTTCTACAAAAGCAAGCAAAGTGAGAAATGGTGGATGCTAGTGAACTACGGAGAAGGATTCTTGGATCGCGCTTATATTCCATGTAGTTATGAAGACTACACACAAGCCACTCATGGCGATTTTCCAGAGCGCTGGATCAAAGCCCAAGGGAAGCTCATTTAAATTCTATTACTTCGTCATTCTGAACATGTTTCAGAATCTACTTGGTTATTAAATAAGACCCTGAAATAAAATCAGGGTGACGTATGAGATGACGTCCAGAAAATCTAAAAAATGAAAAGCCCTTCACACCATCTGTGGAAGGGCTTTTTGCTGGGTCATTAAAATAAAATTTCCTTTGATGCTTTGTTAATCTATAAAACTAGTGCCTATGAACGCACTGTATATATGGTACGCGCAGGGTATGGGTTACCCCACCAGAGTGACCAAAAATTATTGAAAAGGATTCATCAACACGCCTTCAAAGCCAAACCGCTTTTCGTATTTGGCTAGGCAGTTGATATTAAATTCGGGGTCGAAGTTGAGATCCCTTAATTGAGCAGACTTGGGATAAGGCTTTGATTCATCGAAGAAATAGACCTTGGTATTTCCAAGTTTCGCATAGGGCATCAGTTGCCCATAAAGCTGCATTTCTTCTTTGTTCACTTGATCTACGGTGACAATATAAACCCGCTGAACAGGACCCGTATTATTTTCATTACGCACCCTCGTTACTTCAGTAAACTGCGTATCAAAGTCGTCTAATCCGGGCTGTGAGAATATGGCGAAGAGCATAGCTGCCAAAAGACCCAATACAATTACGTAGAAGATTTTCTTTTTCATTAGATCAACCCTCTTGCTTTGAGTTCTAAATACTTGTTAATGGTATTCACCGTCAGGTCTTGAGGAGCTGTTAAGACAGAATATATTCCATGCTTGTTTAGCTCTTTAACAATGAGCTTTTTCTCATGATCAAACTTTTCTGCTATGGTTTTATAGTAAATCTGTTTGACGGATTTCGGCTCTGTATGCAGAAGCTCCTGCAGTTCTGTATTCTCAAAGAATATCACTACCACAACATGGCTCTTTGCCAAATTGGTTAAATAAGGCAGTTGCCTTTCTAAGCCAGCCATTGACTCAAAATTGGTATAAAGCAGTAGCAAACTCCTGTGGTTCAACCTGCGCTTGACCCCAACAAAAAGTCTTGAAAAATCCGATTCGAAATAGTTTGTCTTCTGGTAATAAAGGGCCTCCTGAATCATCTTCATTTGGCTATTCCGTTTACTGGCTGGTACTACAGTTTGCAGTTTGTGCTGAAAGGTGATCAAACCAGCATGGTCTCCTTTTTTAATAGCAATATTAGAAAGCGCAAGAGAGCTATTGATCGCATAATCTAGGAGACTCATGCCTTCGAACGGCATTCGCATTACCCGGCTTTTGTCAATAAGGGAATACACATGCTGTGCCTTTTCGTCTTGATAGGTATTCACCATCAAGTGTTCTCTTCTTGCGGTAGCCTTCCAGTTAATAGTTCTGAAATCATCACCCGCTACATAATCTTTGATTTGCTCAAACTCTTGGTTCTGCCCAATACGCCTAATTTTCTTCACCCCTTGCAGGGTCAGGTTATTGGAAATGGCCAACAACTCAAACTTCCGCATTTGAATAAAGGAGGGATAGACAGGCACCATTACGGGCTCCTCAAAACGGAATCTTCTTGCTGCCAAACCGAGCGGTGAGTTAGCGAAGACATTAAGTTGACCAAAGTGATATTCGCCCCGCTTAACTGGTCTTAAATCATAGGCTATACTCTGCTTCTCATTTGGTTCTACCATTAACGAGAAGCTTGCCTTACGCATCTGAAACTGCTCGGGCACCTCATCTATTACCTTTAAGCTAGACTTAAATTGATAGTAATTTTGTAGATAAATCTTAATTGGATTTCGATCTCCATTCGAGAACTTGTCAGGCGTTACTCTATTCGCTTTTAAGCCTTTTTTCACCCTGAATAGCAGGATCAAATCCACTAATAATAGGGCAAACAAGAGGTACATAGCCACCCGGGCTATTGATTCAAAAACAGGAAATACATAACCAAAAATGGCCATGAAAACCACAATGGCTATTCCCTGAAAAAATCGGTTATTGATATATATGGCCCTAAACCACCGCACTAACGAGGCACCTCCACTTTATCAATAATTTCTTTAATGACCTGATCTGTCGATAAGCCTTCCATCTCACTTTCCGGTGTAAGGATCACACGGTGTCGCATCACGGGCACTGCCATCAACTTGACATCCTCAGGTGTTACAAAGTCTCTACCCGACATGGCCGCAAAGGCCTTGGCTGCTCCTAAAATTGAAACCGAAGCCCTTGGCGATGCACCTAGATATAATGAAGCATGCTGTCTAGTCTCTTGTATGAGCTGAGCGATGTATTTAACCACATCTGGCTCTACATGAACTTGGGATACCAGCTTTCTATATTTTTTAATATTGGTTGCTGTGAGTACTGCCTTTACCTGTGTCAGATCCCAATTCACTTTTTGGTCGTGGTGATTATTCAAAATAGCTATCTCATCCTCTAAATCGGGATAATCAATCGTTAGCTTGAACAAGAAACGGTCTAGCTGAGCTTCTGGAAGCCTGTACGTTCCCTCCTGCTCAATCGGATTTTGTGTAGCCACCACTAGAAAGGGTTCAGCCATTTTGTGCGTGTGCCCATCAATAGTCACTTGACGCTCTTCCATCACTTCGAATAAGGCGGATTGGGTTTTGGCAGGAGCCCTGTTGATCTCATCAATCAGAACAATATTTGAGAAAATAGGTCCGCTCTTAAATTCGAATTCTGAGACTTTCTGATTGTATACCGAAGTACCCAAAACATCAGAAGGCATTAGATCGGGTGTAAACTGAATTCTAGAAAAGTCAGACTTTATCACTTTGGCCAATAGCCTTGCAGAAAGTGTTTTGGCTACCCCTGGCACACCCTCCAAGAGAATGTGTCCATCCGATAGAATGCCAACCATAAACATGCTGAGCATGCCTTGCTGACCCACCAAGACTTTACCAATTTCGGCACTTACTTTTTCTACATCGGCTTGTAAGCCTGATAAATCGAGTCTGCTTTCAAACTCAGGTTCTTTAGTTATTTCTTCCATAGAAGGATTCGATTAAACTGTTCAATTTCTTAAGATCACTTGTTTCAACTTTAGGCATCTGCTTTATGCGCTCCATAAAGTCGAATAGTGATTTGATTTCTGATATGTCTTTTCCTGTTTTTGCACTAAGCTTATTGAAATAGTCTGGCCCAAATTCCTTTAGGTTCAGGTAATACTTCTCTCGCAAAAACTCATGAAAATATTGAATGCGCTTCAACGCAATGTCTTTATGATCTCCACTTTTTAAATAGAGATTCCCTATTGTTCTAACAAAGGTTAAGGTAGAGTTAGAGAGTGGAGTGATGATGGGAATAATTCGCTGTTTTCTTTTGGCTTCAAAAACCATAAAGAGCAATAAAGCCAACATAGTAAGGCCGTAAGCTAGCTTGAGAGGTGGGCTTGTTAAAACCACACGCAGTGGAGTTTGCACTACCATTCTTCCCAATTGATAATACTCTGTCCATATAGTGGGCTTGTTGGGTAAATCGTTGAGAATTGAAGCGGCAAAATCTGCATTTTCTTGGTAGAAGAGGTAATTATTAGTAAAGGCCAAAGGCATGGTGCTGATAATCAATTCGCCCTTGCCATGAAGAACTTTGAAGCCGTGTATGTTATCATCTCTTCTCGCGAGAATCCTATAGTCGATACTATCAATGCCGTTATAATAAGTGCGAGAGGCATCTCTCTTAAATCTAAAGCTCTTTTCTAGAGATTCACTGCGTATGGCGATGGTGTCTTGGTTATTTACCACCTCATATAAGTCTGACTGACGTCTTGAAATACCAAGGGTATCTTCCAGCTTACCCGCTATATCTGCCACACCTATAAAGGCCGTCATCCCTTCCGCCACAGCATCCAAAAGCACTTTGGTGTCTTGTTCATCAAAGACTATCGCATCCGCCAGAATGAAGAGGTTCACCTCTGGTCCCAACTGATCTTGTATCTCGTAGAGTGTTAGGTTTAAATGCTCAATTTCATAATTGCCAATAAAGTCTGGCAGCAGTTCACTGAGCACATAACCACCGTATGGGTTCTTGTCCTTATATGAAAAAGTATGATCGTAATTAGTCGCCTCTTTCTGGAATTGCTGAATGGTAAAAAGTACAACCAGCACAAACAGGATAATGGCATAATATTTTCGATCTCCTTTAAGCATTCAACCCCTCCTTTTTAGGTTGAATATTAGACTGAATGAAAGTAGCCTGAGAAACTGCCTTCTCATACGTTTCTTTGTTTACCTCAAACTCGCCATACCAGGCGTAGTCAAAATAATAGCAAAGAGAATCGAACGGTTTGCGCAAGTGCTCTGACCTTAATTCCAGCAAGTAATCGTGATTGGTCTTGCCAGATTCCCAAGTAACCAGCTGCGCTTCATTGAGGCTTCGCAATGCTTTGAGATAAACAACCCGTACTGCCAAGCGATAATCGTTCTTATCCAATGCACTCTTAAGCAACTGCTCTAGATCAAGCTTCTCAATGTCTTCATCGAGCATTTCAAAACCGAGACTTCCTTTGTCGGTAGAACCCCTAAATACTTCATTCACATTGAGGCTGAAAATCTTTACTAAAGCCACCATCAGCAGGACAAACAAGGCAATGTACAGCAACACCCGTCCTAGCAAAGTATCCGCGGCTGCAGCAAAAAACTTATTAATTAGGTTATTGAGAAAGTTTAAAAATCGCTTTAGTAAAGAGGTTGTTTTTGGCTTAGCCTCTACGTATTCAAAATCTCCACTGTCTTCCAATTGCTCTATCTTCTGCTTGTCAAATTGCTTCGTTTGTGGTTCGGCATTTTGAGCAACAGCCATTTGAACCTCACTAAAAAAGAGAGGCGTTAATAACAGTAACGTATAAAGGAATCTCTTAAAATTCACCTTCGTCTTCTTCCTCCTCTTTCTTTCCGAATTCGTCTATTCTGCTAATCAGGTTTCGAGCATCTTTCTCTTCTGAAAAGCTAAAATATTGCAAGGTCATTCCGCTTAGCGGCAGGGAATATGTCATGAATGAACCTAAGAGTAAAATAGCACCAAACAGATAATTTAAGGCCTTTTGCCAAAGAGGTGTATCCGCCATAAGATCAACTTCGCCTGTAGAAAAGATGCCAAAAATCATATTGGCATAAAATGGCACAGAGAATACCACAATGATGGCATTATAGACCAGCATAAGAATTAAAAACAGGCCTAATGCCGACCACCAGTTCCCTTTCAGCAATTGAAAAGCTTTATTAAGTGCTTTACCAATTCCTTTCCTCTCATAGATCTGCGCAGGCAATGCTGTGAGCATCACAATCAAGAAGAAGCCCATGAGCAAATAAATGACCGGAATAATAAGGACTGAAAGAAAAGCTAAAAGGAGTGTAAAGGGAACGAGTATAATCAGATACAGAATGAAAAAGGCCACTCCATATAGAAGTACTGTCCCGAACACTTGCCAATAAACCTTCGCCACCTTTTTCCAAACATCATTGGTAGTAAAATCTGCATCACCCCTTTCTTCAAAACATCTAAAAACAGAGTATACAACTGCCATAATCATGCTACCAGCAAATGCCATTAGCAACAGAAAGCCCATCGCGGAAAGGCCTATGGCCATTACATCTTCGATATTGTCTTCGACTCCAGTACCAAGTGTTCCTCCCAAATTGAATGTGGCATTTAAGAGATTCGTCACGAGAAAAGTCCCAATAAGGACAAAGGGGGTTGTAAAGAAGAAGAGACTCTTAAATAATGGCTTAGCCGTTACCCTTACAAAGTCAAAAGTGCCTTCTAGCCGTTCTCCAAAAGAGCGTGTTTTACGCAGCTGAATGGTTCTTCTCATGTCGTTTATTTAATCTTATTGGATAGATAATGTAGTAGTAAAGTAAAAAGGCGGCTGAGCCTAGAATAGTTAATAAAGAAAGCACTAGAGGCATATCTGTATAACGCGTGAAAAAGCTTTCTATAAAACCTGCCATGATGAAAACGGGCATTAAGCCCATCACAATCTTAAGTCCTTTTATTGCTCCTTTCTTAAAGGAAGCCAATCTGGAAAAAGTACCTGGAAATAAAATACTGTTACCCATAACAAAGCCAGCTGCTCCAGCAATTACAATGGCCGATAATTCAAGCGTTCCATGGAGCATCACCACTTTAAAGCCCTCATTCATAAACCCTTGCTGGGCTAAAAAAGTGAAGAACGTTCCAACCATCACACCATTTTGCAAGAGTAGGAATCCGGTACCTAATGAGAGTAAAAGACCTGCTGCAAAAGCAAAGAAGGAAACTCGTACATTATTGAAGGTGATGGCAAAGAACATATTCACCTCATCCGATTTAGCATAAACGGCCAATGGATTACCCTTCTTGATATTCTCTAAGGTCATGTTGACATAGGAATCTCCCATAATGGTTCTGGCAAAATCCGGGTCTGCCGATTGAGAGACCACACCTATAAGAATACTCACACCAAAGATGATTGCAGCATAGAGCAACTTAATCCTGCTTTCGTATATGATATTTGGGACCTCATACCTCCAAAATTCAATGAAGCGTTTTCGGTCTTCAGACTTATTCTTGTAAATCTTACCATGAATTTTAGAGGCTAGGCCATTCAAGTAGGCAAAGGTTCTTGACTCAGGATATTGGGTTCTAGCAAAGGCCAGATCATCCGTCACTTGAATAAAAAGTTCAGAGAGTTTATCAGGGTCGGCCTGCTTGCTTTCTAGCAAAGCCTCAAACTCCTCCCATTTCTTAACATTTTGCTTTACAAATGCTGTTTCGCGCATTTAAACCCTTTTTCTCAAATGAAGTTCAATATACTAATGGATGGTAGAAAAGCATTTGAAAATTAAAGGAATGCCGTCCTCTTTTGGTAGAAGATTTCCTTTTTATAATTATACTGCACTTCTATTTAGAAAAACACTAAAAACCCGTCCCTCGCAATGCAAGTAAGCATTCAAACCGCACAGAACGTACAGATTGATCAAGACAAAGCCGGGGTAGGCAATCGGGTACTTGCTTTTGCTGTAGATATATTGATTCTCTCCTTAGTAGGAGTCGGTATAAACTACATCATGTCTGAGCTTGGATATTTCAATCAAGGTTGGTTGAATATTCTTCTTTACTTCCCTCTTTTCTTCTACGACCTCTATACGGAGATCCTTAACAATGGTCAATCGCTAGGGAAAATGGCCTTAAATATTCGTGTCGTTAGATTGGATGGATCAGCACCAACAATTGGCGGCTACATCTTGCGTTGGATACTCCGGCCAATTGACGTTATGCTGGGTGGATCTGTGGCCATCATCTCTATTATTCTTACAGAGAATGGGCAAAGACTTGGGGATCTAGCAGCAGGTACTACCATCATTAAACTGAAGAAAACGGAGCAAGTTTCTAGACTTCAATTGGTAGAGAAAATGGAAGAGGCCTATGAACCTGTTTTCCCTGAAGCCAGAAACTTAAGCGATAAGGATGTAACGATTATCAAGGAGTGTTTACGAATGAAGGCTGATCACATGAATGCCGAGCCAGTAACACTGATGGCAGATAAAGTAAAACAAACCTTGAATATTGAATCTGAAGAGTCCGACATGGCCTTTCTGTACACAGTCTTGCGTGACCACACCTATTACACCATGAAGTAATGGCCAAATCATTTACCAAATCACAATTGGCACTAAGAAATGGTCAGGACAAAGAAGAAATCTGGGTCGCTTATCAGGGGAAAATCTATGATGTTACCGAGAGTCGACTTTGGAAAAATGGCAAGCATTATGAGCATTGGGCTGGCCAGGACTTAACCAATGAACTACCTGATGCTCCACATACCGAGAAGGTTTTTGAGAAGTTTGAGGTTGTGGGAGAGTTAATGCTTGATGCTTGATGCTTGATGCTTGATGCTTGATGCTTGAAAAATGATTATTAAAAAGAAAACAGGCAGCATCTCTACTTACCTGTTTTCTGATCTACTTATTTCTTAATTAACTAGCGTCAGCGACATCTTCTACTGCCTGCCAAACTCTAAACACATTCTTGTAGGACATCTTAGAAATATCTTCCTCTGTGTAGCCTCTTTTCAATAATTCAAATATCAAATTAGGATAGGTAGAAACATCCTTCATACCAGTTGGTAGTGAATCTCCGACACCGTCATAGTCAGAACCAAAACCAATGTTGTCTGTAGAACCGGTCAAAGATTTCACACGGTCGATATGGTCAGCTACTTTTGCAACATCAGCCCAAGGATCATTCTCCTTCGTGTAAGCATCAATGTATTCTTTTGCTTTTGCATCACTTCGTTCTAGCTCATTATCAGCCAACCAATTGATAACATGCTCATCGTAAGCTGCTCTCTTTGCTCTATACTCACCATCTAAAAAGCTAGAACCAAAGTTGATCATGATCACTCCGTTTTCTTCACCCAAACGCTTAATCATCTCATCGTTCATATTTCGCTCAAAGTCAGGGGTGAAATGCCTCAATGAAGAGTGAGAAGCAATTACGGGAACATCCGTCATTTCCATTACCTGCCAAAATGTATCATCAGAGATATGTGAGACATCTACCATAATACCTACACGGTTCATCTCTTTCACTACTTCCAAACCGTATTCGCTCAATCCGCCATGTGTTCTCGTGGTGTCATAAGAAGAATCACAAATCTTATTGTCTTTACCATGGGTGAGTGTTACGTAGCGAATCCCCGCTTTTTGATAGTATTCTACCAAAGAAATATCTCCTTCAAGTGGCGCAC
>CBFIDV010000020.1:0-52392 GCA_965661455.1 Roseivirga sp.
TAAACACCAAAGTCAGTACCAGCGAATAACAGATTAGGATTGTTATGATCTTCGCGAATAACGTTTACTGGCTCAGCAGGTAAGTTGTTCACAATAGAAGTCCATGTTTTACCATGATCTGTTGTTTTGTATAAATAGGCATTGAAGTTATCTCTTCTCATACCTGTATAACTCAAATATGCTGTTCCTTTATAGTGGTTAGAAGCTTCAATTCTACTTACCCAGAATTCTGGATTGTTAGGAATATTCGCATTCAAGTTTGTCCAGTTGTTACCGCCATCTGTAGTTATATGAACGTTACCGTCATCGGTACCAACCCAAAGCTCATCTGCATCTAGTGGAGACTCTTCAAGAGATGTGATTGTTCCGTATTGGATGTTACCTGTTCCACCAGCTTTTACAGGATCATTTTTTGAAAGGTCTCCTGAGATTTCTTCCCAGTTTTCACCTCTAAATGTAGACTTAACTACTTTGTTACCTGCATGATAGATTACATCAGAATTATGGGCAGACACCACAATGGGTGCATTCCAGTTCCATCTCATGTTTCTATCTCCTGTATAACGAATGCTAGCAGATTCGCCAGTCTCCATGTCTAATCTTCTTAAAGGACCGAACTGAGACTCATTGTATAGGTATCTGTTATTGCTTTTGTCTGGTACATTGTACATACCGTCACCGCCACCAACACGTTGCCATACCTCATAAGGCATAGCGCTACCGTTTTTAGAAGTAGAAGGACCTCTTACAGATCCGTTGTCTTGAAGACCACCATAAACATTGTAAGGGTAGGCCATATCTACATCTACAGCATAGAATTGCGCTAATGGAAGTTCATCTGGGTGATACCAAGTTTTACCTGCATCGTAAGTGATACCCATACCGTGGTCATAACCCAATAGCATATGATCAGAATCATTAGGGTCAATCCACATAGCGTGGTTATCTCCGCCAAAGCGGAATGGTCTACTCCAAGATTGGCCACCGTTTTTGCTTTCCCAAATCTGGATACCAATTACGTAAACATGGTCGGCATCGTTAGGATCTACTCTTACTTGCTGATAATAGTAAGAAGGTGCACCACCAATGTTTTTCTCACCGCCATTTACTTTTGTCCAGCTAGAGCCACCATCGTTAGAACGATATACTTCAACGCCAACTACTTCTTTGTCTCTATCTAAAGCAATACCAACTTCAAGCATGTTTCTACGCTCTTTGTCAGACATGCCTTCAACGTTCACATTTTCAATGTTTGCGTATAGAACATTTGCATCACCCGGTGCATAAGCGACACCAATTCTTCCTAAGAAGCCGCCTGGCAGACCACCACCTAACTTAGTCCAGTTAGCACCACCATCGGTGGTTTTATATATTCCTGATCCTTCTCCACCTTCATTGAAAGTCCAAGGTGTACGGATTTTATCGTAAGCCGCAGCGATAATCGTATTAGGATCGTCAGGACTCATAGCCATGTCGACAACCCCAATAAATTTGCCGCCTTTCTTTTTTACTTCTAATACTTTGCTCCAAGACTTGCCGCCATCGGTGGTCTTGTAAACGCCTCTTTCTTCGTTGTCAGAATACAAGTGACCTAGCGCAGCTACATACACTACATCGGAGTTATTCGGGTCAATTAAGATTCTTCCAATGTGATGAGACTCTGGCAAACCCATGTTGTTCCATGTTTGGCCACCATCGGTTGATTTATAAACACCATTACCCCAGTAAGAAGATCTTGAGTTATTCGCTTCACCAGAACCAACCCACACCACACTCGTGTCTTGTTGGTCTACGGCTACTGCTCCAATAGAAATCATGTTTACATCGTCCGTAAGGGCGTCCCAAGACTGGCCGTTGTTCACAGTTTTCCATAATCCACCAGATGCTGTTGCTGCGTAAATTACCTTGTTGGCTTTTTCAACCACAGCAAAGTTTATGTAACGACCACCCTGACGTGATGGACCAATTTCTCTGAATTCAATTTTGTCTACTACCTGTTGAGGTATCTTTTGCGCATTGGCTTCTGCAAATAGCACTAGCATGGCTAGGGCCATTAAACCAATATGCTTCATTCCTTTAAGCTTTCTAATCATGATCAGTTTAAGATTTGAGAAGGTAAATTAATCCATCTTCTAAGTAGTACAAAGATGATGGTTCAAGATTACAGGAACGGTTATTTGTAATTTCTTAAATAGCAGTAGGGGTATTATTGCTCTGGAATGTTTTAGAGGCAGAGAGATTGAATAAATCTTCATCTAGACTACCCTAAAATTCCAGTGCACGCTGGAATTCTTTTTTTGTACTAATTTCACTATTCATGAGACCCATCATTCTACTTGTCTTGGCGCTCATCTCGTTTCAGTGTTTTAGCCAAGAATCCGCTCAAGACTATTATAATCTGGCCATTGAGGCTTTAGAAAACAAAGATTACGAAGAGTACTCTCTGCACATTAGAAAAGCCAATGATCTTAGGCCTAACCACCCGTTAATTGTGGCTAAAATGGCTGAAGCTTGGGCTTTAACTGGTAGGAGGACAAGGGCAGTCCAAACCATTCGGCAAATGCTCTTAATGGATGCTACCTACAATTTTGAGGGTAACTCAGTCTTTGATGATATCAGAAATCACAGAGATCATGGTGAATTACTTGAATTACAAAGAACGCTAGGAACCAAAGAAGTACATGACGAAACTTATTTGACTATTAATGCTGCTGACCTACACCCGGAGAGTTTTGTCTTGTTGGCCGATGGTGGACTATTGTTAGGTAGCGTCAGGCAAAAGAAAATTGTCAAAGTTTCACCTGAAGGACTCGTTTCCGATTGGCTAGACTTGCCTTATGCTGTATTGGGAATGAAACCAGATTATCTTAATAACCAAATTTGGGTCAGTACGGCCGCCATGCCTGAGATGGAAGATTACCAGGTTGAGGATCTCGGCAAATCAATCGTTTTTCAAATTGAAATTAATTCTGGTCGAATAATTCAAGGACTAGAATACGATGAGACTTCAACCATAGGTGATATAGAATTAGATAGTCTCTCTCAGCTTTGGTTGAGCAATAGCTTTGAGCCTTATCTGACCCGCACGAGCACCGATACTTCAGATTACTTAGGCTCATTCACGAGACTACAGTACGATCTAATAGATACCCAATTCAACCTGCAAGGACTCACGTTATCGGATAACGAAGAGCATCTATATTTCGCTGATTACATTTCCGGAATCCACCGAATCAATTTTGTAGAAGATAAGATTGAAAAGATCTTTGCTCCCGAAACATCCCTTTTAAAAGGAATAGATGGGCTTTATTATTATAAGAACACGTTAATAGCGATTCATAATGGCACAAAGCCTTATAAAGTGGTTCAATACTTTTTAAATGAAACTGGCTTAACCATTGAGCTTGAACGAGTGATTAATAGAGGAGGAGAGACGTTGGGTGAGCCTACGCTTGGTCAGGTTAAGGATGGCTATTTTTATTATTTAGCCAATAGCCCTTGGCAGGCATATGATGATGAGAAGAATTTAAATGTAGCAGATTGGGGACCAATTGAGATTAGAAGGATTAAGCTGGATTAGTTAGGGGAGGGAAAGTTCGGAGTTTAGAGTTCGAGTTAAGAGTGACGAATATTGAATCAAAATTGAAGAACGAAGATCAATTACTTAACTTCCAACAACCAACAACCAACAACCAATAACCAATTTCCACTATTGAGTAAACCCAGAAAAGACGAACCCCTCAAAACTCCTCATTACCGTGGGGGAAATGAAGCATTATTCAAGTTTATAAAGTCAAACCTAAATTATCCTGAAGAGGCATTAGCCAACAAAATTGAAGGAGATGTGGAGGCTAGTTACGATGTGGATGGCTTGGGAAGAACTCGCAACATTAAAATTGTAACCTCTTTAGGCTATGGCTGCGATGAAGAAGTAAAGCGACTTATAGGTTTGTTGAAATATGAGAAAGCCTTCAACAAAGGCCGAAATGTGACACTTCACCGCAAACTCAAAGTTAATTTTAAGCTACCTGAGCCAAAACTTGTAACTAAGAAGCAGATCAATTACCAGTTGGTAAAAGAAAAGAAAAGTGAAGCATCAAAAAGTCCTGCCAAAAAGCAGGACAAAGTGATTTCTTACACGATTAAGCTTAATTGAGAACTATTATTATCATTTATCCCTTACCCAGATCAGTAAAGAAGTGGGTTCCATGCCAAGACCAAAGGGTGTTCCTTCTTGCAAAGAAGTGCTTTTGCCATTTCCATCCAAACCGTTAATGTCAACTCTTTCTTTGGTAGCAATAAGTTTCCAGTCACCTGCAGGCAGTTGTGGGCCCAAAAAGCCCATGGCCTCGTCTGTTGCATTGATTAAGACAAGAACTTTCTTGTCGACTAGGTATCCCAGCATGCCTTCATCTTTTGGTGTAATCCATTGATAGTAGTCGTCAGGTACACTTTCAGAGACTCTGAATACTTTACCGTATTCACTCATTCTGAATTCGTTCATGCCTTTCCAGAAGGCGTACATGCTCTTATAGTCATTGCTATTTTTTCTATTAGGTTTTTGTCCTTTTTGAGACCAAACAAATTGATTCGCAATTCTATGATTGTAGGTGTCTCGATAACCATGCATATAAGCACTAAATCCAGCATTGGTTTTCTTAACAACTTCCCTCAATGGGGCATGAGCTTTGCTTCGCATGATTTCCGTTCCTCCGTGAGTAACAATTGGTCCTAATGTGGTGTAAAGCAAAGCCACAGCAATTTTGTATTCGTCTTGGTCTACACTAGTTCGTCCGTCAAAATTGGGTCCTCCAAATTGATCGGCTAAAGCGAAATTATCATGAATGTCTAAATAGGAGATACCGTCCAATGGCGTGTCGTCATCAGGATTTTTGTTGATAAGCCCTCTCATTACTGCATCTCTTTCGGAGAATTTTCCACCGGCCCAACCGCGATCGTTTTTGTAATCTTTAAGTTCAAAGACAGGGCCTTTGTAAGCACTGCGCGAGTCATCTTGGAAGAAGGTAATCGGAGCATCTTCTTTGTACCAATCCCAGTCTGGGTTGTTCTCAAAGTTAGGATCATTAGAGCCAATCCAGGCTTCTCCGTAAACGATTTTATCTTCTCCAATGGCTGCTTTAAATGCTTTTAGTGTCTGCTCATCAACTTGGCCAGCTAAATCAATTCTAAAGCCGTCAATTCCAAATTCCTCAATGTAATACTTACACTGATCTATTAGCCAGCGCTGCACCATAGGGCGGTTTTCAGTCTTGACCTCATTGCCATAAGCGCCAATGTGCTCAAAGTCTTTGGTTCTGTAATAATACTGCTTGTCAATGCCATTAAAATTGAAATACCATTCATTTCCATCCATATTCTCCCCGGTGTGATTAGGAACAATATCTATGATTACCGCAATGCCCTTGTCATGAAATGACTGTACCAAGTCACGAAATTCATCTCGTTCTTCGCCTGGCTCTTTCCCTAAAGATCTGTATCGAGATTCCACGGCCATGGCAAAAGTGGTTCTGTATCCCCACTGATAGTTTTCTTCGGCAATGCCTTGTTCTATCATGTAGGGATCATCTTTAAAAGATGCTTTCCAATCTTCAGTAGGGAAGTGTACGTATTCTTGAACTGGCATTAGGTGTACTACATTTACTCCGAGATCAACAATATGATCAAAGCCTATTTTTTCACCTCGCTTGTTTTTAAGGCCCGGTTTATGGAAGGCTGGGAAACGACTTTTGATCTTTTCATCAACAGGTAGTTGATCGGTAAAGTCTTGTACATGCACCTCATAGGCAATTACATCTTCCAGAGCAGGAATACCAGCCTTCAATGGGGTAGCAGGTTCAGTTCTTCTCCAGATTCTCCCTAGGCCCCAAGTGTTGGTTACCACGCGAGCATAAGGATCATTTACGTGTATAGGGTTGGTTTCGTAAAAAGTATTCCCTGGGTCATCGTCCCCATGTATAGTGAAATCATAATAGGTTCCGTGTAAATCGCTGTTAAAGAAATATTCCCAAACACCATCCTCATCTTCAGTCATGCTTAGTTCATCTTTGGCAGCACCCTCTGGTGAATCGTATAAATAGAGTTTGACCATATTCGCTCTAGGTGCGAATAACCTTACTGTAGTTTTACCATCATCAATATTGGCTCCTAGCTCCTTGGCAGAGAATGTTTCTCTAAACCAACCATCAAATGATGCGTGTGCTTTTAAGCCTAGTGATGGTATTTCAAGAAAATAAACACTCTTTTTATTCAAGCGTTGAGCAGGAGTAATAAGCGTAGTTGTGGCACCGTTTGGTAAGACTCCGGCTACCTCAATTACATTGCCTTCACCATCTATAATTCGATAGGCCTCTGGAATCAACGGTCTGTCTACGCCTACAATATCAGCCCAAATTAAGCCTTCACTTCTTAATTCAGCCGTCATGCCTTTTGCCTCATAGTTTTGCTCAAAAACTAAGTCAGATCCGCTGATATTTGGGGCAATCTTAAGAGGGTCTAACCATTCGCCATCGTCAATTCTAAATTTAAATTTGGTATTAGGTCGAATGACTAAATTGCCATCATTATCAATGGTTAGGAGCCAGATTTCGCCTGTTTTTTTAAGTTGCCATTGTGGCATCTCCATGTTCTGGTCCCAGCTTCTGAAGTCGCCCGTAACCACCACGCGTTCAGGTTTAACATCGTATTGAAGCTCATCGAAGATAAAGGTGACTTTACTGCCAAATAGGGCATATCCTTGATTCTTTTGATCTCCTGTGAAGGATTGACCAAAAGCGATAATTGAGATCGTTAAAAAAATAGAGGTGAGGAGAATCTTTTTCATAATTGAGCAATAGACTGTCTGAAAGATAAAAAGAATCTCTACTCAATTCTAACAATGTTTATGACATCGTTTGCTTATTGTTTATGCTGCTAGTTTCTCGTATTTGCTATCAGTGATGCAGAAGGTATTTAGTTTGCCAATCCCTCTTTTGAATGAACCAAACTCATAGGCATAGCATTGGTAACCAAACTCTCTGAGGTAGTCTAAAATACGATCTTCAATAGATTCAATTAAAAGAATGGGTTTATGTTTTCTAAGTGTGTTCTCTGCACCTTTTAATACCTCATATTCAAGCCCTTGAACATCAATTTTCATGAAATAGGGCTTTAAGTCATAATCATCTAATTTCTTTATTTCGCACTTGACCTTCTTTACCTCTAGGTTGGATTCTTTGTAATTCCAGAGTCAATTTTCTAACCAGTCATGCGCACTAGAATAATCAAAAGAGGAGAGTCCATCAAACATCCATTTTCGGTAGAACGGTACGTACAATTCTAGTTGCCCGTCTTGATTCGATAGTCCTACATTGTGAACTTTGATATGAGGTTTGTAGCCAACAGCCTTGTTTGCACGATTAAAGACGTGAGTGTTAGGTTCAAAACCTACGATCTTATTTTTGTTACCGTGCAGAATGTCCGTAGAAAGGAGGAATTCACCTCGGTTCGTTTCTATATCAACAAAGACATCATCTTTTCCCGGTGCGAAGTGCCTAATGGCATTAAAGTCTTCTTCATGTGGCTTTTTGAACAGCCTTAGCAATTTAAACTGGATATTGAACCACAGATCGTGTAGACCTGGGAAATACGTTTGTATAGATCTTAGCAGCTTTTTCATCTCAACTTCTTTTTACAAAGTTGCTGAATTAAGCCGCTAGAAATTGTTTTTTGCGTTTAGTAACCGTTTTCAGATGTTGAATCTGCAGAATTATTCGATAATTGAATTTGCTCTGTTTGAGCATTCTGCTTCTCTTCAAACTTCTTTTCAATGATGAATCCTGTAGTAAGCAGGGCAGCGAGTAGAATAATTTTTTTCATGACCGAGTATTTGAGTTTTTGACCTTTATTATTTCAAATGTCGGCCTAAAGTGCTGTTCATCAGTCTGTCAATCGGTAAATGCACGTAAAAAATCGGTAAACTGAATATTTACTCAGTATAATATTCAGAATGAATGGCTTATTTGAATTTATAACCCATTGAGAGTTGAAGGCTGTATGATCTCAATAGGTTAATGTCGCCATTGTGTACCAATTGACTTCCTATACCATAACTACCTTCTGCTTGAAAATTTACCCGCCAAATGTTGAGTCCAAAGCCAGCAACCCCGGAAACCCTCACGTAATTACTACTATACGCTTGGTAAAAGGTATTATCTCCACTACCCATAAATATAAAGTCGTTGCCAAAGGTACCTCCTACATTAGCAGCAGGACCCGTATAGACCTCTAATGGTCCGAGTTTAGCTTTGAATAGATACGCTAAATTCAGATTGAAGTTATTTTCAATTACGCATAGACCTAGCCAATTTCCTGTTTGTGAAAGGGGAGCCATATCAATTAAAATCTCTCGCTCAATATTCAGATTTACACCTAATCTCAGTTCTCTGTTAGTCTTAACTGTTCCGTCTGAGTGCTTAGGTGAAAAGGTTAAGTCGAACCCTAAGTGTCCTCCTGTCATTTCTGCACCATAACCATAATCAACTTCACGATACTGGCTGATATCAAAGTTGGCGGTTTGGTTAGGTTTTAACATACTAAAAAGGCCTTCTCCACTCAGGTTATTGTAGATGTCTGAACTTCCGCCAAGATTGACTCTAAAGCCAGTCAGCTTTGCTTTTTGTTTGCCAAGAAAGAATTGAGCATTTGATTGATAAGACAATGCTGCTAAACCAATCAGGCAAAAAGTGAACAGTCTAAAAATTGATTTCATGGGTATGAGTTTAGTTATGTGAGTTTAACGGGATTAGTAATTAAACGCAACATTGTTGCAAATTAAATCATCTGTTATATACTCGAGACACAAGAGAGTTGTAGAAGGTTGGAAGCAACAAAAAAAGCCTCATCAATTTGACGAGGCTTTCTTAAATATTTATTTGAGAAACGCTCTTACGCGTTTTGCTGCTTAATCAGGTTCAAGGCCGATCCTGCTTTAAACCAACCGATTTGTTGCTCATTGTATGTATGGTTAGCCACCACTACATCTTTACTACCATCAGCATGTACAAATTCTAAATGAAGTGGTTTGCCAGGGGCAAAGTCCACTAGATCTATAAAGTTTATGGTATCATCCTCTTGGATTTTGTCATAATCAGCTTCATTGGCGAACGTTAAACCAAGCATACCTTGCTTCTTTAAGTTTGTTTCATGAATTCTAGCGAAAGACTTCACTAAAACAGCTTTAACTCCTAAGAATCTAGGCTCCATGGCAGCGTGCTCTCTAGAAGAACCTTCACCATAGTTGTGGTCTCCCACTACAATTGAAGGAATACCAGCTGCTTTATAAGCTCTTGCTGTGGCCGGAACAGGTCCAAATTCTCCATCAATCTGATTTTTCACTTTGTTAGTCTCTTGACCAAATGAGTTTACCGCGCCTATGAGACAGTTATCAGAGATATTATCTAAGTGACCTCTAAATCTCAACCATGGACCTGCCATAGAGATGTGGTCAGTTGTACACTTACCAAAAGCCTTGATTAAAAGCTTAGCTCCTGTAATATTCTTTCCATCCCATGGATCGAAAGGTGCAAGGAGTTGTAAGCGCTTACTATCAGGATTCACTTTTACCTCAATACCACTGCCATCTTTAGCAGGAGCCTGGTAACCGTTATCTTCAACATCGAATCCTTTTTCCGGAAGTTCATCACCTACTGGTGGGTCAAGCTTTACTTGCTCACCCTTTTCGTTGGTTAAGGTATCTGTAATAGGATTGAAGCCTAAGTCACCTGAAATTGCAATTGCCGCTACCATTTCTGGAGAAGTTACAAATGCATGCGTATTAGGGTTACCATCTGCTCTTTTAGAGAAGTTTCTATTAAAAGAGTGTACGATCGTGTTCTTTCTGTTATTGTCTCCGGTTCTTTCCCACTGGCCAATACAAGGACCACAAGCATTGGTAAAGATTGTAGCATCTAAGTCTTCGAATATGCCAAGAAGACCATCTCTTTCTGCGGTAAATCGTACTTGTTCTGAGCCAGGGTTAATTCCAAAGTCGGCCTTAGTTTTTAGACCTTTATCAACCGCCTGTTGTGCAATTGATGAAGCTCTAGACAAATCTTCGTAAGAGGAGTTGGTACAAGAACCAATCAATCCCCATTCTACTTTAGTAGGCCAGTCATTTGCTTGCGCTTCAGCTCTCATTTGAGATACAGGAGTGGCTTTGTCTGGAGTGAATGGTCCGTTTACATGTGGCTCTAATTTATCAAGATCAATTTCAATTACTTGATCAAAGTATTGCTCTGGGTTAGCATAAACTTCAGTATCACCAGTTAAGTCTTCTCTAATCTCATTGGCCATATCAGCTACATCTGCTCTTCCTGTGGCTCTTAGGTAACGCTCCATTGAGTCGTCATAACCAAAAGTAGAAGTGGTTGCACCAATTTCTGCACCCATATTACAGATTGTACCTTTTCCTGTGCCTGATAGAGATTCAGCACCAGAGCCAAAGTATTCAACAATAGCACCAGTTCCACCTTTTACAGTTAGGATACCCGCTACTTTCAGGATAACATCTTTTGCAGATGTCCATCCATTCATTTTACCCGTAAGTTTTACACCGATCAGTTTAGGGAATTTTAATTCCCAAGGCATTCCTGCCATTACATCTACGGCATCTGCTCCTCCAACCCCAATGGCAACCATTCCTAGTCCACCAGCATTAACAGTATGAGAGTCAGTACCAATCATCATTCCACCTGGGAATGCGTAGTTTTCTAGTACTACTTGGTGAATAATTCCTGCACCTGGTTTCCAGAACCCAATGCCATATTTATTAGAAACTGATTCTAAAAAATTGAAAACTTCACCAGAAGCACTTAATGAATTTCTTAAGTCATTTGAAGCTCCTTCTTTAGCAAGAATCAAGTGATCGCAGTGGGCAGTTGAAGGAACAGCAACTTTATCTTTTCCTGCTTGCATGAACTGAAGCAGCGCCATTTGAGCAGTGGCATCTTGCATGGCCACTCGGTCTGGAGCAAAATCTACGTATGACTTACCTCTTTCAAAAGACTCGCTTGGTTGGCCTTGCCAAAGGTGAGCGTAAAGTATTTTTTCAGATAAGGCTAACGGTTTACCGACGATTTCTCTGGCTGCTTTTACCCGAGAGGGCATTCTGTCATATACAGCCTTAATCATGTCTATATCAAATGCCATGTCTAAGGGTTTTTTAAGTTCGTAAAACTAACTGCAAAATACGCTTTCGCAGGGTGCGCAAAGATAGAATTTTTGCTCAGAATTAAAACCAGAAAATTGGCTAAAACAGACGGTCAGTCGCTGTATTCGATAAGATCTAGTTCTTTTTCTAGGAGGGTGAGGAGTTCTGAGAGTCTAGAGACAATTGTATCTTGATGAGCAAGGGTCTCATTCAGTCTAGATAATCTCAAATATACCAAGTCAATAAAGGTCCGATCGCCTAATAGTGTTCTTATAATTCTGGCCGATTGTTCCACAGAAAGTGATGACGCTGGAGTGCTCTTTGCAACTTTCAATTCAAGCAAGTAAACCACTTGCCTTCTGGTTAAATAAGGCTCTATCTGGTTATTGATGAGCTCTCGATTTGCAGTTTGCATGGCAACAGTTCTTTCAAATCTTTGAATATCACTGAATAATGACCAGAGTGCGTCATCATTGATGCTACCAAGATTTCCTATTGCTAATATGCTGTTCAAATTCATAGTCGATAATGAAAATTGATCATAACTAAGAAGCTCATCCAATGCCATTCTGAGTGTATCGTCCGAAACCTGCTGAGAAGCTGCTATGATCAATTTTCCGAAGAGTTCTACTTGAATTTTCTTTTGTTCTTGGTCGGATGTAAGCGCTTTTAAATTTTCGCTAGTTTCAGCCCTGAGCTGTTGCAGTAAATCTTGCTTAGCCAACATTTCTTGCTTGGAGTCATTCCACCTTTGAATACTGAATGCAATGTGAATGGCACTAACAATCACCAGTAGTTGAACAATAACTCTCAGAATTGATAAAATCGGATTGGAGGATCGTCTGTCACCTCTAAGACTATATCGGTTTGCCAAAGCTTAAAAGATTAGTAGTACAGAAATAAAAATAAGCAATCCTACAAGCATCACCAACGCACTGTACGGAAGAATGTCTTTGGCTTTGAGTTTAGTAATGCCCAACAGTGGTAATGCCCAGAAGGGTTGTAACATATTTGTGAGCTGATCTCCGTACGAGAGGGCCATAACAGTTTTGGGAATAGATACACCCAATGTTTGTGCTGCCTCTGTAATAATTGGACCTTGAACTACCCATTGTCCACCTCCACTAGGAACAAAGACATTGACAAGCCCTGCACTTATTAACGTATAAATGGGTAAGGTTGTGGCAGTGGAGATTTCCACGAACCCTTGAGAGATTAGGGCGCCTAAGCCTGAATACTTCATAATACCCATTATGCCAGCATAGAGCGGAAATTGTATGATAATGCCTGTAGCACCCAATACCGCTTGCTGTACCGCGGTAATAAACTTTGCAAAAGAGCCGTGTAATAGTACCCCCAAGCCGAAGAGTAAGAAGTTGATGTAATTGAGGTCTATAAAACCTAAGCTCCCACCAGATTGGGTAATGCTCGCTTTTCTAATTGCCAAAAAGCATATGGTCAGTCCCATACCTATGGCTAACCATTTGGCATGGTCTATTCTTTCTGCTCCGTAGATCTTATGAGTAGAGGAAGACTCCTTTTTATGAAACTGAAGGTTGATTTCTTTTGATGAACTCCTTTTGCCTAGAGCATAAAAGAACAAAGGAATAATGATGATTAATAGCAAGGAGGTTGTCAAGTTCATTCCAGATAGGATGGTTTGCTCAATGCTTATTACACCGATGTCTTGTACCATAAAGTGATCAGCGCCAGATACAGTTAAAGGAGCGGAGCCTGAGAAACCACCGTGCCAGCACATCATACCGGAGTAGCCAGCAGCACCTATGAGCGGATAATTTAGTTTCCAGCCATGCTGTTGTGATTTCTCAGCTACCTTCCTGGCGAAGATGGCACCAAATACCAAAGCAAGCCCCCAGTTAAGAAAGCTCATTAAAATGGTAAGCAGGCTAATATAAAGCCCTGCTTTAGCGGTAGTATTACAAAGTGAGGTTAGGCGGGTTATGAGCAAGTTAAAAAGAGGAGTGAGCGCCAACGTATGACCTAAAATGAGAATGAGAGCCATTTGCATGGTGAATTCCAGCAATTCCCAGAACCCAGTTTCCCAATATTCTAGGATTACTATCGGATAAGCATAAACAGCGTTTTCTGGCCTAGTTGTAAAAACTAATGCCATTAACATGGTTAACAATGTCAGGATAATCGCAATAGAAAAAGGCGAAGGAAGAAGGTTCCTGACGAACTTTAGGTAAAGGTTATCTTCTTGCACATTTGAATATGCAAAAGATTTAAAGAAAGACCATTTCTTATTTAAGCGTATCTAACCATTCTAATGTGTCAACACCGTCAGCATAATCCCAGAGGGCAGGGCACTGGGCCTGGCCAAAGTCTCGGCTACCAGAGTACCACGCCTTATTAGAAACCGTGCATTGAACCTTTTCAGAAACTGCTGAAAGTCTCAGCGCCAATTCAGCCTCAGACGTATAAGTTTCATAAAACAAGACCGAAATAGGAGAGACCATCTCTTCCGCCTCTCTCAAAAGAAAAAATCCAGAGTCTAAATGAGGCTCTGAGTTCACTAGGTAAATGCTCTTATTGTAGTCGTAGTTATTCTGAAACTTATGGTGTTGCAAAACAGATTCGAATGAAAGCTGAGATTCTATGAAAGGAATGAAGTCGTATTCTTTTGGAACGAATAGCTTAGCTACATTTCTGCAACCTAGACCGAAGTATTGGAAAATATCTGTGCCTAATTTGCTCAGTTCTTCCTTAGTTTCATCTCCTTTGATGATAGCTGCAGAAACTCTGTTTTGCCTGATGATATGAGGCATTTTTGAGAAGTAGTAGTTGAAGTATCGAGCGCTATTATCAGACCCAGTGGCGATTACTGCATCTATCTCCTTCATTTGCTCCCTAATTTCAATCTGCGTCCCGAAATCAGGTTCAATTCTGGTCAATTCTCGAATCACCCAAGACATTAAAGCTTTGTCTTGAGAAGAATATTTTAAGCATGCGATATGCCCAGATAATAATACCGTGAGCACATCATGAAGACCAACTAAAGGGAGATTGCCCGCTAAAATAAGACCTATGCGTTTTGGTGAGCTGGGATTGAGTTTATTTTTATGAGTCCATTGACTTATCTTTTTATCAGTCAACTCATTCGCCCATGCTTGGAAAGTACTTTTGATATTCTCCCTTGTAAACCAATTATTCTCGTTTTGAGCCCGCATGCATAACGAATCGAACTCATCTTCGGGAATATTATTAAACGCAGTGCCAAGGGCGGCAATAGCTGATAACCTCTTTTCTAACTCCATTTTGTAACGTTGGCGTAAAAATACATCTAAAGTTTACTCTAGAGTAAATTTGAATATTACTTTTATCTTCGAAAAAATTGCAAAACTTGAAACCAAGTCTGGCAATTTGTGTTTGAATGTGATAAGAAAGAATTAGCACTATGGCTATTATTATAACAGACGAGTGTATCAACTGTGGGGCTTGCGAGCCTGAATGCCCAAATACTGCCATCTATGAAGGTGGAATTGAATGGACATGGGGTGGTGGTACCGACCTGAAAGAAGTTGAAATGGGAGACGGGACCGTTGTTGATGGCAATGAGCCTCAAGAACCTGTTTCTGATGAGTTCTATTACATTGTTTCTGGAAAGTGTACGGAATGTATGGGCTTTCATGAAGAGCCTCAGTGTGCTGCGGTTTGTCCCGTAGATTGCTGTGTTGACGATCCTGACTATAGTGAAACAGAAGAAGAACTAACTGCTAAGAAAGACTGGATGCATGTTTAACCAATTCAGATTAGCTTAAGACAAAAATAAAAAAGCCTCCAATTGGAAGCTTTTTTATTTTTGTCGGACCCCCACTTCATATATGGTCATCTTTCTGAAAGGTCTTCTTTCAAAGGCTAATTCTTTCCATACAGTGCCTTTTAATGACTTCATTTTTAGTCCATTTTTATTCCTTGATGCTTGAAAGGCGAAAGAGGACGTATTAAATACTTTCGAATATGGAGCTTTTAAGAAGCTCACTCCAGATGGGTCAATTACAAATTTTTCAAAAGGCTTAGCGGTAAAAGAAAGGGTTTTCCAATTGCAGCCCTTTAGAGCTCTTAGCTGAATCTCTGGAAACATACTTACTACTTCAATTTCGAAACCTGCTATTGGAACTTTGTCACCTGAACTAAAGAAGCAAAAAACAAATATTAGTACAATCGCAATGTTTTTCATGAATTCTAAAATATGTGCCTAATTATAATTACCTCATTTTACCTCTCTTAATCAAGTATGATTTTAGAATTTGATCAAAGCCTTCATTTATATCGGCTTCTATAAGGTCTATCTTAAGCTTAGCGCATTTGAGATACAGCTGATGATATTGTTCGTCCATTTGCTCACGAAACTGCTTTTTGATACTTGCAGGATTAAGCTTGATCTTTTCTCTGCTTTCGGCATCAATGAATTCATAAGGTCTATCTTCAAATTCAAAATTGAATTCCGTTTTATGGTCAGTGACATGAAACAGGAGTACTCCGTGCCTCCTGTGCTTTAAATGTTGCAAAGCGGCCATTAACTCTTCTTCATTGTTCTTATTATCGAACATATCAGTGAAGATTATAACCAAAGACCTACGATGAATTTTCTGGGCTAATTCATTCAGAATTTGAGCAACATTGGTGCGTTTTTGAATCTCTCGTTTGTTCAAAAGATCGCTGAATGTGAGGAAAAGCTTATGTATGTGGGCAGCTGAAGATTTTACTTGTGTTTCAATTTCAAGTTTGTCCGAGAAGGTGTGCAGTCCTACTGCATCTCTTTGTTTGTGTAAAAGGTAGGTAAGGGCTGCCCCGGCTAAAACGCTAAAACGCATTTTTCCATAGTTCTCAGCAGGGTAGTACATAGAAGAAGATTGGTCAATAATCAACTGGCATCTAAGGTTGGTTTCTTCTTCATACCGCTTGGTGTACAGCCGGTCAGTCTTGGCAAATAGTTTCCAATCAATATGCCGGGTAGACTCCCCATTGTTGTATAGGCGGTGCTCTGCAAATTCTACCGAAAAGCCATGATAAGGCGATTTGTGCAAACCTGTTATAAAACCTTCTACCATTTGTTTGGCCAATAGCTCTATGTTGCCAAACTGCTTTACATCTTCTAAACTGAATTTCATAGGGGTAGAAAGTTGTTTAATGTTTGATTATTAAGCTTAAACATGTGTTTTCCTCTTACTGAATAGCACTGCAAAGGGTTGCTTCATTTATGCTTTCGGCATTTGCAATAGTAAATATTAATAACTTATATTAGGTCAACTTTGATATTTTTTCAACCTAGAATAAGACTAAAGATTGATCAGTGGAAGACCAGAAAGACAGAAATGAAATATTTTCTAAGAGGGTGAGGGCAGGTAAAAGGACATATTTTTTTGACATAAAAGCCACTCGCTCAAATGATTATTACTTAACCATTACGGAAAGCAAGCGCAAGTACAAAGACGATGGATTCAGTTATGAGAAGCACAAAATATTCCTCTATAAAGAAGATTTCGTGAAGTTCGTTGAAGCACTTAATGAAACAGTGGATCACGTTAAGTCCGAATTACTACCAGACTTCGATTTCGATCAATTTAATGAAGAAGAAGTAAAAGTAGAAGAGGAGTCAACCGCAGACACAGAACTCAAGTGGGATTAAAACATTTAAACTTTAGAAAAGCCTCGTTCCTTAATTAGGAGCGGGGCTTTTTTATTTCATTTCATCTTACTCCTTTCGGGTAGGCGTTTTTACTATATTTGCGCCCAATTTCAAATCGAATATTTAGTTATGGGTTTACAGTGTGGTATTGTCGGACTTCCTAATGTTGGTAAATCAACGCTTTTTAATGCCTTATCAAGCGCTAAGGCAGAAGCAGCAAACTTTCCGTTTTGTACAATTGAACCAAACGTTGGTGTGGTTACAGTGCCAGATGAGCGTTTAACCAAACTTGAGGCATTGGTGAGCCCTCAAAAAGTCATCCCTACTATAATAGAGTTTGTAGACATTGCTGGTCTGGTAAAAGGAGCGAGCAAAGGAGAAGGCCTTGGCAATAAATTCTTAGCTAATATTAGAGAAGTAGATGCCATTGTACACGTGGTGAGATGCTTTAATGACGACAATGTTGTTCACGTTGCTGGGAAAGTAGATCCTGTTTCAGATAAAGAAATTATTGATACTGAATTGCAACTGAAAGATCTCGAATCTATTGAGAAACGCATTCAGAGGCTGCTAAAAATAGCCAAGTCAGGAGATGCTGATGCTAAAAAAGAACTGGTACTTTTAGAAAGGTTTGTAGAGGCTTTAGAATCTGGACAAAACGCCAGGTCTGTTGAGGCTACTGATGATGAAATGGAGATGCTTGCCGATCTTTCATTACTAACCATTAAGAAAGTAATCTATGTTGCCAACGTAGAAGAGACTGCAATTCATACTGGTAATGAGCACGTAGATGCCTTGAAAGCTTCTGTTACCAATGAAAATGCTGAAGTGATTATGATCTCTGCTTCAATTGAATCTCAAATTGCCGAGTTAGATGATCCTGATGAAAAAGAAATGTTCCTGGGAGAATACGATTTGCAAGAATCTGGTCTTAATAAACTCATTAGAGCTTCTTATAGGATTCTGAACCTGATCACTTATTTCACCGCAGGTGAGAAAGAAGTGAGAGCTTGGACGATTGAAGAGGGTTGGAAGGCTCCCCAAGCCGCAGGAGTTATCCATACCGACTTTGAAAAAGGCTTTATTCGTGCGGAGGTGATCAAGCTTCCTGACTATGAAGAACTAAAGACTGAAGCCGCAATTAAGGAAGCCGGCAAGATGCGTGTAGAGGGTAAAGACTACGTTGTCGATGATGGAGATATCATGCATTTCCGCTTTAATGTTTAAGTAATTCACGAAAATCTTACACGCTTTTTCTTTAGCTGGTCGAACAATCTTTAAGCTGCCTCAGTTAGAACTGTACCTTGTCAAAAGGGGCTATCTCTTTTGATGTTTGGGATGTAAAATTTTGGTGCAGTGAGAGTTAGAGTAATTTTTAAGTTGAAGAATAGAGGAGCGTATTTACCGTTTCATCACCAACACATTTTAGCACAGTTTCTAAAAGGTGTATTGGTTAAGGGGGGAGACGCTCAGTATTTCAATTATTCGTTTTATAATTTTTCTGGTCTCAAAGGCAAAACGAAGATATCTAGAAGTGGATTACACTACTTTTCAAATTTCGTGACTCTTGTCTTGTCATCTGATAATCAGCAGTTTTTAGATTATTTGCTTGAGCAAATATTTGAATTCGATAAGATTGAATTAGGCAATCTAGAGGTGCTTCCTCTCTACACTGAGTTAGAGCAAGTTCCTGCTCTAGAAGATAATATGAAGTTTCTGTGTATCTCACCTTTGGTGCCTGTTAAAGGTGCATTTGGAGATACAGATAGTAAGAGATTCATTGGTCCAGAGTCTGACGAATTTTCTGATTTACTCTATGAGTCTACCTTGCAAAGAATGGAAGCGTCTGGTCAGTTTACCGATGAGCAATTGGCTTCCTTCAGTAAGTTTCAGTTTGTGCCAGATGTGGCCTATCTCAATAGATTAAAACAAAAGGATAAAAAATTCGCTCGAATTTATTCCGTATTTGACAATGACGTGAAATATGAAATCCGAGGCTATACGCTCCCTTTCAAACTATTCGCTGCTAAAGAAGTACAGAATTTTGTATTCGATTGTGGCTTAGGCAACTACACCCATAAGGGCTTTGGTATGTTAGATATAGCGCATGCCGATCCTTCTGAGAGAACCGAGAGATATAAGTTCTCTAAAGAATTAGTTACCGCCTAGCGTTGTAATTAATTCTTTGATAACCTACTAGTTGATCGCCTCTTGTACCGATTGCGGTGTAGTAGACAAATATCTCATACTGGTTTTCAGTTTCGAAAAAGCTTTTCTCAATCTCCCAAGGTTTACAAGATTCGGTAATGTATTGGTAGTCGTACCATCCTTGCTTGAGCTGTATGGTGTTCGTGTATTTCTTTTCTAATAAGTCGTACTTCATTTGAGAAGCATCATTCTTCTGCCAACCATTAAACGCTCCCAAAACATAAATAGGGTCGTTTATTTCAGCAAAGTCTAGATTAAATTTTACCTGAACATACTCACCTGTGAGATCACTGGCTCTACCTTCATTGTCATTACTGAAAAAACTACCGTTTATGTCCAATGTCTGTAGATAGGCCGCGCTTCTCTCTTGATCTGTTCGAAGTTCGGCATACGGTTCGTTATCCTTGAAACCTATTTTATCCACGTTTCTACCAGAGAAGTTAATGGTGCTGATATCAAAGAATCGAAATTCGTTTCCTCCTTTAAAATCATTCTCCGTACCAAGGTTCTGAAAACGCAAGAGTTGATCGCTCTCATTAATAAAGGTTGCCTTGAGCCTTTTTAGTTTATCAGCTCTTTGGTTTTGACGAACCACCACTTTGAAATCTTCATTGGGGTTGATGGACTTGAGCCCGTTGTAATTTAGGGTAACCTCAACTCGCTGGTTCCTTAATCTTTCACCCACGCTTGCGGAGCGTTGGATATTTCCCCCAACTGCTACTTTGTTATAATAAACCATAAACTGTCGGGACAGGACTATATCGTCTTCATCTCTATCGCGATAAACAACCGCGAGATAATTCCCAGAGTATTTCACACTTGGGATGGTAAATCTATAATGAACGTAATTCACCTTTGCTTCACTGCTAAACTCAAAGTCTTCAATTTCGAATCTATTAAAAGCGTTTAAGTACATGGTGGGGCGAAGACTAGAAGGTTCCCAATCCGCATTGCAGTGTATGAGCTTAACAAAATAGTATTCAGCATCTTCCTTTAAGTCATCAAACTCTAATACGAGAGGCTTTCTTCCATTTAATTGAGTTACAGGAGGGTCTAGTACGGCCTGAACAGAATTACCTTTAGGGTATAGCTGTACTGTTTTTATTGTAGGCTCGTACTCACTATTTGAATAAAGGAGCTGCTTTTGCGCTGCGGCTTGGGTCGCAATACAAATCAGTAGTAGTAGCGTAAGGTGCTTTAATTGAAAAGGCATCAATTTTGTAACAGATGAAAAAGAGTTTTCTTGTATTAAAACTTCAACAAATATAGTTGTGTCTAGTGAATAGAGATGAAAATCTCCTGAGTCAATGATTCAAGATATAGAATTAATTCAGAAGTGTGTTAAGGGTGAGGCTAAAGCCCAGCGAACATTATATGATCGCTATGCTGCAAAGCTCATGCCCGTGGCTATGCGTTATGCAAAGTCCCAAGAAGATGCTGAGGACATCCTGCAAGACGCTTTCATCAAGATTTTCAATAGTCTTGAGTCATTTAGACGAGAATCCCAGTTTTTAACCTGGTTGAGAAGAATTGAAGTGAATACGGCCATAAACCATAACAGGAAGAAGCTCTATCAGCAGCCTATGCTAGATATTGATAAAACAGTATTACATGTTGAAAAGGACTTGATTATTTCACATTTGAATTTTTTGGAATTACTGGCCATGATGCAGAAGCTACCAACCGGTAGCAGAACTGTTTTTAACCTATTTGCTATTGAAGGATACCCTCACAAAGAGATAGCTCAGATGCTAGATATTTCAGAAGGTACTTCAAAGTCTCAATACGCACGAGCGAAAGCATTACTCAAGATAATGATTGACGATGCCAATCAAGTTGTTCAACCTTTAATGTCTAATTCATGAGCGATTTGAATGATCAGTTAAGAGATATGTTCGACTCGGCTGAGTTTCAACCATCGGACAAGGTTTGGGCGGGAGTAGAGCAGGCCTTAGTACAAAAGAAGAAGCGCGGGATCTTCTGGATGTGGCAAACTTACGCTACGGCGGCTATTGTGTTGTTTATTGCTGCCTTCTCTTTTATACTCGGCAAAGGCTCAAGTGAACCAGTTACAAGTTTGAATGAGAATGCTAATCCTCAACAATTGACAGAATTAGCTCAAGATTCTACTGATATGAACTCGTCTGGTGCAGATACACTATTATCACCAAAAGTTCAGATGCCAAAGCTGCCTCTGGTTGCTAAAAATGTAAGTCAGAATAAGGAGTCAGCTTTAGTGGATCCCATTAGGTCATCTGCTGCAACAACTTCTATTAGGGCTAGCGCGAATAATTTGATTGTATTAAGGCCAGACGAACAAGCCGAGAGTAGCTCAGCATTAGGATTCAATGATGCTCGTTTGAAGTCCTACCGAGAAAGTCTGGCCCTACAAATTTTAATGTTTGAAGGGAAAATGAATATGACCATGTATGAACCCGATAACGCGAACGTACTCTCTTTAGCTGATGTTGCTGAAAACAAAGCATTTAGAGTCAGCGGAGGTCTTGGCTCTGGTACTTTCAATTCGGGAGAATCTGGATTGTTCTCAATGGCTTCAGATGAAGAGGCTGTAGTGGCGTTTAGTGATGCGCGTATGGATATTGATACAGGTGAGGAAAAAGTAGAATCAGTAATTAGCGTGGGGGCAGGAGTTAATTTTGAATTGTCTGAGAAGCTCAGTTTAGATGCGGACCTAGGCTTTCCAATTTTAGAATTGGCTCTATTGCCAATGCATATTCTGTTGAGGATGGTATTTCCTTACCAATATCCGCCACAGCTCCTTTTGACCCAGAAGAAGTACTATTCATTGGAGAGTATGCCACGAGCAATACCTTTCAATCTATCTTTTTACAGTCTGCCTTAAATTATAGAGTGGCAAGCTTTGGCAAGTTTGATCTGAATTCTAGACTGGGTTTAGGAGTTGACTTCTTCTTCAATTACAAGTTGCAGGGTGATTTGAACTTCCTTTCTGTAAGAAGAGTAAACTTTAGCCAAAACGACATTAGTAGTACAAGTCTGAGTATTATCCCAGGTCTAGGACTTAATTACAGAATTAATGATCAATTCGGATTAAGTCTAGATGCGAGTTACAGGCGCTTTATTACTAACAGTAGCGTAAGCGTAAATGGTGGTACCTCAATTTTTGGATTTGGCTTCAGTCTTAATTACTTGATTAAGAAAGACTAATCTTCAAGTTCTTCAATTCGCTCAGCAGTGATTTCCCACTCAGCGTTCTTCTCTTCCAGACTCTTTACAATTTTCTGATGTTTGGTACTTATCTCTGAGAGCTTTGCATGGTCCTTAAAAATTTCTGGGTCAGCCAGTTGAGATTCCAAATTTGCTTTATTTTTTTCTAGCTGTTCAACCTCATTCTCAATCGCGCTAAGCTGCTTTGAAAGTTTTTTAAGTTCTTTTTCAGACTCGTTATTCAATCGAGGTTTTTCTTTCTTCTCTTTAGATTCTTTTACCTCTACTATTTCCTTTTCAGGTTTGGCATTCTGCTGACGCCAATATTCATATTCAGCATAGGTGCCAAGGTATTCTTTTAATTCATGATCTTCTATGTACCAGATTTTGTTGGCAATCTGACTGATGAAATCTCTATCGTGAGACACGATTACGAAAGTGCCTTCATACTGCTGCAAAGCCTGAACTAGAATATTCACTGATAGAAAGTCGAGATGGTTGGTAGGCTCATCCATCATTAAGAAATTCGCTTCTGACAGGAGTGTTTTAGCTAAGGCAACACGTGACTTTTCGCCCCCAGAAAGCACTTTTATCTTTTTGAATACTTCCTCTCCTTGAAACAAGAAGCAGCCCAGAATAGCTCTTAATTCAGATTCAGTCTTGAGTGAACCTGCTTGTTTCAACTCTTCAAGAATTTCATTTTCAACAGTAAGCGCTTCTAGTTGATGTTGAGCATAGAAAGCGGTATTCACATTAAAGCCTTCTTTGCGTTCTCCATCAATATGTTCGGTGCCGGCAATAATCCTGAGCATGGTTGATTTACCTTTACCATTCGCTCCAATCATGGCAATTTTATCGCCCCGCTCAATAGTGGCAGAAGTATTTTTTAGAATCTGCAGATTGCCATAAGCTTTTGAGATATTATTTAACTCAATAATGTAACGTCCTGACTTCTGCTTGAAACCGAATTTGAAGTTCATGGTGATATTTTCGTCTATCACATCTTCAATGAGATCCATTCGCTCCAATGACTTTACTCTGGATTGAACTTGTTTAGCCTTAGTTGCCTTTGCTCTAAATCGTTCAACGAACCTTTCCGTCTGGCGGATTTGTGCTTGCTGATTTTCAAAGGCGTTCTTCTGAACTTCTTCCCGAAGTACTTTTTCTTTTAGGTAGAAGGAGTAGTTGCCACTATAAAGAGTCAGTTTTCTTCTGGCTACTTCAACAGTGGAAGTTGTTACTTGGTCTAAGAATCTTTTGTCGTGAGAAACCACTATAAACGCTCCTTCATACGTTTTTAGGTAGTTTTCTACCCATTCAATAGAAGGCAAATCCAAGTGGTTGGTAGGCTCATCCAGCATCAACAAGCTAGGCTTCTGCAATAAGAGTTTAGCGAGCATAACACGCATTCTCCAACCTCCAGAAAACTCTCTCAAGGGTCTTTGAAGGTCTGCCGTCTTAAATCCAATTCCTTCCAAAATAGCCTCTGCTTCTGACTGTAGCGAATATCCGCCTAAGGTTTCAAATTCATCTTGAGCTTTTGTGAGCTTATCTACAAGAGAGTCATTATAGTCGGTCTCCATCTTTTTGAGAATATCATCTATTCTCTTTTGTAGCTGATTAGCCCTTTCAAAAGCCTGCATTGCCACAGTGAGGATACTTTCATCTGATTGGTAGGAGAGTAAATCCTGATTTAAGAAGCCGATGGTACAGTCTTTGCTCTTTGATATTTCACCCTCGGTTACTTGTGCATTGCCAATTATCAAATGGAGAAGCGTGGATTTGCCCTTTCCGTTGAGACCAATGAGCCCTATTCTATCTTGAGGTTTTATGTGAAGCGAGGCTCTCTCATAAAGCGCTCTGTCTCCGATAAGGTAAGAAAGGTTGTTAATGGCAATCATGCCGCAAAATTAGCTTTAGTAAGATCAATTCAAACCAAGCCATTGATAAAATAGTATACTAGCAGAATAATTAGAAAATGTACTTTTGTTGAAAGCTCATCCAGCATGAAAAAATTAACCTTAACGATTCTCTCTCTTGCAGTCTTTTCACTTGCAGCTCTGGCTCAGGGTCATTTACAGGACACAGAGAAATATAATGATATACTCTCGAGAATTAACCTTCCTGAGGGTTTTGAAATTGAAATTTATGCAGCAAACGTTATTGATGCACGCTCTCTCGCACGTACTGAAGACGGAAAGACAGTTTTCGTTGGAAATCGCAGAAGAAGAAATGTCTGTGCCTTAACTGATACAAACGGAGATATGGTAGCAGATAAAGTAGACACAATTGCTACAGGTTTGAATACTCCAAATGGCGTAGTTTTCAATAACGGAGACCTTTATGTTGCCGAGGTGAATAAAATTCATAGGTTTCCGAACATCATGGACAACCTAGAAAATCCAAAGTCAGAGGTGATTTATGGCGATTACCCTACAGACAGACATCATGGATGGAAGTTCATTGCTTTTGGACCTGATGGGAAGCTGTATGTTCCGGTAGGAGCGCCATGTAATGTTTGTGATAAATCTGAGGAAAATGAGGTCTATGCCTCAATTACACGTATGAATCCTGATGGATCTGATATGGAAGTATATGTAAGCGGGGTTAGAAACTCAGTAGGCTTTACATGGCATCCAGAAACTGGCGATATGTGGTTCACTGACAATGGTCGCGATATGCTAGGAGACGATATCCCAGCTTGTGAATTGAACCATGTGGATGCTCAAGGAACACATTACGGTTTTCCTTACTGGCATCAGGGAGATATCGCAGATCCTGACTTTGGAGACAAACATCCGCAAAGCGATTTTAAAGAGCCTGCTTATAAGTTTGAGCCACATTCAGCACCATTGGGGCTTAGATTTTATCAAGGAAACATGTTTCCTGAAGCTTATAGAAACAACTTAATTGTAGCACAGCATGGTTCTTGGAACAGGTCTCAAGAAGCTGGTCATATTGGTTACCAATTAAGAATGGTACAAGTAGAAAGAGATAAGGTAGTTAAGAGTGAAATATTTGCCGATGGTTGGTTAGATCAAGAAACGAACAAGGGTTTAGGAAAGCCTGTCGATGTAATGGAAATGCCTGACGGTTCCTTATTGGTGTCAGATGATGTGGCGCATTGCATCTACAGAATTTCATATTCCAAATAAGAATCAATCATAACATATTGAAAGGTCATCAACTAATTCGTGGTTGATGACCTTTTTTGTTTCTTCGCATCATGTTATCTGTAAAGAATATATCAAAGACATATCCTAATGAGCAATACAGCGCGGTAGGCGATATTTCTTTTGAGCTGAGAAAGCAGGAGATTCTGACAATTGTCGGCAGAAGTGGATCTGGCAAAAGTACCCTCTTACAGATGCTAGCAGGCTTAATGAAACCAGATTCTGGCGAAATAGCTTTTCAAGGAGTAGCCTTAGAAAATCCAGAAGAGCAGCTGCTTCCAGGTCATCCTAAGATAAAAATGGTCTTTCAAGATTTTAAGACTAAAATCGGAATGACTGTAGAGGAGAATATTAAGTATATGTTGCTCAATTATAATGATGATTACAAGAAGGAGAGGACCGAGGAGTTACTTAAGCTCTGTGGTTTGGATAGCTTTCGCTATAAGATGCAGAATGAACTTTCCGGAGGACAATTGCAGCACCTTTCTATCGCCAGGGCTTTAGCAGATGAGCCAGAACTTTTGTTAATGGATGAGCCATTCAGTAATCTCGACCCGATTACAAAAGAAAACCTAATCATCGCACTTCGAGAGATTATAAGTAGTGAGTCCTTAAGTATTGTATTCGTTACGCATGACACAAGAGATGCCATGATGATCTCTGATAGAATTGCTTACATACAAAAAGGGCAATTAATGCAACTGGGCACGGTGAATGATTTATACCATCAGCCTGATAGTCTGGAGATTGCTTCATTCTTTGGCCGTGTAAATTCTTTAGAAAGTATTACTGGCCAGATAGAATACATCCGGGCTGAATCCATGCAAATAACTTCTGATGAGGAGATTGATTTAGAAATGGAAGTAAAACACTGTTTCAGAATTGGAAATGGATTTCTCCTTCATTTAACTTATAAATCTAACGCTGAATACTATATTTATTCCGAAAGACAGCTTATGTCCGGTCAGCGTGTGTTTGTTAGTTACGATAAAGAGCAAGTCTTAAACTTAGTTTGAGTCTTAATTGAATGAATTTTTCTATATTAAGATCGTTCATTCTTAACGAACAACCTCAACGACCATCATTTTTCATTTAGCTTGTCTTCTACAAAACACTACTAACTGGACTTTAACATGAAGAGATCAGCACTTTTACTACTTGCTTTTTTACTACTAACTAGCTTTGGAGCTTACGCACAGAACCTCAATAAGGTATATGGTGCCATGGCAGAAGAAGATTGAGAAGTTGCCCTAGAGCTTCTAGAACCCATAATTGAAAAGAAAAAGAAAAACTATGAAGCCAGATGGCTAGCTGACATTTGTCATACAGAGAGATATCGTTTCGATGAAGCATTTGCTTTGTTCCAAGAAGCGACTCCTTTCGCAGAAGATGATCCTTCCTTCTGGATTCCATATGCAAGAGCTTACTTATTGGCTAGTCGTGTGGATGATGCTGAACGAACTCTAGCGAGAATCAATCAGAACCAATTAGAAGATTACGTAAAGCCTGACTTCTTTAAAGTTTTCAATAATATTCAGAATGTGAAAAAATACCTTCCTAATCCTAAGGATGTAATCATTGAGAACCTTGGTCCCAATGTGAATACTGAGGGTAATGAGTATAGCCAAGTGGTAACCTATGATCAAATGGGTATCTATTTTACTGCAAGAAGAGAAGGTTTGGGTAAAATTGCTGACGATGGTGAAAACTATGAGCAGATTATGACAGCTCGTATGAATGATCTTGATGTTTGGGGAAAAGATAAACCATTGGATGGTTATTCTTCCGCAGACAATAATGAAGCACCTATACAGCTTTTGAATAAGGACAGTACACTGCTCACATTTATTGACGAAGACCTTTATATCTCCACTCTTGGTCAAGATGGTACTTGGGCGGAAAGAGAAGAGTTGCCAATTAATACGAATAAATGGGAGGCACATGCTTTCCTTTACAATGATGGTAATTCTTTAATCTATTCTTCCGCTTTTGGTAATGATGAAGAGAACGCAGATTTATATATCGTGCACAAGCAAGATGATGGATCGTGGTCAGCACCTTACTTCATTGAAGAATTGAATACACCAGATGATGATGATTCACCTTTTGTTGCTGATGATGGAACACTTTACTTCTCCTCAAGGGGTCACGACTCTATGGGAGGGTATGATATCTTCAAGACTAAATTGGATAGTGCTACGGGTAAGTTTTCCGCTCCAGAGAACATGGGAGCCCCTTTTAACTTGCCTAATGATGATACTTTCTTTATGCTTTATGGTAAGAATGCCTACTTGTCTTCTAGTAGACCTGATGGTTACGGACAAGTAGATATCTATAGAATTATCATGTTCAATAAGTCTCAAGTTCAAGGTAGACTATTGGATTGCGATGGTAAAACACCTATTCCGAATGCAAAGATTACGGTTCAGAGAGATGATGAGAAGTTTGAAACTATTACCGATGAATTCGGTCGTTATTCAATGACTTTTCCTATTGAGCGAGACTTTAGTATGTATGCAGAAACTGATGGGCAGAAGGTTTATTAAAACACCCATCGTATCAATGTGCTCTTTAGAGACGAATTCGATATCAACCAAGATTTCTTTGTTGGTGAGTGTGAAAACCCGAAAGAGATTTATGTGAAGATGATCAATAGTTTTGATCTTGATCCTGAAAATGTTCCTGTTGAGGAGCCATCTGTTGAAGATCTAGTGATAGAAGCTGAGCCGGAGCCAGAACCAGAACCTGTTGTGGAAGAAGAGGTAGAAGTAACTCCTCCACCTGAAGTTGAGCCAGTAATTGTACCTGTTGCTGACGATTATATTGAGCTTCCGAATGTATACTTCCCATTCGATAAGCACAATGTACGTTCTCAGTTCTTCCAAAGATTGGACGAAACAGCAGAGTTATTGAATAGAAGATCTGACTTGAGAGTTCTTGTTGCGGGTCATACAGATGCGTACGGTACAAATGAGTATAACATCGCCCTAGGTACAAGAAGATATACTGAGGTGTATAATTACCTATTGAATAAAGGGGTAAACCCAGACCAATTAGAGTATAAAACACTAAGTGAAAACGATCCTGTTGCTACAAATAGAACCATTGCAGGTAGAGCCTTCAACAGAAGGGTATAGCTTTACTTTATCGATGATGATGGAAATATTGTAGAGAATCAGAAATAGATAAATGCTCAGATAGCATTTGATAAAAAAGGCCTTGATCATCAAGGCCTTTTTTTTGCTCTAAATAGGGGAAGTGTTGCACATCTTAACAGTCCACCTAGTTTTGAATGTTCTTTAAATGTGACACCTACCGTGTTGATTCCTCTTTGCTCTAGTTCAGCCTTAAGTCGAGTAAAAGAAAGCTCAATAACCACTAAAGATGGGTTAATAGAGAATACGTTGGGGAACATACTCATTTTCTCCTCCAGCGTTACTTTTATGCGCTTTTCTTGTGGGAATAATTCGTTTACGATCTTAGGAATTGAAACAAAGCCATCTTCGTATATAATGCAATGATCATTGCCTACAGGCTGGAAAATACAATCTAGATGAAGTACGTGTTGTCCGGGGTCTTCACTAGTTTTCAAGCGAATCGCATGAACTTTCTTTTTTGGAAATAAACGGGCTATCTCATCAACAGCTCCCGATTTGGTTCGTGTGCTCACGCCAACAAATATGTGCTCGTTGAATAAAACAACATCGCCACCTTCTACGAAGACATTATTAGATAACTCAATGATTTTGGCTTGATCTAATGCTTTTACGTGTTGGGCGATTCCGGGGAATTCCTTTTGCCTTGCTGGCTCTTTCATATTTGAAATCACAAAACAATTATCAATGACAAAGCCTATATCACGGGTGAAAATCTGATCTACACCGATTATATTTTCTGGTCGAAGTACATTCACTCCAGCTGCCGTAAGGGCCGCCTCAAAGCTTTTCAACTCCTTTGTCAAGTCCTCTTCAGTTGGATAGGTCCCATTTTCAATGTGAGATTTACTCACAGGATTAATATCAAGAGGTTTGCCCAGATCATTGGCAATACCGAGTATAACTGATTGTAATTGAGCGGTTTCGTTGTGGATACTGATCTGCAATGCGTTGTTTTTAATTGGCTTCAGAGGTAATAGGAGCTTTCTTTTCTTTGTAGCCTCTGAGTGCTCTTACTACGAGGATGCCACATGTTAATGATAATACCGCACCTAGTGCAAAAGAAGCTCCAGGGAAGTATAAGGACTCATTTTTAGTGAAGTAAAAGAATACTTCGCCCATAATGACTGGGCCAAAGATAGAGGTAAGGCTCACCAGACTGGTGAGGCCGCCTTGTAATTCACCCTGTTCGCTATTTGGTACTTCAGAAGACATGATGCCCTGAAGCGTTGGGCCAGATAGTCCTCCTAAGACATATATCACAATAAAGCTATAAATCATCCAGACTTGATCTGATATAGCGAACAAGGCCAAGCCAAGGAAATTACAGAACAGGCCAATGTAAACTGTCTTGATCTGGCCAAATTTCTTAGTGGAGACACGAATGAGCACGGCTTGTACAAGGGCTACCATTACTCCAACCACGGTTAATGAGAGGCCGATTTCTTTCGGTCCCCAATCAAATACCTCTGCCCCAAAATAAGACCAATTACCTTGTACAGAGTAGGAGGCGATATAAACGAAGAAAAGTGCTGTGGCTAAGCCAAGAATGAGATTGTTCTTTTTTAATTGTCCTAGCGAACCAATAGGATTAGCTCGTTTCCAATTAAAAGGTCTACGCTCTGTTTTTGGTAATGATTCTGGCAGAATGAAAAGGCCATAAATAAAGTTTATTAAGGTAAGTCCTGCGGCCACATAAAATGGCATTCTAACACCAAAGTCGCCAAGGAATCCTCCAATAGCAGGGCCAATGATAAAACCTAAGCCAAATGCAGCTCCTATGAGACCAAAGTTTTGAGCACGCTTATCAGGTGCACTAACATCAGCAACATAGGCTGTAGCTGTGGTAAAACTGGCGCCACAAATTCCTGCGAATAATCTACCGACAAAGAATAAGGTAATAGTTGGCGCAATAGCTAGGAATAAATAGTCGATGGTGAAACCGAAAAGTGCGATAAGTAATACAATTCTACGTCCGTATTTATCGCTCAAGCCTCCAAGAATAGGGGCGAAGATGAATTGCATAAAGGCATATGCTGTAACCAGTCTATTACCAACTCTAGAAGCTTCACCCATGGTGAGGTCTCCAATTTCACTGAGTAGTTTCGGGAAGATAGGAATGACAATTCCCAAACCGATTACATCTAGTAAGACTACAATGAAAATGAATCCGAGGGCAGGGGTACGTTTAGCCATGAAATAGTATAAGTTATCGAAGTTAGAAAACTCTAGATAATATTTACCTCAGGAGTGAGTTCGATTCCGAATTTAGCTGATACTGAGTCTTTTATCTTGAAAGCTAGATCTCGAATATCGACTCCTTTACCACCACCATAATTCACAAGCACTAAAGGTTGTTTTTTATGAACACCTATCTTTCCAAATGTCTTGCCTTTCCACCCCGCTTGATCTATCAACCACGCGGCAGGTATTTTTACACGCTTATTAGGTAGCTCATAACCGGGGATATTCGGGAATTCTGCCTTGAGCCCCTCATGATCTATTTTGTCAACCTCAGGATTTTTGAAGAATGAACCTGAGTTGCCAATTTTAGCAGGATCTGGTAGCTTACTTTGGCGTATTTGTATTACTGCATCGCTGACCGCTTTTATAGAAAGGTCAGTTACGCCCATTTCTTCCAGGGTGTTTTTGATATCACCGTATGAAATGTTGAATTCGGGAGTTTTATTCAACTTCAAGACAACTGAGGTGATGATATACTTTCCTTTTGCCTCTTTCTTGAATATGCTTTCTCGGTAACCAAATTGGCATTCGGCATTTGAAAACTCTCGTATTTCTAACGTTGAAATTTCAAGGGCTTTGAGACTCTCAAAAACGTTTTTAATTTCCACACCATAGGCGCCAATATTCTGCATTGGTGCAGCACCCATAGTGCCAGGAATCAGAGACATGTTTTCGATTCCTGCCCAGCCATTGTCGATGGCCGTTAGCACAAATTCATGCCAGTTTTCGCCAGCTTGCACCTCCACCCAAACATGAGCTGAGTCTTCTTGAATGACTTCAATACCCTTTAATTCATTTTTGACGACTAAGCCTTTAAAGTTTTGCGTTAAGAGTATATTGCTTCCGCCTCCTAGAACTAAAAGGGGTAAATCACCTTTCTTTTCTAAAGCCGATTTAAGCTGGTCTACCGACTTAAAAGTATCAAAAGCTGAAGCAGTAGCCTCAAGCCCAAAGGTGTTGAAATTCTGTAGTTGAACGTTTTCTTGGAATCCTCCCATTACTTGTCAAGCAATCTACGATGGTAGTTGATTTGCCCTAAGTGATAATTCAAGTGACCATAAAGATGGAAAAGAAAGAATTGAGTTGTCATTTCTTTACCAAATACGTTTACTGGATATACTTCATCAAGCTTGCTGTCTTCTAATTCAGCCAAAGTTTCCAAGACTACTTTCTTGGTTTGCTTGATTTGATCAACCATCTCTGACTTTTTCACATTCTTTAGATCGAATTCATCATCTCTTTGTCGAATAAAGCTAGAACCACCTAGCATGGCACCAATGAAGTGTTTGAGATTGCCACAAATGTGTAAAATGAGATTGCCTCCCGAATTAGTGATTTCACCATTTATAGTCCACAAGTTTTCTTCTTTGTTATAAGATTTGAGTTCTTCAAGAACTTTAGTCAAATCTCTTTCATAAAGGTCGTGTAGTGCTTTTATGGAAGGATTCATACTTTCAAGTCAGTGGTTATGTTCTGTATGTGTTGTTCTAATTCTTGTTTCACCTGATTGTAGTTAGCCTTATCCACTAACGGCTTATTAACGCTCATATAGAACTTTATTTTGGGCTCAGTTCCTGAAGGTCTGGCAGAAATTTTAGAACCATCTTCTAAGAAGAATTGAAGCACATTCGATTTTGGTAAATCAATAACCTCAATATTCCCAGTGACTAAGTTCTTCATTTCGCAACTTTGGTAATCGGCTAGTCTTATAACTTTGCTACCTGCAAGCGACTCAGGAGGGTTGCTTCTGAATTGGGCCATCATCTGCTGAATTTCTTCCGCACCTTGCATGCCTTTTTTAGTAATGGAGATCAACTTTTCTAAGTAGAAACCATACTTGCTGTAAATATCGGCGAGTAATTCAAAGATAGATAAGCCTTGGTCTTTTGCCCAAGCCGTCATTTCTGCGATCATTGCACAAGAAGAAATCGCGTCTTTGTCACGTACAAAATCACTTATCATGTAGCCGTAGCTTTCTTCGCCACCACCAATGAACTCTTTCTTACCTTCAAGTTCTTTGATGAGCGCTGCAATGAATTTGAAACCCGTTAGCGTATTTGGGCAATACACATCAAAGCTCTCCGCCATTTTATCGAGTAAGTCTGTGGTAACAATTGTTTTTACAATCATTTGATTACCATCCAACTTTCCGTTCTCTTCCCATTTTTTCAATAGATAGAAGATGAGTAGCGAAGCAGCCTGATTTCCATTCAATAATTCAAACTCTCCGGCTTGATTCTTAGCAGCAATGCCCACTCGGTCGGCATCTGGGTCTGTAGCCATTACCAAATCTGCATTTATTTCTATGGCCTTGTTTAATGCCATCGACATCGCTTCTTTCTCTTCAGGATTTGGATAGACTACTGTTGGAAAATTACCATCAGGTGTTGCTTGTTCTTCAACAATGGTTACATTCTTAAATCCTTTTCTTTTCAGAGTTTCTGGTACAAGTGTTATAGAAGTGCCATGAATAGGAGAGAAGACAATACCCAAGTCGGATTGTCGCTTAATTACTTCAGGAGAAAGCTCAAGCGCTAGAATAGCTTTCATATAAGCCTCATCTAAGTCTTTTCCAATCGCTTCTATTTTTGAATTGTTGGCTTCAAATTTCACGTCTTCTACCCTAGCAATGGCATTTACCTCACTTATGATGTTTTTATCGTGAGGTGCAATTACTTGTCCTCCATCATTCCAATATGCTTTGTAGCCATTGTATTCTTTAGGGTTGTGCGATGCTGTTAAAACAACACCACTTTTGCAGCCTAATTCCCTAATTGCAAATGATAGCTCGGGAGTAGGTCTCAGTTCTTCAAACAGGTAAACATGAATACCGTTTGCAGAGAAAACTGCAGCTGTGGTTTCTGCAAAGAACCTGCTATTGTTTCTGCTATCATGGGCGATAGCCACTTTAATATCTTCGTTAGGAAATGACTTAATGAGGTAATTAGCTAAACCTTGAGTAGCCATTCCAATAGTGTATTTGTTCATTCGGTTTGAACCAACACCCATAACACCACGAAGACCGCCTGTTCCAAATTCCAGGTCTTTATAAAATGAGTCTGCTAATTCTCCATCATCCATTGCGCGAATAGCTGATTTACTCTCTTCGTCAATAGCGCTATTAAGCCATAAGTTGACCTTAGCTTGAATTTGGTTGTCTATCATAGTTCGAAAATTCCTTATCGAAGTTCAAAAATAAAGTGAGTAGAAAAAATGATTTATAACAGGTTTGAGTAAATCGTTTTCAATATCGGTCAAAGATATATTCAGTAAAGCTAATGATGAAGGTTATTCAATAATAATATTGTTTTGGGTGACCTTTTGGTCTTAAAATTTGCTTGTTTTCATTCTACTCAGGTTCTTTGCAGCAAATACGGAGGATATGGATTTAGACAAACTAAATGAAGACTTTGCTAAAATAGCTGAAATGGTAAATGAGCTTGATAGCATGGACTATAGCGATGAAAAGTATGACGATGTGGAAGAAGAGCTGCACGACTTAGAAGACACGTTAATGGAAGAGTTTGGGGATTATCTGGAAGATGCTATTCAAGGTGTTTACGACAACCTTTGTCCAGATAATGATGTGCTGATTCCTACAGCATACATTGCCAAGCACTACGTTAAAAAGCAGAAAGATGCCTTAGGTAGATATAGTTACGATGTAAACTTTGGAGAGGGTATACCAATAGAGTCTGATAAATTTGGAGATCAAGAAGTTTACCTTTCTTTAGTTCCTGGTGGAACGAGAATGGTAGTAACAGTTGGTGAAGCAACCAAGCAAACTGTTTGGGTAGCCAAATAGAATAATCATAGATGATTTTTTTAGGCCTCTTTCTGCAAAATGAAAGAGGCCTTTTCTATTACTATTTAAATAAGATTGGTAACTGGTTTACCTCTTTAATCTATTCTTTAACTTCTTCTTTCCCGTTTGCATGCAAGGCAAACCGACCTTTTTCAGGCGAGTGAGTATGGGAATGGCTAGGCCATGGCCAACCACCAAACTGGGTTCTTTGATAATTCATCATGGCTTCTTGAATTTCTTGTTGGGTGTTCATGACAAATGGACCGTATTTCGCTACAGGTTCCCCAATGGGTTTACCTTGGAGTAGGAGGAACATAGCTTTACCAACTGCGTTCGTTAAGGTGGTTACTTTATCAGGAGCGAGATTTGCAACCTGCATATTTTCTAATGTTGCTTCGTTCACTGAAATACTAGAACCTTCATACATATAAAGACTTCTATTCGCTTGAGCGCTCGCAGTAGGTAATTCCAGTGATGCGCCTTCTTCCAATTCTATCATATACACGGCCACATCGTTTTGCTCATCAGCCGCGAATGAGTCTGGAGCTGGTGCCTTTAGCGCTTTGTCTCCGAACTTTCCTGAGACGATTTTCACTTTCGCCCCATTCGATTCGTAAACAGGTATATCCTCAGACCATAACATGGCAAAGTGAGCCGGTACATTCTTGCTTTTAGCAGGTAAGTTCAGCCAGACCTGAAATAGAAGTAGTGGATTTTCTTCATTATCCTTCAGTAAAGGGAACATCTCTGAATGTTGTACGCCTCCTCCTGCGGTCATCCATTGTACATCACCATCTCCGAATCTACCCGCTGCTCCTAAGGAATCGCTATGGTCTACAAGACCTGTTTCTGCAATGGTAATGGTTTCAAATCCTTTGTGTGGGTGAGCCGGAAAACCAGGGACATCCTGTCCGTGATACATGCTCCATCCATCTTTACCTCCAAAATCTTGACCAATATTTCTTCCTGCTAATGATTCTGCAGGGCCTAGTTTGCCATTCCCTTTAGGATACTTATCATTATGAAAAGCGCAGAATAAGAAGGGGTCTTGCGTTTGCCATAGAAACTGTAAAGGTTGAATTAATTTGATTGCGGTCATATGCGAAGTTTTGTTCTAAACCATTAAAACCACTTTCGGGTTTCTTAATAGCGATCATTTTTCCCAGCTTTATGTTAATGGCTCCATCATTCAAGAAAAGGTTATTGCTGTTTTTAAGTGCTATGCTTCTCACACTAGCCATATGGTCTTGCGCAGAGCAAAAAGGAGAGGCCCTAATTTACCTTAAGTCAAAAGACTGTAATTACGATTTATACCGCTCTGATATTTTGGGTCAGTGGGAGGAGAGGTTGACAACCAACGAAGGTTGGGACTGGCATGCCAAATGGAATCCAAAACTCGAATCTATTATCTATTATTCTTATGATGTAGATGGTCAGTTCTCGGTTTTCTCGAAAGGCTTGAATGGCGCAACCACCAAATTACCTTTAGGAGATTTGGTCAATTACCAACTTACTTCAGATGTTGAGAAAATCATCTTTATTGAAAGGGACTCTGTGAAATCGAATATTTGGTGGTGCAATATCGATGGTTCTGAAAGAGAGGCCTTAACCAATACTGAGGGCTATAACGGTAGGGTGGCTATTAATCCGTCTAATACAAAGATTGCCTTTGTTTCAGATAGAACAGGAAGTAATGAGATATACACGTTAGACTTAGAGAGCAATAAGCTAAATCAGCTGACGGATAATGATCAAATAGAAAAGTATCTGAGCTGGTCTCCGGATGGTGAACGAATTGCCTTGACGATGAAACCAAATAAAGCGGCTAAAGAAGATATTTTCATTATAAATGCAGATGGAACTAGTTTAGAACAACTCACTTTCACACCTTATGCAGAACAAGAAATCGCGTGGTCACTATCAGGAGAAATGATTGCGTTTCATGGTACTTCAGAGGCTGATGGAGACCAGATCTATACAATTAATATAAATGATAGGAGCTTTGTAAAGGTAACATCAGGTGATTACTACCATGGAGATCCTTGTTGGATCCCCATAAACTAAGCATCAACTATTTCTTAGGTCTAAAGACTTTTATGACCTCTTTATTCGTCTCAAGATAAGGGCCTTCAATTAAATCTATGCAATAAGGTATTGCCGGAAAAACAGCATCTAAGCATTCGCGGATTGATTTAGGCTTTCCTGGTAAGTTCACGATAAGGGACTTTCCTCTAATACCTGCGGTTTGTCTAGAAAGAATAGCGGTGGGTACATACTGTAAACTCACTTGACGCATAAGTTCGCCAAAGCCTAGCATCATTTTGTCACAAACTGCCTCGGTTGCTTCAGGCGTCACGTCTCTCACAGCAGGTCCGGTACCACCAGTTGTTACAATAAGAGAGCAATTTTCCTTATCGGCCATTTGCTTAATGGTACTTTCGATTAAGTACTGCTCATCTGGAATTACTTGGTATACAGGTTCCCATTTAGTTACCAAATAGTCATTCAAAGTCTCAATAATAGCCTTACCCGAGATGTCTTCATAGATGCCTTTACTGGCACGATCCGACACGGTGATAATTCCAATTTTGATAGCAGCAATTCCGTCCAACTCCATGCTGCAAACTTAAGACAAAATGGTTTAGAATAATACCTGATTAATTAAACTAGCAGTGAAAATGCTGAGCAAGAACCATCCTAGAAAACCTTGTTGAATACAGACATACCTTGCTAATCCTGTGGTGGGAATGGTTCCAAAACCCAGCGTTACAAATGAGTTTAGGCTTAGCGTAAAAGCATTCATTAAGCCTCGACTGAATCCAAATGATAGCTTTAGAAATGGTCTGAAATAGCCTTTTTCATTCTTTTCAGCGAAGGTCTTGTAATCGTTGATTAGCTGAGACTTGCTTTTGGTATCCCATTCACTTGGAAAGAAAAAGTAGAAAATAGAGAAAATGGCCACTACCCAAATTGAGATTATTATTGCTTTAGCAGGACGCGTTCCATAATCGGTGTAAAAGCGAAGAATGGAATTGAGTTGCCACTCTATCCAGTTTTCAAGTCCACCATAGGTTTTAGATTTAAACCTGAGTTCCTTCAATTGAACATCCTTCATCTCTATATACACTTCATTCGCAGAGCTAATTTGTCCATTCTCTTTAAAGGTTTTGTATAGTCTATAATAACTAGAGAGTAAGCTTTGAAACGGTTCTAAACTATCTAATTCAACTTCACTTTGCGCTTTGTATGTTGTTTGTAGAATGTCGCTAGTTTGATTGAAAATAGGCGTAGCATCATCCAATGTGTAACCATAGTCTTCTGGGTGTTCCGACATCTGACTGTCAAAATTGATGACTGAAGCCAGTTTAAAGCCTGATAATTCAGACCATCTCAAGACATTATTTCTGCCTTGAAGAATAAAGTCGGTGAGGACAACGCTAAACGCTAGCATCAAAGGTGTTCTCGTCCATAGTAAGCTGCTTTATGATTGTAGCTACTGGATACAAGGTAATGCCCACTTCATTAGTAGAGATGGTCATGTAGTCGTAGTCACCTTCAAGATAGAGGTACTGCTCAAAATCATCTTTCTCGAATACATTCTCTACAATTGAGGCTTGATCAACATCTCCAAAGAAGTTTACCCTCACTTGGGTCTTCATGATAATCTCTTGATTGCCACCATTAATAGAGTCCAGAGGGAATGTAAGGTTTGAATCAATTGGCTCAAATACATTCCCTTCTAACAAAAAGTCGATGAAAGCTCCCTCAACATCTGCGCTGAAATAAGCGCCTTCTTCAAAAACGCAATTACTAATCCAATAATTAGCAGAAACCTTTAGGACTAAAGTTTCAAAGAATCCGCTAAAGGTGGTGTTACTTATCTCAAAGTTGGTGATTTCTCCACCATAGGCTGTTAGGGTATTAACGTTTGAATATTCGAGTCTAAATTGGGTGTTAATTTCTAAGGAGTCGATGTAAAGAGCTTTGGTGTTAATTTCATTAAGGAGCATTGTTTCAAGCTTACCCTTTATAAGACTAATTGTGTCTATATTAATTCGATCTAGAGCAATGTATGCACCAGTTATATCGTAGAGATATAAAGAGCTGATGTTAGTGATAAGACCCAGACTGTCGTAATTAATATCTATATCGAGCTTTTCTCCTAGTGCCTCATAAAAGTCTATCTCTTCTGCGAGCATTAACGATGAAACATCATCTACAAGCTTCACATTATCAATAAAAAGTTTGTTCTCTTTCGAACTGATAATTTGCTTGTAAAGCTCTGAGGTATAAAGCGTTTCCTGAAAAGTGAAACCACAGAAAGGAAGGGCAATGAATCCTAAGCAGAGGATTAAAAACCTCCTTAGTGCATTTTGGTTGAAGTGCATAGCCAAAAGAGAGTCAAATTCTTAGATCGAATAAATGTTCTTTATATTCATGATTCTAACTTTTTGAATGATGAAAAAACTCCTAGTCTTCTTTTCTCTTTTAATATTTATTGCTGGTTGTGCACCTAAGCAGTTTGAGGTTGGCCAAATCATTACTCCTAAAGGGGAAATTTTGGTCTGGTTGTTCGATGAAACTCCAAAACATAAAGAAGCCTTTCTAGAATTGGCTAAGCAAGAGTACTGGGATGATTACACTTTTAATCGTGTGATTGACAATTTTGTAGCACAAGGCGGATGTCCAGATACCCCTGAAGGATTTGCCAATTCCATTCATCTATTAGAACCAGAATTCAATGATGAGATAAAGCATGTTTACGGTGCTTTTGGCGCAGGTCGAGACGATAATCCTGACAAGCTATCTGCAGCCTGCCAATTCTATATTGTACAGAATCCCAAAGGATTACCCCGCTTAGATGGAAACTATATGATCTACGGGCATGTAATAAAGGGGATGGACCTAATCGATCAGATTGTAAAAGTTGAAACAGATAGCCAGGATGCTCCCTTAACGCCCATAACATTAGATGTAAATGTGATTAAAATGTCGGATCAAGAGATCAAAGATTTAGGCTTTGATCGGACCAGCATACCGAATTATTAAAACTGAGGATTCAAGAAACAGGCATACTCAGGAGATGAAATAAAAAGCCATTACTTACGGTTAATGCTTTATTGCGAAGTATTCGTTCTACCTTTGTGGGCTAAAGTAAAAACTGTGAGTACATTTTCCGATTTGGGCATTTCAGCTCAGCTAATTAAAGGTTTAAAAGAATTAAACATTGTTGAACCTACTAAGATTCAAGTTTCAGCCATTCCCTTATTGCTAGGGTCGTCAAAAGACTTTGTGGGTCAAGCGCAAACAGGAACGGGAAAAACCGCAGCTTTTGGCTTGCCACTTTTACAAAATCTGGACGCTAGTAAGGCCGAAGTACAGGGGCTTATTATTGCGCCAACGCGGGAATTGTGTCAACAAATTGCAAAGCAACTTTTCAAGTTCACTAAGTATACGGATAAGCTCTTTATTGAGTCTGTTTATGGTGGTGCCGATATCAACAAGCAAATTCAAAGACTGCAAAGACCAACGCATGTCGTGGTTGCCACGCCAGGGCGCCTTATGGATTTAATAAAACGAGAAGCAATAGACCTTGCCAGAGTAAAGCATGTGGTTTTAGATGAAGCTGATGAAATGCTCAGTATGGGCTTTAAGCAGGATATTCATCATATTTTAGGCTATGTGCCAATTGAAAAAAGTATCTGGTTGTTTTCGGCAACAATGCCTGAGGGTATTCAAGAAATGATTAAAAAATTCTTGAGCAAAGATGCCAACAAGATAGAAGTAAACAGAGAGGCAGGCGTGAACTCCAATGTCACCCATGAGTACATGGTATGTAACTCGAAGGATAAACTACCGGAGTTAATACACTTTCTAGCCTACCATAAAGAGGAGAGAGGGATGATTTTCTGCCAAAGGAAAAAGACCGCACGAGTACTCGCAAAACAGCTTCTGGCTAAGAACCAATCGGTAGATGTAATTGAAGGCGATATGGGCCAACGCGACAGAGACAAGGCCATGCGAAAGTTCAAAAGTGAGAAAGTTGATCTATTAGTAACTACAGATATTGCCGCACGTGGGATAGACGTTAAAGGACTGAGCTTTGTAATTCATTATGAACTTCCTCAGCAAACGGAGTATTACACGCACAGAAGCGGACGTACAGGACGCGCGGGTTTAAAAGGCAATTCAATCTTGTTTATTACCGAGCGAGAGAAAGAGCATATCTACACTTTGCAAAAGGAATTGAAGATCAAAATACAACCACTAGACTAACTAGCTAGGTCTAAAGATCAATTTTGCTGGGCAATTAATATTTAAGGTTCAGCAAATATCTTGTTGCTCTTAATCCAAAGATTGGTCCTATCACTAGCGTAAATAGCAGCCATTCAGTAGCAATATTCTGGGTTAAGTATTGTAGCAATTGAATGCTAGGTATGGTGAGTAAAAAACCAACGCTTACTGCTATGGTCAAAGCTGTTCCCTTGAAAGCTGGAGGTGCCGTTAAGGTGTTGAGTGAAGAGAATTGAGCTGAATCACCAATTACTGCAAAACCCCAAATCATGAAAACCAAAAGGAATAGGGTTTGAGGTAAGGCGTAAAGCAGGGGCGAGATTATGCAGATGATTCCTGAGAGTAATAAAAACCTAAATGCCACTCTTGCACTCCCCAACCTTTTAGAATAAAGACCGCCTAGTACACAGCCAATTGATCCAGAGGAAATAATTAAAAACGTCCAAAGACTTACAGGCATTTCTGTGCCATTTTGGGTCGCGTAGTATGTGAGCACAACAGGCACAAAAGCCCATAGGGTGTATAATTCCCACATATGGCCGAAATATCCAAACGCGGCCGACCTAAATGCTTTCTCTTTGAATACACTCAAAATTTTAGAAGGCTCGAATTTAGCACCCAAAACACGATGTGGTCCGTCATCCACAAAAGTGATCATAGTGACGCCTCCTGTAGCGGCTAAAACGGAGGTGCCAATCAATACGAACTTCCATGAAAGCTGTGAACCTAAGTGGTTAAGCAAATGTGGAAAAGCAGAGCCTAAGACCAAAGCCCCCACTAAGAAGCCCAATGCCTTACCTAGCTCTTTACCGAACCAATCAGCAGCTATTTTCATCCCGATTGGATAAATGCCAGCAATAAAAATCCCCGTGACAAACCTGAGTACAATCAGATTAAGATAGGTGGTTTCTAGAAATAGTAGACCAATATTGGCGATGGCTCCTAATAGTGAGCAGATAAGAAAAACCCTAGCAGGTTTAAAACGGTCCGAAATTGAAAAGAAGGCAAATAAGAATGTTCCTGTAATAAAGCCCAACATTACTGAGCTGGTAATACTTGCGATACTGCTCTCAGGTAATTGCCAAGCCTCTTGCACCTGTGGCAGAATGGCATTTCCGGCAAACCACAAAGATGTTCCAGCAAACTGGGCAAAAACAATTACAGGAAGAATTCGCTTTGGGATACTCAATCTTCTACTAGTAATCCTGCTCTTTCTAACAGCGGTTTAACATCTGGTTCTTGACCTCTAAATCGCTTATAAAGGGTCATAGGATGTTCAGAACCTCCGGCAGATAGAATATTCTCTCTAAAAGCATCGGCAATTTCTCTGTTGAAAATACCATGCTCCTTAAAGTAAGCAAAGGCATCGGCATCCAGCACCTCGGCCCATTTATAGCTATAATACCCAGAAGAGTATCCGCCTTGGAAAATGTGAGAGAAGGAACAACTCATGTTGGTGCCTGGTATGGCTGGTAAGACATTCGTCTTACTCATAATATCCGACTCAAAGTCCGATATGCTTTCAATACCTGAATGATTCGTACCGTGCCAAGCCATATCTAGCATACCAAAACTCAATTGCCTTAAGGTTTGATAGCCCTCCATAAAGTTTGAAGATGCTTTTATCTTTTCGATATACTCCTCTGGAATAGGCTCGCCTGTTTCGTAATGCTTTGCAAATAAATCTAAGCACTCTTTTTCATAACACCAGTTTTCTAAAACTTGTGAAGGAAGCTCCACAAAATCCCAGTATACACTTGTTCCCGTTAAACTCTCATAAGTTCCATTGGCCAACATACCATGCAGTGCATGTCCAAATTCGTGGAAGAGTGTGGTTACCTCGTTAAAGGTAAGGAGAGAAGGCGCGGAGCTTGATGGTTTAGTAAAGTTACAAACGATGGATACGAGTGGTCTGTGATCTTTATCACCATCCTTGAATTGACCTGCATAAGAAGTCATCCAAGCTCCGGCTCTTTTGCCTGCTCTTGGGAAGAAATCGGTATAGAATATGGCCACATGCTTACCCTCTTCGTCTTTCACCTCATAGGCAGTAACTTCTTCATGGTAAACTTCAATCTCTTTATTCTCGATAAAGCTCAGACCGAATAGCTTGTTGGCTGTTTGGAATACGCCATCAATTACATTTTCTAATTGGAAGTAAGGTTTTAGTAGTTCGTCATCAACAGCATACTTTTCCTTTTTCAGTTTCTCTGAGTAATATCCAAAGTCCCAACGTTTGAGCGAATCTAAACCATCTAATTTCTGGGCATATGCCGCTACTTCAGCTACATCTTTTTCTGCTCCTGGCCTTCCATATTGCTCTATTTCAGACAAGAAGTTCATTACTTTATCAGCCGATTCTGCCATGCGCTCTTCCAAGACAAAGTCCGCGTGGGTATTATATCCTAGAAGTTGAGCTCGTTCATTTCTGAGCCTTACAATGTTCTTGACAATTTCCTGATTGTCCATTTCATCGCCTTTGAATGCCTTAGAACCAAAAGCGATACTCAATTCTTTTCTTAATTCTCGATTAGAAGCGTAGGTCATAAAGGGTACGTAGCTCGGGTAGTCCAAGGTGATGACCCATTTACCCTCATGTCCTTTTTGCTTTGCCGTTTCTGCAGCTGCTTCTTTGGCAAAATCTGGCGACCCAGCAAGGTCTGACTCGTTATCTAGAACTAATTCATACTTATTAGTTTCTGCTAAAACATGTTCGCCAAATTCTAAAGATAAATTAGATAGCTCTATATCTATGGTTCTCAGTTTTTGCTTTTGCTCATCATTAAGGAGCGCGCCATTTCGTACAAATCCCTTATAACTTTTATCTAATAAGGTTTTTTGCTCAGCGGTCAGTTTGGCTTTGTCTGTACCTTCAAAAGCTGCTTTCACTTTAGCAAAGAGCGCCTCATTTAATAGAATATCATTGGAGAATTCTGTTAGTAAGGGAGAAACCTCTTTGGCTATGGCTTGAATCTCATCACTGGTTTCTGCAGAGTTGAGATTGAAAAATATAGCCGATGCTCGGTCAAGTGATTTTCCACTTCTTTCTAATGCTTCTATTACGTTCTCAAACGTAGGCTCGTCCGAACTGTCTATAATCTCCTGTATTTCATCCTTCGCTTGCTGGATCAATTCTTTAATAGCGGGCTCAAAGTGCTCATTTTTAATTGAATTGAAGGGTGGGGTATTGAACGGGGTATTCGTATTAATAAGTAGTGGATTTGTCATCTATTCAGTATTAGATCGCAAACATAACAAACTGAAATGTTTTTGCGTTCTTTGCAGTAGCAGTTAGTCACATTAATTCGGCTAATGAGCAATAAGAAGAAGGACGTTTAAATACGGACTAATTCACCTAAACACTTCTCTTGTGGGACAACTCAGGACGCCTAGACATATCGCCTATGTTTTAGTCGCACTATTCTTAGTGTGTTCTCAAGATCTATATTCACAGTCTATATTCAAAAGTAATCTTTCGGGAGCAACAGGCGACTGGGATGATCCAGCAACTTGGACGGAAAACAATCAGGGCAATCCCGATGATAGTGACGGCATTCCTGATAGCGATGATGATGTGGTTATTACTGGCGGAGATATTGTTGATCTTAACCCTTCTGGAACAACTTCAATTACTGATCTTACGATTGCTGGTAGTACTTTAAACATTCCTTCAAATAATAGAACACTTAATGTTACCGGTAATATGACTGTCTCCGGTACATCAGTATTAAAGGTGATCAATATGAAGGGTGAGACTTTAGTAGAAGAAGTAATCTCAGGTAATCAAACCCAATTGGATGTGAATATTCTTCAAAAAGGGGTGTATCTAGTTGTGATACAAAACGGAAACGGAGAATTCAAGAAGAAGCTAGTAGTCAACTAGTTGCTGAAATCTGAATTACAGATCGTAATACTTTTTGTGCCTTTTAGGTATGCTTCGTTCTTCTCTGCATTCATACCGATATTCACTGCCCCAAGAATCTCATTTTCAAGTGCTCCTGATTCCTCAAAGTGAATCTTGATACTCCCATCAAATAGAAGAAAGTCGCTGTAGTCAATGGTTGAATTATCTGACAGTTGGCTAAGAATTGTGCTGGATTTACCAATAGCATTTTCTTCCCGAAGTTCTCCTAAAAACGTTGCTACATCACCATCAGCTTCTAAGCTGCCAAAATGTAAATGCACTGGATGAACTGCATTGGCAATCACCCCATTCAAGGTGATGTCTATCTGGGCAGAACCATCGGTTCTTTCCTTGATGATAATCGTTCCCGAAGTGGTCTTGCCTTGAACAGTGCCAGGAATCATTTCCATTTCAACCTCGTTCCCCGTGAATTCAATCGACTCTTCAGTCGATTCGTTGGTACACGAAATAGCTAAAGTGGCTAACAAGAAAGGAAGCAAAACGAATATGGATGGCCTTTTCATAGAACAGTTTTTTTATATAACGTTTCTGACGCAAAATGGTGCTCAAAAGTAAGAGAAATAACATAAATATTATCTGAAATAAATTTTACCTGTATTTCTATACCCATTTGCATCTCCGTACCAGTCTTTATAAGTGAGTCCATTGCTGCGTCCCCAATCGTTAAGTTTGTTGTAGGCCGTATTGATTCTTTTCTTTTCCATAGGGTATCTAAACTCATGCATTACATGAATTGCCCATGGTAAGTTGTTTTCATCCTGATAGAATTTACCCGTCTCAATGCCACTATCGTCATCTTCTGTACCGAATAAGCTTAGATCCGCTAAATCTGTAGGTTCTTGTCCCGCAAGGTGAATTTCTCGTGTTCTGTCTTGACTAAAGAAGGTAAACATATTGAAAGGAGCTTCGCCAATGGTGTTTGGGTCAATTGGTTCTGTAAATTCTATGGTAATATTAAAGCTAACCGGATCAACATAGGTCTCGGCATCATCAGTATTGACGAATTGAGCCCCAGCTGGTGGTCTCATGTGATCGAACGTGTCGTTAAATACAATCACCACTGTCTTTTCCTGGTTAGCCTCTAAGCCATTGGCCTCAACCGATATAAGACTACCATTCAAAGCATTTCCGGTTACACTTTCAACTTTTGTTTTGTCTACGTCTAGCGATATGCCAAATTCGTGGTGATAACCAGCGCCAATAGCCTTGAGTGTCATCTCCATTTTAAATCGTACCGACTTGTTTTCGCTGTTTAATACGTTGATATAGCGATAGCTCATGACCATATCGTTGAAATCATAATCTCCTTTTTTAGGCCAAAAGTCTTCGAAAGCGAATGTACCATTACCCAGGGCAGAAGGGGTGTAAATATCAGTAGCTGCCTCTGGATCATTCGGGTAATCATCAATCACATCAGGAATACCATCTTGATCTGTATCTGTGTCTTCTAAGTCTTCAACGGCACATCTCCAGGCCGTTAAATCATTTATTTTTCTATCGTAAGTAGCAACAATCTCATATGCGCCATCTTCTTTACTTATTTGGATCAGGTTAGATTTAGCATCGTTCGTACCAACAAAAATTCTGTCCTGTTTGTCAATAGCCATTGATGTAAGCTGAAAGGGGAAGTTTTCAGCAGAAATTCTGGTGACTGTTGCTTTGCTGGTGTCATCATTAATGTCAGTGAATTTGTAAAGCCCTGAGAAACAGGCAACATAAAGCTCCCCGTCAGATGTAAATGCCAAATCGCCACCACCGCTATTATTTACAAATCCACTAATCGAATACTGAGCTATTACTTCGTTATTGGATGCATCTACCTTGTACATAGAGGTATTATTACCCATGTAGAAGAATCCGTCTTTGTAAGCGAGTCTTGGATAACTGCCGTTATAAGGATTTGATGTGTATTTAGTCGTGTATTCTCCCGTGGCTATATCGTAGATGTAAAGTGTCTTGCCCACATTATAATACATGATGCCGTTCTCTTGATCTAGTGTATTGGCAATTGAACCGCCACCTTTAAGGTTTGGCATCTCAATTTTTTCATAAGAGTCATTTGTTAGGTCAATTTTGAAGAAATGCCCGTTGTTGTTAACCGCAAAGAGTTCATCCACACAGTTGTTTGAAATGCTGCTCGATAAGCTATTGATTCTAAGTAGCCCTTGTCCTCCTTGAATAGGAATCTGATAGAGATTTGTGGCTTGACTGGTCTTTTTAGCCAGTTTTAAATTATCTAAATAGAAGGTATGGTTATGCTTACGCTTAGACCGGAACTTGTTTTTACAAATTTCCCAAGGTTGAACTCTGCACCGTTATAGTTATAAGATAACTGGTAAACTGCTGCACCGCTTTCAGTATCGGTGATTTCTAGGTTTACAGATTGCTCAGTTTGGAATTTAAAGTTTTCAGGAAAAACCACTGCAGTAAGGTCTTCAGCTTTATTTTCAGGAATAATGTCCTCCGGTTTATCGATACAAGAAAACATTAAAAATAGGAGTGCTAAGAGGGCATAATTCTTCTTCATGACTAAATATTTGTTCAAAGTTACCTTTGATCTAGCCCGCTGTTAGAATACTTCGATAAGCTGTAAGGAGTGGAGGATAAGCAGTTTGATTGCTAGGATTACTGACAAGAATAAATCTCCAGTGATACAATGATTATCACCTTAAATTCTGTTTAAATAAGTAAAAAGTGGGCTGCTTGCTTCTAATAGCCAATGGCTTTCTTAACTCTGGCTAAAACTGTCTGGGCGACTGCTCTGGCTTTCTCTTCGCCTTTTTCAAGCTCCTTATCTAGCAGTTCTAGGTTGTCCATGTAGTAGTTGAATTTCTCTCGTTCTTCAGAAAACTTATCCAAAATCAATTCATAAAGCGCTTGTTTAGCATGGCCGTAACCATAGCCACCTGCTAGGTAGTTTTGGCGCATTTCTGCGGTTTGGTCCTTGCTGGCTAAGAGGCTATATAGTGCAAATGTATTGTCCGTATCCGGATTCTTTGGTTCTTCCAATGGCGTACTGTCCGATACAATTTTCATGATGTTCTTTCTCAATTTCTTGTCTGGCTGAAAGATGTCAATGGTATTGCCATAAGACTTACTCATTTTCTGCCCATCGAGCCCAGGAACGGTCATGGTGTTCTCGCTAATCTGAGACTCAGGAAGCACAAAGACTTCACCATATTGATGATTCATGGTACTGGCAATGTCACGGGCCATTTCTAGGTGTTGCTTCTGGTCTTTACCTACAGGAACAATGTTGGCGTCATATAATATGATATCGCAAGCCATGAGAACAGGGTAGGTGAACAGACCCGCGTTTACATCAGATAGTCTATCTGCTTTGTCCTTAAAACTATGGGCATTGGCCAACATTGGGAAAGGCGTAAAGCAGTTAAGGTACCAGTTTAATTCGCAGACCTCAGGTACTTTAGATTGGCGGTAGAAGGTATTCTTATCTGTATCAAAGCCACAAGCCAACCATGCCGCTGCTACGGCATTCGTGTTTTCAATTCTTGCCTGAGCGTCTTTAATGGTAGTTAAAGCATGTAAATCGGCTATAAAGAAGAAAGAATCGTTTTTTGGATTCTTAGACAACTCTATTGCTGGAATAATAGCGCCTAAAAGATTTCCTAAATGAGGTTTGCCAGAAGATTGAATACCCGTTAGAATACGTGCCATAGAATAGATTTTGGGCAAATTAAATACAATTAATAGGTCAGTTTCAAGATTTCACCGTTTAATTTGAAGTCATTCTTAAAAGACAATGGTGAGGAGGATTTTTAAGCATTCATTTCTATTCATAATTAGCCTTTTGGCTTTGAGCCCATTCGCGAGAGCTCAAGAACTAGTAGCCGTTGACTTAGGTGCTATTGAGGGCGAGTTGAAGCGTATTGAACGCACCATTTCATGGACCAACGAGAGCAGTGAATCAGTTGAGCTTGGGTTTTGGTATGCATCCGATGAATTAAATGTGGCAACGGACCAGCTATCTGTTGCGTCTGGAGAAACTGTGAATATTCCTGTAGGTATAGAGTTGCCCGAGCGCATTGGAGATCATGAATATGAGCTTAGGATATTGAATGAAGAAAAGGATTTACTAATTGGTTATCTCTTCAGTTTTAAAAAGCTCAATGCTGAAAGTGATGTCTTGAAAGCTTATGACAACGTGTTCTGGCCATTATGGGCAAAGGATAATGTATTCAACTTAAAAAGAGGTTTTATTGGAGATACACTCCAAGCTGCTTTTGATGTCTACAACTTTTCAGGTCAAGAATTGTCTTTTGAGAATCTAGAAACTGATTCTATTTATCAGCTTCATTTTGAGCCTGCTATTATTCAGCATAATGGCTTTGCCCGAATGACTGTATCCTTAGTCTCTGAAGGTTTAGAAGGCGGCTTTGTAAAGGATAGATTAGATTTCTATAAGGGAGAGAAATTAAGAGGAAGTATTCCTATTCAATATACCTTAATTCCGAAGCCTCAAGATGCAGCGCTTGATGCTGCTAGAATTAGTATAAGCAGAGACAGTCATGATTTTAAAGTAGTGAAAGTGGGTGCTGAAGTAACTACCTCTTTCATGCTTAGAAACCGCGGTGCGAAAGTCTTGGATCTTAGCAAAATTGAATCGAATTGTGATTGCCTGACTTACCAACTGCCTAAGACTGAATTGGGTATAGGCGAAGAGGTTGAAATGTCCGTGACTTTTAATGCTAAAAACCGGATTGGTTTAGAACGAAAAACCTTGGCGATTTTTTCTAATGACCCTGAGCAACCTACTCAAGTCATTACGATTAGGGCTCATGTAAAGTAGTTTCATATTATTCTCAATAGTTGATTTTCCTCAGTTTTTTGTAGTCACTTAATGATTATCTTAGGGCAATCCTGAAGATAATTATGAGTGAATTTTTAATAACAGATGACTCGGTAGGAGGTCGAATGACTGATAAGCAACGGCTCTCCAACGAAGACTTTTCAACCATTCAATCTAGAGCCGAATTAGAAGCGTTACTTCAAGAAAAAGGCCGAGATTATAGTAAAGCCATATTCAACCTTGACTATGAAAGGCAGCTGGAACAGTTGCAAATTGAATTAGTGAAATGGCAACGCTGGGTAGCCGATACAGACCAAAGGGTAGCCATTATTTTTGAAGGTAGAGATGCAGCAGGCAAAGGTGGTTCCATCAAACGCTTTATAGAGCACATGAACCCTCGTTCACTGCGTGTAGTAGCCTTGAATAAGCCAACAGATCTAGAGCGAAAGCAGTGGTATTTTAGAAGATATATAAAGGAATTGCCAAATGCTGGTGAGATTGTATTTTTTGATAGGAGCTGGTATAACAGAGCTGTTGTAGAGCCTGTAATGGGCTTCTGTACGGAAGATCAGTATCAGCAGTATATGAGACAGGTGCCAGAGTTTGAGCATATGCTGTTTGAAGATGGAGTTCATGTAATTAAGCTCTGGTTCTCCATCAATAAAGATGAGCAGAGCACGCGCTTTCAGGATAGGAGAAATAATCCGCTAAAGCAATGGAAACTAAGTCCTGTTGATGAGAAGGGCCAAGAGATGTGGGAGAGATATACCTATTATAAAGAGCAGATGTTGGCTAGAACACATACCAATTTTAGCCCTTGGACAATTATCAAAACGAATACTAAGAAGGTCGCTAGACTTGAGAGTATTCGCCATGTCTTATCAAAATTCGAATATGAGGGCAAGGAGAATGCAAACACAACCGTGTTGCCAGATCCTAATGTCGTAATGAGGTTTCATCGTTCAATCTATCACCTAGTTTAAGTATGAAGTATAATTTTTCAGATCCTGACTTAAAGTTACTGAACTCTAATAAAGCAATAAAGATGTTGCTACAGCAGGGAGATAATATTAACCCAGAAAAGGTCTTGAGATACGTAAAGTATGAGAAGACATTGGAAGTACTTCAGGTAGAGTTGATAAAGATGCAGCAGTGGGTTATAGCTAATAATAAGCGGGTTTGTTTATTGTTTGAAGGCCGAGATGCTGCTGGGAAAGGCGGTGCAATTCGTAGGGTAACGCACCATATTAATCCAAGAAACTATAGGGTTGTTGCATTGCCAAAACCCACCGAAGAGGAAAGAGGACAATGGTATTTCCAGCGATACATCAATAAATTGCCCAATCCGGGTAATATTGTGCTCTTTGATAGAAGCTGGTACAATAGGGCAGTTGTGGAACCAGTAAACGGATTTTGCACAAATGAAGAGTATGAGCGTTTTATGTCCGAGGTAAACGACTTTGAAAACATGTTGGTGAATGATGGGGTAATTCTTCTAAAATTCTATTTTTCTATTACCAAGGAAGAGCAACAGAAGAGGTTTTTAGATATAGAACATAATCCACTTAAAAGATGGAAAATGTCTCCTGTCGATTCACAGGCGCAAGAGCTTTGGGATACTTATACTGAGTATAAAGAGCGCATGTTTGCCCATACCAATAAGCCTCATTCTCCGTGGATTATTTTAAAAGCGAATAGAAAAACAACGGCTCGTGTTTCTGTTATTAAACACATACTAAAGTCGGTGCCTTATAAAGACGAAGCATAATCAAATTCTAGGGTATTGAGCATTTTCAAAAACTCACTGTTTAAGGAAGCAGTGAGTTTTTCTTTTTTGTGGCTTACAGGATGCTCAAATTCTAGGGACTTAGCATGAAGCAGCATGGTCATCATATTCCACTTTTCAAGAAAGAGCTTGTTCTGCATATTACACCCATGTGGTCTGTCACCAATAATGGGGTGGAGGATATGGGCAAAATGCTTTCTTAACTGGTGCATCCTGCCGGTTTTCGGATAAGCTTCTACTAAGGAATACCTACTGGTTTTATGTTTGCCAAAAGGAAGGTCAATTTCAGTTCTTTCCAGTGTTTTATAAGCTGTAATGGCTTCTTGGGTTTTACCAGAATCGTTGGTCAAAGGGTAGTCTATGAGACCTTCATCCTCGGACCAGCCTCTTAAAATGGCCCAATAGGTTTTCGAGACTTTGCCTTCGGCAAACTGGGCTTGAATAGGCGCGACAAGTTCAGGACTTAATGCGAAAAGGAGTACGCCTGAGGTCTTTCTATCTAAGCGATGAACAGGGTATACATGCGTATTGAGCTGGTTTCTGAGTTCCTGCACCGCAAAGGCATCTGTATTTGTGGCAATTGATGTTCTATGGACGAGCAGACCATTAGGCTTATTGATGGCAACTAGGTGTTCGTCTTGGTATAAGATTTCCAGCATTTAAGTATTTATATCTAAAACGTTATTCTGAGGGAATCCCGATAGCTATCGGGAGACCGAAAGTATCTATATAAACTAGCTAATGACCTTCGATAATTAGGAGACTCTTTCGGTTCAGTTTCCTGAACGCTCAGAGTGACGGCTAACTTCTAACTTCACTCTTCTAATACTTCCTTCACTCTTCCAACTTGTCCATCCTCAAGGCGAACTTTAATGCCATGCGAATGATTGGGTGATTTGGTTAAGATATTTTTAACAAAGCCATGCGTGAGGGCTCCAGATCTTTGA
>CBFIDV010000021.1:0-49089 GCA_965661455.1 Roseivirga sp.
CCCTACGGGAATTGTTAGATAGAATATCCACCCTGATATTCTTTTCCACTTGTGATTAAATAGAAACTTCATGTGTCAAATATTTTTTACAAATGTAAATTATTTTAGACATAATGACAAAAATATTTTACAATCTATATTCTCAGGTTACAAAATCCATCCCATAAGATTAATGTATCACGGTAGAGTAATTAAAATTTTAGATATTCAGATTTTAAGAGCGGGCAGATTTTGTACCGCTCTTCTTTTGTGTCCTCATATATGGCTTCAAGGGTTTCATAAACATGAGCGATCCCAATTTTTTCACACCATTCAAATGGGCCAAAGGGATAGTTTGTACCCAATTTCATCCCTAAATCAATGTCATGTTTCGTTGCTGTTCCCTCTTGAACAGTATAATAGGCCTCATTAATAATCATGAAAATGATTCTAGGGGTAACCATACCAACGCGGTCATTTACCAATTCAAATTCAGTTTTGAGTCCTTGGCACAATTCAGTTAAAGTGGCTTTGTGCTCTTCCGCTAATATTGAAACCTCTAGTAAACCTCTATTGATAAAAGTAGGTAGTCCATTAAACCCGAATAAATTATTAGAGAAATCACCTTCTACAAAGAATAAGAGCTCTTGGAGTGAAATTTTTGGGGTGTTCACAAAGATGCTCAGTCCGCTAAAATTATTGTAAAGATTAAAGTCATCTGGGCTTTCTCCCACTATAAAATCAAAAACACAAACAATTTTAATGTCTGTGGCTAAGATCGAATGATCATTCGAGAAGATTAAATGGTTGTCTTTCCCAAATTTCAATTCACATTCGTCAAATTCTGCTTGGTTGCCAATTACTAAAACTTCCATTCTTTGTACTTTCAGGCAAATCTATCTATTCTATTAAAAGAACAATAATGACAAAGCGTATAATAAACAGCGAACATGCTCCATCACCCATTGGTCCGTATAGTCAAGCGGTACTAGCAGGGCAAACTCTATATGTTTCAGGGCAAATTCCTTTTGACCAGGCAACGGGTGAAATGATTAATGAAAATATTACGGAGGAGACCCACCAAGTAATGAAAAACTTAGAAGCGGTTTTGAGCGAAGCGGATTTCGGCTTTGAGCACATAGTGAAGTGTAGCATCTTTATTAAGGACATGGATCAATTTAGTGCCATCAACGAAGCGTACGCTGTTTATTTTAAGCAGAATCCCCCAGCCCGAGAGACTGTAGAAGTAGCTAGATTACCCAAAGATGTGAATGTGGAAATCTCCTGTATTGCAGTGAAGTCTTAGGTTTAATTTGCTACTCAATTCCTTATATTTGCGCCCTAATTTAAGACCATGTCTGTAAGAGTAAGATTTGCCCCAAGTCCAACAGGTGCTCTCCACATAGGAGGTGTACGTACTGCATTATATAATTACCTATTTGCAAAGAAGAACAACGGTACATTCATTTTAAGAATTGAAGACACTGATAGAACAAGATTTGTAGAAGGAGCAGAGGCATATATTGAAAAGTCTCTAGCATGGGCTGGTATAATTCCCGATGAAGGGCCTTCTGTTGGTGGTGATTTTGGGCCTTACAGACAATCCGAAAGAAGAGATATTTACTCCAAGTATGCTCAACAATTAGTTGCTGAGGGAAAAGCATACTATGCTTTCGATACTTCTGAGGAGTTGGACGCTATGCGGGATAGGCTTACTGAAGCTGGGGTAGTTAACACGCAGTACAATGCCATTACCAGAATGCAAATGAATAATGCCTTGACCCTTTCTAAAGAAGAAGTTCAGGTAAAAATAGAGTCTGGCGAACCTTATGTAGTTCGAATAAAGATGCCTCGAAATGAAGACATTCGGTTTAAAGATGAAGTCCGTGGATGGGTAGTGGTGAACTCTGCTACTCTTGATGACAAAGTTCTATTAAAATCCGATGGGATGCCGACCTATCATCTTGCAAATATTGTGGATGATCATTTAATGAAGATTACCCACGTTATTAGAGGCGAGGAATGGTTGCCCTCAGCACCGTTGCACATTACTTTATATGAGTACCTTGGCTGGGAGGCGCCTCAAATGGCACATTTACCCTTGTTGTTAAAGCCTGATGGAAATGGCAAATTAAGTAAGCGTGCTGCCGATAAATTGGGCTTCCCAATTTTCCCTTTAAACTGGAACGATCCACAGTCTGGAGAACAATCCAAAGGCTTTAAGGAAAATGGCTATTTACCAGAGGCATTTGTGAATTTCTTAGCACTATTAGGCTGGAACCCTGGTGGAGAACAGGAAATCTTTTCTGGAGAAGAGCTGATAGACCTTTTTAGTCTTGAAAAGATTAACAAAGCAGGCGCTAAATTCGATATCGAAAAAGCTAAGTGGTTTAACCAGCAATATTTGAAGCAAATCTCAAATGATGAGATTGCTGCTAAATTGGTTGAATTATTCCCTGACTTAAAGGGAAATGATCTTCTTCCTGAAATAGCTCATTCATTAAAAGAGCGCGTAACGTTTATTGAAGAGATGAAAGTTGCAGGACAGTTCTATTTTGAAAGACCAACTGTTTACAACGAAAAAATGGTCAAGAAAAAGTGGAATGAATTAGCTGTTGAAAAGCTTCAAGGGTTTGCAAAGGAACTTTCTAAGCAAGAGTCTGTTAAAGCTGATGAGGCGAAAACAATCTTCACTGAGTATTTAGCTCAAGATGAGACGCCAATGGGCAGGGTAATGCCAGCCTTTAGATTGTCATTAACTGGCGAAGGTGGAGGTCCAGATTTAATGCATATTATTCAGATTCTAGGCCCACAAGAAGTAGCAGATCGTATTGCTTTAGCAGTAGAAAGACTAAATTAGGGTTATGGCAAAAAAGAAAGAAGATAAAGATCAAAAACCAAAAGTGGCTAAGGAGCTTAACGGTATGGAAGTTAATATCGACTCTTTTGGTGAAATTCAGAATTCACTCTCAATAGATAAGATCAACGAGTTCTTAAATAAGAATGTAGATGATAAAAAGTTGAGAGATCGTGATGACCTTAATGAGGACCAAAAGGATTAATCGAAGCTGTAGGTTTTTAGCTTCTCGTTTAATACTCCGTGAATAATCATTTTCTTTCCTAATGATTCTACCACTACAGAATTTTTAACTTCTCCTTTAATAACGTAGTCCGAATTTACCACCTGCCATTTATTATTCTCGAACTTCAAAGCTACTCCACGACCTGCATCGTATTGTCCAACCACAACCTCTGTACTGAAATCGTTGCCTGATAGATAGTAGACACCTTCGTGTTCATTAATGCTATAAATGGGAGATACCTGAGCAATAATGGGTAGCTCTTTACCTTCGAATCCTGTGGAAGAATTCAAGAAAAACATATTCGCAAAAGTATTCGCAGAACGAGTATAGGCATCCATTCGTAAACCTGGTAAAAGGATTTTATCAAAATTAGCTTTGGCGAAATCCTCGTGTTTAACATACCTTCTCTTAAAGTTTATCACCTGCGTTTCCAATGTGCTTTTGGAATGCAGCATATGTCTCTCACCTTCGATATAGCAGCTCATAATAGGGTCCAAACGTCCGTTGCTGTCAAAGTCTTTGGCAAAGATTTCAATGGGCTCTGTTTCGCTTACATCATACTTTGTGTTTAAGCCTTCATTGCCAGCTAAAATGTCAATTAGGCCATCTTGGTTAATGTCGTGCAAGGATATCTTTCTCCACCAGCCTTTATGTTGGTCAAGTCCAAATTTTTCAGTAGCCTCACCAAGTGTGCCTGCTACATTCTCAAAAACAGTGATAGGCATAAACTCACCAGCCAGTATCAATTCTTTTGTGCCATTGTTGTCCAAGTCAGCCCATTTGGCATCTGTAACCATGCCTACGTTTGCCAGAGAATCACTCCAAGTAGAAGTTACATCTGTGAAACGGCCATTTATGTTTTCTAAAAGGTAAGAGGCACCCGGTAATGGATAAGATTTTGGAATACCTCTACCGCCAATAAACAGATCTTGATCGCCATCATTGTCAATATCGGTAGCAACAACTGTCGAGCTACTTGATAGCATTTCTGGTAAATTATTCGACAAGGAGAATATGCCCTTACCATTATTCAGATATAGTCTGTCTTGATAGCGTTCATCAGCTAATTCAAATTCATTAGACCCAGAAGCAACAAATAAGTCCATGTCGCCATCAGAATCCGCATCAAAGAAAATTGCGTCAGTATCTTCATAGGGGGTTGCGTCCTTTAAAACACGCTTATCGAAAGCTCCTCTTTTATTTTGAACGAGCATATAACCATCAAATCCTGCCGAACCTCCGACATAAAGATCTTCCAAGCCATCACCATTTACATCTCCTTTTGCTAAAGCCAATGGTTCGGCAGAAAGCCGATGTGGTAAAAGGGGTTCATAGTAAAAGTCAACATAGTCGTTTTGAGTCAGCGTAATGTCTACATTAAGAGTCGAGTTTGGACTATTCTGTTTTTCAATATTCTTTCGATCATCTTGAATAGTGGCATTCTCTTGGTTGAAGGTTATTGATGTTTGTTCAGTAATTTTCTGAACCTGAGCTTTGCCATTCGGCCAAATTACTTTGACAGTCGAGGGCATATTCGGCTTTTTGGCGAAATAGATTTTGGGGGTAATACTAGATAGGTAACCTCTTGCTACTGACTGATAATGGATTTGCTGCTTCTCCTCAGAATTGTAGATAATGGTTGCCCCAATACCGTCAGGATTGCTTTTCTCTCCTTTCAATTCGATGGCTAAGAGCCCATTATCTGATTTTTCATTGAGCGTGTTTTCATAAATATGCGCTTCATCATCAATATTAGATATGACTAAGTCAAGGTCTCCATCATTATCAAGATCTGAATAAACCATGCCATTAGACCAGGTTGGAGCTGCTAAGCCCCAATCTTCAGTTTTTTTGCTAAAACTTAAATCGCCATTGTTCTTATAGGCGTAGTTTGGAAGTTTTTCATCATTCGTGTTTTTCACAATTTCCAGTGCTCTCACATTCGGATCTTGGCCTTCGCCTCTGGCAATTTGAAGCTGCTCATTAATATAATTCCTGAAGTCCCAATCAGTAACATTTCTCCTAAAACCGTTGGTGATGATCAGGTCTTTTAATCCATCGGCATCGTAATCTGCAAAGAGAGGAGACCAGCTCCAGTCGGTTTCGTTAACACCTGAGAGTTGTGCAATTTCTGAGAATCCGCTCGCACCTCTGTTTAGCTGAAGAGAATTATGCATGTATTGTGGGGTGTATCCTTCCTTAATAGAGAGATTAAAGAAATCGAAATTCATTGGCCCTAAGATCTTTTTCTGCCTATAGTTGTCTTCTGGCATCATGTCTAGTTGTACTACATCTGGCTTCAGGTCATTGTTAAAATCTTGAAAGTCCACACCCATACCGAATTGACTGGTATGACCTAAAAATTCCTTGGCGCGATCAGTAAATGTTCCGTCTTGATTGTTGATGTACACAATGTCATCGAAGAGGAAGTCATTGCTGATATATAAGTCTGGGTAGCCATCTTCGTTAAGGTCGTTCACACCTATGCCCAGCCCGTAGCCTTCCACTACAATACCTGCTTCTAAGGTTACATCAGTGAATGTTCCATTACCCTCGTTGCGGTAGAGTTTGTCATTTGAAAGTGAGGAGCCATCTAATATCTTCTTATTCACTAGTTTAAGGTCAGTACCTTCGTTATTCCCATATACCAGTAAGTACATGTCTAGGTCTCCATCTAGGTCATAATCAAAGAATAGTGAGTGAGTCGCATAACCATCGAAGTCAAGGCCGTATTCGCTCGCTTTTTCCGTAAATGTCATGTCTCCATTATTCACGAAAAGGAGGTTCTTTCTATTGGGTGATGCCAGCCCTGATACTGAAATATAAATATCTCGAAAACCATCTTCGTTAATATCCACCACCGAAATGCCATTGCACCATACCTCAGTTTCTACTCCAGCAGAGCTAGTAATGTCTTCAAACTCCAGGTTTCCTTTGTTTATATAGAGTTTACTACTCACAAAGTTTCCTCCAAAGAAAATGTCTTCTAAACCATCGTTATTGAAGTCTGCAGTAGCTACGCCAGCTCCGTTATAGATAGGCGCAAAGCTTAACAAATTAGTAGTGAGGTCTTCTTTCATCTCATTGTTGAATGAGATATTGGTTTCTCGAGACGATTTAAGCCTGAAAAGTGTATCGGTTCCAGAAGATGATTCTGAACAAGATGTGGCTAAAAATAAGGATGCTAAAGCAAGAAAGAAGTAGTTTTTACTCATCTGTTTTATGCATTGAATGATCACCACTATTGAATTTAACAGGTTTCTTCTCAACAACTTCAAAATCTTTTTCACCTTCTGTAATAAGTATGAATTGATTGATTTCAACATTGCTCAAGACAGATTTATCACCACCATTTGGCCAGGTAATTTCAACACGCTCAATTCCTGAAGCTGCTGAAATTCCTATATGCTCAGCGTAAGTATTTGCGCCAAAACTAGCACCACTGCTTACGGTACGGTAAATGTGTTGGTTATCTGAAGTAACTAGGTGTATAACCGCGCCAATAGCTGAACTATTAGATCTTTCCCCTTTGAGTTTTATGTTGATCCAGTTATTGTCAGTGCCAGGGTTAATTAATAATTGATTCTGATAAATATCACCCTCATGGGCACCACCTAAGGTGAGATAGATATCTTCATCTCCATCATTGTCAACATCTCCCCAGCTTATTCCATGGCCTTTTTGAATGTTTGCAAATCCCCCACTAAAACTTACCTCTTCGAAGTATTCTCCATTCACATTTCGGAACATTCGGTTAGGAATGATTGATTCAAAATTCGGATCTCCAGTTCCAAAGTAAATATCTAAGAAGCCATCATTATCTAAGTCACCGTAATTGAAGCCCATTCCATAGATGGACCTATTCATTGCCGTCTCTTGTGTTACATCCGTAAAGCTGCCGTCTCCATTATTACGAAATAATTTAGGTAAAGCGGCAGTAGGCGTGTTGCCTAGAAATTCATACGCATTTTCGAAAGAAAGTGTGTTATTACTCGTGCTATACCCACTAATAAACAAGTCTTCGTTCCCATCATTATTATAATCGAATGAACCTACAGGGAAGCTTACAAAGGGCTCTTGTACTCCAAAATTGGCAGCCTGATCTACAAACTTCATTTTACCGTTATTAATAAAGAGCTTATTTGCTCCTCCCATAATAGAGAGGTAGAGATCCATATTACCATCTCCGTTTGCGTCTATTGCCGTAGCCCCTTTAATTAATTTGGTTTGAGATAAACCTGTTCTCTTGGCCACATCCTGGAAGGTGCCATCTCCATTATTCAAATAGAATTCAGAAGGGTGAACTTCTCTTCTGTTTACCTGCATGCTGTTGCCGCCAACGTTGGTTTCATTTCCTATGAATAGGTCTAACCAGCCATCGTTATTAAAGTCGGCCCATACGCAGGTTTGAGTAGGGTTGAAAGAAAGTATTCCTGCTTCTTTAGTAACATCGGTAAATGTACCATCTCCATTATTTCTGAGTAGAGAGTTAGGATGCTTGCCCCATTTGCCGAACCAGCCGCCTCTTAATACGAATACATCAATATTACCATCATTATTGTAGTCTGTTTGTACGCAATTAAGACCGCCCACAAGGCCGGTAAGGCCTGCTTGTTTTGTCTGATCTGTAAATTGCCCAGTTCCATCGTTTAAAAAGAAACGCATTTGATCGCTTCGTTTGAATCCACTAGATGTTACAAGTACATCTAGATATCCATCATTATTAAAATCTTCCATGATAGAGCCCCCCGCCAAACCACTGATGTCAATTCCTAGATTAGGAGCTACATCTTCAAACCTACTGTTGAAAGAATCGCTTGAATTTTGAAATGACTCTAGTGGTATAAGATGCTGCTCTGGAACATTGTCTGGATATTCACCTAAGGTTTGATAAGCTATATTGAGCAACCATTTTAATTCGAGATCATCTGGGATTTTAGCCAACATTCTTTCTAAAATCTCAATAGCTTTTTCGGACCCAGTTCTTATGCTATGGAATCCTGCTGGAGCAATTGGGATAATACAAGATGCTGAGCCATGATTGATGAGACAGTTTTCTTGCTCTCCTAATCGAATATATGAAGTAGCTAAAAGCCTTTCGAAGAATGAGATTTCTTGTTCTTGCACAGCTATTTCTTGGCTGTATAACTTGTCAAGAAAAGGCTCAGTTAATTCAATTGCTTTTTCCGTATTGCCACTGTTGAGCGTCTCTCTGAAATACCAATAACTCATCAACACATAATCGGTTGATTTTGGATCGGTTCTTTGTCTCATCGAGTCATATACACTTGCCCTTTTTGAATTGTAGTAATACTGCATATCCAAAGGGTTAACAATGCTATGGCGCTGAGCAAGTAAGCCTACCATGTATTGATTATCGGGTTGTTCATTTTTGGATTCAGAGCAACCTATAATTGCTGCCAGTAGGCATGCAAACATCAAATATTTTACTTTCCTCATAAGCGATAAAGATAATTAATTATGCCCCAAAGGTGAATGAATTGTGCTGCCTATTTGTCTTCGTTCATTTCTAAAACAACCTTCCATATTGTGCCCAAAAGCATACAGGTTAGGCCAACAACGAGCATGATGTTGCGAATGTCAAAGGGGAGAAAGCCCATCAGGCGGCCAAGAATAGAAATTAGAAGAATGAATACGCCTAATAGTGCGATAGCGTTGGTAAATTTCTTAGCGTTCATTGAGACTTTTTCTTAGTAAATGATGGGATCAAAGCAGGCGTGTTTTTCTTGTAGTGTTCGTAAGCCTTTCCGAAGATATGGTAAAGTTTCTTCTCTTCAGATCTTATTCCAAAGGGTAAATAGACGAGTAATGCCAGTAAAGTGACAGTGCTGGCTAGGGTTGGATTGAATAGTGCATAGCCAAGAAAGATTAGAACTGTTCCAGAATAGAGCGGATGTCTTACACGTGCTTGTAAGCCTTCGGTTCTTAGTTCTTCCGTATTGTTTTCTTCTTTTTTAAATCCTAGAAATTTTAAGGTGCTATAAGCTCTAAAGGCTCTTTTAATTATAAATATGCCGAAGGTGGCAAGCATTAACCCCAGATAGAAAGTTATCTGAGTTGGCGGAAATAGTAAGGCTGTATCAATAATAACACCATACAAAACTACAGCGCCAAATGTGATTATTGCCACTAAGTTGTAGATCAGTCTGTATGTTTGCTTCCCTAAATTGAGTTTGCTACGCAATTGATCACCTGATGTGAAACTATGTATCGCATAGCATAATAACCAACCTAGAAGCAGTAGCGAATGGCTTAAGAGCATGCGGCAATGATAATCATATTTTTTATTTCTACCCTTTGGCATTATTTTGAACAGCTGAAGCATTCTTATGGACATATCCTCTAAGCCCATAGTTGACGAAAGGGCACTAATTCTGAAAGCAAAAGAAATCTTAAAAGGGAATACCTGGGACGGTAGATACACTGTGCCGAGCGCAAACTTATATCCCTATCAATGGAACTGGGATTCAGGTTTTGTGGCAATGGGATTTGCACACTTTGACATTCCTCGGGCTATAAAAGAAATGGAGAGCTTGTTTGAAGGCCAATGGGAAAATGGAATGCTCCCTCATATTGTATTTCATAGTAAAAAGCGGGAAGGTTATTTTCCCGGCCCATCATACTGGCAATCGAATAAGGTACCAGAGGCTTCTAAAACGGTAGATACTTCAGGAATTACTCAGCCTCCGGTTCACGGGTTTATTCTTGAGCGCCTATTCAATCAATACCCCAACTCAAAAGAGGTAAGGGATTTCATTAAGGATTTCTATCCCAAAGTGCTAAAGCTTCACCGTTATTATTATGAATACCGTGACCCTAATAAGGAAGGACTAGCCTTTATTTTTCATCCATGGGCATCAGGTAGAGACAACTCTCCGCTCTGGGATGATTTAGTAAAGACAATACCCATAAAACCAGGTGATATACCTACTTATAAACGTTACGATAATTTAAAGGCTGATCCTTCTGAGCGTCCTTCGGATAAAGATTATGACATCTATGTTTATTTGATGGAGTTGGGTAAAAAGTATAATTATGATGGGCGTTTAATAGCCAGGGAATCTCCTTTCGTGATTCAAGATACTTTGTTTAATGCCATGCTTATTCGGTCTAATGAAGCACTGATAAATCTAGCTGATGAGCTAAAAATTGATGGTACTGAGGTTGAAGAGTGGAATCAACAAAGTAAGAAGACTTTTGAAGAGAAGTTATGGGTTGAAGATTTAGGCACCTATTGTCCGTTTGATCTTAGAAATGACAAGCATATTCTCATGAAAGAAATCGGAGGTTTAACTGCAATGTATGCAGGAATTCCTTCGGCAAAGCGTGCAAGAAAACTTCGGGATTATTTAGAAACGTTAGCCGATAGAGAAGAAGGCTTTAGAGTAATGCCAAGTTTTGATCCAGATCACTGGGTATTCGATCCAAAGAAATATTGGAAAGGACCAATTTGGCCTCAGATGAATTGGTTGGTATGCCAAGGGTTTAGGCGTTATGGCTTTCATGGAACGGCTAATAGAGTCAAATGGGATTTTCTCGATTTAGTTGATAAATTAGGTTTCCACGAATACTTCGACCCAAGGAAAGAAGTTGCCGAAAGTTTAGATCATGGCTATGGAGGTGATCATTTTTCATGGACAGCGGCCGTGGTGCTCGACCTTATTTCAGACTAATGAATTTACTTGATTACGCCATCATTGTCCTCTACATAGGAGGGTTCTTATATCTAGGATATCGCTTTAAAAATCAATCGGACAAGAACGATTATTATCTAGGAGGCAGAAGCTTTGGCTGGTTTCCATTGGCCATGAGCACAGCGGCTACGCAGCTATCAACGGTAAGTTTTATTTCTGCACCAGCCTTTGTAGGGCTAAAAGAGGGTGGAGGAATGATCTGGCTTACCTACGAGTTAGCGGTGCCTCTAGCTATGATTTTTTTAATGGTGGTTTTGGTTCCAACCTTCTATAAATCGGGGATTGTCAGTGTTTATGAGTTTTTAGAAAGACGGTTCGATTCCTCTACTAGAATTCTCCTAAGTATTGTTTTTCAAGTCAGTAGAGCCTTCGGAACAGGGGTTATGATTTATACTGTAGCGCTCATTCTTGAGTCAGTTATGGATATACCCATGTGGCAGAGTATAGTCCTTATCGGTATTGTTACTATGGTGTATTCCCTGCAGGGGGGGATGAAGGCAGTTGTTTATGGCGATATGATTCAGATGATTATTCTATTTATCGGAATAATTATCTGCTTTGGTTTTGGGCTTCATTATTTAGGAGGCTGGGGCAACTTTATTGATAAAGTTGATACCTCAAGAATTACTGCGGTAGACTTCTCTTCCATGGGTTTCAGTGGAGATGAATTTGGATTTTGGCCCATGTTAGTAGGGGGCTTCTTTCTCTATGTAGCATATTATGGAACCGACCAGAGCCAAGTACAGCGTCTACTTTCTGCAAGTAGTTTAAAGACCATGCGCCAAACACTAGTTTGCAATGGGCTCATGAGGTTTCCAATCACCTTTGCCTATTGTATAATGGGTTTAGTCATAGGAACATTCGCCATTTCTCAGACAGAATTTATAAGCTTAATTCCTGGCGATAAGCCAGATCGAATGATTCCGATATTTATAAGAGACTATTTGCCTAATGGGATTATCGGTCTCTTGATTGTGGCCATTTTTTCTGCTGCCATGTCTTCATTAAGCTCAGCTATTAATTCTTTAAGTGCTGCTTCTGTTGAGGACTTGTTTGCGAGAGGGAAGGAAATAAGCAAGAAGAAATATATGTCGCTATCTCGTTTGACAGCTCTATTTTGGGGTACTGTCTGTGTGGTAATTGCTTTTTTTGTTGGGGATATTGCAGACACCGTTATCGAGGCAATTAACAAAGTCGGATCTGTTTCTTTCGGTCCGATCTTAGCCATATTTATTGCAGCTCTCCTTATCAAAAGAATAAATGGCCTCGGAGCTAATGTAGGCTTGCTTGTGGGGGTAGGACTTAATGTGTACATGTGGCTTTTTGTACCAGATATTTTCTGGTTTTGGTGGAACGCTATTGGCGCAGTTTTCACCTTGGTTGTAGCTTATGCCGTGAGTGCTCTTGCTCCAAAAGTAATGTTAGCCAAAGAAGAGATCGTTGTGGAACCGATTAACTTTAGACAAACTAGCGTATACATCCTTTTAGCCTTTTTCTTGGTAATTGTATTAGTCTCGGTCTTACTACCAAATTGGTTCTAAATGAAGATTGTTGTCGCTCCTGATAAGTTTAAGGGATCTCTTTCTGCGAATGAGGTTTGTGCTTCAATTGAAAAAGGAATAAAGAAACTAGATGAGCAAATAGAAGTGCTCAAAGTACCACTAGCTGATGGTGGGGAGGGCACTTTAGATGTGATTGAGTCTCTTTACAATCCCATAAGAGTGAAATGTGAAGTGCTAGATCCGCTCTCTAGACCCATTGAGGCCTATTATCTTAAATCGAATAATACGGCATTTATTGAAATGGCAAAGGCCTCTGGCCTTCAGTTGTTGAAAAAAAAGGAGCGTAACCCTTTATACACTACTACTTATGGTACCGGGCAATTGATAAAAGATGCCTTAGACCGTGGCGTAAGTGAAATGTACCTAATGATTGGTGGTAGCGCTACCAACGATGGAGGAATTGGTATGGCTCAAGCTTTGGGTTATTCATTTAAAGATAGGTTTGGAGGAGAGTTGCTACCCGTTGGCGAATCTTTGACTAAAATACAGAAGGTTATTCCTCCAATAGACACTGTGTCTATTACTAAGTGTAAGGTTACCGTGTTAACTGATGTTCAAAATCCACTCTTTGGAGAGGATGGTGCATCTCGCATCTATGGACCTCAAAAAGGAGCGTCTTATAAAGAAGTTGAGCTTTTGGATAATGGCTTAGAGCACTTGGCTAAAGTGATGGGTAATGCAAACGAGTTGATGGTTGGGACAGGAGCTGCAGGGGGGCTTGGCTATGGAGCCATGTCTTTCCTAGGTGCTGATTTGAGAAGCGGAATAGAAGTTTTACTCGAGATCTCTGACTTTAAAAATCTCCTTAAAAACACAGACCTTATTATTACTGGCGAAGGTAAGTTCGATGAACAAACCTTATCAGGTAAGGTGATTTTTGGCGTGTCTCAAGCGGCAAATCAAAATAATATACCATACGGTATATTATGTGGTGTTCAGGACGACTTTGAGATAAAAGATATGGCTCCAGTATTTGTAGATGAGGTTTCTCGTCTTTCAAATTCATTTCAAGATTCCATGAAGAACGCTTCTACATACTTGACAGAACTTGCGGCACAGCAATTAGCCGCATTTATCAAATCTTAGTTCAATCAATTTCGCTTATTTTGTGGCATGTCTGTTACAATCGGAATTATCAAAGAGGGTAAAGTGCCAATTGATAGAAGGGTGCCTTTAACCCCAGCTCAAGTTGGCCAAGTTAAAACCGAATATCCAGACCTTACAATCTACTGTCAGCGGAGTGATATTAGGTGTTTTGATGATGTGGAGTATGAAAAGCACGGAGCTATACTTACGGACGATGTGTCTGATTGTGACATTATTTTAGGTGTTAAAGAAGTGCCGTTAAATATGCTTTCTGAAGGTAAAACACACTTTTTCTTTTCGCACACCATAAAGAAACAAGAGTATAACCGAGGGCTGTTGCAAGCCATCGTAGGTAAACAAATTAGATTAATAGACTGGGAATGCCTTACTAATTTGAAAGGTCTGCGTTTGATTGCTTTCGGTAGGTACGCGGGTATTGTCGGTGCTTACAATGGGATACTGACTTTTGGAAAGCGTTATAATATTTTCCATTTGAGACCGGCTCACGAATGTTTCGACTTAGAGGACATGAAGACTGAATATGCGAAGGTTGAATTACCTGTCATAAAGATCGCTGTAACTGGTGGCGGTAGAGTAGCCAAGGGATCTATGGAAGTCTTGAATGGAATGGGAATCAGGCGAGTAAGTCCAGCCGAGTTTGTCAACGAGCTTTTCGATGAACCAGTTTATACCCAACTCAATACAAGAGATTACAACCGAAAGATAGGAACAGGTGAGTTCGATAGAGATGAGTTCTATGCTGACCCGGTTCTGTATGAATCGGCTTTTCATCCGTACGCTCAAAAAGCAGATGTTTTAATCGCAGGCGCTTTTTGGGATCCTTTAGCACCAGTATTATTCACCCGAACGGAAGTGCTCAAAAATGACTTTAAGATAAAGGTTATAGCAGATATCACTTGTGACATTGAAGGTTCAATTCCTTCAACAAAACAACCCGCTACAATTGAGGATCCTATATATGATTATAACCCAAGTAATGATCGAGTGGAGGCTGCCTTTAGAGACGAAGGAAATATAACTGTGATGGCAGTTGATAACCTACCTTGTGAATTGCCAAGAAATGCGTCTGAGGACTTTGGGAAAGAGTTTTTAAATCATATTCTGCCTAACCTGTTAGGAGAAGATACGGATGGGATTATTGAAAGAGCTACCATTACAAAAGGCGGTAAGCTTATGCCAAAATACGCCTACTTACAAGATTATTTAGATGGACATTAACCGATACATAGAGCAGACTAATCTTAAGCCGAATCTTATAGATAAGGATATTGATGAACTGGTGGAACAAGCCATTGCACATCAATTTATTGGTGTTTGTCTTCCACCGTTTTGGGTTAAGAGAGCCGCGAGAGAGCTTGCTCAAACAGACTCGCAGTTAGTTACGGTTATCGGTTTCCCACTGGGTTATTCAAGAACTGAATCTAAGCTTATAGAAATTGAGAAAGCAATTGAGGATGGGGCCAATGAATTAGATATCGTAATGAATATCTCCGCCTTCAAGTCAGGAATGTCTTGGACAAAAATTGAGCTAGCAAAGTGCGCGAATATTATTCATGAGGCAGGCTGTATGATGAAAGTTATTTTGGAAACCTCTTACTTGACTGAGTTAGAAATTGAAACTGCCACCAAAACTTGTGTTGAAGCGGGAACCGATTGGGTGAAAACATCTACAGGATTCTCCTCTGCAGGCGCTAAGGAAGAACACGTTCGCCTTATGAGGTCTACTGCTCCCTCTAATGTGGGGGTAAAGGCATCAGGAGGTATTCGAAACCTAGAGCAGGCAAAAGCAATGATTGCCGCTGGTGCAGACAGATTAGGAGTATCGGCAGGCGTTGCCATTATGCAGGAGTTTAATGAAAGCCGCTAAAATTCTCGTTTCTGGTAAAGTTCAGGGAGTTTTCTTTAGGGCCAGTACCAAAGAGATGGCTCTTGAATACAATATCAGGGGCTGGTGCCGAAATACAGAAGATGGCAAAGTCGAGATATTTGCACAGGGCTATTACAATAACTTGAATGAGTTTTTTAAGTGGTGTAATGTAGGTTCTAGAAATGCCAGAGTTGATCAAGTGGATGTTCAATTTGTAGAAACCGAGAAGTTCGAGTCCTTTGAAATTCGCTATTAAGCGAACTTAGACTTATACTTCTGAATTCCCTTGTGCTTGTAAACCTTCAGTCCAAAATGGTCAAAAATAGCAACTCGCATTCGATTTTTGGCAAGCTCTATTCTATTATCAGGAGAATAGAAAACGGTAAGCTCTAAGCCAGCCAGGATAAAATTTTTGCGTGTTACGAGTTGCTCGGCAAAGTCATCAAAAGAAGATTTCCAATCCTCTAGATACTTATCATAATGGCTCCTGCCATCAAAAAGAAATTCTAATTGATTATCACCTACCTGGTAGCGGTATATGCCAGCAAGTATTTCGTACAGGTCATCAAAGAAACTAAAGTGAACAGGCTTAAATTCTTCCACCATACTACTGCGTTCATCAGGTAGTCTTAGTGGGTTGAAGTGATTGAAATAACCGGTTTTGATTTGATCTACGAGCAATGCCTGCAGTTCAAGCTTCATGTCTGATTGAACCTGCTTAAGAATATAGTTTTTGTCTAGAAGAAATAGACGCTCGCCCATTATTAAGTTTAATCAAAGGTAACTATTTCGGTATGAAAAAGTAAAGGGGCGAATGCCCCTTTATATTACCTGTTTAAGATTCTTTTAACGTGCAGCTCTGCTACTTACAATCCTCCCAAAGAAGATTGCATTCATCATAAGTTTATTTGTACCGAACCAGAAAGCTCTAAAATTTGGATTGTCAACCAGAGAAACCACTCTGCCTCCCCCGAATCCGCTAACACGAATGGTCGAGGTTCCTTTTAAAGCTTCAAGATTAGCATCACTAATCCACCCACTCATGAGCGGAGCGTCTGTATATCTTCCAGGATTAGAAAAGAGTTGCTCAGATGCCTCAATCATGGTGTTTCCTCTTCTAAATGTTGGAAGGTTTTCTCTGTAATAACCAAAAGTCATTGGATGAGAGAGTTCCAGTTTAGACATGTAAACGCCACCGGGAATATTCTGCGCTCTGGAATAATCAGAAAGCAAATCGTAAGGAACTTCCTCAGCAGTTGGTCTTTCGGCAGATACCATATTAAGGTTAGAGAGTTTATTTCTAGCCATCCATGAAACAGCAGATCCTGTACCAACAAGAGTGCCCCCGTTTCTCACCCATCTTTTAAGGTTATTCATGGTGTTCTCATCAAGATTTAACCCTCCAGAAATAACAATGGTGTTGTATCTGTCAATATTGGGCGAGCCTATTCTGCTAACTGGCAGTTTGGTGGCGGGGATATTCATTCGAGTATCCAATAAGTGCCAAACCTCACCAATGTCATAAGAACTACCTGCTTCAACTATCAGTGCAATTTCAGGCTTTTCAACCTGAACAAAACTGTTACTACCCAACGACACGCCTCCTGTTAGTCCAGTGCTCAAGGAATGAATATCTAGCGCATCTTCATTTGCTATCTTTTGCATCTCTTGGAATAGATCATATTCTGAAAGAGCTTGATTAGCCACAGGGACAAGAATAGTTCCTCTATCAAACTCCTTTTCGCCTGGTCCAATAAATTTTTTAGTAGAAACTTTCACGCGAATACCCTTATCCATTAGTCGATAAGCAGCTCTAGGGGCGTAGTATCCGTGCCACTCAAAGGCATAGGCATAAGCACTTTGACCACCAAAAACTTTACCTTTTGGCATTTCAAGTGTTTCTACTTTGTCTCCTAATTGGTTGCGGCTATAATCTCTTCCCGTCATTTCTCCATATTCTAAATTGAAGGCGAGTGGGTAGGTCCATCCGGAGATGTCATAAAAAAGGCTGTCTTCAAAAACAGTTCGCTTTTCAAACATTCCTTTTACGAGTTTGTAGTTTCTCTGCTTAAGTGGGATGATGTAGCTATTCTCCGGTGTGTATTCTTCTTCATCCATCTTGATAGTTCTTGATGGCTTATAGAAATCAATTTCTTGCTTTAAAAGGATGTCTGCCAAATGATAAGATCTTGCAGGATCTTTCTCAGCTTTAAAGATATATGCCTCATAAGCATCGTTATCGGCTTCTTTTAACGCTTTTTTATAGAAATCTCTTTGGTAATCCAGCAGTTCTTCTCGCATAGATACTGCAGCTTTCCAAGTAGAAAGGGCAGTGGTAAATTGGTTTCTTATTGTAAATGGGAATTTTAAAATTCCATTGGCAGACTCTTGTGCATGCCCCCTTGAGCTTGCTTGCTCAAAGAGAATCCCAATGCCTCCATTAATGTCTGGGAAAGTTGAACCTTTGCCGTAATAGAAATCATCGTAACCTTCTTTTGTATAATAGAAAGAGCCTAAGCTGTCTAGCGCTTCAGCATGAAAGTCTCCAATTTTTGAAGTTAACTCCTGATTCAATTTTGGGGTCAGTGGATGCGTTCTGGCGGGTACACCTGGTTGAAAGAAGAAAGTGGAGTTAGTGCCCATTTCATGATGATCTGTTAGAATATTCGGCTTCCACTGGTGAAATTTTGCTACTCGTGCCCGTGATTCTGGTTGTTGAACTGGTAACCAATCTCTGTTTAAATCAAACCAATAATGATTAGTTCTGCCTCCTGGCCATGACTCTCTGTATTCTCTATCGCTTGGGTCCGGAGTAATATTTTTGTTTTTGTGCATGTTGGCCCATGTAGAGAATCGTGTTAGTCCATCAGGATTAAAAGAAGGGTCTAAAAGGATAACTGAATTTCTCAAAGCGGATTCAACATCTGGTCCTTGAGCGGCAGCCATGTAATAGGCCATGAGCAAAGACGCATTCGACCCAGAAGGTTCATTTCCATGGATACTAAAGCCCATGTAGGTTACAACTGGCATCTTTTCAGTGTCGAATTTGTCGGCCTCGTTTGGATATGTTAACCAAACATGATCGGAACGAATTTTTTCAATATTGGCCAAATTATCGGGGTGAGTAATGGTCAATAATAATTGAGGTCTGTCCTCATGTGTGGTGCCAATTTGTTCTATAGATATTCTGTCTGAAGATTTGGCCAGTTCTTTCATATACCAAACCAACTTGTCATGGGTAATGTGCCATTCTCCAACTTCATGACCTATAATTTCAGACGGTTTAGGTATCTCTTGATTGTAGGTAACATTATTTGGCAAATAGTATGAAAGTTCTGTTTGCGCCTTGGAAATATTAACAGCAGAAAAGAGTAGGGCCATTAATAAAAGTGAGATTCGTTTCTTCATTCCTATGGGTTACTTGTTGAGTTGAGGCAATATACTCAAATGGCTTAAAAAAGAAATAAATCGAAAGTGACGGGCGGTGCGAATAATATTCTAACCTAAAACACTAATACAGTATAATAATTGGGCAAGTATTGTAAATGAAGAATGGAGAAGAGGTTTTCTTAACAGCCTCACCTTCAAGTAGAAGGGTATTTTTGAAGTAAAGCTGAATTTACAAAGAGAATTACTAAGGATTCTTTTGTTTCTATATGTTAACGAATGTTAAGAATAGGTTAATCTACAAGTCTATTGGTAGCAGATTCATAACATATGTCAAACAATCTTCACCCTAGAAAACTTTACTTTTGCAAAAGATAAAATGCGTGAGCACGCAAGAATGAATCTAAATTTAATCTACTTAAAGTTATCTTCTATGAAAAGATCATTACTAAGAGTATTCTTGGCAGCAGTCGTTTTGTTTTCGGCAAACGCGCTGTTTGGTCAAGGTACTACTACTTCTTCCCTTAACGGAAGAGTGACAGACGCTAATGGTGAGTCCTTACCTGGAGCAACTGTAGTTGCACTACACACTCCAAGTGGATCTCAGTACGGTAACATCACAAATGCTGATGGATATTACAGAATTCCAAACATGAGAGTTGGTGGTCCTTACACAGTGACTGTTACTTTCATCGGTTACAGAGAATTCAAACAAGAAAATGTATTTCTTACCTTAGGTCAAGGTTTTAGAATCAATGCTAAGCTTTCGGAAACGTCTATTGCTTTAGAGGACGTTGAAATTATTGGTGAAAGAAGTGGTGTTTTTGATGGTAACAGAACTGGCGCTGAAACTGTAGTAGGTATCGAAAAGATCAACTCTACTCCTACAGTGGCACGTGCAATTGGTGATTTCGCAAGATTCACTCCACAAGCGACTTTATCTGAGGGTAATGACGGTTTTTCTATCTCTATTGGTGGACAAAACAACAGATACAACGCCATCTATATTGACGGTGCTGTGAACAATGACGTATTTGGTCTTGCAGGATCAGGAACAAACGGTGGTCAGACTGGTGTTTCTCCTATCTCTGTGGATGCAATTGAGCAGTTTCAAATAGCTGTTGCTCCATTTGATGTAAGACAATCAGGTTTCGCAGGTGGATCAATCAACGCTGTGACAAGATCAGGATCAAACAATGTTGAGGGTTCAGTATACAACTTCTGGAGAAATGAAAGTTTTGCTGGTAAAACTCCTACAGATGTCGAAGGAGCGGACAGAGAAAGACTTGCTGATTTCTCTGCAAGAACTACTGGTTTCAGAGTTGGAGGACCAATCATAAAAGACAAATTGTTCTTCTTTGTGAACGCTGAAATTCAGAGAGATGAGACTCCTCAGCCTTTTGATTTAGGAACTTACGAAGGGGATGCTACTCAAGCAGACATTACTTCTCTAAGGAACTACTTAAGTACTTTCGGATACGATCCAGGTACTATCGATGGTAACCCTGTTGTACTTAACTCAGATAAAATCACCGCTAAACTTGATTACAACATCAATCAGAACAATAAAATTTCTGCTAGATATGGATACGTTGAGGCTGACAATATTGAAGGTGTAAGATCTAACACTAGAACTTTAAACTTCTATAACAGATCAGAAGCCTTCTTAGCGAAAACGAATTCGCTTTCAGCTGAGTGGGCGGCAACGTTTGGATCTAATATTTCAAATAAGCTAACAGTAGGTTATGTAGCTCAACGAGATGATAGAGATCCTCTAGTTGATTTTCCAACAGTAAATATCAGAGATGGTAGTGGGTTTATCAGATTAGGAGCAGAAGAATTCTCTACTGCAAACTTGTTGAACTCTGATGTAATCACAATCAACAATAACTTTGAGTGGTACAAAGGAAAGCACACATACACTTTCGGTATCAATGCTGAATTTTATTCTGTTGAGAACTTATTCATTGCTCAGAACTACGGTAGATATTTATTCGCAAGCATCAACGATTTTGTAACAAATCAGCCTGCAATCGACTACTTCAGATTATTATCTAACAGAGATGATATAACTGGTGACGGTTCTATCGCAGCTGCAAACTTTAATTCTGCCTTATTCGGTCTTTATTTCCAAGATGAATTCCAAGCTAACGATAACTTGAAATTGACTTACGGTTTAAGAATTGACAGACCTTCGTTTGATGATACGCCTACTAACGATACTTTCAACGGGCAGCCTTTACAAACTCTAGCTGCAACTTGGGATACTGATGGTGCGTCTATCGGTCAATTCATTCCAACTTACTGGGCATTCTCTCCAAGATTTGGTTTCAACTGGGACATTAACGGTGACAGATCTCTTCAATTAAGAGGTGGTGCTGGTATCTTTACCTCAAGAATTCCTTTGGTATGGCCAGGTGGTGCATACAACAACAATGGATTTAACTTGGCATCTATAGATGAAAGAGGTTTTGACGGTTTATTCGTTCCAGATCCATTTAACCAACCTGGTACAAGATCTAACACTATTCAGTCGGGTAACATCGATTTATTCGGTTCAAATTTCAAAATCCCTCAAGTTGCTAAATTCAATATAGCTGTTGATAAAAGATTGAATAATGGCTTTATCTGGAGTGTAGAAGGTCTTTATACAAAGACTATCCATGCTGTAAGAGTACAGAATATCAACATCCCTGTTGCTCCTGAGTTCAACTTAACTGGAACAGGTGATAATAGAGGCTTTTGGAGTAGAAGAGATGAGGTAGTTCAGTCTCAGAACTACGGAAGAATTTCTTTGACTACGAACACAGGTAGAGGGTATGCTTACAACCTATCTACTACTTTAACAATGCCTATGACAAACGGTATTCAAGGTAGTATTTCTTATGCTTACGGTGATGCATGGTCTGTATTTGATGGTACATCTTCACAAAACTCTTCTCAGTGGAGAGGATTGCACTCTGTTAATTCTAGAAACCTAGATCAGCCATTAGCAAGATCTAGCTTCTCTCAAGGACACAGAATTATTGCTCAAGCTTCTTACAGAAAAGAGTGGAATGAGAACTTGGCTTCTCAAATTGGCCTAGTATATGAAGGACAGCAAGGAAGACCATTCTCTTACGTTTATGGTAACGGTGATGATTTATTAGGTGAAGATTCCAGAAACAGAACTTTAGCTTATGTTCCTTTAAATGCTCAGGATATTGTATTAGTTGATGATGCAAGTGCTGGAACTGCTGGCGAGCAGTGGGATGCATTGAATTCTTATATTGTAAATGATCCTTACTTGAGCACAAGAAGAGGTCAGTACACTGAAAGAAATCAAAACAGAGCTCCATTTGTTGGAGTACTAGATTTAAGATTCTTACAGGATTTCACGATCAACGCTGGTGGCAACAAGCACACGCTTCAGTTCACTGCTGATGTTATGAACTTCTCAAACATGTTAAATAGCGATTGGGGTAGAAGATACTTCGTGCCACAAAGCTTTAACTTGGTAAACTTCGAAGGCTTCGCTGCTGACGGAACTACACCAACTTTCACGTTTGATGGTATAACAGATAATGATCCATCAGCCAATAACATTGACGATTCAGGACTTATCAGTTCTAGATGGCAAATGCAACTTGGTTTAAGATATATCTTCGGTAACTAGGATATTCTAAAGCATAAATATTAAAGTCTGCCTCGTTTTGAGGCAGACTTTTTTTATTTACAATCGGGAGAAAAGAAACTTAATTACTATATAGCAGTTAAAGAATCTGATGCTTTATTATAAAACATATGAACATACTTCATCGGACCAATGGGTGACATTCATTCATGGGGCGGGAGGTAGTAGTTCTATATGGTATAAGCAAGTGAGAGACTTTAAAGACCACTTTAATGTGCTGCTCATAGACTTAAGAGGGCATGGAAAGTCTCAGGAAGTTTTTGAACGTTACTTCAACGATGAGCATAACTTCGAAAATATCTCTCGAGATGTAGTGGAGGTTCTCGATCACCTAAAGATTAAGCAGTCTCACTTTGTTGGTATTTCCCTAGGAACAATCCTAATGAGAAATATTTGTGAATTTGCCCCTGAACGAGTTAAATCATTGGTAATGGGTGGTGCAGTAACACGCATGAATATTCGGTCCAAGATATTAGTTGCGCTAGGGAATGCAACAAAGAAGTTTATTCCATATATGTGGCTTTATAAGCTTTTTGCATGGATCATAATGCCAAGAAAGCGAAATAAAGAATCAAGAATTCTCTTTGCAGAGCAAGCCAAAAAGCTCTGTCAGAAAGAGTTTATTCGCTGGTTTAACCTTACATACACCGTAAATCCATTGCTCAAGTATTTCAATGAGAATGACACTAAACTCCCTACACTCTATCTTATGGGAGATCAGGATTATATGTTCTTACCTCAAGTCATGAAATTGGTTAAAGAGCACACAACCTCTAAGCTCAGTGTTATTGAAGATTCAGGACATGTTTGTAACGTAGAACAGCCGGTAGTATTCAATAAGAGAGCAATCGCATTTATTCATGCAAACGCTTAGTATCTCTATCTAAGTCCTTTAATCCCATAACTATTTGATTCTTCGACTATTACTTTGTATTGTATAGGATGTCCAAGCGTAGCTCAGGTACCAATAAGACTTATAAAATATTACTCTCTTTAATTATCATCTCTCTTTTCTGCCTTAGCTGCGGACAGCAAAATCAATCGATAAATCAAGAGAGTGTTGAGCAGGTTGTTGAGCCAATCAATTTTGATTATGCTGCCATTACCAAAAGAGGTACTCTAAGGGTTGTTGTTGATAATAGTACAACGAGCTACTTTATTTATAAGGGCAAAACTATGGGCTATGAATACGAGCTACTCAATCGTTTTGCAACTGAAAAAGGATTAGACCTAGAGATTCTTATCAATAACAATCTTGAAGAAGCCTTCGAAATGGTTAATAATGGCGAAGCAGACCTTATTGCATACCATTTGGCAATTACCAAAGAACGAAATGAAAAGGTTCTATTCAGTGAACCACACACGACTGTGCGTCAGGTCTTAGTTCAAAGCAAACCTACCAATTGGAGAAAGATGAAGCTCCATGAGATTGAAAATGAATTAATCAGGAGTCCCTTGGAACTGGCGCATCAAACTATTCATGTGCGAAAGGCTTCATCATTTTCAAAACGTTTGCAGAATATAGAAGATGAGATTGGCGATTCTATTATTGTAGTGGAAGAGCCAGGAAGTATAGATACGGAAATGCTTATTAATCGTGTAAGCAAAGGTGAAATTGATTTTACCGTAGCCGATGAAGATGTTGCACTCATAAACGCAACTTATTACCCGCAGCTAGATGTGAAAACACCTTTAAGCTTTCCTCAGAATATTGCTTGGGCCATGAGAAAAAACGCACCAGATTTAAAATCTGAGATTGATTCTTGGCTGCTATCAATCAAGCAGAAACCTGATTTTAGAGTTATCTATAATAGGTACTTTAAGAATAATAGGTCTCAACGAATTCGGGCACAAAGTGAATACTCTTCTATTTCCAAAAAAGCAATTTCTCCTTATGACGACATTATTCGAGATGCTGCAGAAGAGACTCACTTAGACTGGAGGCTTTTAACAGCACTGATTTATCAAGAGTCTCGCTTCGATCCTAAATCTGAATCTTGGATGGGCGCTAAAGGATTAATGCAAGTCACAGACCGTGTGGCTGATGAGTATGATGTGGACAATATTTTTAACCCAGATCAGAATGTATTGGCTGGTACAAGGCATTTACAATGGCTCGATGCTTATTGGGAAGATAAGATTACAGATGAAGATGAAAGGCTAAAATTTGTGATTGGGTCTTATAATGTAGGTCATGGTCACATTCTAGATGCCAGAAAATTGACGGAGAAGTATGGAGGAGATCCGAATAAATGGGATGGTAATGTTGCTGACTATCTTCTACTAAAATCGCAGGAGAAGTACTTTACAGATCCCGTGGTGGTTTATGGCTATTGTAGAGGAAGGGAGCCTGTCAATTATGTTGATAATATCTTTGATCGTTTTGATCAGTACAAATTGTTCTTCGATAAGCAAGAAACAGAAGTAGCTACCTCTAGTTAAGGAATAAGTTCATCAGTAATTTTCGCAGATAGTAAGCACAATGGTATTCCTCCTCCAGGGTGTACACTTCCACCACAGAAATAGAGTTTTTGAATATCCTTGCTGTAATTAGCATGCCTTAAAAAAGCAGCATACTTATTATTTGAGCTATTTCCATAGAGTGCACCGGTATCTGAACTGGTTCTTATTTCAATAGTTCTTGGGTCTAATATATCTTCTACTTCTATAAGCGATTCAATATCAGTCTTTAGAATTCTACTGAGCTTTTTCAGAATGCTTTCGCGTGCTTGAGCAATAAGACTATCCCAATCTTGGCCAGAGTTGTTCGGTGCGTTTACCATAGTAAACCAATTCATACTGCCTTCTGGTGCATCTGATGGGTTTTCAGTAGAAGTTATATTGAGATAAACTGTTGGATCATCAAATAAAGATTTGTGCTCGAAGATGTGTTCAAACTCACTTTTATAATCCTCTGAAAAGAAGATGTTATGTAAATCCAATTGATCGAACTTCTTCTTGATTCCCCAATAGAAAATAATAGCAGAACTCGATTTAGGCTGTTTTAGGAGTTTTTTCGGTTGTTTCTCTCCGCTTAAGAGTTTTTTATAGGTTCCTACCACATCCATGTTACTCACCACATAGTCAGACTTATGGAAACCCATCTTGGTATCTACTCCTTTTGCCTTGCCCTTATGTACTACAATCCGCTGAACAGGCGTATCGAAGTAAAATTTCACCCCAATTTGTTTTGCCAGCCTGTATAGACTCATGGTAATCTGATGCATTCCTCCTTCCGGAAAAAATGCGCCAATTCCGAATTCTAGATGTGGAATGATGTTAAGCGTTGCAGGGGTTTGGTAAGGATCTGAGCCATTGTAAGTTGCATAGCGATTAAAAAGTTGAACGGTTTTTTCCTGCTCAAACTGAAGGGTGTTCGCCTTATGCATGGTTTTATTGAACCCAAATTTTGAAATCTTTCCATAGGCCTTGAAAGCATTGCCACCCAACCATGTTCTTTTTTGATGAATAGACTTCCTCATAAAAATAGGAGCTAAGTATTCATATAAGAACTTACTTTTGTCTAAAGCTCCATGGATGTTTTTGGCAGTTTCACCTAGCGTGTTTTCAAACTCTTGAGCCAATTTATCATGATCAGTCCAGGCTTTTAGGGTAGTGCCATCTTCCCAAAAGTAATTACAGGTGGAATCAAGTCTTTTGTATTTGAAATAGTCTGGTGTTTGCAGGCCACAAAGTTGATAGAGTTCCTCGATATTTTCAGGAAGAGTAAAGAGAGATGGTCCCGCATCAAAGCGGTAATCATTCAATTTGATTTCAGTGAGTTTACCTCCTGGGTACTCATTGGCCTCAAAAACGGATACAGTATGACCTCGCTTGGCTAGACGAATTGCAGATGCAAGACCAGCAATGCCCGAGCCAACCACAATTGTAGTCTTGCCCATCAGATTTAGTAGTAGTCTTAGTAATTGGTCGAGGAAACCAGTCAATCAAAAGTGTGATTGAAAGCTGACAATTCCAAAGGAAATGGTTTAGATGTGAAAAGTAGGGTTGGGGAACTAATATAACTGAGCAATAATTGACTCAAAATCAAGATCATCTAGATTCTCTGTAACGGTTTGGTTTTCAAGCAACTGATCCATAATACCCTGTTGTCTCATTCCTTTCTTAAGTGCATCGGAATATCTCATTTGACTAAAGGTGACCATACTATAAAGTGGAACCCATTTATCTGGATAGCGCTTGAATAACTCTTTTTCTATTCTTTTCTGCAGTAAGAATTTAGGATCAGCCACTTTATCTCGCATTTCAATAAAGTTGTAAAGCGCTAAATCTGCTATGGCATCCGCATCGGGTTTTCTTAAGTTTTCATAATCAATGAGCATTTCTTCATTGATTGTACCATGTTCCGCCACTAACTGATCAAAGACGAAGCAGTCTTCAAAACCAGCATTCATTCCTTGTCCATAGAATGGAACTATGGCATGTGCTGCATCGCCAATAAGTGCAGTTTTGCCCTTCACCCACGGGCTACATCTTACGGTGACTAGTCCAGATGTAGGATTCTCGAAGAAGTCTTCTAAAAGAGTGGGCATCACTGAAAGCGTATCTGGAAATGCCTCTTTAAATAATTTAAGCACATCATTACCATCCGTTATTTCTTCGAAAGACTGTCTTCCAATTCTTGGATAGAATAGTGTGCAGGTAAAGCTCTTATCTAAATTAGGAAGGGCAATGAGCATGTACTCACCTCTCGGCCAAACGTGAAGCGCATGGGGTTCCAATGCAAAGTCACCCTCCTTTGTTGGTGGAATAGAGAGCTCTTTATAAGCTGCAGAAATATAATTCTGTGAATAATTAAAGCCTTGCGTTTTAAGTAGAGAACTCCTTAAAGATGAGAAGGCACCATCTGCTCCAAATACCCAATCTGATTTTACCTTAAACGGAGTTCCATCTTTTGTGATATCGCACTGCGCGGTCTTATGGTCTACAGCATCGCACTTATGGTTAAAATGAATATCGACCCCTTCTTCTTCTGCGGCTGTCATTAAAATTTCATTCAAGGCAGACCGCGAAACTGAATTGATAAACTCACCTCGTTTTCCATAGGGCTGGAGCTCAGTTTCACCGCGTAAGTTGTGAATCATGCGTCCATGCATGGGAATACATATTTCCTTAACTTTTTCTTCTAAGCCAACAGAGAGTAGTGCTGCAAGTCCCCTTAAGCTAAGGGCAAGGTTTATGGAACGCCCAGCAGACATATCGATAAGACGCATGTCTCTTCTTCTTTCGAATATATCTACCTTATAGCCCCGCTTTCTTAGAAAAATAGAAAGTAGTGATCCAACAAGACCTGCGCCCAATATGGCAACACTCTTTTCACTCATAAAGCTTTTTTTAATCTTGAAGCGCTAAGCCTTCTTGAAGTAATTTACCGAATTGAAAGACATCTTCAAACGAATTGTAGAGAGGGACTGGTGCAATTCTTATCACATTTGGCTCTCTCCAGTCGCCAATTACTCCTTGACTAACCAAGTAATCAAAAAGCTGTTTTCCATTCTTATGAAAGAAAATAGAAAGTTGACAGCCTCGTTGTTCTGGGTCTGCGGGAGTGATGATTTCAAAAATTTTATCATCACCACTTAGTTCATTTACAATAAATTCTAGGTAGCCAGTGAGTAGAATGCTTTTCGCTCTTAAATTCTCTAATCCAACTTCATCGAAAATCTCTAGTGAGGCTAGATGAGCTGCTGTTGATATTACATTGCCATTCGAAAGCTGCCAGCCATCTGCACCCGGCATTGGCTTAAAGCCTTTTTCCATTAAGAAACGTTCGCCTTCATCGTGACCCCACCAGCCTGCAAATCGAGGGATGTCTTGCTCATGAGCAAATCTTTCATGAACATAGATTCCACTAACGTTTCCTGGTCCTGAATTCAAATACTTGTAAGAGCACCAGGTGGCGAAATCAACATTCCACTCGTGTAGCTTAAGTCGAACATTTCCGGCAGCATGCGCCAAATCAAACCCAACAAAAGCACCAGCTGCATGACCTGCTTTTGTTATGGCTTCCATGTCGAATACTTGGCCCGTGTAATACTGCAATCCACCAAAAAAAACCAATGCTAGTTCATCAGCATGCTCAGCAATTGCGGCTTCAATGTCTTCTGTTCTTAGGGTGTTTTCACCTTCTCTTGGGCCAATTTCTATTAGGGTGTCTTCAGGTTCTAGACCATGAAACTTAATCTGAGTCTCAAACATATATTGATCTGAAGGAAACGCACCGGCTTCACATATGATCTTAAATCTCTCTTGGCTCGGTCTATAGAAAGAAACCATTAGCAAATGAAGGTTTACGGATAGGTTGTTCATCACGCAAACTTCAACGGGCTTAGCACCTACAATCTTAGCAATGGATTCTTTGCTAGACTCGTGAAATTTAAGCCAAGGCCTATCTTTAGGTACGAAATGCCCTTCTACTCCATATTCTTCCCATTTCTTCATTTCAGCTTCTACGAAACCACGTGTTCGCTTTGGCTGGAGGCCTAAAGAATTACCCGTAAAATAGAATGCATCCTTGTTATTAATTTGTGGAAAGTGGAATTCATCGCGCCACTTTCGTAGCGGATCATTAGCGTCTTGTGCTTTGGCAAAAGCCAAACTGTTCTCGTAGTTCATCCAAATAGTTTCAGTTGATTGTAACCCGGAAGGCATCGCTCATGTTTGAGCAGCCATTCTTTTTTATCTAATCCTCCGGCATAACCCGTAAGGCTGCCGTTAGATCCTATCACTCTATGGCAAGGTATGATAATCGCAATTGGGTTTTTGCCATTGGCTGTACCAACGGCTCTAATTTTCTTTAAGTCACCTAGCTTTTTAGCCTGCTTTGCATAGCTGGTGGTAACGCCAAACGGAATTTCTTTTAAGGTGTCCCACACCTGCTTTTGGAATGTTGTTCCTTCAGGAGAGAGTGGTAAATCGAATGTTTCTCTTTTGCCCTCAAAGTATTCTTCCAACTGTCTCAAGCAATGAAACATGGCCATAGAGATTTTGCCTTCGGTAGATCTTTCCTCACCTTCAACAAACGAGACTCTTTTTATGGCATCTTCTTCCCCTACAATTTTGAGGTAACCTATAGGTGATTTAAAATAGGTTATGGCAGTTTTCCTTTTCACTCGAAAGTAGATTTTTCAAGATTGAGCCATTCTAAGGTGGCGTTGCAGAAGATATCTTCTACAACATCTGTTGATAGCTCCATCTTCTCTATATAAGCCCCAATTTCTAGGTCTCCTAAGGGGAATGGGTAGTCAGATCCAAGGGTAATACGTTTTGATCCTTGATGAGCAAGAATATATTCGAGTAGGTGAGGGTCATGTGTAATTGAATCAACCCAGAACTTCCCTAAGTAATCTTTAGGGTTAACTTGATTGTCAACTGCAACTAAATCTGGTCTGCAATTGTAGCCATGTTCTATTCTGCCAAGGGTTGGTATAAAAGAGCCACCAGCATGAGAGAAATTCACTCTTAAGTTGGGTAGTCTTTCCAAAACGCCTCCAAAAATTAAAGAACATGCTGCTCGAGATGTTTCTGCTGGCATACCCACAAGCCATGGTAGCCAGTATCTTTCCATACTTGAAAAACCCATCATATTCCATGGGTGAATCATCACAGACATATCTAAGTCTTCACAAGCTTGAAATATTGGAAAGAACCGATTATGACTGAGGTTTTTATCATTGATATTTGAGCCAATTTGAATCCCTGGCAGATTGAGTTCTTTTTTACAGCGTTCTAATTCTTGAATAGCCAACTCTTCGTCTTGCATGGGCAGCGTGGCAAGACCTATGTAATGCTTCGGGAACTTCTGACATATCGCTGCAATGTGATCGTTCAGAAACTGGCAAACTTCAAGACAATCATGAGGTTTTGCCTCATAAGAAAACATGACGGGAATTGTAGAAATGACTTGAACTTGTGTGCCGTGTAAGGTATATTCTTCAATTCTTACTTCTGGGTCCCAACAGTTGGCTAGAATCTCTCTAAAGAATTTGCTGCCTTTCATCATCATGGCAGCACCTTCTTTATGATGCTGCAGATGAATGAACTCCCCATACCCGAACTTCTCTGTCCACTTCGGCAGACGTTCAGGGATAATATGGGTATGCATATCTATCTTCAACATTTAGTTGCTAGTATTTAGTTTTTGGTATTTGTCAATGTAGACTAGAGGGTTATCCAACAAACCTAGGATCTGCCTCCATTACTGTTCCGCAGTTCGAGCAAGTTCTCAATTCTTTAGAACCATAATATTCCTTGAATCTCGGAAGAAAATCCTTTTCAATATTCGTTAATGGGAAATAAGTATCATGCAGTTTATGATTACAGTTATCACAAAACCACATGAGTCCGTCTTTATGCTCTGGTTTTCGCACCCTTTCTATTACCAATCCTAAAGAACCTTCTGAACGGATAGGTGAGTGTGGTACTTTGGGCGGATGTAGGTACATATCGCCAGGACCTAGAGGAATGTCAACTGCTTTCCCATCTTCCTGAATTCTAACAGTAATATTTCCTTCTAATTGATAGAAGAGTTCTTCTGTTTCGTTGTAATGGTAGTCCTTTCTTGCATTTGGGCCAGCCACAATCATCACAATATAATCTGTACTCTCAGGATATAAGTTTTTATTACCAACCGGTGGTTTGAGTAAATCACGGTTTTCTTCTATCCATTTGGTTAGGTTAAACGGTCTTCTAATTCCCATAGCATTTCCTTATTCATCTCTAAATTAAGAAAATCGCTAAATGGGATGGCTCGTTTTTAATAACTTTAAGTAACAAGCTAAAACCCATGGATTTAAATTTAGAAGGAAAAAGAGCTTTAGTATGCGGCAGCTCCCAGGGTATAGGAAAAGCAACCGCTATTGAATTGGCTTTATTAGGAGCATCTGTTACACTTTGCGCTAGAAATAAAAATGTCTTGAAAGAGGTATTAGATGAACTAGATATTAGTGAAGGACAAGATCACACCATTTTGGTTGCCGATTTTTCCAAGCCAAACGAATTGGAAAAGGCGCTTGCCAACCACCTTGAATCAAACAATTCCTACCATATTCTTATAAATAATACGGGAGGGCCTCCTGGTGGTCAGGCAATTGATGCAGATTTAGAAGAATTTAGAATTGCTTTCAATCAGCACCTCATTTGTAACCAGATTTTAACTAAAGCACTCGTGCCACAAATGAAGATTGCCAGTTATGGGAGGATTATTAATGTTATTTCCACTTCTGTAAAAGTACCCATTCAAGGGTTAGGAGTGTCTAATACAATTCGTGGTGCAGTGGCCAATTGGTCTAAGACTTTGGCGAATGAATTAGGGCAATTTGGAATTACCGTAAACAACGTACTACCCGGTGCCACGAAAACAGGAAGGCTTTCATCAATCATAGATAATCGCTCACAGAAATTCGGTAAATCAGTTGAAGAAATTGAGGATCAATGGAAGCTACAAATACCTGCAAGGCGTTTTGCTGAAGCTAATGAAGTAGCCAATGCTATTGCTTTTTTGGCAAGTCCTGCTGCATCCTATATCAATGGAATTAATGTACCGGTCGATGGCGGTAGAACAGGAGCACTATAGCATGCAGAACATACTGAACTATATAGGGGGTAAATTTCTTGAGCCTTGCTCTGGTGAATATCTCGATAATTATGAGCCAGCTACTGGAAAGGTCTACGGACTAATTCCTGATTCTGATAAAGAGGATATTGCGCTTGCGGTTAAGGCTTCAGGTGATGCTACAAAGGCATGGGCTGAGACACCAAGGGAAGAACGATCGCGAATTCTGCTCAAGATTGCTCAGTTAATCGATGATAATCTAGAAAGGTTGGCTGCGGCTGAATCGAAAGACAATGGCAAGCCCTTAAAGCTAGCGCAACGGGTTGATATTCCGAGAGCTTCGGCAAATTTCAGATTTTACGCTACGGCAATTCTGCATGAGTCTTCAGATTTCCACGAGTCAGATGCTGAAGCTATTAACATGACTTTTAGAACTCCCATTGGTACAGTGGGCTGCATTTCACCATGGAATCTTCCTCTTTATCTTTTCACATGGAAGATAGCACCGGCATTAGCAGCGGGTAATTGTGTTATTGCCAAGCCGTCTGAAATGACTCCAATGACAGTCTTTCTGTTGTCAGAACTCTGCGCTAAGGCAGGATTGCCAGCAGGGGTCTTGAATATTGTTCATGGCACAGGTAAATCAGCGGGTAATGCCATTGTCGAGCACCCTCAAATAAAGGCCATTTCATTTACTGGAGGAACAGCCACGGGCAAGCATATTATTAAAACGGCAGGCCCTATGTTCAAGAAATTATCTCTTGAGCTAGGGGGAAAGAACCCGAATATAATTTTTGATGATTGTGATTTCGACCAAGCATTAAATACCTCTATCCGCTCCAGCTTTGCTAATCAAGGACAGATCTGTTTGTGCGGCTCTAGGATATTTGTGCAGCGTAATATTTATGATCGCTTCAAAAAGGAGTTTGTGGCAAAAGTTGAAAAGCTAAAGGTGGGGCCACCCGATGCTGATTCAACCAAGGTAGGGGCCTTGGTGTCTAAGCCTCATATGGAAAAAGTACTTGGCTACATTCAGTTAGCTAAGGAAGAAGGCGGGAAGGTCCTGGCAGGTGGAGAAAGGGTAATCCTTGAAAGCCCTAATGACCAAGGATATTATGTAGCGCCAACGATTATCGAAGGTTTATCTCATAACTGCAGAACCAACCAAGAGGAGATCTTCGGTCCAGTGGTGACGATAACTCCATTTGAAACCCAAGAAGAAGTTTTGGCAATGGCTAACAGTACAGACTATGGATTGTCGGCTACTGTTTGGACTAAGAATTTAGATCGTGCAACCACTGTATCGAAAGCGCTAAATTCTGGAATTGTATGGGTAAATACCTGGCTCTTTAGAGACCTTAGAACCCCATTCGGTGGGGTGAAAAATTCCGGACTTGGAAGAGAGGGTGGATGGTATGCACTAGACTTTTTCACTGAGAAAAAGAATGTATGCGTGAAACTTTAAATTTGTGGTGTACAACAAAATCGTGTATTCAAGCTGTTAAGGGCATAAAATGACTTGAACAACTAAATCTCTCTAGTATTATTGCAATGTTAAGTTTTATTTAATCGAAAATCGTGTTACATTTGATTAACAACTTGGGTGGAAAGTATGCTCGAAACTTTGTTAAGAATTAAGTAGCCGCAAGGCGAATAAAGATAAGTCTGGGTGTAGGAATCGAAAGATTCTCTATGAGTAGTTAGTTACCCAGGTGTTTAGGTGAAAGGGAGTCGCTCCAACGGGAGTGACTCTTTTATTTTATAGCCTTGGCACATTTTTGGATAAGCATTGATTAATCAATTTTTTAAAAATGAAAAAGCTATCAATAATTCTTATGTTATCAGTGGGCTTGGCACTTTCATACCAAGCAAATGCACAAAAAGTATTCGAATCTGAAGTACGAGATTCATCAGCCATACAGAAAGAAGTATACGCACAGGTAAGGGTTAGGCCGAGATTCCTTTCCAATAAAGTATCTATTCCTTTAGACTACGGTCAGGAAAGAAATTTCTGGGGAGGAGATACGCGAATTAGAGACGCGGAAAGTGGTAAAGTCAAGAAATTCAATTCAGCTGTTGATGCGCTTAATTATATGAGTTCTCAAGGTTGGGAGTTTGTATTTGCTTATACCCTGCCAATTGGAGATGGGCGAGATAATGTTGCAGATCGGACAGTAGCGGGTCAAGAAATTAACTTTCTGTTAAAAAAGAGACTGAGATAATTCTATGAAGTATGCTTCTCAAAGTTTGACACATACTTTTCACTTTCCGTTTTCATCCATTTATCCCAAAAAGTAAAGTAGAGGCCATAGTTGGTTCTATACTGTGTGTGGTGGAGGCTGTGATGTGTTGCGCCAATGAGCCAGCGACCAATCCAATACTTATAAAAGCCTTTGGGATAGATTTCTATATTTGAATGATTTATGGCGCTAGTGAGTGTCATAAATGTGAGAAGTGCCACTATGGCCCAATAGTGCATGGGTAGAAAAAACACAATTACGGGAATAACTAGGGTTTGAAGTACACCCTCTCCTGGGTGAAAGGAGAAGCTGGTCCAAGGTGATGTAACATGGCTTTCGTGGTGTACTTTGTGAATCAAAGGATATACTTTGGGCCTGTGCATCCAACGATGTAGCCAATAGTAATAAGTTTCATGAATAAAGGCAGCGATTAGAAAACTAGCAGGAATCCACCACCAAGCTTTTGAACTTATATCATCATATATAGCGGTATATCCATTTTGCCATAGAACAACCATTAATGATCCTGCAATAGCGAACAGCATGGAAGTGAAAATGGACCAACCAAATTCCTTGTTGTATTGCTTAAAGCTTTTGGGTCCGTTGAAAATTCTTTTTCTATCGAAGCCTTTTGGATTGAAAATATAAAAGGCTAAATAAAAGGCGCCTGAGATTACTACATACCGAAATACCACAATCAAAAAAAGCAGTCCCGTTAAGGCTGCAAAAGTTATGGGGTCGGTAAAGTCATATTCATTCATTAACAATCATTTCAGGCATTTCTATAACTACCTTTTTTAGCAGTTTAGCAAAGATAAAAATTGGACCGAATGCTAAGATTATCTTCGGAACTATTCTTAAACCTGCATAGTTTGTATCGTGAAAAGAGAAGACGATGAAAGGGAAATTCAATGAGCTAATAAGTAAAGATCAGCCGGTTTTGGTAGACTTTTATGCAGATTGGTGTGGGCCATGTCAGATGATGGCTCCAGTTCTTAAAGAAGTCGCTCAAGAAATGGGAGATAAGGTTAAGATCATTAAAATTGACGTAGATAAGAATCAGCCAATTGCTCAGCAGTTTGGTGTCCGAAGTATTCCCAATATCATTCTTTTTAAAAGTGGACAAGTTGTAGCCAACAAAGCAGGCGTATTGACAAAAAGAGACCTGATATCTTTGATTAACTCAGCTTTTTAAAATTTCATTCGAAATAGGTATTTTAGGTATTACATAAATAACACACTTTTAAACTATGGAATTACTCTTACCTGATGGATTTCTCTTTGTATGGCAATTACTAATGATAGCCTATGTCATACTCTTTGTAACATGCTTAGTAAACATTATCAAAAGAGTGAGTTATAACCAAAGTTGGTTGGAAGCTATTTTATCCTTACTGCTGATATTGATCCCAGTCATTGGGCCAATTGCGTATTTGATAAGTAAAAAGAATTTGAAGCCTTTAGTCTAGTTATTTGATACTTCTGTAGTGTGCGTTACGCCCAGTAATTCTTTAGAAGCATTTATGATTCCAGTTACACCAAAGTTACATTCATCATATAACTGATCTTGCGTACCGTGCTCAATGATGGCGTCAGGAATACCTAGTCTCTTAATTTGAGCTGAATAGCCATTTTCAGACATAAACTCTAAAATTGCTGATCCGAAGCCTCCCATTAAGCAACCATCTTCGACAGTGATTACTTTTTTGAAGTTTCTAAATATATCATGTAGTAGTTCTTCGTCAAGTGGCTTCACGAAGCGCATATCATAATGAGCAGGATTTAACCCTACTTGTTTTAAGCTTTCCTTAGCTTCAACCGCATAGTTACCAATGTGGCCTAAAGTAAGAATAGCAAGGTCCTCTCCATCAGAAATCTTACGACCCGTTCCTAAGGTCATTTTCTTCATTTCCGTTTTCCATTCTGGCATAACACCTTGCCCTCTTGGGTAGCGAATGGTAAAGGCTTGACCTTCTCTTGGGAGCTGAGCTGTGTACATCATGTCCCTCAATTCCGCTTCGTTCATTGGTGAAGCAACAATCATATTTGGGATACAACGCATGTAGGCAACGTCATAAGCACCGTGGTGCGTAGGACCATCAGCGCCTGCAAAACCTGCACGATCTAAACAGAAGTTAACTGGTAAATCTTGAATACAGACATCATGAACAACCTGATCGAAGGCTCTTTGCATAAAAGTACTGTAGATATTACAGAAAGGAATTAAGCCTTGTGTGGCTAGTCCAGCGGTGAACGTTACGGCATGCTGTTCAGCAATACCTACGTCAATGGCTCTGTCAGGCATGGCCTTCATCATAATATTCAATGAAGAACCTGAAGGCATGGCTGGGGTTACCCCCATTATTTTTTCATTTTTTTCGGCAAGCTCAACAATGGTGTGCCCGAATACGTCTTGGTATTTCGGTGGCTGCGGCTTGTCGTGTACTTTTTTGAAGACCTCACCCGTTACTTTGTCAAACTTACCAGGAGCATGCCATTTGGTAGCATTTCCTTCTTCAGCAGGTTTATATCCTTTGCCTTTTACTGTAACACAGTGGAGAATTTTTGGGCCAGGTATATCTTTTAGGTCGCTCAGAACATGTGCAAGATGATTCACATCATGACCGTCAACAGGACCGAAATATCTTAGATTCAACGATTCGAAGAGATTGCTTTGTTTCAAAAGCAATGACTTCATAGAGTGTTCCACTTTTGAGATTACTTCTTGTGCACTTTGTCCAAATTTGGAAAATTTGCTCAGGAGCTTCCAGACATCTTCTCTCATCTTGTTGTAAGTATGAGAAGTAGTAACGTCTGTTAAGTAATCTTTCAAGGCACCCACATTCGGGTCAATTGACATACAATTATCATTCAATATGATAATCATATTGGCATCAGAAACACCCGCATGGTTCATGCCTTCAAATGCCAGTCCGCCTGTCATGGCACCATCACCAATCACGGCAATATGTTGTCTATTATATCCTTGGTATTTATTGGCAACAGCCATACCTAAAGCTGCAGAGATAGAAGTAGAGGAGTGTCCTACCCCGAAAGTATCAAAGTCGCTTTCTTTTCTTTTTGGAAAACCAGACATGCCTTTGTACAACCTGTTTGTATGAAATACATCGCGTCTGCCGGTTAATATCTTGTGTCCATAAGCCTGGTGTCCTACATCCCAAACCAATTGGTCTTTTGGAGTATCGAATATATAATGAAGGGCAACGGTTAATTCTACTACACCCAATGATGCACCAAAATGACCACCGTATACAGATACGTTATCTACAATGAACTGTCTCAATTCATCACAGACCTGAATGAGTTGCGTTTGGTCTAACTTCTTTAAATCGTCTGGAGAATTGATCTCAGCTAAAAGTGCTCCTGGTTGTATTAACATGCTTGTGAACTAATGCCTAAACAACAACAGTTTGTACCTTTTGTTTGGGCAGGATATCAAAACTCAAAATTAAAATAAATTTCTCTCTTCACCTTACAAATGCCCAATCTCTATATATTTGGTTCATTGGATTGAATATCTGTGAGTTTCGAGATAAAAATACCACTCTTTGAAGGTCCCTTCGACCTGCTGCTTTTCTTTATCCAAAGAGATGAATTAGATATTCATGAAATTCCTATTAACACCATCACAAAAGACTTTTTAGATTACCTGCATCATTTAGAAGAAATGAATGTGGAGGTAGCCTCTGAATTTATTTTGGTAGCGGCTACGCTAATGAGAATTAAGGCCAAAATGCTTTTACCAAGGCCGGTACTCGATGAGTCAGGTAATGAAATAGACCCAAGGGAAGAACTTGTAAAGCACCTGCTGGAGTATAAAAAGTACAAATCTGTGGTGGAAGAACTCAGCACCATGGAGGGTGAGCGCCTACAAAAAGAAAAGCGCGGGAATATTGTAAAAGAACTCCGTAAGCTTGCAGAAGGCAGTAATGTTGAGTCAGAATTGCAAGATCTTGATCTTTATAAACTGCTCAAGGTGTATCAGCGCGTACTGTCGCGATATGAAATTGAAAAGAATAAGCCTACTCATGAAGTGGTGCAGTATCCATATTCCATTTCTACGCAAAGAACCTTTATTCTTGATAAGCTATCTACCATTAAGCAGTTGTCTTTCACAGAGCTTATTTCTATTGAGCCGAATAAGATTGCGGTGATTTTTAATTTCCTCTCAATATTGGATTTACTCCAAATGAGACAAATTACCATGCATTTGGGGGAGGGCTTTAATAATTTCTGGATCGAAAAGCGCGATCAAGAATTAGTCGATCAGTAAGCATGGACAACCAAAAAGCGCTTAAAGTCCTAAATCCTAAAAGTGTTCTTATACCAATAGTTGTCGCCATTGGCTTGGTGGTTTTTCTCTTGTTGCAAGACGATGAATTGGCCAATGATACCATTGCCGCTTTTTCTTCAATTACCCCAATCATATTAATCTGGGCTTTGGTAGTGCTAGGGGCAAAAGACTTATTGAATACATTCCGTTTCAAGTTTATCAGTTCATCAGAATTTGGTATTTCTAGTGCGCTAAGGGTGATATTACTTTGGGAATTTGCTATTGCCGTTACTCCCCCTGTACTGGGTGCCACAGGCGTTTTGGTTTTTATTATGTTTAAAGAGGGCGCTTCATTCGCCAAAGCATTGGCCTTTACGTTGCTGTTAGCCACTTTTGATAACCTCTTCTTTATCACAGCAACGCCACTTTCAGTTTTGCTTCACGATGATTCCTTTTTGCCAGAAGTAGCACTTTTTGCCGAGAGCCTAGATCAGAGTGTGAGTCAGCTTTTTTGGTTGAGTTATGGGCTTATCGTTTACTACACTGTTTTTATGCTTTGTGCTATTTTGATTATTCCACAGCTGGTAAGGAGGCTGGTACAATGGGTGATGAACCTTAAATGGCTTAGGAAATGGGAGTCAAAGGTTATGGCTCAGATGGATGATCTGATCATGGTGAGTAAGATCCTAAGAGGTAAAAGGCCTGCTTTTTGGCTTGGACTCACCGCATTGAGCTATGGCGTCTGGATTTTAAAGTATTCTCTTGTAAATGTGCTAGTGGTGGGAACAGATGTACAAGGGGATGTGGATCACCTCTTGTTGCTATCACGCCATTTGGCCATGTGGGTATTTATGTTGGTTTCACCAGCACCGGGAAACGCTGGCGTTGCAGAATTTGTCTTCCCTACTTTCTTTGAAGAGTTTTTGGGGAATAAAACCTTCGCCATTGGCCTTTTATGGAGGGCATTCAGCTATTATCCATATCTAATACTAGGTGCTTTCTTGTTGCCTAAGTGGTTGGGCAAAAAAAAAGACCATCAAACTGATAGCCTTCCTTTAGAATAAAACCCTATTCTGCGTAGAAATTTATTGCGATAACTTGAAGTAGAGAGTTTTAAGAAAACGCTTGAGTCTCTTACTAATTCTTATAAAAGAAAATTAATTATTTTATTATTAATCATAATAATTATATTTAATTAAAATTTATTGTTCTAAAAATATACACACATGAGAAAAATTATTAAAAATGACTATTGGTCTCCCACTTCTTTGATAATTTTGATTGTCATATTATCATTATTAACAATCCCCTCTTGTCAGGAAAATGAAGATATCATGATAGATGATGAAGTAAATTTAGAGGAGGCTTTTTTAAACTTTCATAAAGTTGTAAGTGCGGAATCTCCTAGAATTCGGAACTGGGTAAACAGCAGATTTTCTTTAAAAAGCCAAAGTGGAGATAGGACCCAAATTAGTAACGAAATAATTCACGATTTGGCTAAGCCTAGTTTTCAATTCTGTGAAATTGGTTTTACTGAATCTGAATTAGAAGAGATGTTTGGTTCTTCCAAACTCGAGGAAAATGAGGATGAATTTGTAGGTGCTGCATTAATCTTATACAATCTGCAAATAAATAATTGGAGCAGTAATAAGTCTGTTGCTAATGATAGTTCTCAGCCTGAGTCGGTCGCTTGTTTTTTGGAAGCAACGGGCATTGCTGCTGGGGTTGGACTTCTAGGTGCTTTGAGTGGTCAATTAGGAGGTAAGGCATTTAGGAAGGCATTCATGAAGGCTGTAAAGAAAATTGGCACACGTTTTTTAGGTGGATTTGGATTGATTCTAGTTACCGCAGAATTTAGTTGGTGCATGATGCGATAAATTAGAAAGTATGAAATATATATTCAATATATACATTCTAATATGGGTGGTTTTTGGAGTGATTATTTATGTCATTTATACACTCTATTTAGTTCAAAACTCACTTTTTGCGAGTCTTTCATTTCTAGAATGGGTTCGTTATATCATTCCATTTCTAATATTAGTCTTTTACTGCTTTGCTTATGTTAAACAGAGGCGGGTATAAATTTTTAAGCAGTGAGGAAGAACTCATCGTCTTCCTCACTGCATCTGCTTAAATTAAAATCTTTCGTACTGAGAGAAGTAGAAGTTTCCTTCAATAGCTGCGTTCTCGTCTGAATCAGAACCGTGAACGGCATTCTCGCCAATTGACTTAGCATACAATTTTCTGATAGTACCTTCAGCTGCATCAGCAGGGTTGGTAGCACCAATAAGTGTTCTGAAATCAGCAACTGCATTATCTTTTTCAAGAATAGCCGCTACAATTGGTCCAGAAGACATGTAAGATACTAACTCACCGTAGAACGGTCTTTCTTTATGCACCTCATAGAATGAACCTGCTAATTCAGGTGTCAATCTTGTGTATTTGATTGAAATGATTTTGAAGCCTGCGTCTTCAATCATTTTTAGGATAGCTCCCATATTACCGTCAGCTACTGCATCTGGCTTTATCATGGTAAATGTTCTGTTCGTTGCCATAACTTTATCGTTCCTCTTAAATTTCGAGCGCAAAAATAGAACTTAATTTTAATTATGCTGTGCCCTGATTATGAATCTTTTAAGGACTTAATATTCAGATAATCAACGGTCTTTGATTGCTTCTCAGGTTATTTCTGCACAACTTTGCCGCCTTGATCATACCTCATTAGAGGCCAATGACATTCATGCAGAATATAGACTTACTGAAATCTAAGCTGAGTCAACCCAGCAAAATTGTAATTACAACCCATGTGAAACCAGATGCAGATGCATTAGGCTCTTCTCTGGGTATGGCTAATTATCTAATCAAAAAAGGACACGATGTAGAGGTGATTACACCTTCAGAGTATCCTAAGTTTTTGCATTGGATGAAAGGTAATGATCAGGTTAAGGTTTTCAATGCCGATAAGCCCGAGCCTACGGTTGACGCTTTAATGAATGCAGACATTATCATGACCCTTGACTTTTCGGTTTTGAGCCGAATTAATGAAATGGGTGAAATGGTACGCGCATCTAAAGCTTTTAAGGTGAATGTAGATCATCACTTAGAGCCAGAAGACTTTGCCGACTTTACACTGTGGAATACAGGGGCTGCGGCTACTTGCGAATTGTGTTATGAGCTAATTGTGGAATTGGGTGATGAGGATCAAATTGATCCAGACATTGCAGACTGCCTTTATGCTGGTATTATGACTGATACAGGAGGTTTTAGGCACCCCAATACAACTCAGAATGTGCACGAAGTGGTGGCTAAGTTAATTGGGCGCGGAGCTAATAACAGCAAAGTGTCTAAAAAGGTCTATGATCAGAACTCAGAGGATAGGTTAAGATTTTTGGGTTACGCGTTGAGCAACAATTTAAAGGTCTTAAAAGAGTATCGGGTAGCTTACTTTGCGTTAACAGAGAAAGAACTATCTGCATTTAATTCTCAGACAGGAGATACGGAAGGCTTAGTGAATTATGCACTTTCAATTGAGGGTATTACACTAGCTGTTTTGTTTAAAGAGTCTGAAGGTGGTGTGAAAATGTCTTTTAGATCGGTAGGTGATTTTCCGGCAAATGAGATCGCTAGCAAATACTTTAATGGTGGAGGCCATAGAAATGCCGCTGGTGGTAGAATTGATGGTTCGCTTGAGAACACCTTGAGCAAGTTTTTGGAGATAATTGAAATTTATAAACCTCAATTAGAGGAAGAAATTAAAAAGATATGAAAAAAGTATTGGCATTAGTGTTCGCGGCAGCGGTGATGGTTGGCTGTCAATCAGATCCGGGATTTATAGAAACACCCGATGGACTAGAGTACAGATTGTTAGTAGATGAAAGCACGCCTGAGTTACAGGCTGGCGATCTAATGATTGTGAAAATGACTCAGTTATTAAATGACACACTTGTGTACTCTACGAGTGAAATGGGAGATGTTCTAAATCCTGAGCAAAGCTTTCCAGCGCCTCTTAAGGTTATTCTTGACGAATGTTCTTCAGGAGATAGCGTAGAGATTAAAATGACCATGAAAGAGTATGTAGAGATGAATAAAACGCTCTATCCTGAAGGAGTTGACAGCTTAGATATACTCACTTGGAGAATTAAGATAGAAGATATGGGCCCTCAAGCTGAAATACTAGAGGCGTATCAGGCTAAGGTCGATGCCGCTGCTGAAGAAATACTCGCTGGAGATATTGAAACGCTAAAAGAACTGGCTGTTAACAATAATTTAGAGTATCAAGAGACTGAAGAAGGTGTTTTATACGTTGTTTCGCAGGAAGGAAACGGAGAATTCCCTAAAATAGGACAGAAGGTCTATGTGAATTACAGTGTTATGATGATGGATAGCACAATGATTGATACCAGTTTTGAGGATTTGGCTAAGGCTAATAACATCTATAATGAGAATAGACAAGGCGGTTATGTACCAATTGATTTTACATTAGGCGGTCGTGGCATCATCCAAGGATGGAATATTGGTATTCCAAAATTCAGTAAAGGCGGTAGAGGCTATTTGCTCGTTCCTTCTAAATACGCATATGGTCCTACTGGAAGTAGAGGTCAAATTGGACCAAACGAGAACCTATTGTTCGAGATTGAAGTTGTAGATTTTGCAGATGAATAAGATAAAATACCTTTTGTTACTCTTTGTCGCTTGCTTGTATGCTTGTGATGACGATAACGTTTTCGATACAGAAGAGCAGCTTAGAAATGATGTGGCTCTTATAGAAGATTACTTAGCTGAGAATAACATCACCGCGTTTTCATTTGAGAACGGTTTACATATTGCAGTGGAGACACAGGGCTCTGGAAATAATGCTGCTTTTGGCAATACAGTGGTTTGTCAGTATCGAGGCTATCTATTAGATGGCACAGAATTCGATTCGTCTGAAGGAAGAGGAGCACTAGACTTTGTTATTGGAAGAGGAGATGTGATTCAAGGATGGGATTTAGCCTTTAGGGAAATCAACAAGGGCACTAGAGCCACAATTTTTATTCCTTCTGGTCTTGGCTATGGTAATAGAAGACAGACTAATATCCCACCAAACTCTGTGCTTATTTTTGATGTCACGCTGCTAGACATTCGTTAGTTCAAATGAAAATTTGTTTTGCTACCAACAATCAGCATAAGCTGGAAGAGGTTCGTCAAATACTAGGTGATCGTTTTGATTTACTCAGTTTAAAACAAGCTGGTTTTGAAGGCGAGATTCCTGAAACGCACGAGACTCTAGAAAAGAATTCACTCGAGAAGGCTCAGTATGTTTTCGATCGTATTCAAATCCCTGTTTTTTCAGATGACTCTGGTTTAGAAGTTGAGGCCTTAGGCGGTAAGCCCGGTGTACATTCTGCGCATTATGCTGGAACCAGAGATGCAGCCGCTAATATGGCCATGGTGTTGAAAGAGCTTGGTTCTAACCCGAATAGACAGGCTCAATTTAGAGCGGTAGTTACCTACATAGATAATAACGGTCATTCGCAATTTGACGGGATTGTAGAGGGCAGTTTAACTAAAGCTGTTCAAGGCAAAGATGGCTTTGGCTATGACCCAATATTCGTTCCCCAAGGATATGAAAATACCTTTGCTGAATTAAGTGCCGAGATAAAAAATGGCATCAGCCACAGAAAAAGGTCGGTAGAAAAATTAGCTAAGCACCTGAAAAGCATTCTTTAAACAAATAAGCTTACTATTATTGCGCCATGGAAAAGCCTTATGTAATCGGTATAACAGGTGGCAGTGGATCTGGAAAGACAACCTTCCTAAAAGATCTTTTGAATAGCTTCGAGCCCAATGAAGTTACCTGTATCTCGCAAGACGATTACTACAGACCTAGAGAATATCAATTAGTAGATAAGAATGGGGAGCTCAATTTTGACAGGCCAGAATCTATAGATTATGAGCATTTTGCGAGCGACTTAAAGGCTCTGACAAGTGGGCAAGTGGTTGAAAAAGAAGAGTATACCTTCAATAATCCAAACGTAAAACCCAAGAAACTCATTACTCGTCCTGCCAAGGTTATTTTAGTAGAGGGTATCTTCATTTTTCATTATGAGAAGATCAGAGAACTGATTGATCTCAAAATATTTATTGAGGCGAAAGACTACGTTAAGCTGCAACGCAGACTCAAAAGAGATAGAGAAGAAAGAGGTTACGATGCGGATGATGTCTTGTACAAGTATGAGAACCACATCATGCCATCTTACCAGAGATATATTGAGCCCTATAAAGAACAAGCAGACCTTGTTGTGCCGAATAATAAGGGCTTTGATAATGCCCTTGACATATTAAAATCGGCAATCAGCTCAAAACTTTTATAAGTAGGCCATAGTTACCAAACGTTTTACTAAATTCACTGCCGCGAAATGAGAAAGCTATTCAAGATATTAGACCTAAGAAGAAACACTTTTGTGTTCTTAGGGCTATTTGTGGCTGCCTTTATTGTATCTCATGAGATAATCGAACATCAGTGTAATCTGGTTTACGAAGAGCTCAACGAAACAGATAATGATAAAGAGACAGATGATGATGCTTTAACATTTAGCATAACCTCAGATGCATTAGTACCTGTTTTTGGAATAGAGCTGGAGCCTTTTCAGCAGGTTCTCATAGCAGAAGTTATTAATGAGGTTGAGGTTGAGATGGCGGAAGTTGAAGAGGTTTCTCTCTACAATTCTCATCATTTCAAAACACTCTTTAGGCAGATTCAGTCTCCTAACGCACCTTAGTTGTTCCCCCTAATTTTCGTCTGGACCATACGGTCAACCAAGTCCTTTGGGGCTTCACAACTATTATCCAAAAGAATTAATCCATAGAAATGAAAAATAAGAATACTATCGTTTTACTAACGGTCGTGATTACTGCACTTTGTCTGTATTACCTCTCGATTACATTTTTCTCAAGAGGAATTCAAGCCGATGCAGTAGCATATGCTCAGGATGAGCAAGGCATTGTCGACCAAACTAAAAAGCAAGCCTACCTAGATTCTATCTGGAGAGAGCCTGTATTAAACATCTTGGGTGCTGAATTTACCTATAAAGACATTAAGGACATTGAGTTGAACTTGGGTCTGGATTTACAAGGTGGAATGCACGTTACTTTGGAAGTTTCTCCTGTTGAGATTATCAAAGGGCTTTCTGGTAACAGCCAAGATCCTAATTTCTTACAGGCATTAGAATTAGCTAATGAGAGACAGCGAAACAGCCAAGCTTCTTACACGCAACTTTTCCAAGATGCTTATTTGGAGATTAATCCAGGAGGAAGGTTGAATAGAATTTTTGCAAACGCTGCTAACAGAGGAAAGATCAGTTTTGAGTCTTCTAATAGCGAGGTAATGGGCGTTATCGAGGCTGAGGTAGATCAGGCTATCGACCGAGCATTCCAAATCTTAAGAACTCGTGTAGACCGTTTCGGTACGTCACAACCAAATATTCAAAGACTACAAGGAACAGGTAGAATTCAAATTGAACTACCAGGGGTAGATAATCCTGAGCGTGTTAGGAAGCTTTTACAAGGAGTTGCAAAACTAGAATTCTGGGAGGTATATGAGCCAGGAGAAATAAACGCTACACTTGGTGCCATTAATACAGAATTGATGGAAGTTGAGAAGGCGGAGAGAGAAGCTGTAGCAACTAATCTTAACTCTGAGCTTACTGCTGTTGGAGATGAACAACCCGCTAACCCATTAGAGGCACAATTAGCTGAAGGTGAGAATGCAGAAGGAGATTCGACCGTAGCGGATATTACTGACCCTGGTGTTTCTAGCTTCTTTGCTTTACAGCAGCCTTATCAGTTTGAAGGATTCTATTACAACCTTGCCGATACTGGTAAAATCAATAGAGCCTTAAAATACGAAAGCGTAGCGCGATTAATTCCTCAAAACTTAAGCTTTAAGTGGGGAGTAAAACCAGAAGAAGGAACTGAGCTTTTACAGCTTTATCCAATTAAGGTTACAAGAGGTGAGGCACCTTTAACGGGCGAAGTGATTACAGATGCTCGCCAGAGCCTTGACCAAAGAGCAAGACCTTCAGTAAGTATGCAAATGAATTCGATTGGTGCTAAGAAGTGGAAGAACTTAACGGGTGCTAATATTAACCGAAACATTGCGATTGTACTTGATAACTACGTGTACACAGCGCCAAATGTAATTGGCGAGATACCTAATGGTAGTTCTGAGATTAGCGGAAACTTTACAGTTGAAGAAGCAGAAGATTTATCGAATATCTTGAAAGCGGGTTCACTTCCTGCTCCAACAAGAATTGTTGAAGAAGCAGTAGTTGGTCCTACCTTGGGTGTTGAAGCGCAAAGACAAGGTGTTACTTCAATCTTAGGTGGATTATTGATTGTGGTAGTTTTCATGATCTTCTATTATGCTAAAGGTGGTATCGTTTCTAACGTAGCCCTATTATTCAACATCTTCTTCATCATGGGTATTTTGGCTAACCTAGGTGCGGCCTTAACACTTCCTGGTATTGCAGGTATTGTATTAACTATTGGTATGTCCATTGATGCGAACGTGCTAATTTTTGAAAGAATTAGAGAAGAGTTACGTAATGGAATTCCATTGCTTCAAGCAATTAATTCAGGTTATAAGAAAGCGTATAGCTCAATTATAGATGCGAACGTAACTACCTTCTTAACCGGTGTTATCCTCTATTCATTAGGTCAAGGTCCAGTTAAAGGATTTGCTGTAACGTTAATGATCGGTATTATCTGTTCATTCTTCTCAGCTGTATTCATTACTAGAGTAATCGTTACTTGGATGACCAAGAAAGGAAATGACAGTAAGATTTCTTTCGAGTCTCCATTCACAAAAGGTTGGTTGAGCAACATCAACTTTGATTTCTTGGCGAAGAGAAGACTGGCTTATTTAATCTCAATTATTGTAATCGCTGTAGGTGCAATTGCCCTTTCAGTTTCAGGATTAAGATTAGGTGTTGACTTTAAAGGTGGTCGTTCTTACGTAGTTAATTTCGATGAGCCAATGGTGGCTTCAGATATTAAGACTTCTCTTTCTGCTGGTGTCTTTGAAGAAGCTGGTGTTGAAGTAAAAGAATATGATGCGAGTAATGTATTGAAGATTACTACTTCGTACCTAGTTGAAGAAGAATCAACTGATGCTGATAATGAAGTAAGAGGTGCGTTAGTAGAAGGTCTTACTGCCGCAACAGGAAAGTCATTTATTGATGGTAAGCTAGAAGCCGATACAGGAGAGTTCACAATAGTGGGATCTTCTAAAGTAGGTGCGACCATTGCGGATGACATTAAGAAGTCTTCTTATCAATCATTCGGACTATCTATATTGGCAATCTTTTTATACATCTTAATTAGGTTTAGAAGATGGCAGTTCTCATTAGGTGCAATTGTGGCCTTGGTTCACGATGCATTCATTGTGCTTTCTGCTTTTGCCATTGCAGGTCTATTCGGAATTAGCTTTGAAATTGATCAGGTATTTATTGCGGCACTCCTAACCATTATGGGGTACTCAATAAATGATACCGTGGTAGTATTCGATAGAATTAGAGAGAATTTGCAATTGCGAGGTTCTAAAGATTTGATAGGTACATTCAATGAGTCAATCAATTCTACAATCAGTAGAACATTGATTACTTCCATGACAACATTAATCGTGGTGCTAGTACTCTTCATCTTTGGTGGTGAGGTATTGAGAGGATTCTCTTTCGCACTATTAATTGGTATTCTTGTGGGTACTTACTCTTCAATTTTCGTAGCAACGCCAACAGTAGTTGACTTAACTAAGAAAACTTTGGAGGCTGCAGCTGATAAAGAGCAAGCAACTGCAAGAGCTAGAGCGTCTGCTAAAGCTGAGGCTACTGCACAACAGTCTTAAGCACATATATAGATTTTAGGATTTAAACCTGTCAGGTCTTTGAGGCTTGGCAGGTTTCTTTTTTTAATGGGTTTGATGATCTAGCACCTCTTCTACAATGAAGAATCCATCTTCCCCTGTGTTTTGGTAGAGAGGCATAAAGATTTGGCCATCTACAGGAGCTGTTATTTTACCCTGCTTGTCCTCGGCAAGTAAATCTCCTTTGGTAATTGCCTGGAAACTGCCAAAACCTGGTTTTATGCGGAAGTAGTCTTTTCTTTCCACTGGGTGGCGATAAAGTACACGCAGCATATCTGGGTGATGATTGTGGATAGAGCTGACTAACTCCTCATAGTGTAGAATCCTACTAATGTCATGCTGCTCGGGTATCATCCCGCAGTGGTACATAAATTCCCAAACGCCATAAGTATGAATCTCGATAGTTTTATCAGAACCAATTTGACCACCTTCGAAAGCAAACGAAGTAACGCTAGGCATATGGTAGTACTTAAGTAGTGTACCTTCAATGTAGTTATCCAAGTTGACAACTATAGGAAGCTTTAGTGCCTTCAATGCCGATTCATTACCCGGAATTCCAGAATGGATTACAAAGTTGCCATTGTCCGATGATGTTGCATGCAGGTCTATAATGTAAGTCTGATCATAATCCTCTTCTAAATAGCCGTCTATTAGGTTGAATAATGCTTTCAACTCGATGTCTTCGTTTTTTAATTCCGTTTCATCTT
>CBFIDV010000022.1:0-43466 GCA_965661455.1 Roseivirga sp.
GAGGTTCTTTAGTATCAGAATAGCACAAAAAAAGTGCAAGCAAAGGCTACTTACCTGGCTCATATCCTACAACGGCAATGCCATCTGAGTAGTCACTATCCGATGCCTTATTTAATGACTCCTCAATGCTTTGGATTTCTTCACCTTCACCAAAACCGCCATAGCCTAAATCATCAATCAGTCCCGAAGAGTGGGATAGGAGTTTGCGGACGGTCACCTTACTATTGTCATAATCGCTTGCCGGTAGGTTCCATCGGGTAAGGTAGGAATCCACTGGCTCGTCCAGATTGATCTGTCCTGTTTTAACTAGCTTATGTATGCCTGCAGCCGTTAGCCACTTGCTAATCAAGGCAACAGGGAAAAGAGATTCAGCGTTGATTTTTTGTCCTTCACCATAAAAATAATTTGACGCGATCTGTCCATCTTGAATGACCATCATTGCCAGATTACCCACGTACTCATTATTGACTCTTTCCTTGACCACTTCTGTAAAGCCTTCTGCGGTTTTGTCGCTGGTTATGGGTTTAAGTAAATAGCCTTGTATGAAACCCAAACCGACAAAGCCTGTCCAGATAATGATTGCTAATAAAGTAATGAGAATGAGTGCGGATTTTTTCATGAGTATCGGTTGAACCCCTGAATAAACTAATTAATTAGTTGATAGACAATAACACGCTTAAAATTACTTGAGATTTTTTGTGAAAGAGGTGGCAAGGTCTAATGTCTGGAGGGTTAATAGAACCCCCAACCTCTAAAGGGGAGCTAAACCTGAAATAGAACGTCACTCCGGACCTGATCCGGAATCTTGAGAATCTGATGAGACTTGATTATTCTAAGTGGTCATGAGATTCTTTCGGCCACCTAGATTTAAATTTAGCCTCCTCAGAATGACGATGAATGAAAGCCCCCCAATCCCTAAAGGGGAGCTAAACTTGAAATAGAACGTCATACCGGACTTGATCCGGAATCTCATGAACAGAACCCTTAACCCATAAAGCGGAAGCTTAGCTTGAAATGAGCGTCATTCAAAAGGAGGTCCGAATGAATAATCTCATTTTGTCATTAAGTCTCTATTCAAATACTAGTAACCAGCGGCTTGCCCATCTTTACGAGACTCTGAAGCTCCAGTGTAAACTTTCAAAACTAAGTCTACCCCAATGGCTTGGTAACCACCGTAAATCCCTACTCCAGTTCCAATTCTATGCCCCATCTTACGCAGCTCTCGCACGGTAGAATAAGGAATGCCATTTTCGAGGTTTAATGTACCGCCATTGGTCATTTTGGAACCTGTAGGTTGAGAACTACCTATATGACGCATCCTTGGTGCATCTCCCGCTTCTTGTAGGTTCATGCCAAAGTCTATGAGGTTCACAACTATCTGTGCATGGCCTTGAGGCTGCACAGCACCGCCCATTAATCCGAAGCTAACCCATGGTTTACCGTCTTTCGTTATGAATGCTGGTATAATTGTATGGAAAGGTCTTTTTCCCGGCTCCAAAGCATTGGCGTGATCTCTGTCTTGTACGTTGAACATCTGACCTCTGTTTTGTAAAACGAAACCAAGACCATCTGGCACTAAGCCCGATGCAAACTCATAATAGATACTCTGAATGAGAGAAACCATATTACCATCCTTATCAGCAACGGTTAAGTAGGTGGTGTTACCCGTTTCAATTTCAAGGTCACCAGCAGGGTAGGTGTTCGCTGCATTTTTTGAGTCGATTAGTTCTCTGCGGTCAGCAGCATATTCCTTAGATAATAAAGACTCCAATGGAATTTTATTGAAGTCCGGATCTGCATAGAACTTGGCTCTGTCTTCATAAGCTAACTTTTTGGCCTCCGTTAGAACATGTAAGTATTCAGGGCTACCGAATCCCATCGCTTTTATGTCATATCCCTCCAGAATATTCAGCATTTGCAAGGCAGCTGTTCCCTGCCCATTTGGAGGCAGCTCCCAAACATCGTATCCTCTGTAGTTGGTGCTTACGGGTTCAATCCAGTTTCCTGAATGAGAGGCCAAATCTTCATAAGACAAGAAACCTCCATTTCTCTTCATAAAGCTGTCTATGGTACGCGCTATGTCTCCTTTATAGAATGCATCTCGACCTTCTTTGGCAATCTTTTTATAAGTGTTGGCTAAGTTGGCATTCACAAAAACTTCTCCCTTCAAAGGGGGACGTCCGTTGGGTAGGTAGGTCTCTGCAAAGCCGGGTAGGTCTACTTTGTTTTGATAGTTAGTTGCCATCTCGTAGGCAATTACTTCTGATACTGGAAAACCTTCACGTCCATATTGAATAGCAGGAGCAAGGATGTCAGTCATCGGCAGCTTTCCAAACTTCTCGTGCATCATGAACCAGCCATCTACTGTGCCAGGAGTTGAGACCGCTAGAGGGCCAAATAGCGGGATATTCTTCATTCCTCTATCCATGAAGTAGTCTATATCAAGAGACTTAGGAGACCTTCCACTGCCATTAAAACCGTAGAGTTTTTCTGTCTCGGCATCCCAAACAATCGCAAAGATATCTCCACCAATTCCACAACTAGCAGGTTCTACTAAACCTAATACGGCATTTGCAGCTATTGCAGCATCCATGGCAGATCCGCCTTGTTGCAAAATGCGTAAGGCCGCTTGTGTAGCCAATGGCTGACTTGTTGCGGCCATTCCGTTTTTACCTAGTACTTCAGATCGAGTAGTAAAGGCTTGTCCGGTTAATCGGTCTTGAGCTAGGGTAGAGGAAGCAAAAACCAATAGTGCGATGAGGGTAAATAGCTTTTTCATGACGTTTTTATTAGCAGGCAAATCTAACGAAAAGTAAATGGCGAGATATTGAGTTTGGTACTAGCGGAGGTACAAGGTGACCAATAGAAATTAAAAAACACGGTATGCTCCCATACCGTGTCAGGTCAAAACTCAAAATAGTCATGAGTGAAGAGTCACTAGTTGCGATAAACACTCGAAACTTTTGCTCTGAATTAATAAAGTTTAATCATCGCGGAGAGTCGTAGCAGGATTAGAATTCGTTGCTCTCATGGCCTGCCAGCCAATTGTTAATAATGCAATCCCAACTAGTCCTAAAGCCGTAAATAGAAAGATATCTACACCAAAGCTAGCTCTATAGGCAAACATATCTAGCCATACTTTATTGCCGAGATATGATATGCTGAATCCAAGGATTAAAGACATGGCCAGCATCACAATAAAGCTTCTTGACAACAAAAAGATAATGGTCTTTATATTAGCCCCAAGTACTTTTCTTATGCTGACTTCTTTCATTCTGGCCTGAATGGCAAAGGCTGAAATTCCCAAAAGTCCCATAGCAGCAATGCTTATACTCAATATGGCGATTAGAGCTATGATATAAAGTATGTCGTAGAAAAACTTGTTGAACTCGTCTTGCTGACCCTGAAAGGTTTGTGCTTCTAATTCATGGTTAGGATCGAAGGCATCCCAAACTTTGTCAATTGCGACCATTTCTGCTGTGAGATCAAATCCTGAGATTTTCACTTGAGCATATTGATAAGCCGCTGGTTCATAAACCATCATCATTGGTTCTATACCTACAAAAACGAATTGGAAATTGTAGTCTTTAACCACTCCTGCAATACTTACTGTTGCAGTATCTCCTTCAAAAACATATAAGGTTTGGCCTAAGGCATCTAATGCACTTTCATAACCGAAAAGGTCAAGTGTTTTTTCGTTGATAATCACCTGTGAACGATTTAAGGTGGGAGTATCTTCTTTAAAATTTTCACCTGCTACTAATTCTAATTGCAACATGTCTAAATAGTTTTCATCAACTGAGAAATAGTTAATGTTTGTAGACTCATCGCGAGTTTCTTTCCATACCTCAAAACTGTTGCTTACCCCGGTATTAGGGATGACATTAGAAGCTGTTATATCTTCAATAAATGGCAATTTTTCTAGCTCGGTTCTAAGTTGTGTATAGTCTTGCCCTTGAAGGTTTATGTTAATGATATTTTCTTTCGCGTAACCATAATCTTTGTCCACGATATACTTAATCTGCTTGTAAACCAATAAAGAAGAGGTGATGAGTACTATTGAGATCATACATTGAACTACAATCAATGTTTTTCTCAATGCCCAACCAGAAAGCTTCTTTTTATTCAACGCGCCTTTCATTGCGTTAATCGCATTGAATGATGACAGATAAAGACTTGGGAATAGTCCAGTTACAAAACCTAATAGAACAGCAAAACCAATAAATTGTAAATAAGCTTGGGCGTTCATCTTCAATTAGAGATTCAGTATACTGCTAAACTGAAGTCCTTCAAATGCAGGCGCTAAGAAACGAAGGAATACTAGGGCAAGTACCAAAGAAAACAAGCTTAGAATAATGGATTCTATAATGAATTGCATCATTAATTGGCCTCTTTGTGCACCCATAACTTTACGTACACCAACCTCTTTGGTTCTGGACATGGCTCGTGCCGCAGAAAGATTGGTATAATTAAAGGCCGCGCAAACCATAATGAGTGCAGCTAGAATAGTAAGGCCCAAGACAAAGAAATTAGGTAAACCATCTCCAATTGCATTTCCATACAACGGGCCCGGTACGATTTTCGTCATGGCCTGGGTTTGAAAAGTAGGTTTTAAGTCAGAATCCTCACCGTAGAACTCTTGCTCGATATTCTTTAAATCAGCATCGAGCTGATCTATCGAGTAGCTATCTAAAAGCCTGAAATAAGTCCAAGTCTGAGAGCCATTCTCCCAATTATTTATTCCAAAATGTCTCTTGCCAATTTCGTGTAAAGATTGAGCCGTGCTCATTGATGTAAATACATCAAAACGAATATGAGTTTTGCCAGGGAGTTCCTCTAATACCCCTGTTACCTTATATATTCCTAAATCACCGATATCCATAGATTTACCCATAGGATCTTCGTCCTTAAAGAACTTTTCAGCGATATCGGCCCTTAGGACAATAGAGTAGGGTTCGTTTAATGCTGTTTTTGGGTCTCCTGCCTTAAGTTTATAGCTAAATAAATCAAATAAGCTTGGGTCTGTGAGAAAACCGTAAACGTCAATAGCTTTACCTTCGTTTACTACCTCACCCGCAAAACGATGGAAGTTGACTACATCTTCCATACCTACAAAGCGCTTTTGAACCTCTTTAGCTAATGGTTGCGGTACAGTAGCCATACCTAAGTTCATTCCCTCGGCACGTTCATGAGTCAAACGATAAATACTATCTCTATTCGCTTGAAACTTATCATAACTCAGCTGATCGTTGATCAGAAGAATGATGATTAGACATACAGCCATTGAAACGGAGATAGTCCAATGGTATTGATAACCGTGAAGGCACGGTTTCTGACCAGGTTTCTAAACCCGACCTTTACGTAGTTGTTAAAAATTGACATGTTGTTGAATTTTGACGTTTTAGACCTTTTGAGTGTGTGCCTGTTCATGAATCGGAATACATCGATCCAGTATTTTTGGTTGGCTTTTTTGGAGCCAAGTTTTTCGTAATTATCTATGAACCGCTCGTAAAGATCGCACCTATAGTTTCGACCAAGCTATCTTTACAATACCATTCAAAGAAGCGTTCTGCGCGCTTTGGAGGATCAATATCGTTCCATTCCTCTTGCACTAAACGAATTTCAAGACAAAATCAGGGATCATATTCCAGACACGCAAGCGAGCGTCTCTGGCTTCGGTAAGGGCTGTTTTGCCCTGTGCGGTAATTACAAAAATGCGCTTTCTGCGTCCTCTGCGGTTCCCCTCAGAGTCTCCAATTTTAGATTCTACAAGTCCTTTTTCCTCTAAGCGATAGAGAGCTGTATGAACACTGCTCATAGTAACTGAGCGGTTCAATTCTTCTTCTATTGCCTTTGTAACCGACAGGCCATAAGCTTCTTCGTGCTGTGCCGCCACAAATAGCAGTACGATCTCTTCGAATTCTCCTAGTTTCTGATTCATTATTTACCCAATTGTAAAACAATTGATTAATTGTGTATAAAATTGCTGTCAAATTTTGCCACTTCTTGAGATAGATTTCATCATTACTCACTATGAGCTATTGATTTCATTGTTATATTCGACACATGCAAAAAGTACTCAATAACACGTTTCTTGTTTTCCTTTTATTCTGTCTAATAGGGTGTTCAGATCAAGATGGAGATGAACCAGAACAAGTAGACGAAGGTGAATATGAATTGGTTTGGTCCGATGAGTTTGATGGGACTGGAGCGATTGATTCAGATAAATGGTTTCACCAAACGTTGCTTCCAAATGGCAATAGCTGGTTTAATGGAGAGTTACAGCATTACACCAATAGAACAGACAACAGTTATCTGGCGGATGGTTATTTACACATTGTTGCTAAAAAAGAGTCTTTTACAGATCAAGGTCGGACCAAGTCCTATACGTCAGCTAGGTTAAACTCAAAGTATGCATTTACTTATGGCCGGGTAGAGATTAGTGCCAAATTGCCTACAGGTAGAGGTACTTGGCCTGCTATTTGGACATTGGGCCAAAACATTACTGAAAACGGAGGTTATTGGACCAGTACAAACGGAACCACCGGATGGCCAGCATGTGGTGAGATAGACATAATGGAACACTGGGGTTTTAACCAAGATGTAATTCAGGCGGCTTTGCATACACCATCTAGCAGTGGGGATACACAGAATAAAGGTTCTATTAGAGGGAATGATGTTAGCAATACTTTCCACACTTATGCAGTAGAATGGACGGCAGAGAAGATGGACTTTTATTACGATGACACCTTGTATTACACTTACAATCCATCTGGAAAGAATGCCCAGACTTGGCCATTTACTGCAAATCAATACATCTTACTTAATATTGCCATGGGCGGTATTGGAGGAGAAATAGACCCTGCCTTTACAGAGTCAGAAATGGTGATAGATTACGTACGGGTTTATCAGAAGTAATGCTTTTCGTTAAGCCTTATGGAAACTAATGATCGCAGCTAATACGTCTTCAGGTGTTTCTACGTGCGGATAATGACCAGAATTCTCAATTCTAATAATATCGGCTTGGGGGATAATGGCTTGGAACCTGACGGCCATATGAAGGCCAGAGATAGGATCTTCAATTCCGTTGATTAAGCGAATCGGAATCAATTGATCAATTAAAGGTTGAACCCATCTTTCACGTTTATCTCTACGTTCTTGCATGTAGCGAATAAGTCGCGGAATCATTTCTTTACCGTTATTTTCTGTTATCAATTGCCAAGTGTCTGCTATAAAAGTTTTGCTCGGTGGATGTGCCCTACTAAATACATTCACCATATTCTTTTGAAAAGCCTTCTGGGACATGAGTTGTGCTATGAGTCCACCTATTGGCGATATCAATAGTTTTTGGATCAATAAGGGTCGATGAGTTTCTGGAAAGAGCCCACCATTCATGAAAATGCAGGACTGCCATTCAATTTTAGAAGTCCCTTCAGCTTGTCTAGCGAGTAATTCCTGCGCAACGGTATCACCCAAGTCATGTGCCAGAATATGAGCCCGTGATATCCCTAGTTCTACTAAAAGCGCCTCTATCATGTCGGCCTGTAAAGCTACTGGTATGTTCTGCCTGGGTTTGGAAGATCTTCCTAATCCAATGAGGTCAGGCGCGATTACATCGAAATGTTGTGCTAGTGTTGGCCATATTTTTTCATAGTCCCAAGAGGAGGAGGGAAAGCCGTGTATGCAAATGAGTGCTTCACCTCGGCCCTTTCTTTGATAAAAGAGATTCAGCTCATTGAGGGTAGTGTATTGGCCAGTTTCGTACCACTCTTTAACAGTCATCTATTTTGCAATTCTTAGCTATTCGAATGAAAAGCAACTTTATTGCCTTCTGTATCCATAAATAGGCCCATAAATCCATTTGATCCAATATCAGTTTTGGGCATGTCTACTTGACCACCGGCAGCTTCAACTCGACCCAATGGCGTACTGAGGTTATCTCCACCATTGAGGTAAACCAGAGTTCCCTTATCTGATGGTATGCAACCTTCGCCATGCGCAAGGCCACCACCAATACCATTTTCCCAGTCAGAAGGGAAGAATGCCATTTTCATTCCGTCCATTTCATGTGTTTCCATATTACAGTCTAGAATTTGTTCATAGAAGCTTTTGGCGCGGTCAAAATCTGTTACGGGGATCTCAAACCAGTTAAGGGCGTTTTTCATGTCAAAAAGTGTTTAATCTGTTAAAAATTGAGAAGAGTTAAGTTAGTGAAATTAACTCATCATAAAGCGCTTGACTTTCCTTCAGTAGTCCATTCAAATGCTTAGGGAAAGAATCAGGATTCTCCTTATAAGGGCCGAAGCCAGTGCTTCGGTGTACATTGTTGTACCAATGTGATGCCCAAACTCCGTCCTCAGGTCTGGCTCCTGCTTGCCAGTTCAGCATATTTTCATCCCAAGGAATGTTGGCTTGCTCACAAAGTTGCACGAGTCTTTTTTTAGGGTTAAGCAAAACCTCTTTACTATCTAGAATAATCGGTTTTATATCCAAGTCTTTTAACTGGTTAACTAACTTGATATGAGCCGTATAGCCAATGTCAGTCATTGTAGGATTGGGAATTACTTTAGCAAACGACATAATCATATCTCTAGGGCTACGCGTCAACATTACATTGACCATATTCTGCATAAAGGAGATATTTAAGTCTAGTAAATGATGCGTCATATTCTTGAAGAAAAGAACAGGTTTGCTGTTGTCATTTAGCATATGCTCAACTACTTTTCTCCCATTGCATTCTTGAGATTCCATGGTTTCCTCTGCAGCGGGATGGTATTCGTCCGCTGGCGAGTTTTTAAGGTAATAGCCATAAAGTGGTTCATCATATACCCTTGTGTCTGCTCTTTGGGCAAAAGAGTACATCAAGGCAGTACTAATGTTTCTTGGCCCAGACCACAAACCAATTCGCGTAATATCATTAGCCATTTTTCACCTCCCGTTCAACCATTTCATAATAAGTATCTCTGAGCTGTTTCGTAATTGGGCCATTAACATTCGGCATTTCCCGACCATCTACTTTAGTGACGGGCGTCAAGCCTCCAAAGGTTCCTGTCACAAAGGCTTCATCGGCTCCGTAGACATCGTATAAGCTGAAATCTTTCTGGTGGCATGTGAGGCCTAATGTCTGACTAGCCTTTATTACATTAGCTCTGGTAATGCCATTCATGCAGTACATTCCTGTACTTGTCCAGAGTTCTCTATCTCTAACCATAAAGAAGTTAGTAGCATTACAGGTAGCCACTGATCCATTCACATCTAACATCAATGCTTCATCGGCTCCGGCTTCTAAGGCTTGAATTAATGCTTGTACCTCATGTAGCTTAGAATGACAATTTAGTTTTGGGTCGAGGTAATCAGGTGAGCCCCTCCGTATAGTAGATGTGAAAAGTGAAACGCCTCTATCTCGCGTTTCAGTGGACGCTTTTTTGTGCTCAGCTATGATCACCACATTTGGCCCTGAGATGGTTAGTCTAGGGTCCTGAGATGGTGTTTTTTTAATTCCTCTCGTAATCATTAACCGCACATGCACATCCGTTTCCATTTGGTTAATGTCTAATGTTCTTTGAATGTTTGAGATCAATTCATCTCTGGTAAATGGAAGTTTAATACCTGTTGTTTTAGCAGCTTGCCATAGACGGTCTAAATGGTCTTTTAGAAAGCAGAGAGTTCCTTTATGGTATCGAATGCCTTCCCAAATGCCATCACCAACTAGATAGCCGCTATCAAATACGGAGATCTTGGCATCCTTTCGTTCAAAGAATTCTCCGTTAATAAAGATTTGAACCTTCTCATTACGAGGGTCTTCAATAGCATTATGGGTTCCGTGAGTCATAGGTCAAATGTTGTCTTTTCAGTACCACAATACCGATTGGTAAAACGCAGGTACATAGTCCAGATCTAAATGAAAACCATATTAAGAAGATTCTGAAATATATTTAGAATGAGGCCCTATTAAAATAAAAGCCTCGATCGGTATTCCAATCGAGGCTTCAGTATGCTATATTTTGTCTAGCTTATGCTTCAGTTAACTGAGCATCTAGTTTTGTGGTTAAAGTACCTTTAGGAACAGCACCAATCACGCTATCCACTTTTTCTCCACCTTTGAAATATAAGAGGGCAGGAATAGATCTAATTCCGTATTTGACTGAAATTTCAGGGTTTGCATCAACATCCACTTTTCCAATAACTGCTTGTCCATCATACTCACCAGCAATTTCTTCAACTACAGGTCCAACCATTCTACAAGGTCCACACCAAGCTGCCCAAAAATCCACTAAAACTGGTTTGTCTGAATTCAAAACAACTTCCTCGAAGTTTGCATCAGTAATTTCAATCGCGTTTGCCATAATATTCTTTGTTCAATTTTTTGTTTTTCGATGGTTATCAGTCTAGTGAATGCCAAAAGTAAATAAAAAGTTCCTAACAGATTTACCGTTGAAACTAATTCTGTTTATCCATTATTTACGCTGTCAATAACTTGGCAGACTCTGCACAAGTTTTCAGATCTCTCAATAAATCATTGTTAGGGTCCACCTTAACTTGTCTTGCGAATAATTCCACACTAATATTTTCTCTTCGGTCGAATAACTCAACTTTCAGAGGCGTTTCTCCTTTATGTACTTCTGTAATCTCAACTAGCTTTTCTATTAATGCTTGGTCTACCATTTTAGCATCCAATTTAATGCGAATGCCCTTGCCACGTTTTTCCCTCAGCTCACTTAAGAGAGACATGCTGTGAGTTTGTAATTCCCAGTCTTCTGGCGATGGGGTGATCTGAGGATTCTCTCGAATTTCTTTCTGTTTTCTCCAGTTTATTTCAACCCTTCCTGAGATGAATAGGAATTCTCCCGGTCTCAAATATTGGGCATTGCTGATGTATTTTTCGCCCATTAGGAATAGCTCAACCGACCCGTTGTAGTCCTCAACGCTTACTACACCAAATGGCTTACCTGTTTTGGTTTGTCCGTTTCTCACACCATTCACAATGCCTCCTATGGAGATGTCTTGATTAGGGAACTTATTAATGTCGTTAATGGGCTTGCAAAAGCTTTCTAATTCTACCTCGAACTGATCTAAAGGATGTCCGGAGATGTAGAAGCCGACAATGTCTTTTTCGAGCTTTAACTTTTCCATTTGAGAGAAAGGCTCCATGTCATATACTTTTGGTAGAGGGGTTGCCACTGCGCTATCTCCACCGAAGAGTGATACTTGAGCAGCATCTTTCTCGGCTTGCTTGTGATTGGCATAGCGAATTACCTTTTCTATCAGTGTTTGCTCGCCATCGGGCGCATAGAGGTACTGCTTCCTATGGTACTGCTCAAAGCAGTCGAAGCCACCGGCTTGTGCAAGCGACTCGAAGTTCTTTTTATTAACAGCTCTTAGATTTACTCTTTCTGCAAAGTCGAACACGTTACTATAGAACCCATTTTCATTTCTCTCTAATATAATGGACTCAATTGCCGCTTCGCCTACTCCTTTAATGGCTCCCATGCCAAAGCGGATTTCCTCGTTTTGGTTCACCGTAAACTTATAGTTCGATTCGTTCACATCAGGCCCTAAAACGGGAACACCCATTCGTTTACATTCTTCCATAAAGAAGGTGACCTGCTTTATGTCGTTCATGTTGTTACTTAACACAGAAGCCATGTATTCAGCCGGGTAGTGAGCCTTTAAATAGGCAGTTTGGAAGGCAACATAAGCGTAACATGTTGAATGCGATTTATTGAAAGCATATGAGGCGAACGCTTCCCAGTCTCTCCAGATTTTATTCAGCTTTTCTTCATCGTGGCCATTTGCTTTCGACTGCTCAATGAACTGAGGCTTCATTTTGTCCAGCACATCGCGCTTCTTTTTACCCATGGCCTTACGCAAGACATCTGCTTCACCTTTAGTAAAGCCAGCTAATTTCTGAGACAAGAGCATCACCTGCTCTTGATAAACCGTAATACCGTAGGTTTCAGAAAGGTATTCCTCTAAAGCAGGTAAATCATAAGTAATTTCTTCATCGCCATGTTTTCTTCGAATAAATGAAGGAATATATTCCAAAGGACCCGGGCGATAGAGGGCGTTCATGGCAATTAAATCGGCAAACTCAGTAGGTTTAAGTTCCTTCATATATTTCTGCATTCCGGCAGATTCATACTGAAAGATTCCTACGGTTTCACCTCTTTGGAAAAGCTCATACGTTTTTGTGTCATCTAAGGGAAAGTCATCAGGAACGAGGTCTATATCATGACGTTCTTTTACGTTCTTAACCGCATCCTTGATAAGGGTTAAGGTTTTCAAGCCCAAGAAGTCCATTTTTAATAAGCCCGCATCTTCTACTACAGAGTTATCGAATTGGGTACACCACATGTCGGAGTCCTTCGCGGTGGCCACCGGAGCAAAATTGGTAATATCATCGGGTGTGATAATTACCCCGCAAGCGTGAATCCCTGTATTTCTAACCGAGCCTTCTAATACACGAGCTTGATTTACTACTTTGCTCTCAGCTGAATTTCCATCTGCCAATTTTTTCAACTCATTGGCGAGTGGAATTTGCTCAGATCTCAGTTTTTGTTTCAGCTCCTGATCTGAGAGAGCAAAAAGCTTTTTGAGTTTGATGTCCGGAACGAGCTTAGCCACACGATCTGCATCGGGTAGGGGTAGCTCCATTACTCTGGCAGTATCTCTTATGGAAGACTTGGCAGCCATGGTGCCATAGGTGATAATTTGAGCTACTTGGTTCTTGCCGTATTTTTCTATTACGTAATCAATAACCTTCTGCCTGCCTTCATCATCAAAGTCAATATCAATATCGGGAAGTGATACCCGATCTGGATTTAGAAAACGCTCAAAAAGTAAGTCGTATTTGATTGGGTCTACATTAGTTATGCCTATACAATAAGCTACAGCAGAGCCAGCCGCAGAACCACGGCCAGGACCTACAGAAACCCCCATTTCAGTGGCCTTATTTGTAAAATCTTGTACAATTAAGAAATACCCAGGATAACCAGTTCTTTCAATCGTTGTTAATTCAAAGTCTAAGCGTTCCTTAATCTCATCGGTAATTTCTCCATAACGCTTTATGGCTCCTTCGTAGGTAAGGTGTTTCAGAAATGCGTTTTCCCCACGTTTTCCGCCATCAATATCGTCTTCTGAATTTAGAAACTGCTCAGGGATATCAAATTTTGGAAGAAGAACTTCTCGCGCGAGTTCATAAGACTCAATTTTATCGACTACCTCATTGGTGTTAATGATTGCCTCGGGGATGTCACTGAAGAGCTTTTTCATCTCCTCAGGTGTCTTCATATAGAACTCTTCATTAGGGAAGCCATACCTAAATTCACGACCTCTTTTCCCAATGTATTTCTTCGGTTTGTTAACCGATTCAGCATCCTTTACACATAAGAGAACGTCATGCGCAGTGGCTTGTTCTTTTCGGGTGTAGTAGGTGTTATTAGCAGCAACTAGTTTTACGTTATGTTTCGAAGCTAAGTCCAGCAAAACACCGTTTACGTGGTCTTCTTCTGCGATACCATGGCGATTAATTTCTACGTAGAAGTCATCTCCAAAATGCTCTTTCCACCATAAAAATGCTTCTTCTGCTTGCGTGTCACCAACATTTAGAATTTTATAGGGTACTTCGCCCCAAAGACCACCTGTGGTTACGATCAAGTCATCCTTAAAGGCAAGAAGATCGTTTTTATCTATCCTTGGTACATAGTAGAATCCTTCGGTAAAAGCTATAGAAGAAAGTTTCACAAGGTTATGGTAACCCTTTTTGTTCTTCGCGAGAATTACGGTTTGGAAACCATTGTCTTGTACTTTCTTATTATGGCGGTCTCCGCAAATATTGAATTCACAACCAACTATCGGCTTTATGTCATTGGAGAGTGCGGAACTTACAAAGTGAAAGGCGCCCATCATATTGCCATGATCGGTAATTGCTATCGCTGGCATGCCCATTTCTTTGGCAGCCTTTACCATATCACTTATTTCAGATACTGCCTGAAGTATTGAATACTGAGAATGGACATGCAAATGACTAAAGGAGACATCCTCAAGGTTGGCAAGGTTATCTCTGTCTATCTTTTGTCGTCCTGCAGAAGTGGTTTCTTCTGTCTTTGTGAAATTTGCCTCATCTAGCTCAGGTGCTTCATAGACTACATCTGATAGATTAATGCCCGGGGCATGAGGTATTACGCTCTCTTTGAGTAGACCAAAGAAACATTTAGCAGTCGCATCTACATCATAGGCTGCATCGTGTGCATCGGCAAAAGCTTCTCCAAAGAGTTTGGTGTGTAGTTCAGTTAGGGTTGGCCATTTAAACTGACCACTACGCCCACCAGGGATAGCGCAAAAATCTGTTGAAACAAGTTTGGTGTCTAATGGCTCTAAATGCTCTAATGCATTTTCGAGACCGCTTCTTAAATATTCGGAGCCGATTATGTTATAATCGAATTCTATGTTGTGTCCAATTCCGAAATTCGAATTTTCTACGTCTTCTTTAAAAGTGGCTAAAACCTCTTTTATATCATGTCCTTCGGTTTGGGCACGTTCTGTAGTAATGCCATGAATTTGAACAGAGTTATATGGAATCGTATAACCGTCCGGTTTGATAATGAAATTCTTGGCAGTGATTAATTTACCATCGGCTTCGTGCAGCTGCCAAGCGACCTGAACCATTCGTGGCCAGTTTTCAAAATCAGTAAGTGGGGCGTTGTAATTTTGAGGTAAACCGGTGGTCTCAGTATCGAATATTAAATACATAAATAGCTAGAACGACTAGGGTGTTTTGTATAAGAACTAATCTTCTAAGCTACTGAATTTGTAATGAATATTTAGGCTGAAATTAGAGTAAAAATATCCTTAAAAAGATGGGACATAAGTTACTTCCTGAGTATCAGTTAGCTTGATGTTCTTGATTGAACCATTCCCTTCAAAGTGGAACCTTAGGCCGGTTATTTGACCCATGCTAGATTTTACCAGAAGCCTCAGTTCTTCTTTGCTATTAATAGAAATTTGAGCAATGCCACCATGAACTTTCAATTTAAACTGTTGCCAATCAGAATTTGAATTTGCGACTAAGAACTTACCTCTAGTGTCGGTTTTGAAATATTCATGGCCTGCTATAATAATTGGTTCTTGAATAGAACATGCAGAAAGGGAGATAGGGATAATTGTTGATGAATTTGATCCTACAATTTCAATGTTCACCTTATCACAAGTGTAATTTCCTGCTTCTTTAATGGTTTGTAGGTCTGCTTCTAGCGCAAAGTCTAAGCCACTCATCGGATTAATCTGATCGAAATAATGGAAGGTTACTTTTTCTACGTTCTTTCTTTTGACAAATGAACGCGGTATAGAGATTGAGTTATTCGATACGATTGTCTCTTTCTTGAGGTAGGAGTATCCGTATGTGTTTGGAATTGTCGCTAACCAGCCATCTGTTTTAATAAATACATCACTCGTTTTCACTGTCTTATTGTCGACTAATAACCGAGCTTTGAAATAACCAGGGTAGTTGTAGGTGGTGGTTATAGTTTTTTGGGTTCCGTCTACTTTAATACCTGCATCGTCTTTTGCAGATCTCTTGACATATATGTTTTCTGATTGGATACCATCTAAAATGAAATGGAAAGTTATTTCTGCGGGTATCTCTAGACTGTTCTCCTTGGTAATGAATACTATGTCTCTATAATAACTGGTTGCTACGAGTAGAATAAAGAGAAGCCCCAACCCGAATAGGCGGAGTGGCTTTTTTGGATAGGCCAAAAGTGTGGTAGTCAACTCTTGTATGAGTGACTTTATTTTACTGAGCATGCAATGGGGTAGTGGTTAATTCAGATAGGCTTTTTTCGAATTAACTACAGAAAAGTAGTGATAAAATGCGAGAAATTAAATGCGAAGTGTAAATGGAGGGCAAAAAAAACACCTGCCCTGATGGAGACAAGCGTTAACTAAACTACAAACTAATTACAAAATGGCTATTCCTAATAAAACCGTCAGTACCGATACGGCTAAGATGAGCATGATCTTCTGATATTCAGAATCGTTCAATTGCTCCATTAATCTTTTTGTTCCTTTTTCACTTTTCGATGAAGTGCTTTCGGTGTTGCTCGAGATATTTCTTCCTTTGAAACGAATCAAATCGTTATTAATTAAGAATGTTCTGGCTCTTTTAGTATTCAACATTCCGTGATTTGACCTAAGTGTTGAATATGCTCCTGTTGATGTAAATGCTCCCATGATATTCTCTTTTTTTATTGTTAACCTTCGACAGTTCTAACGTAATTAAAGAAGTAAAGGTTTCAAAAATAATAGTAATACTACTATTTAGTTTAAGTAGCTGGTTGTCAGTGTTAATTACCCATCTCAAATGAAGATGAATAGTGTGATTGCAACTGATATGGCTAAAATGACCAACTGTTTGACGAGGTCTATTTTTCGCTCCTTTTTTAGTTGATCCCTTAGTTTTGCTCTAAGCTTTGGGTTTAGCGTGTTATACCTATAATCTTTTCTCCTCGTGAGTGGCTTGAAAGTATTGAGCTCATTCAGATTAAAGGACAAACGTTTCGTTCTTAAAAAACGATTTGCCTTCATTCTGTTAATTGAATCCAATACGTGACCTGCGCTTGACATGTATGGTTAAACGTCAAGTACTAGGCAAAGGAGAATGATATATGATTAATGGATTTGCCGAATGGCGAATGGATTCTAATGCGCTTCGTATGCCATTTCAGGTTCAATTACTGAAACAGTGCCATTTTCTGTAATTTCTAAAAGCTCAACTTCTTTCAACTCATTAATAAGCATGGGGTCGTATTTCGCTGTTACGCGCACATAGTTCTCAGTGAATCCGTGCATCATGCCATTCTCAACATCGTCTTCAAATAGAACAGTATGGGTGGTACCCAGTTGGCTTTCGTAGAAAGCTCTCTTCTTTTTATCAGACAGGATTCTTAACATTTTAGAACGTTGCTGTCTTGTCTTCAAAGGCACAGGGTTTTCCATTTCTGGCGCAGCGGTATTTGCTCTTTCCGAGTAAGTAAATACGTGTAGATAAGAAATATCTAACCCATTAAGGAAATTATAAGTGTCTAAGAAGTCTTCTTCGGACTCTCCTGGAAAACCAACAATCACATCTACACCAATACAGCAGTTGGGCATCAATTGTCTAATCTTGGCTACCCTTTCTTCATACAATTCACGCAGATATCTTCTTCGCATTCTGCGTAAGGTATTATTATTCCCAGATTGTAGAGGAATATGGAAATGAGGAACAAATCGTTTTGAATGACTTACAAAGTCAATGATCTCATTCGTTAATAAGTTTGGTTCGATAGAAGAGATTCTTAACCGCTCGATCCCTTCAACATCATCAATGGCATGTACTAAGTCAACAAATCTTTCCTTCCTTTTACCTTCCTGAATACCAAAGTCGCCAATATTCACTCCGGTGAGCACCACTTCCTTAACATCAGTAGCCGCAATCTCGTGAGCTGACTTGATGATGTTTTCTATACTATCACTTCTGCTCTTTCCTCTTGCTAACGGTATGGTGCAAAAGGCACAATGGTAATTACAACCATCTTGTACTTTAAGAAAGGTCCTTGTTCTATCATTAATAGAGTAGGCGTTGTTGAAGGTCTTGGCTTCTGTAATTTCTGAGGCAATCACTTGGGTTTGCTCAGGTTTTACAAAATCATCAAGTAATTCGTGTAGTCTGAATTTCTCAGCAGCACCTAAAACAGCATCTACACCCGGTATTTCAGAGATTTCTTTAGGCTTTAGTTGAGCATAGCACCCAATAATAGCGACATAACCATTAGGGTTAATCTTGTTCGCTTCTTTTACAATCTTCTTACATTTCTTGTCTGCGTTTTCGGTTACGCTACATGTATTAATAATAAAGATGTCTGGGTTTTCAGAGAAGTTAACCTTCGCATAACCCTTTTCTTGAAAACCTCGGGCAATCGTAGATGTCTCTGAAAAATTCAGTTTACAACCAAGTGTATAGAAAGCTACTTTTCTCATCTCTTTATCGGGCGGCAAAGGTATAAAATTCTCTATCGAATTAGAATAGCAACCAAAAAGAGGGTGCATGATGTTTAAAATCTCATGATTATGATCAGAGGATTTAAAAATAAACCTGTTTTTAGGGTTTAAAACGTAATTTGAGTCTTAAGTGAATTAAAAACATATTGATTTCGTGTAGAATTACGTATTTGTCGTATTTTTGATCCGAATTTTAAACAAAGAACCTTTTAACATGTCGAATCAACGTCAACGCGCTCTCAATGTAGTTCAAAATAGAACCACCGATAGAGTTTATGCACCGGCAGACAAGATCTCTGACTTTTTTGCAGATGATGTCTTTACAATGGATAAGATGCGTGCATCATTATCTCCTGAAACTTACAAGAAAGTTGAACATGCCATTAAGAAAGGCAAAAAAATAGATGTAGAAACTGCTGACGAGATAGCAGCTGCCGTGAAAGTATGGGCTGTTTCTAAAGGTACCACACATTACACGCACTGGTTTCAGCCACTAACAGGTTCTACAGCAGAAAAGCACGACTCATTCTTTGATGCACACAAGGGCATTGAAGTCTTTAAGGGTTCGGGTTTAATTCAGCAAGAACCAGATGCATCTTCATTCCCAAATGGAGGTATTCGTTCTACTTTCGAGGCAAGAGGCTATACAGCATGGGATCCTAGTTCACCAATCTTTATTTGGGGTAGAACACTTTGTATTCCAACCATTTTCGTTTCTTATACTGGTGAGGCACTTGATTATAAAGCTCCTTTATTAAAAGCCGTTGAGGCCGTTGATAAGGCTGCGACTAAGGTTTGCCAGCTATTCGATAGAAACGTAAATAGAGTAAGCGCCTCTTTGGGTTGTGAGCAAGAGTATTTTGTAATTGACAGAGCACTCTACAATGCAAGACCTGATTTGGTTATGGCAGGAAGAACCGTGTTCGGTCACCACCCTGCTAGAGGTCAGCAATTAGATGACCACTACTTTGGTTCTATTCCTAGCAGGGTCTACAACTACATGAAAGACTTCGAAATTGAGTGTTTGAAGTTGGGTATACCTGTTATGACACGTCACAACGAGGTGGCACCTTCTCAGTTTGAAGTAGCACCTGTTTTTGAAGACATAAACGTAGCAACTGACCATAATTCATTAATGATGGATGTGATGGAGCGTGTTGCTGAAAGACACTCATTAAAAGTGTTATTCCACGAAAAGCCATTTGCGGGATTAAATGGAAGTGGAAAGCATAATAATTGGTCTCTTATCACTTCCACTGGGGTGAATGTTTTTCAACCGAGTTCTAGTGCAAGAGAGAATCTTCAGTTTTTAACCTATTTGGTGAATACAATAAAAGCTATTCATACGCACGCTGGTTTATTAAGAGGCTCTATTGCTACTGCCGGTAACGATCATAGGTTGGGAGCAAATGAAGCACCTCCAGCAATTATGTCGGTATTCTTAGGTTCTGAGTTAACAGCAGTGCTCGATGAACTTGAGAACAACGGAAACCTGAAAGTGGACAAAGGTGATAACATGTACATGAAATTGGGTATCGATAAGATTCCTCAAATCATTCTTGATAACACAGATAGAAATAGAACTTCTCCATTTGCATTTACTGGTAACAAATTCGAATTCAGAGCGGTAGGATCAGAGCAAAACGTTGCTGAGCCAATGACAGTACTGAACCTGATTGTTGCTAATCAACTCAAAGAATTCCATGAGGTTGTAACGGAAAAAATTGATGCTGGAGAAGACAAGAAAATAGCAATCGTTAATGTATTAAGAGAATACATTAAAGAATCTAAAGCTGTTCGTTTTGAAGGAGATGGTTATTCTCAAGAGTGGGAAGATGAGGCTGCGAAAAGAGGATTGCCAAATGTAAAGAATACCTCTAGGGCATTAGATGCGAATGTGTCTGATGAGTCTAAGGCTATCTTTGAGCGATTCGGTGTAATGTCTGCGCTAGAATTAGAAGCTAGAAACGAGATTCAGCATGAAAACTACATCATGAAACTTCAGATTGAAGCTAGATTGATTAGTGAAATTGGAAGAACTCAAGTAGTTCCTGCCGCTTTAAAATTCCAGAACAAATTGATGGATAATGCCAGAGGATTGAAGGAATTTGGTGTTGATAATTCTCATGCGACTGAAATGCTGGAAAAAGTGAATGAATGTGTAAGAACCATTCAGACTCAAATCTCAGCAATGAATAACGAAAGAGCAGAAGTAAATGAAATTGAAGGTTCTAGAGACAGAGCAGTGGCTTACTGTGATAGAATCAAGACGAAATACTTCGACACAATTCGTGAAGCTGTAGATAGATTGGAAATCCTAATTGATGATGAGGATTGGCCATTATTGAAGTATAGAGAACTGTTATTCTTGAGATAAGAATAGATAAAGATTAGAAATATTGAAACCACTCGGGCGACTGAGTGGTTTTTTTATGTGTAAATTCCTGTGATGACTAAGTGGAAAAAGCGTTTTAAGGTTGGTTGCCTAAGCTCAATGCTTCTCTTGCTGGTGCTTTCTCAGGTAGTGAGCGGTTGCATAAACTTTTCTATGTCAGATAGAAAGTTCAATAAGTTCTATGCTGATAAACCGCATAGGCCTGAAAGTATCACTTATCAGGTTAACGGATACGAGATGCACTACATGTATCAAGACATGGGGAAGGAAGCTACTGTAGTTTTTATTCATGGGACCCCAGGAGCTTGGAGCGCTTTTTCGAGCTACTTTACCTATGATACATTGTATAGCGCTGCCAACATTGTGGCTCCAGATAGACCCGGTTTTGGTAAATCTAGTTATGGTCAGCCAAAACGTTCTTTGGAAGAGCAGGCCAAGCTATTAAAACCTATGATGGAGGCTATACCTGAGCCAAGAATACTAGTCGGTCATTCATTAGGTGGACCAATTGTAGCTAGAATGGCTATGGACTATCCAGAGCTAGTAGATGGTATTATTATGTTGGCACCGGCATTAGATCCAGAATTGGAACCTGATGAGGACTGGTTTAGAGTGCCAATGCGCTGGCCAGTTATCGGCTTTTTGGCGCCTAAGGTGTTTAGAATTTCTAATGAGGAGCTAATCTTCCTAGATGAGGAGCTTGAGCTGATGCAACCCAAATGGTCTGGCATTGAGGTTCCAACTACTGTAATTCAGGGAGGTAAAGATAACCTAGTTGATCCTGGTAATGCACCTTTTGCGGATAGCATGCTTGTGAATGCACAGAAAAGAATTCTCTTCTTAGAAAATCAGAACCACTTCCTTCCTTGGAACGAAGTGGTTCTGATTAATTCTGAAATTTTGAGAATGTTGAGGGAGATTAAAGGAAATTAATCCATAGCCTCTATCTTCTTGATTAGCTCATCTGCTTCAGCCGTTTTAAGATCACTTGCTTTTCTATCGCTGTGAGATAGTTTGTAGGCTTCTGCTATTAGTTTTTCGTACTTTTCTTGAAGTTTTTCCTTCTCTGATTTTCTACTGAATAAACCCATTGTTGTTCTTTTCTCTTTCAACTAAGGGCTAATTCTAATTGTTCATAGATTCATCAACCAATACACCACTTTCGTAGAACTCTCTTTTTATCACTCTTCTTGTTGTTGAATAGACATTCCATTGACCAACCTTCACGCCATCTTTTAACTCTCCACTGGTTAAAATTCTACCTCTGTCGTCATAGAATTTCCATTCACCATTAGGGAAACCGTTTTGATATGGACCTTCCGAAAATCGCTTACCATCGGGGAAATAGTTTGTCACTTCGCCATTGCCATTTTTCAAGCTACCTGAAGATAGTGTTTTGCCTCTAGCGGTGATGAAATCTGTGATATTTAGCAGTTTGCCTTTGCTCCAGGTTTCTTCTTTCATTAGGTCTCCGTCTAAATGAAAGTAACCCCATAAGCCATCTTTATCTCCTGCTAGGTAATTACCTATAGATTCTAGTTTCCCATTTTCATAATAATTGAACCACTGGCCAATTTCTTTATCCTTTTCATATTGGCCTTCACTTCTTAATCGACCACTTTCTGAGAAAAATTTCCAATTACCTGTTTTAAGATCTACTTCATATACTCCAAACTCAGAGATGAGTCCGTTTTCATGGAAGTACTTCCATGGTCCAACTTTTAGCCCCAGTTTGTATTTACCTTCTATTGCCTGAATCCCATTTTCGTAGTATTCTGCATAGGTGCTGTCGGGTAACCCTAGTTTGTAGAATGTTTTGCTCGCCAATTTTCTATTGGAATAGTAGGTATTTGAAGAACCTACGGGCTTGTCATTTTCATAGGTAATGCTGGAGGCTAATCGTCCGTTGTAATGGTATTCTCTCCATTCACCTGTCTTTTTTCCTTTATCATAATATTCATCAGTCGATTTTCGCTCTCTTTCAAAGTAGTATTCCCAGTGACCGTCTCTAAGACCCTTTACAAATTCTCCTTTTTCAAGGGGACTTTCCTCAAAGTCGTATTTAGTCCAAGTGCCATTGATTAATCCATTAGAGTAGTTGGCTTCAATTTCTAGGTTGCCGTAATAATCAAATGTCTTGAACGCTCCATTCAATTCACCTTGTTCATAATTAGCAATTTGAGCTGTCTCTTTATTGGAGTGATAGGTTACCCATTCTCCAGTTTTTTTACCTTTGGTGAAATATCCTTTTTCATAATCTTTTCCTCTTTCGGTGAAGGTTTGCCACAATCCTTCCAGCTTATTATTTATAAAGTTTGTGGCAACTGACATTTCCCCATCAGGGTAGAATAATATGTATTTGCCTTCAAGCGATCCGTTTTCATAAACCATGCGAGCACGTTCTTTCCTATCGAAATACAAATGCCAAACACCATTTCTGAGATTATTAAAGAATTTACCAATCTGGTAATAGCTACTATCGGTCGTGTAAGCTACCCAAGTGCCATTCTTATTTTCAGCATCACCTTCACCTTTGTTCAGTAATGATGATTCTGTTGTAGGGAAGACGAGATTGTACGCTTCGTTTTGAGCATAGATTGAATGTTGAATGAGAAGGGCTAGAATTATAAATTTAATGCTGCGCAATAGACTAAGCGGTTTTTTGAGGTGCTTATCAATGATCAAATTTTAAGCCAATTTATTATTGAATAAGCAATGATTTAAAACTCTCTATACCTAAACGGGTGAGTGCACCTATTTGGTTCAAAGAAAAAGGGGTAAAAACTTTTATCTGATTTGAGTTTTCGAGCAATTCTTCAAATTCAGGTTGCGTAAGTTGGTTAAGGTCAATTGTCTTATGCTTTGTAAAGTCTGTCTCCCAAATGTTTTCATCGCAGGTTAAAAGGTATTGTTTTCCTTTAAGTTTGTTTAGATCTAAGGGGGTATCCTTTATAAAATGGCCTGTAAGAATTAAAGAGAATGAGAAGTAATTGCCATACCAAATGCTCGTCCTAAACGAGAATGATGCCTCTTTTGTGAGGTAAGCAGAATAATCGAGCACTTGATAAGGGAATCCATAATGATTGTTGCCTTTAGAAACCTTACCCGGTATTTTGCTTCTTAAGAAATTTGGCTGATGTTCGCCAGAGTCGAGCATTGCGTCTAAGGCGCGCTGAAAAGAGTAGAGGAGACTACTAATCTCCTCATCTAATTTATTCTTTAGCTCAAAGCTCTGCTTGTCTTGCAGGAATGCTCGCAGTCTATCTTCCATTTACCATTCAATCAGGGCACTTGCCCAGGTAAAGCCAGAACCGAATGCAGCTAGACATATCAAATCACCGTCTTTGATTCTTCCTTCTTCTAAGGCTTCGCTCATCGCGATTGGGATAGAGGCTGCTGTAGTATTGCCAAGCTTCATTATATTGTTGTACACTTTCTCATGGGGTAGTTGAAACTGCTTTTGTACAAAATTGCTGATTCTTAAATTGGCTTGGTGTGGAACAAGTAGATCAATGTCCTCTTTACTTTTTCCGTTTGCTTCTAAAGCCTCGTTAATCACCTCGCTAAATCGAACCACGGCATGCTTAAATACGGTATTACCGTTCATAGTTAGATTGAAAGACTTGCCATCTAAGAGCTCTTTTGAGAATCTTACTTTTCTACTAGACCCGGGGTCTTTCACATATAACTCTTCTGCATAATCACCGTCTGCGTGTAAGTGTGTAGAAAGCACACCTTTTTGCTCATCTGTAGCTTGAACAATTGCAGCACCCGCGCCATCGGCAAAGATTACCGAGCTAGATCTACCTTCGTCAGACTTATCGAGTGCAGAAGACTGAATTTCTGAACCAACCACGAGAACGGTTTTATACATACCTGTTTTAATGAATTGGTCGGCAACTGACAGCGCATAGATAAACCCACTACAAGCATTACGAATATCTATTGCTCCAATGCCTTGAAGGCCGAGCTCTCTTTGCATAAGTACTCCTGAACCAGGAAAAAAGTAATCGGGTGTTATGGTAGCAAAGACTATAAAGTCTATGTCTTTAGTTTCTATTCCAGCTTTTTCAATAGCCATTTTACTAGCTTTTGTAGCCATATTGGATACTGTGTCTTTTTCTGGATTAAACCATCTTCTCTCTTCAATTCCGGTTCTTTCTATAATCCACTCATTACTCGTATTCATTATTTGAACTAAGTCTTCGTTAGTTACTATGTTTTCGGGCTTATAATGCCCCATTCCGATAATCTTAGATCTTTTCACTCCGATTCTATTACGTTTCTTAAAACTGCCTGCCAATTTAGGTAAATCTATCTAGATGCATTTTGTTAACCATTCATCACAGTTTTTGGATGTTGTTCTCAATAGAGTAAGGATGCATCGAATGAATTTGCATAATTCGTGGTCAATTATGGGTTCAGTGAAAATTATATAACTTTTCCCTTATTAATCCGTATCAGTAGCGAAATAGATTTTTGATTAATGAAGCAGTTGGGATTTGTGGCTTTGGTATTGTGCTCCATCATTAACGTGGGTTGTAAAGAATCACAGGAGGAACTTACTGCAGATACTATTATCGAGAAAGCAATCGCTCGTCATGGTGGAACAGGATACGACAATATGCAAGTCCAATTCGACTTTAGAAACCATCACTTCAAAGCAATAATAGCTGAGGGGGAGTATGTTTATGAACGTACTTTCAAAACCAAAGAAGGTACAGTTACTGATGTTTGGTCGAATAATAAGTTCAAACGAATGATTAATGATAAAGAGATTCGCTTGAGAAAAGAGAACAGAAGGACTTATCAGACCGCAACGAATTCTGTGATTTATTTTGCCTTACTTCCGTTTAACTTAGATGACCCAATAGTGAATCGTCAGCTTATGCGATCGGTTGAGATTAAAGGCCAGCCGTATCATAAAGTTGAGATTACATTCGATGAGAATGGTGGAGGAGAAGACTTTGAGAATGTCTATATCTACTGGATTCACAAAGACAATTTCACGGTTGATTATCTTGCCTATGGCTTCTACACAAATGGAGGAGGGGTTAGGTATAGAGAGGCTTACAACCCTCGGGAAATCGAAGGAATCCGTTTTCAGGATTATAAGAATTACACCATCAGCAAAGACTTTCCAGTTCAAGAAATGGATTATGCCTTTGAAATTGGCGAGCTAGAATTTGTCTCAGATATAAAACTCGAGAATATCGAGGTAAGCCGTTCCTTAATTGCTGATTAGTTGAATAAGGTCAAGTTCCCAAACTGATTGGCTGGAGGCACTTTCTCCCACAATGTTTTTGAATTAAATTGAGGATCAGCAAGTTTAGGATTCACCGTATAGTTGATAATTTCCTCATCGGTAAATGGCCTAACATAATCCAGAACGCTATCTGCGGTGTGAGCATCATTCAGCCATTCAATCAAAAAGTCTTCATTCAAAATTGCAGGCATTCGATCTGTTACTTTTTTCACACTAGGTAAAGACTCCCTAGTAATCATCATAAAAGTCTTCACCGTTTCACCGTCTTCGGTCTCATAAAAGTCCCAAAGACCAGCTATTCCGAATAGCGAGTTATTTTGTAAATGAAATCGATAAGGTACTCTTTCTTTCTTGGCTACATCTTGCCATACATAGAAGCCATCGGCAATAATTACACAACGTTGTCTTGCTAAATTTTTTCTCAGGCTTGGTTTACTGGTAATTTCTTCAATTGGAGCATAAAGTAATTTAGAGCTTACTCCTTTGCTTTTAGTAAACCCCGGATTAATTCCCCAATAAAAATAAGAAGGCTCTTCAGGATGGGCGCTTGTAATTACCGGAAGGAGATTAGTAGGGTTAGCATTGAAGGTGGCCTTGTATTCCGCATCTACCTTGACATCAAAATGTTCTGCAATAAGTTGGGCGTCTGAGGCTACCGAGTAGTTGATCTGCATGAAATAGTTTTTTGAAATTTAGCTTAACTGAGGCAAAAAAACCAATCGAACTTCTAAAGTGGTAAAAAGACTTTTATGTTTACAATCGATTGAAAGAATCAAACAATTTTATTGATCAAGAATAGCATTTGGATAATTTGAATTAAGAGGCATTTAAAGCTATTTTTGGGCTCAAATTTTAGGAAGATATATGGCTGAGATCGTAAAAATGCCCAAGATGAGTGACACCATGGAAGAAGGTGTAATCGCGGTATGGCATAAAAAAGTTGGGGATAAAGTAGAATCCGGTGAATTAATGGCTGAAATCGAGACAGATAAGGCTACCATGGATTACGAATCTTACAACGATGGTACGGTGTTATATTTAGGTGCTGCCGAGGGAGATCCCGTGACAGTAGATGGTGTTTTAGCCATCGTTGGTGAAGAAGGTGAAGATTATCAGGGACTCCTTGATGGTGCAGAAGCTTCTCAAGACAGCTCACCTGAGGTAAAAGAAGAAACCGCTACTCCAGAGTCAGCTCCAGCAGAATCTATAGATACTAGTAATATTAACGCTGAGATTGTTCGAATGCCAAAGATGAGCGACACTATGGAGGAAGGTGTTATTGCTGCTTGGCATAAAAACGTTGGTGATTTAGTTGAATCTGGTGAGCTGATGGCAGAAGTGGAAACCGACAAGGCAACTATGGAATATGAGTCATATAATGACGGTACTGTTCTGTATTTAGGAGCCAAAGAAGGTGAAGCAGTTGCTGTTGATGGAATTTTGGCAATAGTAGGCGAAGAAGGTGCAGATTATGAGGCGCTGATTAAGTCTGACAATCAACCTGCTAACAATTCTGCAGCGGAAGAATCTACAAAAGAAGCTCCTTCTGAGGAACCAGCACCACAAAAACAATCCGCACCTGCAGTAGAAGCAACTCCAGCAGCTACTGCTAACGGACGAATTAAAGCGTCACCTCTTGCCAAAAGACTAGCTGAAGACAAAGGGATTAACCTGAGTCAGGTCCAAGGTTCTGGCGATGGAGGTAGGATAGTTAAAAGAGATATTGAAAAATTTGTGCCTGCAGCAGCTCCAGCGGCAGCAGCTGCATCAAAAGTGGATGCACCAGCGCCTATTGAACTACCGAAAATAGTAGGTGAAGAGAGCTTTGAAGAAGTGAGAGTGTCTCAAATGCGTAAAGTAATCGCTAAGCGATTAGCAGAGAGTAAATTCACAGCTCCTCATTTCTACTTAACCATGGAAATTAATATGGATAAGGCAATAGAAGCACGCAAGAGCATGAATGAAGTTTCTCCAGTGAAAATTTCGTTCAATGATATGGTCATTAAAGCAGTTGCAGCTTCTTTAAGAAAGCACCCTCAGGTGAACTCCTCCTGGTTAGAAGATAAGATTCGAATCAATCACCACATTCATATTGGAGTAGCTGTTGCAGTAGATGAAGGTTTGTTAGTTCCCGTATTAAGATTCGCTGATAACAAGCAGCTTTCTCATATCTCTTCAGAAGTGAAAGAGCTAGGAGGAAAAGCCAAAAGCAAGAAACTTGCACCAGATGAAATGACAGGCAATACTTTTACCATTTCTAATTTGGGAATGTTTGGTATTGAAGAATTTACAGCTATTGTGAACCCACCTGATGCTTGTATTATGGCAGTAGGAGGCATCAAACAAACACCAATTGTTAAAGATGGTGAGTTAGCCATTGGAAACATGATGAAGGTGACCCTTTCTTGTGACCATAGAGTGGTTGATGGTGCTGTAGGCTCTGCATTTTTACAGACATTCAAAGGCTTTTTAGAAGATCCAGTAAGACTATTGGTTTAAAATCAACAAAACATAAGTAGGAAAGTCCCGTTCATATCGGGACTTTCTTGTTTAAAAATGTGAAGTAGATATGACAAAGATAAAATCAACAACCGTATTGGCAGTTAAGCATAATGGCTCTATTTCGATAGGAGCCGATGGCCAGGCTACCATGGGGAATACTGTGGCAAAGAGCAACGTGAAAAAGATCAGAAAGCTGCAGGATGGTAATATTGTTACCGGATTTGCAGGTTCTACTGCAGACGCTTTTACACTTTTAGAAAGGTTTGATGAAAAGCTAAGCGCCTATGGAGGGAATATGAAAAGAGCCGCCATAGAACTAGCGAAAGATTGGAGAATGGATCGTTATTTACGTAAGCTAGAATCAATGCTGATTGTAGCTGATAAGGAGGATATTCTCATATTGAGTGGAACAGGTGACGTACTTGAACCGGATAATGGTATTGCAGCAATTGGATCAGGGTCAATGTATGCTCAAGCAGCTGCACAGGCTCTTGTAGAAAACTCCGATTTAAACTCTAAAGAGATTGTAGAGAAGAGTTTAAATATTGCCGCAGACATCTGTATCTACACGAATCATAACCTAGTGATAGAGAAAATTTCGTAAATTTAGAATTATACGAACGAAGATTGTATCATTCAATCTTCATCATTCGTTGAAATGTATAGATATGAGGTATGTAGTTAAGGTATTGGTTTTAGTTCTCTTGGTAAGTCTATCAGGCTGTCTAGAATCTAATGTGGTTAACTACAGAGAAACCACCCAAGGGAGATTGCTGCTAGGTGCAACAGTGCATTTAGGTAATGACGAATTTGTTGAGAATGCTGCGTTAGCGGTTAAAGATGGGTACGTTACACTTCTGGCAGAGGGAGATGATAAAAAGCTAGATTTATCAGAGTTTCAGGTTGAGAAGCTTGGTCCTGAATATCATATTTATCCATTCAAAGCTACTGAGGCTGGTAATTCAGGAATTGTTCTCGCTCGAGCCGATGCTGAACCGATCAATATCGCGATAAGAGATCAAGAAGTTGAGCGTCGTATTACTTTGGGTTGTGAAGCACAGTTACTTATTTGTGTAGGTAGCATAAAAGATATTGGCAAGTTTAGGGTAGACTACGTGATATCAGGTTCCGATAAGGTGAAAATTCTCAGTCAGAGTGATTATGCCGCTCGAATGAGAAAAGGAAATAACTAATAGAAAGCTGCATTTGCAGTTTTTTATGCTTCATCAATTGCTTGATAGATTAACTTACCTGCTTTTAGGATGTCTTCGTCAGAGATATTAATCGGAGGGGCTAACCTGAAGCTTTCAGGGCAGGATAAGAACCAGAATGTTATAATGCCTAGTTTAAGGCACCTCTGCACTATTTTTTGTACTGTTTCTGGGCTGTCAAACTCTACGGCAAACATCAATCCCTTTCTTCGGATTTCTACAATTCTCTCATGACGAATCGTCTCCTCCAGTAGTAAGCCTTTATGCTCAACTTCTTGAATCATGTCTTCTTCCTCAATTGCATTGATATTTGCTAATGCAGCAGCGCAATTAACTGGGTGTCCACCAAATGTTGTGATATGGCCTAGCATGGGGCCGTGAGTGAATAAGTCCATGCGCTCTTTACTACTTATAAATGCACCAATTGGCATGCCGCCTCCAAAGGCTTTTGCGATGGTCAGAATATCAGGAGTGACATCAAAATGCTCAAAAGCGAAGAATTTTCCGGTCCGTCCAAAACCAGTCTGAATCTCATCAAAAATGAGTTTCGTCCCTGTATCAGTACATCTCTGCCTCAAGGCGGTCATGTATTTCTGAGATGGGATTCTGACCCCAGCATCACCTTGAATTGGTTCTATAATGACAGCTGCCGTTCGATCAGTAATGTTTTGAAGTTCATCGATATTATTGAATTCAATAAAGTTGACGTCAGGTAGGAGAGGTCTGAAAGCATACTTCTTAACTTCATTACCGGACACGCTCAAGGATCCATGCGTACTTCCATGATAGCTTTTCTTACAAGAAATGATTTGTGTTCGGCCAGTAATCCTCTTGGCTAGTTTTAGTGCGCCTTCATTCGCTTCCGTTCCACTATTCACGAAGTAGGCAGTTGATAATGAAGCAGGTAGAATTCCTGCTAGTTTCTTTCCGAGTTCATTTTGAGGTGACTGAATGAATTCCCCATAAGCCATCACATGCATGTACTTATCTAACTGGTCTTTTATGGCCTTAACTACTTTAGGGTGTCGGTGACCAATGTTTGTGACTGCGATACCAGAGATTAAATCGAAATAAGATTTGCCTGAAGTGTCGAAGATTTGAGAACCTTTTGCATGACTCACCTCTATTTCTAGTGGGAAAGGGGAGGTTTGAGCCAAGTGATTTTTGAAGATCTCTTTAGAATTCATGCGCGAAAATAATCAATAAATAGGTTTTGCTTAATGCTGAACTATTAGTTTTGAGGAATGATAGGAAAGGAACCTTTAAACCAACAAGAAAAGCTGTTATTGCTTTTAGGTGGAGGTTTCTTGCTGTTTTCTTTTTTCTACAACCTTGGTATTTATCCATTATACTTAGAAGAGCCCAGAAGAGGATTGATTGCTCTTGAGATGCTCATAAATGAGAACTTATGGGTGCCGACTCAAACAGGAGATCTCTACTTTAGAAAACCTCCAGTCTATAACTGGGTACTAATTGGTTCTTATAAGTTATTCGGTGAGGCTAATGAATTAGCCACCAGGTTCTTTTCTGTTTTGAGCCATATTCTATCTGCGGTTTTGGTCTTCATTATGACCAAAAGATATCTGAATACTCATGTGGCACTTTTCTCTGCATTTGGGTTTGTATTAGTAGTAGATATCCTCACATACTATTCGACACTTGGAGAAATAGATCTTTTCTATGCTTTAATCACTTCATTGTCCATTTTTCTGATTTATGTATTCGGTGAAAAGAGGCAGTATTGGTTCCTGTTTTTAACTTTCTATTTCCTAACAGCAGTTGGTTTCTTAACCAAAGGTTTGACCTCATTACCTTTTGCGGCTATCAGTCTTCTAGTCTATTTCATTATGACTAAGAATTTCAAGAAACTTCTAGGTCTACAGCATATTACAGGGATTCTATTTTTCTTGTTTCTTCTTTTCGGTTATTTCTATCAATACAATCAGTACCAAGAAGTTTCGGGATGGTGGACAACACTCTTGTCTGAGTCTACCGATAAAGCTACTCGAGGGGGCTTTTTAGCTGTCCTAAAGCAGATATTCGCTTTCCCTCTAGAAACGGCTAAAAACTTACTACCTGTCAGTTTATTCATTCCTCTTCTCTTTAAAAGAGGTTGTATTCAAGTATTGAAAAAGAATCAATTTGTGTGGTTCTGCATCTTGATCTTCCTGTTCAATTATCCTATTTATTGGGTTTCTACAGAAGCTAGGTCAAGATACATTTATCCATTATTTCCCTTTATCATTATTGCACTTACCTATCTGGCTGTACTTATTAATACTAAAGAACTAAGGATATTACTCAGAGGATTTGCGCTCTTTTGCATAGCCCTAATATTCATTTTAGCACCCGGAATTCAATTTGTACAGCATTTAGAAATAATACCTAATTTGACTTTGCTGAGTGTTATACTTGGTTTAGCAGGGACCCTGTTCATCTGGTTATGGTATAAGAGGATGGTCAGATCATATGTGCTGGTATTGGCTTTTCTGGTGGTGGCTAAGTTTGGTATATCTTCAATTTTCTCGACATCGAGGCAGCTCACTACCGGAGCTGCTGAAGACAAGACGTTGGGAATTGAATTGGCTGAAATTGTAGGTGATGCACCTATTTACAGACTCAAAGACATAAGAATGTCTTTGGGGATCGTATTCTACCTTGAAAGGGATACGCATTCGATCTTAATGAATACTTCAGATTTAGGGAAAGGCTATTACTTTGTCTATCCAGATGATTTAGCAAAGTATCAGGCTGAATACGACTTGATCAGACAACTACATTATAATGGTGATCCAATTTGGTTTATTAAGGTGACTAAGCTTTGATTTGCATATATTATGAAAAGATACCTGAATTCAATTAAGCAGTTAAAGAAACCTAAAGCTTTCTGGGATGAATACTACGACAGAAAGAAGAATAGTAAAGACAACTATCAGGAGGTTGATTTACGTGGTGGCTTTCAAGCGATTGTACCTACTAGCTTAATGTCAGCTTTTGATGAGGTGTTTTTGAGAGAAGTGTATTCGGGAGAATACAACATTAAGCCCGATGCTACGATAGTAGACATTGGGGCGAATGTTGGATACTTTTCTTTATATGCCTTTAAGCATTTCAAACCTTCAAGATTGATTGCTTTCGAACCAATGCCGTTTAATTGCAAATTACTAGAAAAGCATAAGGATTTGAATAATCTTAAAGCTTTGGAGGTCATCCAAAAAGCAGTCGCATCTACTTCTAATGAGATTGAAATAGGTTACAACGAATCACTTGATTTTTCAGTGGGTGCCTCAATGCTCAACCGACAAGCTTCTGATAAGACTATTAAAGTTCCTGCACTGTCCTTAGATGAGGTGTTGAAAACCTACCATGTAGATGTCTGTGAATTGCTAAAGGTAGATTGTGAAGGGGCAGAGTATGATATTTTGCTTAATACTTCCAAAGGGACTTATGCTAGAATCAATCATGTGGTGATTGAGCTCCACGACTGGGTACCAAAAGAGATTGGAGTGCCAAACGACCTAAAGGCTAAACTAGAACAGAACGGTTTTAAAGTGAAGATTCGTAAGAACGAAATCCTTGTCGCCAGTAAGGCTTAAGCAATCTGCATTAGAGCAGGACGAGTTAGTTTCTGTTCTATGGCAACATGTAATTCTTGCGGTAAAAAAGGTTTTCTTAAATAGCTATCTAAGGGGTTAAGCTTGTCAATCTTTTCATTCTGAGCATAGCCACTTTGGAAGATTACTGGAAGCAACGGTCTTTGCTTCATGATTTCTTTTCTCAACGTTACCCTATCCGTGTCAGGCAGCAGTATATCCATTAGAATTATATCATATACATTTTTAGGGAGGAGTTCTTTGGCTTCCTTTCCGGTAGTAGCCACATCAAAGTTGTAGCCCCATTTTTTACACCACCATTCTAGCAATCTGTAGCTATTGGGGTTATCGTCTACTATGAGAACTTTCGGCTTATATTTTTCGTCTGATTTCATGATCCTAGCTGTTTAGGTGTTACAAAGATCATAAACTATAAGCCCCTATTAGGAGAGTTTCGAGGATTGACCCATCTATTCGGACGATTAAACAAAAAACCCGGCTAAATAGCCAGGCTTCTGTTACTTCCTTTTCATTACGCGATGTACTGCTTGAACGATGTTTTCAGCATCTATACCGTACTTTTTCATCAGTTCAGCGGGTGTACCACTTTCACCAAATTGGTCGTTTACAGCCACCATTTCAAGCGGTGCTGGCTTGTTTAGAGCGAGCGTGTGCGCCACGCTATCTCCTAAGCCACCATTCATTTGATGTTCTTCTGCAGTAACCACACATCCGGTTTTGGCAGCAGATTCAATGATTGCGTCTACATCTAAAGGTTTAATGGTGTGAATGTTGATCACCTCAACACTAATACCTTGCTCTGCTAATTGTGCTTCTGCCTCAATTGCCTCCCAGACTAAGTGCCCGGTAGCAAAGATGGTTACATCATTTCCTTCGATAAGCTTTAGTGCTTTACCGATTTCAAATTTTTGATCAGCAGGAGTAAAGATGGGCACCTTAGGTCTGCCAAATCTTAAATAAACAGGTCCGTGATGTTCAGCAATAGCTATAGTGGCCGCTTTTGTCTGATTGAAATCACATGGATTAATCACGGTCATATTTGGCAGCATCTTCATCATACCCACATCTTCTAAGATTTGATGAGTTGCTCCATCTTCGCCTAATGTTAGTCCTGCATGGGAAGCACAGATTTTAACGTTTTTCTCAGAATAAGCAATTGATTGACGGATCTGATCGTAAACACGACCTGTTGAGAAATTGGCAAAAGTGCCTGTGAAAGGGATCTTGCCTCCGATAGTCATACCAGCTGCTATCCCCATCATGTTTGCTTCTGCAATTCCAACTTGAAAGAATCTATCAGGATTTTCGTCAATGAATTCCTGCATTTTTAAAGAGCCAACCAAGTCGGCACAAAGTGCGACTACATCTGGGTTTGTTCTTCCTAATGCTGCTAAACCAGCTCCAAAACCAGAACGGGTGTCTTTCTTCTCTGTATAAGTGAATTTTGTCATTATTCCCGTTTTAATAGTCTCCTAAAGTTTCTTCTAACTGACCTAGTGCACTCGTTAGTTGCTCGTCATTTGGTGCCACACCATGCCATTTATGCGTACCTACCATAAAGTCTACTCCGTAGCCCATTTCAGTATGCATAAGGTTCATAATTGGCTTTCCATTTCCTGCTAGTGATTTAGCCTTTTCAATCCCCGCATTAATCTGCGCCATGTCATTGCCTTCACTTTCCATTACTTCCCATCCAAAAGCTTCCCATTTAGCTCTTAAATCACCTAGTGACATCACTTCTTCTGTGGGGCCATCAATCTGCTGACCATTAAAGTCTACCGTAGCGATAAGGTTATCGATTTTATGGTGAGCTGCGTACATGCCAGCCTCCCAAACTTGACCTTCTTCTAATTCGCCATCGCCCATTAAAATGTAAACCAAGTTATCTTCTCCATTTAGCTTTTTCGCTTGTGCTGTTCCGTTTGCCACAGATAGTCCTTGACCTAAAGATCCTGATGCAATGCGAATACCTGGTAGGCCTTCCTCTGTTGCTGGGTGTCCTTGGAGTCTAGAATTGAGTTTTCTGAAAGTACTTAGCTCTGAAACTTCAAAATATCCGGCTCTTGCCAACACGCTATAGAAAACTGGGGAAATGTGCCCATTGGATAGAAAGAAGATGTCTTCTCCCAATCCGTCCATATCAAAACCTTCTTTGCGGTTCATTTGAGAAAAGTAGAGGGCAACAAAAAAATCTGTGCAGCCTAAGGACCCACCTGGGTGCCCTGAGTTCACTGCATGAACCATGCGCAAGATGTCTCTTCTCACTTGAGAAGCAATGCGCTCTAGTTCCTGAATACTTGGTTTACTCACGTTAATTTGTTTTTATTTTAAGATTTGAGCGGTATGGTCTTTGGTTTTAACCTTACCGATAATTTCTTCGATCACCCCATTTTCATCAATAATGTAGGTGCTTCTGGCGGTACCCATATAGGTCTTACCATACATTGATTTCTCTACCCAAGTACCAAATTGCTCGTGGATGCTTTTGTCCTCATCGGCAATAAGCGGGAAAGGTAGTTCGTATTTCTTAATGAAATTCTGATGCTTCTTTGGAGAATCTGAACTGATGCCTACCACAGCATAGCCAGCTTTTAAGAGGCCATCATAGTTGTCTCTTAAGTTACAAGCCTGTGCTGTACATCCAGGAGTATTATCTTTTGGGTAGAAGTACATTGCTAATTTTTTACCTGAGAAGTCTGATAATTTAATTGGATTGCTATCCTGATCGATTCCTTCGAAAGCTGGTGCTTTGTCACCTACTTGTAAAGCCATTTTAGTCTATTTTAAGTGTAAAGTTTGATTCGTTTCCGGCATTGTCTAATACCTTCAATTCAAACTCACCTTTTAAGGGTTTGTTTTTATCTAATCTTTCAGACCAGATTAAATTTCGTTTAGGTTCGTAGTTCATCAATATCCACTTTCCGTTTAACTTGGCTTCAAATTTATTAATTCCCGATAGGCCATCCTTTATTCTGAAGGAAATAATATTATTTCTTCTACTTACCTGCTGTATCGTAGGAGGGGTGTCGTCTCTCATTAAAGTGAATCGTCCAAAAGAAGATGTACTGAATTTGAAAAGGCCATCTTCATATTTACCCCCTGCGAAGGATGGATAGTTCCTACTATTCAATTTATAGACTTGATAGAATTCAGCGCTATCTCTCTCTAGTAAACTGACAAATTCGAATTGAATAGGTGCTTTGAGAGGGTATAGGTCATCTTTGATTTCGATAATTTCTAATTCATGACTATCTAAATAGTGATCTGTTCTCACGTAGATTGTGTCAAACAGGGTGGTTTTAGAAAACTTTAGCGCATAAGTGTCATTTAGGATAGAGTGATTAGTGCCAGAAGGAACTCTTGCAGTAAAATTGAAAGCAGCCTTCTTACCATCTGAAAATGTGGCGTACTTAGGAAGCCCTTTCCTTAAATCGACCAGATAAGTATTTGTTGTATTGTTGAAATATGTTGGTTCTATTATCTGAGAGCCCTGTAAATTATAAAGCGTCATTTTATTATTGGAGCTATCTCGCTTTTGATGTACCACGAGTGTATTATCAATGACTTCAGAAGGTTCCTTAGTTCGAATGGCGCTAACTATTTCTGTCGATTTATCTTTGCCTTTAATAATCAAGCTTACCTTACTCTCATTGCCATAGGCATCTTCAAGTAACAACTCAATATTCTTCACTTCGTCTTCTTCTACAATCAAGAAGCCATTGTTGACGGCTTTTTGATAGAAGCCAAGCGTATTTCCATCGTCTACATAGAGTTTGTTAAATCTTCTTCTAGATTTTCTTTGTGCTTTATAATTGGTGTGGATGAGTACATTCTTTTGCTTGGAGAATAAGATGGAATCGATTTGCTGATCGAAGTGCATTTGATCATTTACTTTCATTTCAATGATTGGAACTCCGTTCCTATTAGGTGCACCATTAAGCTGATCGAATGTGAAAATCTCTAGTCCTATTTTGCCATTAGCATATATGGTATCAGTAACGGAATAAGAATCACCCTCTCTATTTAGCTTGAACTCAAATCTTCCGAATTGATCATTTATTCGAGCGTTAATATTCATGGTTTTAATGGCCAGCATATTGGCTTCAGGTGCAATGTTGTCTTGTATCTCTTTAAAACCAATGCGCAGAGGGTCGAGCACTTTTTGATTAGCTCCTCTTATCTCGAAATGCAAATGAGGACCGGTGGAGGAGCCGGAGTTACCTGAAAGACCAATGAGTTGGCCCTTTTCTACTTTTAACTGATTGCGTTTTGGAAACAGATTTACAGTGAACGACTTGCGCTTATATTGCTGTGCTAGAGTGTATTCACCTAGTATGTCGTTAAAGCCTTGTAGGTGGGCATATACCGTGGTGGTGCCATTGGGATGCTGAATATAAAGGCAGTTACCATATCCACCAGTAGCCACGCGAATGCGACTAACCCAGCCATCGGCTGCTGCATAAACCCTTAAGCCTTCTTTACCCTTAGTTTTAATGTCGATCCCTGCATGAAAATGAGAAGCTCGTAACTCGCCCATGTTACCACTGAGGTAGTTAATCTGATCAGGCTGAATAGGGAATTGATAATAATCTGCATTAATTCCCTGGTATTGAGAGAATGCACTTTTAATGGCAATTATAAAAAGTACGAGTAGACTACTTAATCTCAACTTCTAACATTTTTTCTTCTTGAATATACGCTTCCAATACATCACCAACAACTATAGGGCCAACTCCCGAAGGCGTTCCTGAAAAAATAATATCTCCCTTTTTTAATGTGAAATATTGAGAGACATAACTGATAATCTCATCGAAGTTCCAGAGCATTAGGCTTGTATTTCCTTCTTGCTTAAGTTCTCCGTTCTGTTTTAAAGAGAAGTTGAGACTCTCAAGATCAAATTTTTCCTTGGGAACAAATTGAGAGATAGGAGCAGAACCATTGAAACCCTTAGCTTTTTCCCAGGGTAAGCCCTTCTCTTTACACTTGGCTTGAATATCTCTTGCCGTAAAATCAATACCAATGCCTACCTCATTGTAGTACTTATGGGCGAATTTTTCTTCAATGTATTTACCCTCTCTATCGATCTTAATCAATACTTCAACCTCAAAGTGTATGTCTTTGGAAAAATCAGGGTGGTATAAAGGAGCGTTGTTGCGAAGAATCGCAGTATCAGGTTTCATAAAAACGACTGGCTCACTTGGTCGTTCGTTGTTCAATTCTTCAATATGTGCAGCATAGTTTCTGCCAATGGCAATAATCTTCATTAATGAGGGTTTTGGGATTTGATACTCCTAAGTAATTGATTAGAAAATTAAAACCCAAAGGACTTTTGACAACGGGCAAAGATTGATCAAATTTGATTTATAAATCAGAGGTTTAATATGAATAACTCATCTTTCAAATTTTCATTAATAAGCATTTCGCTCATTCTTGAAATGGTTTTGTCATGTACAACAACTACTATTCCGCTAACTGGCAGAAAGCAAAAGACTTTCGGATTAGGTGCACCAACTAATGATCAAATAATTCAGTATGGCGCAGATGCATACAATACGCTTATGGATTCTTTAACGCTCTCTCAGGATTCTGAAAAAGTGGCAATGATAAAGAATGTGGGTACGAAAATTCAAGGTGCTGTTGAGACCTACCTGAGGTCCGAGGGGCAAGGCTCTTTTGTAGATGGGTTTGATTGGGAATTCAATTTGATAGATAATGATACTACCGTAAATGCTTGGGCAATGTCTGGTGGTAAGGTTGCTTTTTATACTGGCATACTACCAATTTGTCAAGATGAGTTAGGGGTTGCAGTAGTAATGGGTCACGAAATTGCGCATGCTATTGCCCGTCATGGTTATGAAAGAGTTAATCAAAACTACACCAAACAAATAGGTTTTACGATTGGAGCTGTGGCTTTGGGGCAAAACCCTTCTGCGACTCAGCAAATAATATTTCAAGCGGCTGGTTTGGGAACTGATATCGCCCTATTGAAATATTCAAGATTACATGAGTCTGAAGCTGACGAAATGGGGCTATACTTTATGGCTATGGCAGGTTATGATCCTTCGGTAGCACCTTCTTTTTGGGAACGTATGTCGGGGGGGGGAGCAATGGACAAGCACCACCAGAGTTTATGTCGACCCACCCTTCTCATGAGACTAGAATTAAGCGTTTAAATGACGCTATGCCTAAAGCATTGGAATACTACAATGCCAAATAAGAACGGCTTTAAGTAGTCTTCAGAAATTCCGTAAAACGCCTTTAGTTCGAGATAGATTTTCTGCTATCCAAGTTGAAATCCGCTGAGCTTTATCTTAGTGAGTTTACGCTTAGTATCTAGTGGGAAGTCTCCTTTCATCATCCAATCATAATAACCTGGTTCTCTTTTAAAGATATCTGCAACCGGCTTGCCCTTATGTTTTCCAAAGTTAAAGACCTCAATTCCTTTATCGTTAAAGACTAACCTTCCTGCTAAGTCCACCATTCTGGATGCCACCAAATTGTGAATGCTTGCCATGTCATTCTCAATTTTACCAATCGGATTCCCACCGGTATCCATAGCATCTTGGCCTTGATACCTTTCTATCTGTGCCTTGAACACCTCGAAAGTAGCATCATTGTCAGCTTCGGCACCGTGAGCGCCAATGAGTTCCTTATCGCAATAGAATTTATAGGCAGCAGAAAGTGTTCTCTTCTCCATTAAGAAGAAAATGCGTTGGGCATCAATGAGCTTTCGCTGGCTCACTTCAAAGTCTACTTCTGCTCTCAAAAACTCTTCAACCAAAAGTGGCACATCAAAACGAACGATGTTATATCCTCCTAAATCGCAGCCCTCTAGAAACTTAGCTAGGTTTTTAGCTAATTCTTTAAAGGTTGGTTTGTTCTTAACATCCTCATCTCTTATGCCATGAATCATTGCCGATTCTTCAGGAATGGGAACTGTTGGGTTTACCAGTTGAACCTTCTTTTCTGTATCTCCATTGGGCATCACTTTTAGCATGGCTAACTCCACAATTCTGTCTTGTGCAATGTTGATGCCTGTAGTTTCTAAGTCGAAAAATACTAATGGGTTCTTAAGGTTAAGTTTCATGTAATGAAGGTTCGGAATGGACTATTTATTTTGGATTATATCAAAAGTAAGGTTTTGAATGGCATGAGCTAGACTCCTGAGCTTGAATTTTATTTTCTGGTCGAAAGTGCTTCTTGAAAATTGTTAGTAGAATGGGACTTTCAAATCCTTCTAACAACCAGACTTTGATGTAATTGATTTGTAGGTTATTAGGCTCTCTAAATTGTCATTCGTTGTCGCTTTTAGTAAATTGTGAATAAGCCAACATCGTTTTCTAATCAATCCTAGTTTATGACCTTTTTAACAAGGTCAAGTACAATTTTCTATTGTCGAATTCTTCTATTCAATACGAGTGTTTATGGATGTAAGTATCAGAAATAGAGGGGATTAATTTTAGTGTTCTTGGCTTTGTTAAAACTAAATATTCTCCATTGAATTCAGCAATTAAGACTGTGGGTAAGTGTTGAAAACATGGGGGAAAACTATTGTAAAAGTATCTGATGATTTATGTCAATCAGATCAAGATTTCGAAATACATTTGTTGTTATGGAAAAAGGAAAATCAGCGGCCTTACGTCTCGGATACAAGTCTAGAAACTTGGCGGATCAAGCTACTCAGTTGGGTAAGCTTCCTCCTCAGGCTACAGATTTAGAAGAGGCTGTTTTGGGTGCGCTGATGTTAGAGAAAGATGCATTAACAAATGTAATTGATATCCTTCGACCTGAATCTTTTTACAAGGAAGCCCACAAGGAGATCTATCAGGCGATATATGAGCTTTTTCAAGCTTCGGAACCTATAGATATTCTTACCGTAACTGCACATTTGCGTAAGTCAGGTAAGATCGAAATTGTAGGTGGGCCATATTACATTACCCAGCTTACTAACAAGGTAAGTTCTGCAGCCAACATTGAATACCATGCACGTATCATTGTGGAGCAGTCGATCAAGAGAGAACTAATTCGGATTTCTTCTGAGATTCAGAAAGATGCTTTTGAAGACACAACAGATGTCTTCAATCTCTTGGATAGAATGGAGCAGGCGCTGTTTGAGGTTTCTGAGAATAACATTAGAAAAGAGTACAAGAGCATGAAAAATATCATGGCTACGGCTCTTGAAGAAATTCAAACAAGAAAAGACCATAAGGACGGCCTTACAGGTGTTCCTTCTGGGTTTACTAATCTGGATAGGGTTACCTCTGGTTGGCAAAAATCTGATATGGTGATTATTGCAGCACGTCCCGGTATGGGTAAAACAGCTTTTGTTGTTTCTGCCTTAAGGAATGCCGCAGTAGATCATGGACAAGCTTGTGCGATATTCTCATTGGAAATGTCCTCAGTTCAGTTAGTAAACAGATTGATTTCTGGAGAAGCAGAACTTGAAAGTGAAAAGATTAAGAAAGGTACGTTAGCTGAGCACGAATGGACTCAGCTGGTACACAAAACAGCAAATTTAACCAAAGCCCCCATCTTTATAGATGATACCCCCGGACTTTCTATTCTCGAGTTAAGAGCTAAGTGTAGAAGGTTAAAGCAACAGCACGACATTCAGTTAATAGTCATTGACTACTTACAACTAATGTCGGGTGATTCTTCAAAGAGTGGAGGAGGAAGTGGTAACCGTGAACAAGAAATCGCCTCTATCTCCCGCTCCTTGAAGAATATTGCTAAAGAATTAGACGTTCCTGTATTGGCACTTTCTCAGTTGAGTAGAGCGGTTGAGACACGAGGTGGAGATAAGCGGCCACAGCTTTCTGATTTGAGGGAATCTGGATCTATTGAGCAAGATGCTGATATGGTAATGTTCCTTTACCGTCCGGAATATTATGGTATAACCCAAGATGAGAATGGCATGCCTACCCAAGGTGTTGGTGAAGTAATTATTGCCAAGCACAGAAATGGTTCTTTGGAGAATGTGCAGCTTAAGTTCATTGGTAAGTACACTAAGTTTACCGACTTAGAATCCGGTTTTGGTGGAGGTGCCTATGGAACTACTTTCCCTGGAGATGGTAGTGCCAGTTTTGACAATGGAAAGACCATGACTTACACCTCCAAGGCAAATGGGAATGACAAGCCCAACCTCCCTACGGATGGCGAGTCAGCTCCCTTCTAACGGAAAGTTCAAGGTACATCAGGTATAGTTTTCAAGAGTTCAATTAACTTTGAACTGAAAGTACCTATTTTTCTATGTTAGCTATTACCATTACCGACCAAAAGGAACCGATACAGTTGGTTGAAAAGCCAATACCTAGGCCATCTAAAAACCAAGCATTAGTTAAAATTAAAACTGCTGCACTGAATAGAAGAGACCAATGGATCAGGCAAGGGTTGTACCCGAATATTCAATTTGGCACTATCTTGGGCTCTGATGGCGCGGGTGTTGTGGAGGCTGTAGGAGAGGAAGGCAACAAGGACTTAATTGGCAAGGAGATCATTATAAACCCAAATATGAAATGGGGAAATAATCCTTTAGCACAATCTGCAGATTACCATATTGTGGGAATGCCAACAGACGGGACTTTGGCAGAATACATAGTGGTAGACCTTAACCAATTAGTAGCTAAGCCAAGCCATATGTCCTGGCAAGAGGCTGCGGCTTTACCACTAGCAGGGCTTACGGCGTTTAGGGCTTGTTTCCATCATGGCCAAATAGTAGAGGGAAAAAATGTTTTAATCTCCGGAGTAGGTGGAGGTGTTGCGCAGTTCGCTTTTCAATTTGCGTTAGCAAAAGGAGCAAACGTGTTCGTGACTTCGGGCTCGGAGGAGAAACGCAAGCGATGTATGGTAATGGGAGCTAAAGATGCCTTCGATTATAATTCTGCAACATGGCACAAACAAGCCTTGAACACTACAGGTGGCTTTGATACCGTGATTGATAGCGCAGGCGGAGATCAAATCAATGACTTTATTAGAATGATGAAGCCTGCCGGCAGAATCGTTTTTTACGGCGCAACAAATGGCTTGCCCGCCAAGATAGACATGTTTCGCATGTTTTGGAATCAAATCACATTTCAAGGCTCAACCATGGGCAACGATCAAGAGTTTAAGGAAATGGTTTCGTTTGTGAATGAACACGAACTAAAGCCTATTGTCGATTCTGTGAGACCATTTGATCAGATTATTTCTGCCTTAGACGATATGAAAGCCGGCAAGCACTTCGGTAAGCTGGTTGTTAAAATTGGTCAAACACTAATTTCTTAAAGACCTTCATTATTTCTCTAATCTTTGAATACTAATTAATCACTAAAAAGTTAATATCAAATTGGTTTGTGACGGGATCGCCATCGATGGTAACAATAAACTGTCTCCTACTCCTGCTACACAGGATTTAATAGCTCTGGGAACATTGTTAGTTCCACTAATTGTACATATTATAA
>CBFIDV010000023.1:0-42760 GCA_965661455.1 Roseivirga sp.
GTGATTTATTTGATAACTTTAGTGCCTAAAGCATGCAACTAATCTTATACATAACCGTTATGGGCAAGTTTAACCAACATAGCTGTTAACGATAGAATGACCACCTCGATACAGGTATTTTAACACCACTCTAAGAGACTTTCTGTATCCATTGATACAATTCGTTACAAGCAATTAAGCATACTAGTTAGGTGAAATAAAAATAGTAGAACTCAAAACCAAATCATGGTGATGGGTCACTAATCCCCATGCTCGGTGCCACATTATTCAAACTAAACCTGGCCACTAACTTCCAATTAGAATCTTACGAGCGCATTAACCTGAGTAAATCATTATCAGAAGGCATCAGTGCTTCTGCCAACGGAATTTATGTGGGGCAAGACTACATCTATGTGTCTGCAGGCAAAAGCTTCGGTGGTATTATTAAGGTAGACCGCCTACACAAACCAAACAGCAGGTGAACATCTTATTTGAAAACGCTTGGACTGACTACAACAATAAAATGTTTATTGTAAATGCTCAAAAGAGGAATTTAGAGGCGAACCAACAAAACTTTGAGCGCACCGAAGAACAGTATCGCTTAGGTCAGATTACTTCACTTGACTTTAGAACAGCACAGAGCAACCTGCTCAATGCACAGACAAATTATATCGATGCTCGCTATGAAGCAAAGCTAGCTGAGTTGTTGATCTATCAATTAGCCGGAAAAATTCAAGAAGCCGAATTCTAGGACAGCTAGAAATTCGGCACTTCTTCCCTTCTCGCGTAAGGATAAGAAGCTTTCAAAGAAAGATCGTAATAAGAGTTTAATCCGGAAATTCCGGCTATGGCCGCATTGTCTAGATTGATGTAACCCTCTTCGCTCACTAATTCATCTTGAATGAATAGGTATTCGATCTCCCCTATTAAGAGTACCGTTCCGTTAATGGCAATGGGCATTTCCTCTACCAATCTTAAACCGAACCTAATTGGACTTTCTGCTACAAAAGGAGCATCAAATCCCTCTAAATAGGCAGGTTCAAAATCACAACTAGCAAACTCAGATTCATCGTTTTCAAATTTGGCTGAGGTATAGTGAGCCTCTTCAGTTTTAGCTGCAGGAACCGCATTGATGGTATATATACCACTAGATTGGATATTCTCGTACGTATGACGTGGTACCTCTCCTAGAGGTCTTGTAACCATACCAACTAAAGGAGGATTAGATCCTAAATGGACAACAGAACTAAAAATAGCCAGATTTTCGATGCCGTTATCAGACTTTGTCCCTATTAGATTTGCGGGTTTAATTCCAGTGATTGAATTAATTATATTCAATCTCTTTATACGATCTAGCTTTTCGAGCTCCCTTTTTGAAATTTGCATGGCTGCTTGTTTAAGCTTTACAACCAGGCGTTTTCGCTATTGTTAAGACTTAATTGGAAAATATACCGTTGTTTCAAGCTCGTCAGCTGATGTGCTAGCCGGATCGTTCAAATACTCTTCCCAAGGCCAAATCTTCTTATTCCACTTAAAGGCTTTGCCACGAGCCATATTATTCAAGGTGCTCCAAGCATTCGCTATATGTGCATAGGATCCGGTGTGATGTAATTCATATACCTGAGTAGAAGGAATACTGCCAGACATCATCCCCTCTGGTAAATCACTAGGCACTTCTTTTACGGGGATTCCCAAAGTATAAGTGATTAGATTCTTTACCATATCCCATTTAGCATATATAGAAAATGTATTCCCGGAGATATTATCTTTTTTATCGTGCATGTACTCCGATAGCTTACCAAAATCTGCGCTCATTTGAGCCCCAAGTTCCTCTTTTTTACACGTTCTGTTAATCCCTATATATTGAGAACCAGCATAATTGGTTTCCCCTTTAAAGTTAAGCTTTGACTTAATCTCGCCATGTTCAACATAATCCTTGAGTAAGTTGAAGCCCCTTTCATAGTCCATTCCCACAAAAGCTTCCATCATCCGCTTCATCCAAAACATAAAAAACGGAAGGCTACTGTCCATTGTTCACATTACTTCAGTTTGATCCCCATTGGCCTTTGTGTAAAACGATACTTTCGCTTTGGACTTCCATGGCTTGAGAAACAAGAGGTCGTAGTCGATAGATTCGTTCTCCTTTTCTCTCGTAATGGCCATATTTCCACTTCCGACTCGCTCCCCTTCCCACTCATAATACTTAGCATCATCTCTCACGGTCACTTTTGCATTGGGATCCATGATCAACCAAGGTGACCAGGCGGTCCATGAGTTGAAATCGTTAAGTACGTTGAAGACTTTGTCCACAGGTGCATTAACCTGAACGAAACGTTTGATTGACATTTTAGGCATAGTTGAAAAAATTGAGTTGACGGAAGTTACAAAAAACGGTAGAAAATATCCAAAACAAGCTCTATTTCAGGCAGTTAACCAAATAGCCTTTTCATTATTGTTTCTTCATGGGAGATAGAAACTTAGGCACTGAAAATCTAATCCGTATTTCATTCCTCTCTGTATCTATTATTGGCTATTTTTCAATCTCGTATTTTTGGACAGTCAACATTAAAACAAAATTTCAACTACTCACATTTTCACTACTCACCATTTTTTTACTCTATGTTGCCAAGCCAGTAATACGTTAAAAGGAAGCGCGATTGGCGGAGCCGTTGGAGGCACACTTGGGGGCGTTATCGCAGGTAAGGGCAATACAGCAACTGGCTTACTTGTTGGAGCAGCAATCGGTGGTACTGCCGGTGCGCTCATTGGCAAGAAGATGGATAAACAGGCCGAAGAACTTAGAAGAGATCTTGAAGGCGCCAAAATTGAACGTATTGGTGAAGGAATAAAAATCACCTTCGCATCGGGGCTTATGTTCGCAACTAACCAATCGACACTTACCGTGGCGACAAAAGAAAACCTAAAGAACCTTGCTACGGTACTTCAGAAATATGAAGACACCAACGTGCTGATTGAAGGGCATACAGACAGTACTGGAGAAGCCACTTATAACCAGACCCTTTCCGAAAAAAGAGCATCTTCTGTACAGGACTATCTTATTTTATTGGGTATGAACTATCAACGATTAAATATAGCAGGCTATGGTGAAAACCAGCCAATAGATGATAATGAAACAGCGCGAGGTAAACAGACCAATAGAAGAGTTGAAGTGGCCATTTACGCGAATGACAAAATGAAAAGAATGGCTAAGAGAGGACAACTCTAGCCTATTGAACGAAATCTGAAGCAAAATAAAAACCTGCTCATTTGAGCAGGCTTTATCCAATCAACCTCAACCAATATTCAGGTAAGCACCTGAACAATATCTTAAAACGTTACCGTAACGGTATTGCCATCTCTGGCCACCGTTAGTTTCCTTAAAGGTGATGACGCTGGACCTGTCACCACTGACCCGTTCGTGTCGAATTGAGAACCATGACACCTACAGGTAAAAACTTGATTATAATCCCAATCTCTAGAACAACCAGAATGCGTACAAACTGAGGTAAAGGCACTTATCGTTCCACCGACATTCACTAAGAGAATATCGTTTTGTGGGTGTAGTACCCAACCTTGATTCTGCTGAAGGGCATTAAACGGACTGTCTTCAACACTAAAAGAGATGGTGCTCGACTGGTTGCCACCTGTTCCCCCTCCATTGTTATCATCATTACCGTTATTCGGATCTATATCTTCAGAATCTGAAGAACAACTCTGTAGTGTTAGCCCCGTCATGGAGAGAATGGTTGCTAAACTGGCGGTTTTTATAAAGTCTTTTCTGTTCATTTTGGCTAGTTTTATACCCTATACATTGAAGTTTGTGAAAAGGCTGCATGCCTATCTTGAGCGTAAAACAGAAAGTAACTACTAATGTTTGAAAACCGACCTGATCATGAGATACTTATATCCTTAGTAAAGGCGAAAATGCCTTTCGGAAAATACAAAGGGAGGACGCTCTGCGACCTCCCCGTTTCTTATCTAGAATGGTTTTCTGCTAAGGGCTTTCCGCAAGGAAAGCTCGGTATGCAATTATCTACGCTGTATGAAATCAAGCTGAATGGACTGGAAGAAATCCTTATTAAATTAAAAGCTACTTTGTAGCGGCCAGTACCTTTTCCATGAATGTACCAATTTTATTCGGCTCCAACCATCTGGTAACAACTACCATATTATTGGTTTTATCCACCACAATAAAGTTTCCACCAAAGCCGGCAGCATAGTAAATGGATTCATCCTCTACGCCTTTCCATTTTCTTCCGCCTTTATTGAGCCACCACATATAGCCGTAACTTTCATTGGCTTCAGAAGAAACTTGAACAGCATCTACCCAGTCTTTCGAGATCAACTGATTGCCATTCCAATTTCCATCATTCAAAAAGAGTAGACCAAATCTTGCATGATCTGCGGCACTAATGAATATACCGCCACCAGAATGACCTCCACCTGTAACAGACTTCATTTTCATGCCATCAAGAGTGACCCAAGCGTCTTCATAACCGAACCATCTCCAGGTAGATGATGCGCCAATAGGATCCATAATATGTTCCTTAAGCACCTGCGGTAAAGGCTGTCTCCATACTTGTAATAAAGAATAAGCCAATACGTTTACACGAACATCATTATACTCCATTACGGTACCTGGCTCTTTTGGAGCAGCCAATCTCCAGTCATCGATGCCACCGTTTCTAGGAGGTCTATCTGCCCAATCTTTTATGCCGAATAACTCACCTGTCCAAGCAGACGATTGATTGAGTAAATGATGCCAGCTAATCTTTTCATTGTGATCGCCCCAAAACGTTTGATCCCATACATATTCATTCACTTTATCTTGAGTAGAACGGATTAAGCCTTTGTCTACCCCTAAGCCTGCTATGGTCGAGAGATAACTTTTAGTTACGCTAAAGGTCATATCCACACGGTCTACATCGCCCCATTGTCCTACAACGTAACCATCTTTGATAATCATACCTGCGGGTCCACCTCGTTTCTTTGTTGGGCCTAAAATTTGATGATAAGGTTCTGTGCTAAATCCTTTCAGAATGGCTATTCTAAGATCTCTAGAACCTGAATATTCGTTTTCTTCAGCATATTGAATGGCCTCGTTCAGCGCTTGCTGATTCAAACCCATTTCTGTAGGATTCTTTGCTTCCCAATTGTGCCTAGGCGGAAAATAGGTTTGTGCGCCTAAAACAGAAACAAGGCTTACTAAACAAACGATGGTGAAGAGCTTTCTCATGTCATTGAATTTGTTCCGATTTATTCATGATCAGGCGTTAAAGCAAGAGAGCTTTTATAAATGGCTTAAACCCGGAATATGCATTAGAAAATCGATCAAAACTCAATGTGAATCAGTGAAGTGAATGAATTTTTTAATTAAACCATAACGATGCTATGCTCAAATCAATAAAACTCCCTGATTCTGTGTGATTTATCTACTCATTACAAAATTCCAACGCATAATCCGGCTTAAAAAACGAAAGGAGGTCATGACACCTCCTTTCTACCTAATCAAAAACATAACCTAAAGTCATGTTTTTATTTTTAATACTTTTTGACTCCATGCAAAGGTAACATTCTGCTAACATTAGTAAAACAAAATTGACATTAGTTGTTAAATGTTATGCACAAAAAAGAGGCTGTCTAAAGAGATTAAGAGGACCGTCATTCAGAACGTAGTGTATAAACAATTGAAGATATAGACCAGAATCAGGAGATTCTTCACTTCGTTCTGAATGACGGTCCTTTCTTTGAGACAGCCCCTTATTTAATTTATTGTCTTTCTACCTGATTAGAATATATACCTTAAACCCACCTGTAATTGCCATCTAGACAATAGACTAAAATCATCTATAAATGTCTCCGTTTGGCTAATATCGAAAGAGTAAGTTGGCTCTAGTGTAGCTGGGTTAACCGAAATACCCACTGGTTGTGTATTTAATGGCAACTTCCTTACCCCTAGGTCTGAACTGATCATATTACCAACATTCAGAATGTCTAAAGAGAATTGAATGGTCTTATCATTCACCTTTAAATCCTGAAGCACACGAACGTCAAACTTAGTCCACCAAGGGCTTAATGCTGCATTACGTTCTGCATAAGTACCTCTTCTACTGCTCAAGTAAGGATCTTGGTTGATAAAATCATTGAACGCGAATCTCTGTAGCTCTTGAACAATGGCTGAACCAGCAAACGTATAATTGATTAGTTCAGAAGCTCGTGGAATGTAAATCAGATCATTTAATGCAGAACCATCGCCATTGGCATCTCCTGCATAAGTATAGTTAAATCTACCACCTTCGGCTACTTCTCCCACTAGACTAATTGTGGTTCTCCACTTGCCGCCATATTCAAATGACTTGTTTGCTGTTGCAATAAATCTGTGGCGATTTCCATACAATGAAGGATTCGATACAGCCTGATTCACATTTCCTACAGCTCCATTTCTATCGAATGCATCACCAGAAATCTCTGCTTCAATAGAAGAAATATCTTGAGCGTCTAAGTAGTTATACCCCAATGTTACATACCACCCACTTGCGAACATTCTTTTGATCTCTGCTGAGATATTAAGAGAACGACCTAAGTCTTCTGATGTGAATACGTAAGCATTCTGTCCTGGTGCCCCAAATGGATCGGCAACCTTATCGGCATTTGTATAGTATGGTCTGTTGTCGGCTCCGGATAGTATGGTAGAAGGAGTTCTTAAACCAAAGTTCCTTACCATCATGGCATTGATATCTTGCGTGTAAATCACGTCCAGTGAAGTAAACCATCCATCGCCAAAGGTTCTGTCATACCCTAAGTTAGTTCTCCATACTTGCGGAAATTGGAAATCGGGATCTGTCATAGTGTAGAAGAACCAATCTGGGTTTGCTACTTGGTTACCCAACCATACAAAAGGAAAACGACCGGTAAATAGTCCTGAACCACCTCTTAGCTGAAAGGTTTGGTCACCTTTAACATCGTAGTTGAATCCAATCCTTGGAGAGAATAAGAACTTATTGGTTGGTAAATCGGTGTGATTGAACGTTACGGGTTCGTTATTTTCATCAAAATAGGTGATCTGAGGAGAATACGCTCCTCCAAACTCGCCATTTCCTGGATTGAAAATTCCACCTTTTCTGTCAATATTTTCTTGAATCTTTTCGTCTGTATCAAAGAATAATGGTTTGTCAACCCTTAAGCCGTAGGTTAAAGTAAGCTTGTCGTTAAATGCCCATTTGTCTTGAACGTAAAAAGCAAGCTGTCCCACATTGGTTTCTGCCAATGCCCAGCTATCATTCGCATTATTATTTGCAAAAGTATTCTGTGCATGTGCCACCACTACATCTAAACTATCGCTCTGAACATACTGAATGAAATCATCTGTGCTGATAAAGCCTAGGCCGAAGGTGCCACCATCATATGGGTATCCAAAAGGCTCATAAACCCCTAGATTAAATGAGTTGTCGAATTGGAATTTCTCGAAAGAAACTCCAGCCGTAATGGTATGATCTCCCACATACAAATCAAAATTGTCTGTGAATTGGAAAACGCTCTGATCTAATCGGTTATTGATTGAGAAAGGCTCGTGCCCTACCACAATGGCTCTAGAACCATTTTGGTTGATATTGATGACTGGGAACGGATCGCTAAATGGATCTCGGCTATCATCAAACTGTGTAAAACCTACCTGCAGCTTATTAGAGTACTGACTGTTGAAAAGTGACTTTAATTCTAAAATACCAGAACTAATCTTGTTGTTTATTCTGTAACCTGAGTTAAAAAACTGTAGTGTATTCGCGTCAGGCCCTCTTCTACCTAATGCAGAAGGGTGTGCATTTTGCTCCCTAAAAGCATCTAGGAAATTGTACGTAGCGGTTAATGAATGCTGGGTGTTGATGTTCCAATCCAACTTGATAATTCCCTTGTTATTATCTGTACTATGCAGATACCCCTCATAAGGGCCGGTTTCGTAACCATATCTACTACTTAAGAGACTGCTTATGGCATCTAGATCAGATGTGTTAACTCTTGAAACATTCTCGCCTGTTAAGCCTGGTCTGCTTGCTACAAAGTTGGTCCCTAGATCTTCCCTTCTCTCCAATTCAAAATTGGCAAAGAAGAAGAGCTTATTTTTAATGATTGGCCCACCTAGTGAAAATCCTGACTGTATTTGTGTTAGGTCTGGAACGAAGATTTCGCTTCCCCTTACATTGCTCCCCGTCATGTCTTGATTTCTGTAGAACGCGAAAACCGTTCCTTTAAAATCATTCGTTCCACTTTTAGTTACAGCATTTACAGCCGCACCAGTAAAGCCCGCTTGAGTTACATCATAAGGAGCCAGTGAAACCTGAATTTGATCAATTGCATCTAAAGAGATGGGCTGAGCATTAGACTGACCACCCGGCGTTGCCGCATCTAAGCCAAACGGATTATTGAAAATAGAACCGTCTAAAGAGAAGTTATTGAATTGGTCGTTTCTACCACCAAATGAATTACCGTCAGCAGATGGTGTTAGTCTGGTAATATCTTGAGCTGAACGCGAAATAGTAGGTAACACTCTTAATTGAGCATTGTCAATGGTAGTGGCTGCTCCCGTTCTTTCTGAATTGATTTCTGCAGAACCAGATGTCACTACTACTTCTTCAAGCGTAATGGTACTCTCTGAAAGTGTAAAATCAACGGTTTGATTCTTCCCTAGCGTTAGAAATAAACCTTCTACTTTTCTCTTATTGAAACCGACAAATGAAGCCTCTACCTCATAAGGGCCTCCAATTCTAAGGTTTGGCAAATTGAACTTACCATTGGTTCTTGTGGTAACACCATATTTAGTGCCTGTAGGTAAGTGTGTGGCCTGAACAGTAGCACCTGGTAAGGGATTACCGTCCGAATCAATTACTGTTCCACTCATACTAGAAGTGGTAACCTGTGCTTGAGCCGTCTTAATTGCAGACATGGAAAAGCCTGCGATAAGCATTAAGCTCAGTATAATTCTCTTCATGTTTTTGATAAATAGTTTAGTAAAGTAAATGTACCCTTCATAAAGTTTACATAACAATCCTTTAACAAAAAAATAGACAATATCACGGTGTGCTTTGGGTACTTCTTGGTTGAAATTATATTTTCGGTGTAAATTCTAATCGAATTATTAAGTTAACGTGACTCTCAAGAAAAGAGTCGACTAGCTTATAAATAACATGAGACCTACTATAACCTTAGAGACCACCTTAGAAACTTTTGAATGGGCTATTTGGTCATTTCATTTTCCAATCAACAAAGCGACCACACAAATATTCGGTGACAAGAAACCCAGTCGTGTAGAATGTCTCATAAACGGTAAAATTAACATTAAATGTGGCCTTATGCCTGTAGGAGAAGGCAGCTACATAATGGTGAACAAAAAAATAAGACATGAGCTCGGTCTAAAAGAGGGAGATACAGTAGAGCTAGAACTAAAAGAAGACACATCGACTTATGGGGCTGAAATTCCAGAAAGCCTACAAGTTATGCTAGATCAAGACGAGCAAGGATCTAAGTACTTCCATGCCTTAACGCCCGGTAAGCAAAGAAGCCTCATTTAAATTGTATCCAAAGTAAAGAGTGTTGACAAGCAAATCAACAAGAGTTTAGCCATTCTTGAGCATTTAAGAGATGTACAAGGCAAACTTGACTTTAAGCTATTGAACGATAAGATAAAATACTACAACAGCCTATAATACCTCCTTAATATTGGGCTTTAGTCATTAATATCAGTTACTACTTTCGTTAAACTAGATATTATCCATTTATTATTTTTATGTCTATACTATTTTCGGTACATTCTATTCCCTTCCACCTTTTCTCAACATAAACAGATTAGATATGAACTTTACAGGTGCAAAAGCAGAGGCTCCAACAGAGAAAGTACAAAAGTACAGACCTATTACAGATTACATGACCCAAGAGGTTGTGACTTTTAGACCAGACCAAAGCATTGCAGAAGCAATGGACACATTTTTAGAAATGAAAATATCGGGTGCTCCCGTGGTAGATGAAGATGGTAAAATAATGGGTATACTATCAGAGATTGATTGTATGAAGATTATGGTAGACGAAGCCATGCATAACTTACCGCATGGCCGTATTTCTGTTTCAGAATATATGAGTGATGGCGTAAGTACAGTGCCTATTACGTCAGATGTTCTTGACGTTGCCTCAAAGTTTCTACAAACACATTTTAGAAGATTCCCAGTGGTAGACTTCAATGGAAAATTGGTGGGGCAAGTGAGCAGGCGAGATATTCTACAAGCTACAAGAGACTTAAAAACCTCTTCTTGGTAAAATCACCACATATCTTTCCATTCAGGATGTTTGAGCAAAGTAGCTTTAGTGAAAGGACAAAGGGGCAGCAATTTGATGCCCTTTTTTCTTACGTACTCTACGGCATATTCTACTAACATAAGGCCAACACCTTGGCCTCTAAGGCTATCGTCCACATCTGTGTGATCAATAATAATTCGCTCAGAACCTGCAACGGAATAAGTCATCTCAGCTTTTCTGCTACCTTCAACTTCAAGATAGAAGCTTCCTTTGCTTCCTGATTCTTCTTGCCGTATATTATCCTTCATATCATACTAAACTTATCCATGTATTTAAAGTTCAAGACCTCCCTGTTACTTAGCCTTTTTTTGCTTTCCCCTCTACTCCTTAGTGGACAAACCAATATCTACGATGCCTATATCAAAGCACATAAGGTGGGGGAAATGAAAGTAGTGAGAGAATTAAATGATGAAGGCATTAAAGTGAATGTTGAAACGCATATCGAAGCGCATATGATAATGAAAATCACTGTGGATTTTACTAGTAAGTCTACTTACATGAACAATAGACTGGTAGATGCGACTGCAAAATCTAGTGCCAACGGTCACTTGAAAAACTCAGTACAAACGCACTATGCAAACGGCTCCTATCAAATCAATGTTGATGGTGATGATAAGCGCTTGAACGCTTCTGAGCTTGTTGGTGCGGATATATATTACTTTGAAATTCCAGAGGATGGTCAACAGTTGTATTCACTTGCTACCGGGGAATATTTAACTGTTAAAAAAGTAAGTAATACCGAATTCTACTTTATCCATGATGGCAAGAAAGAGTCTCACCTCTTCGATGAAAAAGGTTTAACTGAACTTACCATTAGCCACAAACTTTATACAGTAATCTTTAAACGCAGATCCTGATTGCAGTCAACCGAAAGTATAGTACAATGAAAAAACTTCTACTCTTAACCACTCTCGTTTTATTTTGCTTCACAACAAAAGCACAGACAAATGAGGACTTGAAAAGCGAGCTTGACCAAGTACAAAGGCAGCTTTCAAACATGCGCCACACATTCGACCGAATGAATAAAAACATGGACGACCTGATGTGGTACAACAAGGTAGGCGATGTGGCTTACATAGATAAAGTTGAATTGACGGGCCCTAAGCCAAGAGTAATAAGAAACCCAACAGGCCAAGGGGCGCAGAACCCTGTTCGTTTCAAAACTTATGTCTTCATTCCCAAATCTGTGGACACGAGCAAGAAATATCCCCTTATGGTTTTACCACACGGTGGGGTTCACAGTAACTTTAATACGTTTTATGCCCATATCATTCGCGAGTTAATGGCTCAGGGTTATGTAGTGGTGGCTCCGGAGTACCGAGGGAGCACAGGATATGGAAGAAGATTTTATGAGCTAATCGACTATGGTGGACTTGAAGTTGAAGACGTGAAAGCCTCAAGAGACTATATGATTGAAAACTATGACATTGTAGATGCCAACCGCGTAGGAATATTTGGATGGAGCCACGGTGGACTAATCACACTCATGAACCTCTATAAGCACCCAAAAGCATACAAAGTAGGTTATGCTGGTGTACCTGTGAGCGATCTAATTGCTCGAATGGGTTACAAATCTGATGGCTATGAAGCCCTTTATGCGGCTGACTATCACATAGGTAAGGAAGCCTATCAAGATGTCGAAGAATACAAAAGAAGATCTCCGGCTTGGAACACCCACAAACTAGAAACTCCACTTCTAGTGCACTCTAATACTAATGATGAAGATGTTAATGTGCTGGAAGTACAGCACCTGATAAAATCATTAAAGGCCGATGGTAAAAAATTTGAGAGTGAGATTTACGAAGACATTCCAGGCGGACATGCTTTTGACAGATTAGACACTAAAATTGCCAAAGAAGTAAGATTAAAGATTTACAAATTCTTGGCTGGTTATCTCAATCCACCCAATGCATTTAATTCTCTAACCCAATTACAGCTAGCGGGTTACGGCTACTAAATTTTCTGTACAGAACTCACAACAAAATAAATAGAACGCATGTTGCTTGCACATGCGTTCTTTAAAATTCATAATATACCTCACTACAATTGCTGTAGTTATTTATACGCTCATGACACAAATGGGTGTTATGTTCCCTCTTGTTTTTGCTTCCTTATTGGTTTGCCAAGGCCTGCTCTTGTATATGGTCTATCGAATTCTTACAGATAAATACCAGACACAAAGAACCTTTGAAGATTGGTATGGAGACAAAGATATTGATAGAACCAAGTCCTAGGTATTCATAGCAGGTAAGGCTAACAAGAGCCTCCCTCCTAACCAACTCTGCTTACCATAGTGCACCTTCATTACATGTTTGGTAATGTCTAGCATCTTATCATCTAGCATTAGTGGTAAAGGCACTCTAAAGTCCATTTTCACAAAGCCTTGGGAACGGAATACATCGATATGAATCTCTTCAATTGCGAGATACTTTTTAATGTAGCCGAGCAAATGACTTAAATAAAAGCTGAGCATTTCGTGATCACCTTTCATGCGAGACCTGATATCACCAGTAATCTTCACATCTACCTCCGCTAAATGTGAAGCATGATCTACAATATCATGAGCCATAATAGAGGTTGGTGAAAGATCTGCTCCTTCGGTTTTTTGTTCTAGAAAATTGAGTCTTGTTAACTCATCTTGATGGTGAGCAATTTCTTTGTCGAGCACCTCTAGCACTTGTTGAGTTTTTTTATCTTTTTTCAATAACTCAAAAAGTACGGCAACTTTTAGTTTCATTTTTTTGGTGCTATTCAATAATTGATCAACCGATGTTCTCCCGGAAAAGCGCTTTTGGCTACTCCCTAGAGCTAAATTTGGTTGTAGTGTCAATGAATTCATGGCGGTATTTTCTTTAATGAATAGTTAATTTTCGTGATAAAATTCCTTGAAAATAATGGCATTACACCAATGTGCGGGAATAGCTAAAACACCTAGATAAAAAAATCAGTAAAAATATTGAATGGGCTATTTGCAAATCAAACTGAAGCTACTACTTTTGCATCACCTTAAACGAAAGGCATTACGGAGCGGTAGTTCAGCTGGTTAGAATGCCTGCCTGTCACGCAGGAGGTCGCGGGTTCGAGTCCCGTCCGTTCCGCTTAGTAATCAAAGGGTTATGAGAGTTAAATCTTGTAACCCTTTTTTTTATTTGCATAAAATTTGCGCAAAACTAAGCCCTATAGGCTTTATATTTTATAATAATCAGATTATCCCACATTACTTTTTTTTAAAAATTCTCTTTTACCTTCTATTTAAATCAAAAACCGGCTTCCTTGCGTAATTTATTTATACTCTTCTCACTGATCTTAGTCCTTGCAACTTCTGCTTTGAATGCCCAGAATAGAGTTCTTTATCAAAAAGTAATTCAAGCAGACAGTATGAACAAGAACCAAATCTATAATGCTGTTCAAGTTTGGTTTGCCTCGACCTATGGTAAAGCAGATGAAGCTATTCAGATGTCAGATAAAGAAACTGGTATTGTTATTGGTAAAGGTGTATTTGAATATTCTTATAAAGGTCTTTCTTACAAATGCTACTCAGGCTATGTTGAATACGAAATCAAAGTAGAAATAAAGGACACTCGTTATCGTGTTCAGTTAACTAATTTTGAACATACTGTTGATATTGGTAAGGACTCAAAGTGTTCGTTAGGTCTACTGAAAAGCTCAGAAATGTATACCGATAAAGGCATGTCTAAAAAGTATCACAATAGAGTTTGGGACGACTTAAAGATGAAAACGAAAGAATATTCTGAACAGATTTTTTTATCAATACAGAATCAAACAAGCAAACCTAAGGATACTGATTGGTAGAATCTAAATACACCCACGGCAGATAGAAATAAAGTCAATTGCAAAAACTCAATTAATCGAAACTATAAACGTGAGACAGACACCGATTAATTCAACACAGTTGAAAAAGTGTTGATTGATCAATTGTAATTAATACACATCTTATTTGAAATGTGAAATGATTCCACTTTTCTAATAAATGTGGCCTTTAATAAAGAATGAAATCCTTTAAACTTCCTCTGAATATTATAGAAACTCTTTCTTGTAGATACTCATTTATTGAATAGGAAAACGTGCCAAATTCATGAAACCCTGTTGAATGCACCTTATCAACATTTGCAGCTATCAATAACGCAATTGGCATCCTATATTCTAGAAGCTTTGACTCATTTGAGTTATTAATTTCTAGTATGAATAGGACTCCTTCCCCAAAAGCAATTAAAAAATTTTGGTTTCCACTTTGTACTATGTCATACATTCTGACTCTTGCAAGAACTGGAGCTTTTGTGTTGGAAATGTAGTTTTCTATGGAGAGACTGCTATTTCTATAAATATTCGTCTTGGTTCTCCAATCGTATCGGGCATGGTGGGCAACTTGGCAGGTTCCTTTGCCAATCTATTCTTTCTAGCCATGAGGTTGCCTAAAAATCAGTTTATAGGAACTACTGCTTGGCTTTTTTTAATCATCAACCTTTTTAAGGTCCCTTTTCATATTTGGAGCTGGAAAACTATTAATTGGCAATCAATCCAAGTCAGTGCTATGGCTATTCCAGCAATCCTTCTAGGTTTATTTATCGGTATTAGAATTTTTAAAAGAGTAAATGATAAGCATTTCAGAAGATTTATTCTGATTATGACAGCCTTAGATTCACTCTTGATCTTTTTTACTTAGATCTGTTTATAAAAAAAGACAGCTTTAAAAGTATACTGCCATTCCAAAACGAAATTTGGAAACTCACTAAAATGGTGCTCACCTTAGGGAGAATCCCAGTCAAGCTGGGAATGACGAGTATAAACGTTTTAAAGCCGCCCTCTATATTCTGTTTTCTAGTCTACTAATTGTCTATAGGTGAAAAGTTGAATTTAGATACCTCTTCTAAGTATTCAGCCCAATTATCGGCAATCCACTGTTCCATCTTTTGCTTTAAGTCTTGATAAGACTCCTTATATTCTTCTAGGTCTTGACGGTCAGAATTAGTTGGCGCATCAAAAGAGCCACTTACGCTACGAGATAAACCCGTTACCTTGCTATTCAGAGGCGTAACGTCCGATCCTCCTCCACCTCTGCCAAATCTAAAGCCACCACTTCCTATTGCATCAGAAAGTGCCTTCATCTCTTTCTTAACGTCATTACTTCTGCTTCTCAAACTATCCGCTTCAGCACCTTTCTTATCTTTTAGCGCAGCCAAAACCTTGTCAACTTTCTCCATTTCCTTGGTCATGTTTGTGGCCAATGTGGTTACATCACCCGTTAGCTTGCCCACTTCACGTAAAAAGTCTCTACGAGCAATTAAAGCATCCATACTGTATTCAATCCGAGGATCCATCTGGATTTCAATCATAGACTCATCAGATACACCCCCTACAGTTACTTTAGCTTTATATGTACCCGGTAAAGCTGGAGCACCATTTATTCTAAAGAATCTTGCGAACCTAGCAGGAATACCTGGAGGTAAGGCTGGCTGCTCTACTCCTTCTGGTGGATCTTCATCATAACTCCACTGCGCTATATTTAAGCCATCTTTTACTGGCGCCTCTATGGTACGAACTAGCTCTCCATCCATTGTCATAATTTCAATTTTGGCTTTCGGACCAGCAGCGGCTGCGATTCCTGTACCACCTCTACCTGGTCTTCCACCTCGGGCTCCTCCGCCTCTTGCAGCAAACGCTGCAGCTCTCGCTTGAGCAGGTCTCTGTCCTCCCCTAGCACCATTACCTCTAGCTTGCCCTCTTTTGGGCATCTCAGGTTTCTTGGCAAAGAACTTAATTACTGCCTCTCCAACTGGTCTATTCTCTCCTTCGAAAGTTGCATTGCCAGGGTTGGCAGGGCCATTCGCAGAACGTGTACTGACCATATAAGATGTAGGTGCATCAATTGCCGTAACGGCAGTTTCAGCTATTGCCTCTTGGCCTTTATTCGCCATTACTCGCAATGGTCGAATATCATCCATTACGTAAATGCCTCTACCAAACGTTCCTATAACCAAGTCACTTTCTCTTTCTTGAATCACCAAATCCATTGTAGATACGCTCGGATAGCCATTGTTAAACTTAGTCCAAGTTTCAGCGGCATCGATGCTAATGTATAAACCGTGTTCAGTACCCAAGAACATTAAATTAGGCTCAACTGGATCTTGAATGAATGACAAGGCATAACCAAATACATCAGCCTCATTTACAATTGGTTTCCAAGACTTTCCGTAGTCTGTGGTGTGCATTACATAAGGCTTAAAATCAAACCTTCTGTAGTTATTAATCACCGCAACGGCTTCGCCCTTATTGTATCGAGAAGACTTAATCTGGTTGATCCAAGAACCGGCAGGCACTCCCTTCATATTCTTGGCTACGTTTCTCCAATTTTGTCCACCATCTCTGGTGATCTGAACATTACCATCATCGGTACCTGCCCATATTACACCTTGCTCCATAGGACTTGGTTCTATCACCAATAGTGTAGTATGATTCTCAGCACCTGTCGCATCAATAGTCAACCCCCCACTTTTATCTTGCTGCTGCTTAGTTGTATCGTTTGTCGTAAGGTCTGGAGAAATCATTGTCCAATTATCTCCTTTATCCGTACTCTTATGCACAAATTGACTACCAAAGTATATCGTAGAATTGTCGAAAGGATCTTGCGCTATTGCGGCATTCCAGTTGAATCTTAATTCTAAATCTCGATCATCACTGGTTGGTTTTATTCTTTTGCTGCTTCCTGTGAGTTTGTCATATCGGCCTACATTTCCTTGTTGCGACTGAGAGTAACCGTATCTAGAATCATCTGGATCTGCCATTACATCAAAACCATCACCACCGCCAATGGCATAGTAGTAATCGTTTCTCAAGCCTTCTTGAATCCATGTATAGGCTGGGCCTGTATACGTACCGTTGTCTTGAAGGCCGCCATAAACGTTGTACGGTGTCTCATTATCTACATTGATATGATAGAACTGACCTAGAGGCAAATTCTCAACAAACTGCCAAGTCTTGCCCATATCTCTAGTAATGGCCATACCTCCATCATTACCCAAGATCATATACTTCGGATCGTCTGGGTTAATGTAAAGCGCATGATTATCAACGTGAATCAGGTTTCTTTCAATAATATTCTCGAAAGACTTACCGCCATCTTCACTTCTATGCACATTGGTGAAAATGCTATACAGTCTATTTTCATTTTTAGGATCAACATAAATATCGAAATAATAGAAAGGTCTATTTCCAATGTCGTTACCATCATTGATCATAGCCCAGTTAGCTCCACCATCTTCAGACCTGTATAGTGCGTTGTCTTTAGCCTCTATAAGGGCATAAACTCGGTTTGGATTATTGTGCGCAAAGGCAAAGCCCATTCTTCCGAGGTCTCCTTCTGGTAATCCATTGTCTTTACTCGTTTGTTTAGTAAAAGTCTTACCACCATCAACAGTGATATATAACCCTGAATTAGGGCCTCCAGAGGTAAAGAACCATGGTTCTCTTCTGTGTTGCCACATATTCACCAAAAGCTTATTAGGGTTAGAAGGATCCATTACCATATCGCCAACACCTGTCTTTTGGTCTACATAAAGAATATGCTCCCAAGTTTCTCCACCATCAGTGGTTTTATAAACTCCTCTTTCTGGGTGATCTCCCCAAGGAGAACCAATGGCACCTACAAATACCGTATTTGGATCATCAGGGTGAATGATAATTCTGTGAATGTTTCGAGTTTTTTCTAAACCCATAAGCTGCCAGGTTTGGCCAGCATCTAAACTTCGGTAAATACCGTAACCACCTGTTAAACTGTTTCTTGGGTTTCCTTCACCTGTACCGGCCCAAACCACACTTGGGTTCTTTTGCGATACCGTAACCGCACCTATTGACAAGGCAAGGTTATCATCAAAGATAGGCTCCCAATCTATGCCTCCACTGGTAGACTTCCAGAGACCGCCTGATGCTGAGCCGGCATAAATAATCTCAGGGCTACTTCTCACCACATCTATACTGGTGATTCTTCCACTCATATTAGCAGGCCCTATGAGTCGAGGCTTCATAGATTCCATCATGCTGAAATCTATCTTTTGCGCCATAGCGGGTGCCATTAAGATCATCAGACAAAGTCCTAGCAGGGAATGCCCTATTGTCTTATAAAAATTGGTTTTGAATTGCTCCATATTGTTAAGGTTGATGAAAAATAAAATACTTTCGCACTAAGCTAAATATGCAAAGTCCGTAATTGAATTACGATAAGTTTTACTTAATCGGTACTAGCAATAAATTCTGGTTCTGCCTCGGCATAGTAGATTCCGAGCTCAGACAGGACAGCAGGCCCTTTCGCATCTAGAATCCTGATCTGCAGAGATGTTGTCGTGACATCCTCAAAACGCAAAAGGCGTTTATACCCTATCGTAGTTTGAGTTTCCAGCGTTTGATACTCACCATCAATATCTGCAAGTACTTCAAATGCCTTTACGCGTTGGCCCAAAGGAATATACTCTTGCAACATCAATCGATTAAAAGTTATGGGCTCTTTGAAATTAAGGGTGATAACATTTTCGAGCTGATCATCGGCTGGAAACCAATACGTGTCATAATCATCATCAGCTAGGTTGTTTAGATCAAAGTCCTTTCCTCGTTCAGAAGAGGCAGTCATAGAAGCTCTACCGATTAAGTTAGTCTCAAAAGTAGCATCCAAAGTCTTTCTCAGCTCCATTAAAGCCGCAACATCATTTTCATGAACTAATCCTCTTCTATCCACTGGAAGATTCAATAACAAATTGCCGTTTCTGCCAACGGATTTGTAGTAGATATCTAACAAATGGCTTAATGATTTTACCTGATCATCTTGACTTTCATGGTAGTACCAACCAGGTCTGATAGAAACATCACATTCTGCAGGAACCCAAAACTTTCCGTCTTCATGGCCAAACTGAGATTCTTTGTAAGGACCTATTCCTGGCGCAAATTGTTCCTTTCTAAAAGTTGACCAATTGGTAGCTCCTGCAAATCCGTTCTCATTACCTACCCATCTTGTCCCAGGTCCTCCATCACTAAAAATGATGATTTCTGGTTGCAAAGATTTAGCGAGAGCAAAAGTACTATCCCAGTCATAATAGGTGTTTCTATCTACATTTCTTGTTTCATTAGCCCCTCCATAATGACCATCACCTCCATTGGCTCCATCAACCCAAAACTCGAAGATATCTCCATAGTTAGTCAACAATTCAACCATTTGATTTCTATAGTATTCAACATATTCAGGCTTGCCATAATCTGCATAATTACGATCCCATGGAGATAAATAAACCCCCATTTTGAGTCCGTATTCTTTACAGGCTTCTGCTAATTCGGCTACAACATCTCCCTTACCATTCTTCCAAGGGCTATTCTTGACAGAATGCTCGCTATAAGCAGTGGGCCACAGGTTAAAACCATCATGATGCTTTGCTGTGAGAATTATTCCTTTCATGCCTGCTTCTTTCGCCACTCGAGCCCATTGGCGCGTATCCAATTCTGTTGGATTGAAAGAAGTCGCAGGTTCATCTCCATACCCCCACTCCATATCCGTAAAGGTGTTCATATTGAAGTGCACAAAGGCGTAATACTCTAGTTGTTGCCACTCTATTTGAGCCTGAGTGGGCAATGGACCTATTGGCTCGGGTGGTGAAACATTCGGAGAACAGGAGGCTATGAAGATAAGAATCAAGAAAAGGCTTAGATGTCGGATCATAGGTTGAAAATAAGGAAATTTAGAAGGTAGACCTGAGTCGTCTTACATGAGGACTGAGTATTGTAATGTTGAATGAACCATAATTTAAGTTAAAAAAGGATCTAGGCTTTAACGAGGGAATTCTTTTACCATCCTAGTAAATCAAAACTGAACCTTTAAAGGTTTAAGGCGTATGTTTATGCTGCATCAGCTACAATAACAAAAACTATTACAGGCCGAATGGAAAAAAGGAAAACTATTTCAATCATACTACTGATTATTGCCATTGGATTGAGTACAGCATTTCTAATGAAGATAGATTTCCCAGTAGGTTTAGATGCGTATTTTAAGAAAGAGTATTATTCTCAATTTGGTCCCTTGGCGATAGGAATTGAACTAATTATTGCAAGCTATTATTTACTCGTTGCACATAAGAAAGCCAACTTTGCCTTAACACTATTTGGCTTTACAGCCTTATTAGACCCTATCCTCAATCAGATTGGTCTTTTCAGTAGTACAATGCCATTATATGCAACAATCATTCTTTCTATCTGTGGCTTGTTATGTCTTTGGCTCGCATTCAAAAACACTTTTAAACTAAACCCTCTTTCCATTTTAGCTGCATTTGCAAGTTTCGTACTGGGTAGCTTGGTTGAGCTATTCTTCAACTATCTATAGGTTGGCTATCAACATCAAATAGGATGACCCTCTTTGCTCGATAGGGTCTTAAGCTCTGCTGCCAATAACGACTATAGCTTTCATTTTGCGATAAAAGGTTCCCCATCCAAACCCTCTTGAATAGACTCTGGAATATCAAGCTGCAAGAAATTGGCGATAGAAGGCATAATATCAACAATACCAGGTTTTTGGTAGAATGAAGGTAATAGAGATTGGTAATTCGTGACAATCCATGTCGTTCGTTCTCTTTCTGATTGACCTCCGTGACCTTTACCGTAACTTGCAGTACGTCCATGATCTGTGGTTATCACAATGAGCCACTCTTCATTATATCGTGCTTCACGTTTTTTGACTGACTCCCAGATTCTCCCTACTTGCTTATCTGCCAATTGAACTGCATTCGTCATCTGAGGACTATCTCCATATTTATGCCCCATATCATCCGTATACTCTAAATACACCCATGAAAGATCTGGTGCTTTAGCTGCTATATAATCGGCAGTCTCGGTAGCAACCATTTCATCAATATCTAGAATATATTGTCGTTCATCATCATGAGGAAAACGGACTGTATCTAATTCAAAACCATCAAAAGCATAGTCCATAGATAGATTCCCAGTTGCCGGCAGGCCTTCTCCAATTAGCTTAGTGCGATTGTCTAGCCATGTTGAAAAAATGGCTGTTTTTAGATTTGGATCATGCTCTTTTGCTAGGCGAAATATGGTCCAATAATCGTAGTTAGGTGCTTTAATGCTATTGCCCCACACATTGTGCTTATTGGCCCAAACGCCAGTTAACAAGCTATTATAACCCACTGCTGAGATGGTTGGCGATTCTGATTCACCTCCTTTTTCACCCCCAACATAGGCTCGTGTATAGCCTTTATTACCAGAAATGTCATCCAAAAATGGGGTTTCTGTAGACTCCAATACATCGGCAGGAATCCCATCTAAAAGAATAAAAACAACTTTTCGATCTTTGTTTTGAATGGTGCATCCCGACAACAAAATAAGGCACGCGACTGCAGTTAAAAGAGGGGTTTTCATCGCTCTAAAATAACCAGAATAGCTAATCTAAGGCATGTTTCTCACGAGAACTCCGCATTTCAGATTACCCTTTTCTCTATTCCCCCTTTTAGCTATCTTAAAATCTCAATCAACCTGATTTTTATGAATTTCCGAAAAACACTCCTGCTGTCATTGATTTTCACTCTTTCCTTACTCGAAGTGAAAGCCCAAGTCTCAAACAGACTTGAGATGATAGACATCTTCAACCTAGAATATGTCTCAGATCCCCAAATCTCGCCCGATGGTTCACAAGTCATTTACGTGAGAAACTTTAAAGACATCATGAATGACAGGAACTTGTCAAACCTTTGGATAGTCAATTTCGATGGTTCTCAAAACCGACCACTTACCACGGGAGAGCAGAATGACCGTTCCCCAAGATGGTCTCATGATGGTACCAAAGTGGCTTATATGTCGAATAAATCAGGGAAATCTGAATTATATATGCGTTGGATGGACTCAAGTGAGGAAATGATTCTTGTGAACTCAGAGCTTACCCCTTCTAATATTCGTTGGTCTCCTGACGATCGTTATTTATCATTTAACATGTTCGTGGCGGAAGCGAATCCTTCTCCTATACGCATGCCAGAGAAGCCAAAAGGCGCTAAATGGAATATGCCTCCGAAGTATATCGATGAGCTAGGCTGGAGAAGAGATGGAGTTGGAGAAGTACCAACGGGTCATCAACAATTGTTTACAATTCCAGTATCTGGTGGTACACCTAGACAAGTCACCGAGGCCAAATTTGATCACAGTAATGCGGTTTGGGGTAAAGACGGTCAGCACTTGTATTTCAGTGCTAATATGCGCCCAGACCAAGAAATTGAAGGTAGAGATTCAGATATCTACTCCGTATCACTATCAACAGGTGAGTTAAAGAAACTAACCGACCGTTATGGTCCTGATGGAAACCCAAGAATCTCGCCCGATGGTAAAACTATAGCCTACACAGGTGGTGATGACAATTACAAAGGCTATCAGCTCTCTAAGTTGTATTTAATGAATATTGATGGTTCTAATCCAAGGTTGATTTCAGGTGATTTAGACAGAGATGTTAACAGTGTGACATGGGCTGCGGATGGCAAAGGATTATACTTTCAATATGTAGACAAAGCACATCCTAAAATTGGTTATATCACAACCAAAGGTAGGGTCACTGAAATCACCGATGGACTTGGAGGAACTTCTCTTGGAAGACCCTACACCTCAGGAGGCTATTCAATTGCCAACAATGGCAACTATGCTTATAACTGGGCAGAAACGCAGCTACCAGCCGATCTTGGCGTTGGGAATAATGGCAACAATAAGAAAGTTACTAACGTGAACGAAGACCTTTTTGAGTACAAGGAACTCGGAAAGGTTGAAGAGATCTGGTATAAGTCTTCTGTTGATGGACTAGACATTAACGGCTGGATTGTGACTCCTCCCAACTTCGACCCTAACAAGAAGTATCCTTTGATTCTGGAAATTCATGGGGGACCTTTCTCAAGTTATGGCCCTATGTTCTCAGGAGAAATTCAGTTGATGGCTGCTGAAGGATATGTAGTGTTATACACAAACCCTAGAGGTTCAACCAGTTACGGAGAATCTTTCGGCAACGAAATAGATAAAAACTATCCGAGCAAAGACTATGACGATTTGATGTCTGGCGTAGATGAGGTAATCAAAAGAGGATACATTAATGAAGATCAGCTCTTTGTAACTGGTGGTTCTGGCGGTGGTGTCTTGACCTCATGGATTGTTGGTAAAACCGATCGCTTTGCAGCTGCTGTTGTGGCCAAGCCTGTAATTAACTGGTATAGCTGGGCGCTTAACTCAGATATGTCGGCTTTTGCCACGCGTTATTGGTTTGAAAAAAGACCTTGGGAAGACCCTGAGACCTATATGAAGCACTCTCCTATTTCTTTGGTAGGTAACGTAACTACCCCAACGATGCTTTTAACAGGTGAAGCGGATTTAAGAACTCCAATTCACGAATCTGAGCAGTACTTTACAGCGCTTAAGTTAAGAGGAATAGAAACGGCTATGGTGCGTATTCCTGGTGCTTATCATGGTATAGCAGCACAGCCGAGTAATCTCATTGGTAAAGTATCTGCCATTCTCACTTGGTTCGACAAGTTTAAGATGGAGTCGGTACCATTAGATAGACAAAGGTAGATTGAGTTTTCTAGGTGGTGAAGTTAATGGTTAGTAGGTTAATGGGTTAATGGGTTCCTAGGTTATTAAGTGATGAGGTAAAAAGATCGTCATTACTTCGTCCTGTATCCTCGCAATAATGGTGAGGCACTTACAACCTTTTGAGGTCAAGTCTTGTCAAAGAAGTATATGAAAGCATTTGTAAAACTCTCGGTATTATTTCTTGGCTGTTTCGTTTTCCTAGGTTGCGAGAACCCTGAATGTGATGATACTTCCGTTTGCCTAGCGGAAATAGAAAGTACATGGGCCCTTACCGAAGCCTATTTTGACCCAGGTGACGGTAGTGGTTCTTTTACCCCTATTAATTCAAATAGGACTACTACCTTTTTCGAAAATGACACTTTCACTTCGTCTGGTTCATTGTGCAATTTTGATGTGAATGATCAAGAGGCAATGAGTGGTGGTATTAATAGAACAGAAGGCCTTCTAGAATTTCCTAATTGCTTTTCGAATACTACCGAAGAATTCATTAGTCTATCTTATTCCATTTCAGGTGACGAACTCATTTTAAGCTTTCTATGTGATGAGCCTTGTCAGTGGAAGTTTATCAGGGTTTATGACTTATGATTACCCTCAAGCGCAATTAGCCTAGAATCTTCAATTGCAGCTGCTCTTAAATGACCTGGGTAATCTGGATGAGATGACAGCTCAATTCACGCTTCTTTATTGGAGTAAGAAACCATGAGCATTAAATCCCAATCAAACTCGTTGGCAGGGCCTATTAGCGTTAGTAGTGGCTTACCTGAATAGATAATCTCTGCTCCTATCTGATTTGCTAAGGGTGCCACAGCCTCCAAATACTTATTATAAGCTTCTGCATTTCCAGAGTTGAATTTCAACAGATTCAGCATCACCAAACATCCTTCATGATTCATTTTGGCAAATGCAATTTGCTGCTCTTGGGTTGGGTTCTTGTAATTACTCATACTCGCTTACATACCTTTTTAAATTCGCAATAGCCACATCTCGCCACATCCTCAGTTTGAGTAAAAGGAACATCAGGATTGAAGATTTCCTTTACCATCTGGTCTAGCAGCCCTTCATAATGCGCTATTGATTGATCTGGTAAAGGATTGCCGTTATTCAACCATATAGTCCCTTGTTGCAGTTTTCTTAACGATGTAACGCCAACCATTAATGGCTTTGAAATATGAGGATGCATCAAGACAGCATAGAGCATACCTTGGAAACCAGATTTGTATTTGGGGTCCAAAAACAGCTCTTCTGACATTTCCTCATCAGTTTTCGCAGGCCTACCCCTAGAAACCAACTCTACTTTGCCAGTTTTGTAATCCTTTATTCTTGTGGTTCCATTTTTGTCATCAACACGATCTATAGTCCCGCTAATGCGCACCTTGTATGGCCCAACATTAACAAACTTGTCGAAATCGTCTCGTTCGAGTCCTTCAACAGTAAAAGGTGCTTGCTTCATGTCCAATGAAAGCACCTCTTGAATGAGGCGTATCATCACCTCTTTGGTCACTAAGTCTCTACCGCTTAAGGCCTGTGACTCTTGTACGATTTTATTCTTGATCAGTGATTTCTCGAGTTCCTTTTCCACCAAACTTTGAAGCAGTTTGACTTGGTCAGCACTCACTTCTCTTTCCAACCAAGGTTTATATAGATTTTCGAGTACTTCATGCACCACGATACCTAAATTCCTAGCATCTATGTCTTCTTCAACCTCGTCTAATTCCCGTATACCAGCCACATGCTGAAAATAGAATTTGAGCGGGCAGGTGATGTAATTCGTTAAAGAAGTAGGCGACAAATAGGCTTTATTCTCATCATTGAATTCAAAATGCCTTAAGAGTTTCTGAACAGACTCAGTCTTTTCTACAGTTATGGAAAAGTCTGTCTGAACCTCTGGAATTTTAGTCTCATACGCCTTCTCGCTCACCTCAATGTGAGGGATTGAATCATAGAGATACTCCTGTTGCAAAATGAAACGACTTCTCTCGCCTGTTGAGTCACCAAGAATACTTTGATCGTAAACAAAGTGTACATTTTCAGCTCTTTGAATCAGTCGCTTGAAGTGATATGCGTAAATGGCATCTTGCTCCTGGAAGGTTGGCAGCTCAAAGACCCTTCGCAAACCATATGGAATATAAGAATTCAAATTTCTTGCTGTCGGCAGTTTACCTTCATTCGCTGAAAGCACAATTACATGCTTAAAATCTAAGGTTCTCGACTCCAGAAAGCCCATGATTTGAATACCCTGGACAGGTTCACCCTCAAAAGGTACTTTGACTGACCTGAAATATTCCTGAATGATTTTCTTGATCAGTCGTAAACTGAACTCTTTCCTGTCTTGTAAGTAATCGTTCAACTGATTCAGAGACTTCAAGAAAAAGTAAACGAATTCTTGATCAGTTTGGGAACCCTCATTTTCCTTGAACTCATAAAAAGCAGAAGTAAGGTATTCTTTGATCGAGTTATAAATAGACTTCCAATCTGTTCCTGCTTGTAATAGGTCTAGAAGAGATTGACTGCTAGTTAAGTCCTTTAGTTCGTTAAGAGACAGGTTTCTGCGTTTGTTCTTTGTTAGCCATTCATTTACGCGTTGATAAATATCTTGGTCGAATACGGCAGCATATGCATTGGAGAGAAATGGCTTGAGATCATAAGCATAAAAGACCAACTCTCCATTGGAGCGTTTAGCCTTTCTTATCAATTCTAAATATGCCAGAATAAAGTCGAAGACAATGGTAGAACGCATGGGATAACCCATGGTCACATTTACTTTACGATCGTGCAATGGCAATGCATAAAGCAGTGGAATCAACAGTTTCTCGTCTGCTAATACTATTGCCGTCTCTTCAGGTTTAGCTCCTTGATTTAGTAGATCGGTTACCAAATCGGCCCCAAGCTGTGCCTGTGCCATTTGCTGAGGAACACTATGAATGGTAACTCCCTTTGGACTCTCTAAGGATTGCGCATCAAAAAGGACACTCTCAGGCCATTTGGCTGTATATTCTCTAAGAAAGTCACCTGCCTCCTCTTTAGGGTCTAGCAGGTAATAGGAATCAGTATCCCAATACAATTGTGCTTTATCAGCTTTAATCAGGCTATCAAATATGATCTCCTCGGCCTTTGACAATGCATTGAAGCCACAAAAGTGGTAGAAGGAGAATTCATGATCAATGGTTTCTTGTGAGAGCAGATTAGCCAAATTCCGGTAAAGCATTCCGCCATAGGCCTTATCCTCTCTTAGCAATTCTTCTTGATATTGCTCATAAACTGCCCCTACCTCTTTCCAAATTTCTAAGAATTTAGTGAGTAGATCGGTCTTTTCTTTACGTTCTGTTAGCGTTCTATATCGCTCAATTATCTCTCTGTACTCCTCAGTGATTCCAAACTCGGCATCAAGCGCCTTGATATTCTGGAGATCCATATAGATGCGCTTGGCATCAGCCATATACCGATCTATCTCATCATAGTCTTTAAGTATAATCTTACCCCAAGCATAGAAATCATCGAATTGAAGATCGGTCTGTTTGGCTTGATAGATTTTAAAGAGGTGAAAAAGCAGTGTCAGTTCATCACTGATTGTCAAGCCTGTCAACTTCTGGACAAAGTCTTCAATACTATAGATAGCAGGTAGCATAAAGTTCTGCTTCCCGAAGCGCTCAATTAGAGCTCTTTTGAAGAACACGCCACCCCTCTTTGTTGGAAACACATAGCATTGATTGCCTAGTGACCTTATATCGCTTGCTTCTATTCTGGCAGCTAATTGATGATGGAATGTATTCAAAGCTTTACCTCCTTCACTTGACTAGGTTCAACATAGATTAAATAACCTTGCACATTGCCATAGCCCATTGACTTAACCGCACGCATGTATCTTCTGACTTGATTAAGATGAGAATCACTCTCCACTTCTTTCTTATAGTCAATCACAACCGCTAAATCTCCCTGAATCATCAATCGGTCGGGTTTTAATTCCTTGCCTTCATACCAAATAGCCCGTTCGTTATAGACCTTGTAATCATCGGAAAACCACTTTGCAATCTGGTGATCAGCAAATAACTTTTCGACTTTCTTTCTTACCGCTTCTATGGTCTCACGATCCATCTCTCCAGACTGTAGGCGCTGCCTCAAAACCATATCCAAATCATTTATCTGTCGAATATCAGCAAGCACATCGTGTACCTGATTCCCCAGATTGATATTCTTTGCTTGTTCTGTCTCTTGTAGCATAAAAAATCGCTCAGAGTCGTTTCGGATCGTCAGCTGATCTAAATAGGAGGAATCAGGGTAAACCTTTATGAGATTAGAATCTTTGCCCTTTTCTTTTTTAGCTAAGGCCGAATGATCTTCACCAAGGGTATAGTTTAAGCCGAAGTCTTCCTCCAAAGGAACCATACCTAGTTCATCTAAAAGAGGGACAATCAATTGGTGTACCTTACTATTTCCAGTTTTCACAGACGGTGCACTCAAGTACAGTTTTTCTCTCGGCCGTGTAAAGGCAACATAGGTCTTATTCAGAATATCTAGTGCGCTTTCTTCTGCTTCTCGATAATAGATTTCTTTGAAATGAGAATCTACCAGCGCGGACTTACTGAAATTTAATGGGATGAACTTTAGTGCTCCATACATATCGGGCACTTCATTTGTCCAAAACTGATGTACGCTACCACTTGGAAGGATATCCCAATTGGCAAATGGAATAAAGACGATGGGCGCCTCAAGCCCTTTCGCTTTGTGGATAGATAGGATTCTAATAGCATTCGTCTGTTCAGAAGTAGCAACCATTTGGTTCGTCCCTTCCTTATCCCACCATTCTAAAAATGCTGCTATAGAATGAATACCCTTTTGACTTTGCGTCAATACCAAATCTAAAAGCTGTTGTAAATAAATATCAGCCTCCGCCTGAAAGTCGAAGATTACTAATAGCTCACTGACCAACTCAAATACAGACAACTGTTTAAGGCTCGGCTTTCTATCAAAAAACTCCTGAGGTAAGCCAAAGCCATGAATATCTACTTGCTTTCTCTCCTTGAATTCAAATACGGATTGAAGCTCTTGATTCTTGATTCTTCTGTATAGTGTAACCAGATTGAGTTGCTGAACATAGTCACTACCAACACCTAAATAGATTAATACATCCAGTATAAACTGCACCAAATCACTTTGCTCCAATCGAAGAGACTCCCCATTAATAAATGGTATCTGTTCTTTCAACAATGCGGCAGCAATATCTGGGATATCTGCATTTCTATTCACCAGAATGAGCATGTCGGCATATTGGTAGCCTTGGTCTACACTTACATTCTGCTGTACCTCTTTAATGAGTTCTTCAATGGCCTGATCTCTCCATTCCTCTTCTAATACTTTGAATGAGACAAAACCACCACTTTCGTTTTTAATCTCTTGTTTGTGATTCTCAAATGCGAGATTCAGTAATTCTGCGTTTACCAGGCTCTCGTTTTCTCTAAATGCTAATGGAAGCCGTTCGAAAAGCTGATTATTAAAGTTGACAATCTCTTTAGCACTCCTATAATTCGCACTCAGATTCTGATCAGTTTTTGCCTCATAGAAAGCGCCTAGATCTTTCTTAATATCTGAAAGCAGCAACCTCATATTACCCCCTCTAAAACGATAGATAGATTGCTTTACATCACCTACTACAAGTACCTCCTGCCCTTCTGATAGCGCATTAACGATTAGAGGTTTAATATTAGACCATTGATAGTTCGAGGTATCCTGAAACTCATCAATCATGATGTGCTTGAAGTAACTACCAATCTTTTCAAAGATGAATGGAGCATCTCCACCTTGGATAATCTCTTTTAAAATACTGTTGGTGTCAGAAATGAGCATCACGTTGTGTTCATCTCTATACTCCTTCAGTTTTTGATCCAACACCTCTAAAAGTCCATAGGCATAGATATTCTTAAGAATAGCCTGATCCGTATTGTATTTTGGCCTTTCTTCAAGAATAAAGTCAAGAAGCTCTACGCCTAAAGGCTGCAATTGTTCTTCTCCAATTTGATTCACTAAATCAAAACGCTCACTTTTCTTTGCACCCCAGTTTGCCTCACCGTTCATGCATGCTATGAAACGTTTCTTTAACTCTGGTTCAAATTCTTTCTTTTCAAGACCATAAAATGCAGCAAGTGCTCCACCTTTCTTGTAGTTAAAGTCATCAAACGTAATTCCGTTTTCAGTCAAAATAGAGAAAGCTCTTTCAGCGAAGGCCTTGCAAGAATTCTCGAATACTTTAACTTGTTTTTTGAGGTCTTTTATAACTTGACTGAGTTCTTCGAGCTTTATTTCATTCCCTTTAAAGCCTTCTTGAAAAGCCTCGTTAAACAGGTTTTTTCCTAATTTTTGAATCTGATGCTCAACATTCCATCCATAATCGCTATCAATTCTATCCTGAGCATAATTATTCAGCCACTGCCTAATCTCTTTATGATTTTCTAATTCTCGATATAGGTTCTCAATGGTTTCTGACAGTGCCAACTCGGTGTTCATCTCTACCTCATAACTAAGCGGTAAATCAAGTTCTTTGGCAAAAGACTTCAGCACCTTAGAGAAAAAGCTATCTATGGTAGACACTTCAAATCGGCTATAGTCATGAATAATCGCCAGATAAGCATCATGTGCGTTTCTGGCAACCTTTTCCGAATTAAATCCTTCTGGCAATTCCTGAATCAGGACATTCATGAGGGTTTTATCTTGTCCGCTCGCTAGTGATTGAAGCCCTTGGAGAATTCTGGACTTCATTTCCTCAGTTGCCTTATTGGTGAAGGTGATGGCTAATATATGTCGATAGTCGTTAGGATTGAGAATAAGGAGCTTGATATACTCTTTTACGAGAGTAAATGTCTTCCCAGAACCCGCTGATGATTTATATACTGTTAAGGACAATTTGTGGTTTTCTTAATGAAAGATTCAAAATAGAAAATCCATTTCACTAGCCATTCCCATTAGACGGGAAATTCAGAATAAACTTTTGTCTGGTATACAGTAGTCGGAAATCAAAGTCTGATCTGGTCTCAGACTATCTAATTAATTTTAATTTTCCTCTCAGTGTCTCTTCTATATCTACATTATTGAGCGTTGTAGAATAGAAGATTAAGTAACTGAAGTCACCGTCTTGAACAGGTTGTCCGTTGTAGGTACCATCCCAACCAACTTCTACATCTTCTGAGGTAAATACGACAGACCCCCACTTGTTATAAATCTGCATAAAGAAGGTAAAAGAGCAATCGGCAACGGGCTTAAATTCATCATTAGAACCATCTCCATTTGGAGAGAACGCATTCGGAACGAAAATCTTAGGGAAACGCTCTGTCACTTCAATCTCTAATGAAGTCTCACACCCATTAGCATCAACTATTCTTACATTGTAATTGCCTTGACTGAGGTTTTCCGCATTGGCATCATCCACCTGATCATTATTACTCCAGTAGAATTGATAATCAGGAGTCCCTCCTTTTGCATCGATAAATGCCGTACCGTCATTCGCCTGCGGACAAATAGGATCGTTAATTAAAGTTTCAAGATCGGCCTCTAACAATAGAGGTTCGTCTACCTCAAAGGTTGCTCCCGTTTCACAGCCATTAGCATCTACAATATCTACAGTGTATGATCCTGCTCTAAAATTGGTTTTTACTCCACTTGTTGTTACCTCTTCAAACTCAAAAACACCATCGGCATCTAAATCTCCTTTCCAGGTATATTGGTAGTCACCAGTAGCTGGGAATGTTGTACCTCCGGCTACTAGCAAGGTTATAGAACCATTAGCTTCTTGGAAGCAACGGACAGGCAAAACAGAAAGATCTGTTATCTCAAGTATGTCAGGTTCTGTAACTGTATACGTTTCAATAATCTCGCAACCAAGGGCATCTGTGATTGTAGCCGTATAATCTCCTACTGGTAAGCCTGAAATACTCAGCCCTTCCATTCCGTTATCCCAAATGGCATTATAGTTTCCTGCCTTTCCTCCCGCTACATCTAGTGTTATAGTGGCATTAGATTCACCATTACACAAAACATTATTAATAATTGGGGTAGAAATTATCTCGTCATAAATCCTAACACTCAAGGCGTCTGAGAACCCTTCACAATCAGAGATTAACGGATTAAACTCTCTATACCATACACGCCCAGTTCCAGGACCGTCCCAAGAAACATTAATGGAATTACTATTATTCGCTCCATTGATCGTTCCTTCGGCACTAATGAACCATTCATATTCAGAGCCGTTCGTTGGCGGAGTGAAATAGGTCACATTATCCAACTCCGTAAAACAAACCTCTGCATCTGCAAAACCATTACTTTGAGGTAAGGCGGGTTCTAGTCGCTTATTTATTATCACATCATAGGTTATGGTATCTTGGATACATCCAATAGAATTGGTGTCAATTAACTTCAAAAATGCGTCATCTCTTGCCGAGCCCCAGTCTACTGTAATAGAAGACCCTGTTGTAGCAGATGTAATATTGCCCCCATCGATCAACCACTCGTAAGTGTTACCTGCCGGGCCAACTGCTTCGTAGGCAATATCTACTACATCAGGACAAACTGATAAAGGCCCAATTAATTCTTCCACTATTATATCTTCAACCGTGATTTTTCTAATAATGGTTTCGGAGTTACCACAAGATCCCAAGCCATCGGAGGCTACCATCACAATTTCATATTCACCAGGAGTGTCAAAGGTGTACTGAATGGCTTCGCCATCGGCAGTATCTCCATTACCGAAATCCCATTCAAACGTATTAAATCGTGGAAGCTCTCCTGGAGGCACTTCAAACTCTGCTCTAAAATCGATCACAGAGCCAACACAGGCCTGCTCCACTATGAGATCTATATCTTCATCTACTCCTTCAATCTGAAGATTGAGATTTTGAAGACTTACACCAGCCGAATAACCAAAAGATTCAGCATTTCCATAGCCATAAACATAAGCGATTACACCGTTGTCTGATTCGATCGTGTGGTCTCCCTGAGCAATACCAATACTTGCATAAGCCGCTCCACCAACAGTAATAAATTGATCAGAAACTTCCACACCATCTAAACGTACACTGGCAAAACCATCAGTTTCAGTAACTAGTGTCAGAAAGTAATTATTTATTTGAGGCGCATCAAAAGCATTGAAAGTGGCTGAAGAGACTCGTTGCTCTAATGGACTCACTATTATAGTAAACGGATCAGATGCAGCAACTCCGTCACAACTTCTACTTCGACTATATTGGCCAAACATGATAGGTTTATCCGAAACCACTTCTCTTACGCCATCTAAAGCTTTTATAACATGATACTCTGCAGCATCTAGCTCTATAATGTCTTCTCCAGATATACTAATTCTAGTTTCATCTTCAGACGCTACAATTTTCACATAGTCACCACCAAATCTTGTAGCATATGGCACATAGAGAAACTTCTCTCCCCAAGTACTAACTGGGAACATCTGTTCAATCAAATGATCTCTAGCATCTCCACAGCCTCCCACATTAGTCCATTGATTTCCTCCAAAGACTGCTATCTTCTGACAGCCACCTGCAGCTCCACCTACTGATACCACTCTAGAGCCTGTTAAATCATCATCCTCTGATTGTACTTGATAAGTCTGTCCCGCATCTAATGTTATTTGAAAGGTCTCACCCGCTATTCGACCATCATTAGTATTGCCTGATGGGGTAATATCAATTACTGTTCCATCCTCAGTAGCCACAACTAAAAATTCTGAGTCTCTTGTTGGAGTTGCTCGTTCATCTTCCGGCTCTATGTGCGCAAGTACGATATACTCCGTATCAAGGGCCTTGGTGGGAATAATTACCGCTGCATCAGCGCTAAAAGATCTTTTATTCAATTGATATACAGAAACTGGATTATCGGACATTACATGAAATCCAAGATCGAAAACACCTTCGCCAGTAGGCATATAGGTAGTGTCCGGGATCACCAGTCTCGTTTGTCCTGGTACCACTTGTACGTTTCGGGAAAAACCACCCAAAGGAGACTCAACGACTACATTGGCTGTATCTGAGGCGCTTATGTAAATCTCTAATGCTAAGTCATTAGCACGTTCATTCTCCATAAACCCAAACCAAAAGTCAGTACCCTCAGTGGTGATCTGTGCTTGAGCAGAGAATGCTAAGCATAAGGTGAATATAATAAGTAGTAGTCTTTTCAAAGTAGTCTTATAAGCTGCTGCTCAAACAGATACGCCAAATATGGCCAAATATTTCGTTTTATTCGCTTGAATTTTGGCCAATTATTCAAAGTTGTTTTGTCTTTGACTTTCTAAACAACGAAAAGTTTGATTGAAGCAACATATCCCTACTATTCAACTTGCTTTAAATAGAATAATTGAATTGCTTTGAACAAAATTTGAAGCATGGATTTAAAAGCAAAGATTGAGCGCATTTTTGAGGCAAAACAAGTTACCGCCTCATTTAGAAAAAGAGAGTTTGTGGTTGAATATGCTGAAAACCCCCAATACCCTGAATACATTAAAATGGAGATGATTCAGGACAAATGTGAACAATTAGACAGCTTCAAGGAAGGTCAAATGGTGAACATTAGCTTCAATCTTAAAGGCAGAAAATGGACCGACCCTCAAGGAGTAGACAAATACTTCAATACGCTTCAGGCATGGCGAATATCAGCAGAAGAAGCTGCACCTGCGCAGTCTGGTGGTGTGGGCAATGGTTCTGCTGCAGCCCCTCCTCCTGCAGCAACTGATGAACCAGATTGGTTAAACGCAGAAGATTCAGACGACTTACCCTTCTAAATATGATTTATGATGTAGTCGTTGTTGGTGGTGGTATTGTAGGATTGGCCACTGCTTTTAAGACACTAGAAAAAAATCCAAATCTCAAACTAGCCCTTCTTGAAAAGGAAGATGTGCTTTGTAAGCACCAAACAGGGAATAACTCAGGAGTTATTCACTCTGGCTTATATTACAAACCAGGCAGTTTAAAAGCTACCAACTGCATTAATGGTTACAATATGCTTCTTGATTTCTGCAAGAAGGAACAAATTGAATATGAGCTTTGTGGGAAGGTAGTTGTAGCTACTCAAGAATTTCAAAAGTCTCTACTTGAGAACCTTTATAATCGCGGGCTTGAAAATGGCTTATCGGAAATCTCTAAAATATCACAAGAGGAATTAATAGAGATTGAGCCCCATGTTAAAAGTGTTGCTGCCATAAAAGTACCATACACTGGTATTATCGATTATGTAGCCGTTGCCAAGAAGTATGGAGAAAAAATTGAAGAGGCTGGAGGTTTAATAAGTCTCAAGACAGAAGTCTCCAAAATTGAAGAAGATGGTGATACGACCAGAATCGTTACAAGCAATGGAGATTTCGAAACTAAATTGGTCATCAATTGTGGTGGGTTGTACTCAGACAAATTGGCTAAGCAAACCTCAGAAGAGGTTGATTTAAAAATCATTCCTTTCCGCGGGGAATACTTCAAACTAGTTCCTGAGAAGGAGCACCTTGTAAAGCACCTGATCTATCCTGTTCCTGATCCAAACTTCCCGTTCTTAGGTGTTCACTTTACCAGAATGATTAATGGTGGTATTGAGGCAGGTCCAAACGCAGTGCTGGCCTTTAGAAGAGAAGGCTACAAGAAATCAGATGTACACTTCGGAGAATTACTGGAAACCTTATTTTGGCCAGGATTCCAGAAGGTAGCATTCAAATATTGGAAAACTGGTTTAGGAGAAATGTATCGTTCCTTCTCAAAAGCTGCGTTTACAAAAGCCCTGCAAGAACTTATTCCTGAAATTGAAGAAAAAGACCTCGTTGATGGTGGTGCCGGAGTTCGTGCTCAAGCCTGCGATTGTACGGGTGGTTTGTTGGATGACTTTTCAATACTAGAATCTAAGCAGGCGATAAACGTTTGTAATGCCCCAAGTCCCGCAGCAACTTCATCACTTTCCATTGGCGACACGGTAAGCGACTTAATCATAAATCGTTTTTAGTCAATTATTTAGCAGATCAATACACTTATCAAAAGCATTCTTTGTCCTAATATATATTAGTCCCCTCGAGTAGCGCACCTTTCGGAAAGCTTGCATACCTTATACATGCCGACTGAAAGATGAAGAGACTACTAACCCTCATAACACTTATTATATCCCTGTCAATCAATGCTCAGGAGATAACCTTCATGTCATACAATATCAGGTATAACAATCAGTCTGATGGTGAGAATAGATGGGATGAACGAAAGACAGACGTAGCAGAGCTGATTCTAAGGCATTCACCGATAGCTTTTGGCGTTCAAGAAGCACTTTATTCTCAAATGGAGTTCCTAGATAGTGTCTTGGTGGATTACGAATACATTGGCGGAGGTAGAGATGACGGACGTAAAAAAGGAGAGTTTAGTGCCATTTTCTATAATACCAAAGAGCTGAACGTGGTAGATCAATGTACAATTTGGCTTTCACTGACGCCCCACAACGTTAGTAAAGGTTGGGATGCCGCTCTACCAAGAATCTGTACCATTGGCAGATTTCGACATATCAACTCAAACAAAGAGTTCTTCTTCTTCAACACCCATTTTGATCATAGGGGCAACATGGCACGCTTTCAATCATCTTTACTGATTGGTAAAAAACTACGAGAATTAAATATTCAAAAACTCCCAGTAATACTAGCAGGTGATTTTAATGCTAAACCTAAACAGAGACCCATACTGTATCTGTCTGAAATTTTAGAAGATGCTGCGCAGATATCAGAATCCTCATTGACCGGCCCAACTGGAACGTTCTCTGGGTTCGATACTAAAGCCAAATTGAAAGACAGGATTGATTATATATTCTCAAAGGGATTCAGAATCAGTTCTTACATGCATTTAGATGATAAAAGACCTAATGGTCTTTGGCCAAGCGATCACCTACCTGTTGTTATTAAGGCTAATTTCTAGCCTAACTGAGATATTCCAATGCCCTTATCTCAGAATAAGTATACTCTTTAAAGATCCTTTCAAACCCCACATGACCACCCCTCTTCGGTGTTTCTAAAGTCATATTTGGCATTTGCTTGGCTAAATCATAAGGATAGCAATTACCTTGAAGCAATGGGTCGTTTAGTGCATTCAGAATCAAAAACTCCTTTTTTATCTTGGAAATAAAAGGGTAAGGATCACAGTAATGGTAGAATTCCTTAGCATCCTTAAAACCATGTAAAGGACCTGAATACCTATCATCAAACTCTCTCAAGGTTGTCATGTCTTCTAATCCACTTACATCAATATCTGGAAATTGCTCCGCCTTAGCTGCTACCTTCTTTTTGAGTTTATTAAGAAAACGTTTTTCATACACTCGATTACTCTTCCAATTGAGTGTTTTGGCACTTTCAATCAATGAGCACGGTGCTGAAATGATTACCGCTTTTTTGAGTTGTTCAGGTAAACCAAATTCGTCTTCTTGACCTAAATATCTTAAGGTTTGTCCACCCCCCATGCTAATTCCTGCAACGGCAATTTCATCGTAGCCCTCCTCTACAACTCTATCCATGACAGATCTCAGGTCGTAGGTTGCGGCATGGTGATACATGATACGCTGACGATTCATCTCCCCGTTACAGGTTCGGTTATTCCAAGCAGCTACATCCCAACCATTTTGTGAGAACAACTTAGCCAAGCCCATCACATAATGTCGATCTGAACCACCCTCCAAGCCATGAGAAATTACCAAGACTTTTGAATTGCCCTTTTTAACCCAATCAATATTTAAAAAATCATCATCTGGAGTATCAATTTGCTCTCTCTCATAGTTCAAACCCTTTATTTTGCGTTTCAAACTAGGTACAATTGTCTCGAAATGGCCGTTTACATAAAAAAATGGCGGCCCTTTGTATTTAGAAGGTATTAAAGGCATTATTCGTTCTATATATTTGCGCACCCAACATTAACCAAAATGTACTACCTAACATTACTTAATGTGTATGAAATTTATGTGGAGTAAGCTGGCGTTTTGTTGTGTGTTCATATTTGTTAGTGCATTAACACAGGCACAAACTATAATTGTTCAAGATAAGTTCTCCAAGAAGCCAATTCCTCAGGCCACCATACAGGAACTAGAAACGAATAGAGGCGCCATTACGAATGACCGAGGTGAAGCAGAGCTCGTTGGTTTTTCAGAAAACGGCATCTTGTTAGTTAGACATCCCTCCTATAGACCTAGAAAAGTAAAATTCGCCAAACTCAAAGAATTGGGTTATGTAATAAACCTCACAGAAGAGGTGTTTACCATGGACGATGTGGTAGTAGCGGCAAATAAATGGGAGCAAAACAAAATTGAAATCCCACAGCAGATAGTCGACTTTTCAAGAGAGAAAATTGCCTTAGCCGAACCAGCTACAGCTGCAGATATTTTAAGTTCATCTGGAGAGGTCTTCGTTCAAAAGAGTCAATTGGGTGGTGGAAGCCCAATGATTAGAGGTTTTGCTGCTAACTCTGTATTAATTGTAATTGATGGGGTTAGGATGAATAATGCCATTTATAGAAGCGGAAATCTTCAAAATGTAATCACCCTAGACCCTAATAACCTCCAAGGTGCTGAGGTAGTATTTGGTCCTGGATCGGTTGTATATGGGAGTGATGCCTTGGGTGGTGTAATGGATTTTCACACTGTTAACCCTACATTTTCTAATACTGGGCTAGGAATAAAAGCAGGAGGATTTACACGTTATGCATCGGCTGCTAATGCTGTTACTGGCAATTTCAATTTTGAAGTTAACCAAACAAACTTTGCCTCTTACACCAGCTTAACCTATAGCAATTTCAACGATTTACGCACGGGCAACAGAAGAACAGATAAGTTCCCTGACTTTGGTAAGAGGTTCGAATACGTGGAAACATTGAATGGTGTAGATAGAGTTGTACAGAACGAGAATGTGAACCGGCAAGTTGGCTCTGGTTATAACCAGACTAACTTTCTCCAGAAATTCCGATGGAAACTGGGCTCCTTTAGCGACCTATCCTATGGACTTCATTACTCTACCAGTTCAGATATTCCCCGTTATGATAGGCTTATTGAAAGACGAAATGGAGAGCTGAGAAATGCTGAATGGTACTATGGCCCTCAAGAATGGCAGATGCACAATATTCAGTCTCGCTTCTTCTATCCTACCAAACTATTCGATCAACTAAAAATCACTGGCGCCATTCAGCTAATTGAGGAAAGTAGAAACGACAGAAGACTCAATTCGACAACACTCAGGAATCGCGTTGAACAGGTTGATGTATTTTCGTTAAACCTAGATTTTGAGAAAGCTTTTGGCTTTAGAGGAGAACTGTATTATGGTATCGAATTGGTTCAAAACCTTGTTTCGTCTAGTGCTAAAACAATAGATATTGTTGATGGAACCGAAGGTTTAACCAGCACCCGCTATCCAGAGGATAGCGAATTCGGTAATAAGGCAATTTATGTAAGTACAAAAAATCACATCAACGATAAGCTGATCTGGAATTTAGGTTTTAGATATACAATCACGGGTTTAAGGGCCGACTTTATCGATCGCGGATTCTTCGTCTTACCGTTTAGCGAGATCAACAATACCAATAGCTCTTTAAATGGAAGTCTGGGATTGGTTTATCTACCAAATGACAAATTGAAGTTAAACACGGTCGTTTCAACTGGTTTTAGAGCGCCCAATGTCGATGATACTGGTAAAATCTTCGATTCAGAGCCGGGAGCAGTAGTGGTGCCAAACCCAGATATAAAACCTGAAACCTCAAACAATTGGGAATACGGAATCACTTATAAACCAAATACCTATTTAGAGCTCGGGCTAACGAATTATTACACATTTCTAAGAGATGCTCTAGTGAGAAGACCATTCACCCTTAATGGAGAATCTCAAATTATTTATGATGGGCTCTTAAGCGATGTGTTTGCAGAAGTAAATGTAGGTGAGGCATTCATTTGGGGATTCTCGTTAGCACTAAAAGCAAAATTAAATAAGTGGCTCAGCTTTAGGACTATCTATAACTACATAGAGGGTGAAGATACGATCGAGAATTTACCAATCAGACATGTCTCTCCTAGTTTCGGTCAGGCTTCCTTAATTTACATCGCAGATAAGCTCACTTCATCATTCTCAATTAACTATCAAGGCGGAATCGCTTTTGAAGACCTTGCACCTTCTGAACAAAACAAGACGCACCTTTACACAACCGATGGCGCATTGGCATGGTATACGCTCAACCTGAGCAATTCCTATCAATTGAACGAGAATTTCACTATCAATTTTAATCTAGAGAACATCTTAGACACCCATTATAGAGCATATTCATCGGGAATAAGTGCTCCCGGTTTTAATGCTGTTATTGCACTAAGAGCTACATTTTAGGAATGTAACAGTTTCTTAATCTTCTGATTACCAACGAGCAATAGTGGACTTCTGCTTTAGCACTATAAATATCTCTTCATATTTATTGGGTTTCTAAAAAAAAAGGTCTGTCTATACAGGCTTTTTTTTGCTCCTACCCTCAGAAAAAGCACCCACTTATTTTATCTTGCGGCACGAATGAAAACAGGAATGCACGTTGGTATAGCAGGGAATATTGGGTCTGGTAAAACTACCTTGGCTCAAAAATTGGGAAAGCATTACGGCTGGGATGTTCAGTTAGAATCTGTGGAGGACAACCCATATCTAAAGGACTTTTATGAGGATATGAATCGTTGGTCGTTTCACCTTCAGGTCTATTTCCTCAATAGTCGTTTCAATCAAGTGGCTCGAATTCAAGAATCTAAAAATGGAACCATTCAGGACAGAACCATTTATGAAGACTACCATATCTTTGCTGCCAACCTTTACAAATCAGGTCATATCGTAGAGCGCGATTATCACAATTACCTAGAGCTCTTTAAATCAATGATTAGGCACGTACAACCACCTGACTTATTGATTTACCTGAAAGCAGATATTCCTAAGCTTGTGGCGAATATCCAAAAGAGAGGCAGAGACTATGAGGAGCTTATTCGAATTGAATATTTAAAGAATCTGAACCAGCATTATGAAGATTGGATCGGTAGCTATGATCTTGGTAAGCTACTGGTGATTGACGTAAACGATTTGGATTTTGTTCAAAGAGTTGAGGACTATGCCTTCATACTTGAAAAAATCGACTTCGAGGTGAATGGACTTTTTTCGTAAGATGAGCCTTAGAAAGATAAAGGGTTCAAAATAAATCCTTATCTTAGATAATAGATTAACACTCTACTTTTTAACCTTAAGAAACCCGTCCCGAATTAGATAATTATCTTTTCGGGACATTTTTTTTACTCCTCTCCCTCACCTTTTCTCAGAATGTCCCAAGTATGGTCGGCTAGCAATTTAACGGTAGCCACAAATTTCTCATAAGGCATACTTCTACCCCACTCTTCAGGGCCTACGAGTGTTAAAACATCTGAACCATCTTTCTTCACATAAAGGTGGTACGTTTTACCAATTAATGGTTCAAAGCCGATGCTTGCCTGATAGATTCTCTCTGAGACCGATACCCTATCTTGAATAATCTTAGCCTGTTTAGCCAATAGTTGCATCTGATCATAGATCTGCTTCATATCCATATCAGTCTGCTCATACATGGCAGAAAGTGCACGCCCTTTGATTTTACCTTTATCATCCGGTTTAATCATGGCTGCGCCAACGGTATGAGGAAATGCAATTGTACCAGGGTTTTCCGTGGTCATATCCTTCATTCGATCCATATCGATCTGATCTACATCTATTTTTTTTCCGCTCTGCTTACTCAACTCTCTAATCTTTGACTTTTAAGCCTATTTCGACTCTTTTTGTTCAACTTTTGTGGTATCAGATTCATCTTCTGGTGCTATAGATTCTTTCAGGTACTTTTTGGAACCTGGAAAACTCGTCTTTCTGGAAATATCATAACCCACAATAATGGTGGCTAGCACAAATAATATCCCTACAACAACAAATATCTTTTTAGAACGCTTCATTTCTTAGCTCTACAATTCAGTGTAAATTTCGCCAATTCGAATTAAATACAAGATAATAACAAAAGGAATCGGTGACTGTTCGCAAAATCATACATATAGATATGGATGCCTTTTATGCATCAGTAGAACAGTACGATAATCCTGAACTAATAGGCAAACCCGTTGCTGTTGGAGGAAGCAGAGAGAGAGGAGTTGTTGCCGCGGCCAGTTATGAGGCAAGGAAATTTGGCCTTCGATCCGCCATGCCCTCCTCAAGAGCCTATCAACTTTGCCCTAAAATTGTATTTGTCAAACCCAGGTTCGAACGCTACAAGGAGATCTCAAGCCAAATTAGAGAGATCTTCCATGAGTATACTGATTTAATAGAGCCCCTATCTTTAGATGAAGCCTACCTTGATGTTACCCATAATAAGAAAGGAATAACCTCAGCAACACTCATAGCCAAAGACATTCGCAAAGAAATCAAGAACAGAATAGGACTAACAGCATCTGCTGGAATCTCCACTAATAAATTCGTTGCCAAAATAGCCAGCGATTACAATAAGCCAGATGGTATCACGCTGGTAGGTCCAGAAAAAGTAGAGCAATTCTTAGAACAATTAGCCATTGAAAAGTTCTTTGGTGTTGGAAAGGTAACCGCAGAAAAGATGCAGTCTTTGGGCATTAGAAATGGACAAGATTTAAAAAAGTGGTCTAAAGAAGCGCTCAAAGATCATTTTGGTAAGGCAGGTGGCTTCTATTACGAAATTGTTAGAGGAAATGATGAGCGTAAGGTTAACCCAAATCGTATCAGAAAATCATTGGGTGCTGAAAACACTTTCAACTATGATCTTATTGAAATGGTCGATATCAAACT
>CBFIDV010000024.1:0-40864 GCA_965661455.1 Roseivirga sp.
CTAACCGATTTTTAACTAGCTTATACTTTTGCAAAAAGAATGCTAAACCATGAAAGACAAATCCATAATTCGTCACTCAGAGCTTAGCGAAGAGTCTTCCTAATCAATGAGGGGATTTCCGCGTACGCGGGAATGACGTTTTAATAATTATTTAAACGAATAGTTAACTAATCACAGAACCAGGATTAACCTTTTCATTTGGTTCAATCAGCCTAAGATTTCCTTCAGCATCTTCTGCCATTAAGATCATACCTTCAGACTCGGTTCCCATCATTTTCCTTGGTGCTAAATTCGCAATTATGGTTACTTGTTTTCCCACCATTTCTTCAGGAGAATAATGCTTAGCGATACCACTCAATATCGTTCTTTTATCAACCCCTGTGTCGACTAAAAACTGAAGCAATTTATTCGATTTCTCTACTTTTTTAGCTTCCAGAATAGTTCCCACTCTTAAATCTAATTTCATGAAATCGTCAAAAACAATTGTGTCTTTTAATGGTGCTACTTCAATCTCCTGATTCTCCATTTCGTTTTGCTTCTTTGTATTTTCTAGTTTGTCTATTTGTGCCTGAATTGTCTTGTCTTCAATCTTCTCAAAAAGTAACTGTGCTTTTTCTAACTGATGCCCCTCTGTGAGCAAGTTGTCTCTTCCAGCTTCAGCCCAATTCATCTTTTCCAATCCCATAAAGCCTCTAAGCTTATCGGCTGTGAAAGGAATAAATGGCTCACCTACGATAGAAAGGTTCGCTACCATCTGCAAGGCAATGTTCAAGATGGTCCCTACTCTTTCTTTATCTGTCTTGATTAACTTCCAAGGTTCTGTATCGGCTAAGTACTTATTACCCATTCTGGCTAATTCCATCATTTCAGCTAAGCCATCTCTAAAGCGATATCTTTCCAAAGAGTCTCCCACTTTGGTTGGTACTTCCTTAATTGCTGCTAATACGGCCTTATCTATATCGAAGAGTTCTCCTCTTACAGGGATTTTACCTTCGAAGTATTTATGTGTCAAGACCACTGCCCTGTTCACAAAGTTGCCCAAGATGGCTACCAACTCACTGTTATTTCTTGCTTGAAAGTCTTTCCATGTAAAGTCGTTGTCTTTGGTCTCTGGGGCATTCGCACAAAGTGCATAACGCAATACATCTTGCTTATCAGGTAATTCTTCAAGGTATTCATGCAACCAAACCGCCCAATTTCTAGAAGTAGAAATCTTATCATTCTCTAGATTCAAGAACTCATTGGCTGGCACATTGTCTGGCAGAATGTATTCTCCTTGTGCTTTTAGAATGGCAGGAAAAATAATACAATGGAATACGATATTATCCTTACCTATAAAATGAACCAGTTTAGAGTCATCACTTTTCCAGTATGGTTCCCATTCTTTCCCCTGTTTGTCAGCCCACTCTTTGGTGGCCGAAATGTAACCGATAGGTGCATCGAACCAAACGTACATTACCTTGCCGTCTGCGCCTTCTACCGGCACCTTAATTCCCCAATCTAAATCACGGGTCATGGCTCTTGGCTGCAAGCCACCGTCAATCCAAGATTTACATTGACCCCAAACGTTCGATTTCCAATCTCCCTTATGGCCTTCAACAATCCATTCGTTTAGCCATTTTTCATAGTCTTGCAGTGGTAAGTACCAATGCTTGGTTTCTTTTAATATTGGAGCGTTGCCCGATAAGGTAGACTTCGGATTTATTAAGTCCGTAGGATTCAAAGAGGATCCGCAATTTTCGCATTGATCTCCATATGCCGAAGGATGACCACATTTTGGACAGGTACCCGTTATATATCTATCCGCTAGAAACTGATTTGCCTCTTCATCAAAGTACTGTTCAGAAGTGCGCTCTTCAAACTTACCGTTGTTGTTCAAATTCTTGAAGAACCCCTGAGCCGTTTCATGATGCGTTTCATTACTGGTTCTAGAGTATATATCGAATGAAATTCCAAGCTGACTAAAGCTCTCTTTGATCATACCATGATACTTATCTACAATATCTTGGGGTTTGATGCCTTCTTTTCTCGCTCTCATGGTAATGGCCATGCCATGTTCATCGGATCCACAGATAAAGGCCACATCCTCTCCCTTAGATCTTAAGTAACGCGCATAAATATCGGCAGGCACATACACCCCTGCTAAATGACCAATATGTACCGGTCCGTTCGCATAGGGTAAGGCAGCCGTTATCGTATGTCTCTTGAAATTTCTTTCACTCATATGGGACAAAGATAAAGTGTTAGTATTTAGAAGGAAGATTTTAGATATTAGAATTTAGCATTCATACTCAACTATTGAAACATTTAGAGACAAAGGTTACAATTAATGCACCGGCAAGTAAAGTCTGGGTAGTTTTAATGGACTTTTCAGCGTATTCAAATTGGAATCCTTTTGTTATCTCTATCAAGGGTCAAAAAATAGAAGAGAAAAAGCTCCAAGTGGTATTAAAAACAAAAAAGGGCAAGCATATGAATTTTGAGCCCATTGTTCTGAAATGCAAAAAGGAAGATGAATTTAGGTGGCGAGGTAAGCTAGGCATCAAAGGAATTTTTGATGGTGAGCATTATTTCTCTCTAGATCATGTAAGCCCTGAGCAAACGATACTTTTACATGGTGAATTTTTCAGCGGAATATTAGTTGGACTAATGAGCAGCTTACTAAAAGACACCAAGGAAAGCTTTGAGCAAATGAATGTTGCATTAAAAAAACGATGCGAAGAAAACTAAACTGAAGAACCATAGATATGACAGCTAAAGAAGCTTTAAAACATTTAAAAGAAGGTAATAAACGTTATGTGAAAGGCGAAGTGAAGCACCCACATACGGACCCTAAATGGAGGGATGAATTAGTTGAAGGCCAACATCCATTTGCCGTAATTCTAAGTTGCGCAGATTCTCGTGTCGTACCAGAGTTACTCTTCGACCAAGGCTTGGGAGATCTATTTGTGATTAGGGTAGCAGGAAATGTCGCCAAAGACAAAGTATTCGGCAGTATTGAGTATGCCGTAAAATTCTTAAACTCTAAACTCATAGTAGTACTCGGTCATGAAAAGTGCGGTGCAGTAAATGCCAGCTTAAGTAATGTAGATCCTGGTGGACATATTGGTTCAATTATAGAGAAGATTAAACCAGCTGTGTATGTGGCCAAAAGAATGAAAGGTGATCTTTTGACCAATGCGGTGAAAGTGAATGCTCAAATTGTTGGAGAAGAGATCAAGGAAACGAAGCCAATCATATCAGATGCGGTTGAATCTGCTGGAGTAGATGTAGTTTCTGCCTACTATAAGCTTGAAACAGGCGAAGTAGAATGGCTATAAGATCAAATGGGTATAAATTCCAAAAGTACAATAGAGACAATACGCTTGGAGCCTATTTGCCTGAATACATAGAATTGAATAGACGAGGCAAACAAATAAACACGCAAGCCTATGCCGATCTCGCCATGGACCAAAAAGTAACCAGTATCATGAGACCGATGCATACTGGTGAAATTGCAGGTTGGCCGAGCATGATCCTTTACTTTATACTATGCGTTATTGGCACCTCTTTGCCTATAACAGGCTTTGTCGTTTGGTATAAGCGAGAAGCTAAAGCGCGCGTAAAATCAGATTCGTACCGAATGAACAGAAAATCTCAATTGCAGCAGATTTAATGAGCCCAATAATTGGCACAGAACAAATGAGCTAGCATTTCATTCTAAGCAGGGCTTGGTGAGCATAAACATGCTATATTAAACCATGCAAGACCAAGCCATTACCATTCGCCCATTTATAGGCGCTAAAGACTATGCTCAATCTCGAGCCTTTTACAAAGACTTTGGCTTTAACGAAAAGGAGCTCTCCCCTGCTATGTGCGTCTTTGCGCTCAATCGGCAAACAGTCTTTTACTTGCAGAAGGCTTTTGTGAAAGACTGGGTAGAAAACACCATGCTCTTTTTAGAGGTAAAGAACACAGAACAGTTTAGAGCCGCATTATTAAGTAAGGACTTGGTCAAGAAGTATCCGGGTGTGCGTATTTCAGAGATCAGAAATGAAGCCTGGGGCAAAGAATTCTTTGTACACGACCCGAGTACCATTCTCTGGCATATTGGGGAGTTTTATGAATAAGAAAAACACTTATTTCAATGAATAGCCTAGATGGAGGTTTTCATTTTATCTTGCTGAATTGTATCTCTTTATCTCAAATTTGTTCCATTACAATAATGCGAAAAGATTCCTGAGAGAAACGCTTTACCCTACTTTGATAAGACTAGGCCAATCCATGATTACATTCTTTAGAAAGATTAGACAAAGACTATTGACTGAAAATAAACTTGGTAAATACCTTGTCTACGCTATAAGCGAAATCGCTTTAGTCATGATTGGCATCCTGTTAGCGCTCAGTGTTAACAATTGGAATGAGCAGCGTAAGAACTCAATTACTGAACAGAAGCTACTCAAGGCCTTAGAAGAAGACCTTTATGTGAATACTGCCAGACTCGAAAAAGATATTGACTTAGAGCTTCGCACAATAAACCAAGCTAATAAGATGATTGCTCACCTAGATGAACGTAAACCCTACGACCCATCCCTAGACGTGATCTTCTCTGAAGCTTTGTATTCCCCAGACATTACCATTTCCACCTCCAGTTACGAGTCTATAAAGTTCAAAGGGCTCGATATCATTCAAAGTGACTCCATACAAAGGAGTATCATCAACTTGTACGATGTAGTCTATTCCAATTTAATAGCGGAAACGGTGCGATTAGAAGATCAACTTTGGCCCTCCTCTGTCCTACCGATGATCCATAAGCACTTTCGAATCATAGGCAATGGCAGTAAACCTAACGATTATGAAAGCCTCCTCAATGACACGAAATTCACAAATATGGTTAGCCATAGAACCGGTTTTAGAAAACAGTCGCTTGATCTAAAAAAAGATGCTTTAATTAAGACCGAAGCACTTATCGCCTTAATTACCAGCAAATAAGGCTGAGCCTACCAAAGGAAAAAAGATCTTTTCCTTGTCTTTGAGTCAACCCTCCTCTAAAAATTACATTTCACCATTAACTATTCTAGCCTTAACCATTATCTAATATTAAAAGGCTACCTTTGCGGCTTCAATTCAGAAGCCATATGCAGAGCATCAGAAATATTGCCATAATAGCACACGTTGACCACGGTAAAACCACCTTGGTTGACAAAATCATTCATGAGTCTAAATTATTTAGAGATAACCAGGAATCTGGTGAGCTTATTCTAGATAACAATGACCTAGAGCGTGAAAGAGGGATTACCATTCTTTCTAAAAACGTTTCGGTTACTTACAATGACGTGAAGATCAACATCATCGATACTCCTGGTCACGCAGACTTTGGCGGTGAAGTAGAACGTGTACTTAAAATGGCTGATGGTGTTTTACTATTGGTAGATGCTTTTGAAGGGCCTATGCCTCAGACGAGATTCGTTTTAGGTAAAGCCCTAGACCTTGGCCTTACCCCTATTGTTGTGGTAAACAAGGTAGACAAAGAAAACTGTCGCCCAGATGAAGTTCATGAGCAAGTCTTCGATCTAATGTTTAACCTTGATGCTACGGAAGAGCAATTAGAGTTCGAAACCATGTATGGTTCTTCTAAAAATGGATGGATGAGTGAAGATTGGGAAAACCCATCGGACAACATCACCCCTCTTTTAGACAAAATACTAGATACTATTCCTGAGGCGCCAAGCCCAGAAGGCATACCTCAATTCCAGGTAACCTCTCTTGATTACTCTTCTTTCGTAGGAAGAATTGCTATTGGTAGAGTATACCAGGGTAAACTAGAAGAAGGCAAGTCAATGGGACTTACAAAGTCCGATGGCAGTATTCAGCGTGTACGCATTAAAGAATTGCAAGTATTTGAAGGTCTAGGCAGAAAGAAAGTTACCGAAGTAAAAGCGGGTGACCTTTGTGCAATCATCGGTCTAGATAACTTCGAAATTGGTGATACGCTCACAGACTTTGAGAATCCTCAAGAGCTTCCACGTATCTCAATCGATGAACCTACTATGAACATGCTTTTCACCATTAACAACTCTCCTGGGTTTGGTGGTGAAGGGAAATTCGTAACCTCTCGCCACTTAAGAGACCGTTTGATGAAGGAAACGGAAAAGAACTTGGCACTTCGCGTTGACGAAACTGACACGGAAGACAAGTTCTTAGTGTACGGTAGAGGTATTCTTCACTTATCGGTTTTGATTGAAACCATGAGAAGAGAAGGATATGAATTAATGGTGGGTCAGCCGCAAGTAATCTTTAAAGAAATTGATGGCAAAAGAAATGAGCCAATAGAATCGCTTGTGGTAGATGTACCTGAACACGTGTCTGGTAAAGTAATTGAATTAGCCACTCAGCGTAAAGGTGAGCTCAAGATTATGGAGCCTAAAGGCGATCAGCAGCACTTAGAATTCGATATTCCTTCAAGAGGGCTTATCGGACTTAGAAACAACGTTTTGACGGCTACGGCAGGTGAAGCCGTGATGAATCATCGTTTCAAAGAGTATCAGCCATATAAAGGCGAGATCAAAGGCAGAAGTAACGGTTCGCTTATTTCAATGGAAAACGGCCCTGGAACTCCGTACTCAATCGATAAGCTTCAAGACAGAGGAGTATTCTTTGTTGCCCCAGGGGAAATCCTGTATACAGGTCAAGTAATTGGTGAGCACAATAGAGAGAACGACATTGTTGTGAACATCCAAAAGGGTAAAAAGCTTACTAACATGCGTGCCTCTGGTTCTGATGATAACTCTAAGATTGTTCCTCCTAAAAGATTCTCTTTGGAAGAAGCCATGGAGTACATTCAGAAAGATGAGTACTTAGAGGTAACACCTCAAAGCATGAGAATGCGTAAGATCTATCTTGATGAGAATACGCGAATGAGAATGGCTAAAACAGTATCATAAAAAAAGGGTGCCTTATCGGGCACCCTTTTTTTATATCAGTCTGATGCTTACCTGAGTATTAGCGAATCCAATAAATCTTCCGGTCTATAATATTGAAAGGTCTTGTTATCAGACATGGCTACAAAAAGACCATTTGGAAACTGGCTATTCAAAGAAACGTTGGTGATTTCAGATCCATCACTTTCTCTGGTGGAAACCTTTACCGCTTTGATTAAATCATGCTGATGAGGGTTTGAAGAAACCCCTTCCCTAGCAAAAATATGGAATTTGTTTGCTTGCTGATCAGAGACCAAAATATATCCTTTTCCATTTCCGCTATCATAAATAGAAATTCCTTCATGGTCATCCTTAAAACCAGTTGTAGCGAAAAGCGCTAGTTCTTCATTCCCCTTTTCTGGGTCAGCAAAATACTTTCTTACACCAACACCTTCATCGGAACAATAGATGTAACCTAACTCATGGTCAACTGCAATTGATTCGATCTCTTTCTGGCCGCTAAACTGACCAAATTTTCTAATCAAATTGGCTTGAAGTGAACCCGAGCTATCCGCTTCGAGTTTATACTGCCATAAATAAGTACCGTCTTTAGGGCCAGTCTTCCTACCCATAATTACAAAAGTGCTGCTATCAGATTTTCTTTGATACAAAGCAATACCCATTAAGTCACGGTATTCCAGTTCTACTTCACCTACAAACATTGGAAAACCACCATTATCAATCGGCTGCATGTCAGGCACCGAAAACACTCTCAATTGGTGAGTCAATCGTTCGCCAGTTACAACAAAATCAACCGTATCCTTACCTAAAGGAAGTCCATAACCAAGATCTACATTATTAGGTCTTTTAAGGCCTCTGACTACTTTGTTCTCAAGTATTTTGCCTTCAAGATCGAATACATACAAGGCGCCATCTTCATTCTTATCAGTTCCTATGATTAAGCTTTTAGATGCATCCTCAGGATTGATCCAAATGGCTGGGTCGTCTGTGTCATACTTTACGGCCTCTGTTGACAAAACAGGAGCCAATGCTGGTTCCTTCGGTCCGCAAGAGACTATACCAAAAACAGCACTTATCAGTAGAATTGTTTTCTTCATATTAAAATAGAAAATGCCCCAGAAATTGCATAGTGCATTCCTGAGGCACTTTTAATTTAGTTATTGTTGAATAAATCGAATTTCAATCCAGCATTGAATCTTACATTGTAATATTCAATTTGCTGAGATCTACTCGCAATACCTTGGTAGTATCTTAAAGGTTGGTTTGTCAGGTTATTCACCTCAAAGAAGAATCTCCAATTTGGCGTGAATGCATAAGATCCGTTTACATCAATAAATGTTTGCTTATCGTAGAACCTGTCTTCAAAAGCGTCTCCACCTAACTCGTCTATATAATCACTGGCGTAGTTCAAAGAAGCTCTTAAAACCAACTTATCCGTTTCATAAGAAAGAGAAGCATTGAACATATTATTAGCAGTTCCAGGAAGATCAAGATCCTCTCCTTCTCTACCTTGAATACCTTCAGTACTAGATTCTGTCAATGTGTAGTTTAACATAAGCCCAAGTCCTTTCCAGATTTGTCTTTGGAACGTTAACTCTAAACCGTAAATCTTGGCCGTACCACCGTTCTCGAAAGTTGTAAACTCAAGGTTGTTTCCAAACTGTGGATCGCTAAAACCTTCAGATACTTGCTCATAAATAAAGTTATCTAGGTTCTTGTAGAATACTCCTCCTGAAACAATACCTACATTCTTAAAGTAGTTCTCAAACATAAGATCAAGATTAGAAGCCGTAGTTGCTTCCAAAGCAGGATTACCTCTTACTAACTCCTCATCATCTGGTGAGAATTCTGCATATGGCACCAAGTCGAAGTAGTTTGGTCGTGCAATAGTATTCGTCCAAGCAAATCTTAAGATGGAGTTATCATTGAAGTTGTAGTTTAAGTGAACTCCTGGCATAAAGTTACCATAGCTCTGACTATCAGAGGCTTCTGTAAATGTGTCGTTATCTACATCTAGTAAATTACCTGTATAGTCAATATTTGTCGCTTCATATCTTAAACCAAAGATTCCTGAGAAGTTAGAATTAAACTGAATGTCTGTCATTGCATAACCTGCAACAATATTCTCATCGGCCATATAGTTGCCTGGAATGTACTCTCCTAGCTCGTCAGTTTCGTCAAAAATAGTGCTATTGGTCAAATCCAAGGCTCCAAGAAATTCAGGAGTAGCAAAAATTCCAGCTCTATATTGAGAACCCGCTAAGTAATCTGGATTGGTATAATCGAATGTTGGCACATCAAGTAAAGTAGCGCCAAAAGCATTTTCGTCTACTGGCTCGTAAGTGAAGAAAGCATTGGTTCTAACTTTATTTTTCGTTCTTAACCTACCACCAAACTTTAACAACGCCTTATCACTAACTGGCAATTGAAGGTCAACTCTAGCATTGAAGTCTTCATCATATGTATCCTGAAATTCCTCAGAAATCTCGTGTAGACCTATATTTAAGTTATCCGCTCTATTCATCAAATTAGCGTTAGGGAATTCAGGATTCGTTAAATCCACAAATACACTTTGATCAGATTGTCTGTAAGAAACATATCTCTCATTAGGTCTTTCTTCAGAGGCTCTAGCATAAGTTGCTGACCAATTCATTCTCAATGAATTAAAAAGGTGCTCTCCTTTTAATGAAAGGTTCCTGTTACGTTGATCCTCCAATCTTCTATTGTCAATTCTGTCAGAACCTAGACCACCCTTAGTTTGGTATTGAACTCTAGCTCCCTGGTTTATCTCGTAATAGTTAGGTCGGGTTTCAACAGCTATGCCATCATCAAAAGCATCGTCTAATTGAGAAACTCTCATTCTAAATCTGTTTTCCCAGTCATCTCTCCAGTTATAAACACCGGATAGATAAAGCTTATGGTTTTCGTTTATTTCGTAGTCCAAAGCTAGGTTTAAGCTTCTTCTTACACGTTGTACTTGATATTCTCTAATGTCCAGTTCTTCTATTACAGTTCTTCCGGCATCATCTTCGTACCAAACAGCCTCAACGTTATCAGAACCAAAATCGTGGTTGTTATAGCTAGCTGAGAAAATAGCTCCAAGCTTTCCTCCTGCAAATCTGTCAGAAGCAATTACAGAACCTGTCCAAATTGGTTGCTCAGAAAGAAAGTTATAACCTGAAGCAAGCGTTCCTGAAAGTCTCTTTCCTGTAGGTGCCGACCTTGTTACCAAGTTGACTGAACCACCAATAGCATCTGCATCCATATCTGGAAGCACTGCTTTATTTACTTGAATTGTCTGTATTAAGTCTGATGGAATAAGGTCAAGCTGAATATTTCTGTTGTCGCCTTCGGCTGAAGGTATTCTCTCTCCATTCAAGGTTACCGAATTCAACTGAGGCGCTAAACCTCTTATAATGATGTTTCTTGCCTCTCCTTGGTCATTTTGAATGGTAATACCTGTTATTCTTTTTAAGGCGTCACCAATGTTAGCATCAGGGAAACGACCAATTTGGTCAGCAGCAACTACATTTGAAATATTAGCACTGTTCTTTTGCTGGTTCAAAGCCTTCGCCTGACCCTTTAAACGATCTCCCATAACGATTACTTCACCACCTTCGCCATAACCTGGCTCCATAGTAAAGTTTTCGGTTGTTGTAGATCCATCGATAATAGCAATTGTTTTTTCAATTGTCTTGTACCCAATAAATGTCACCTTTAATTGATGGTTACCCACGGGTAGTTCCACTAAGGAAAAATAGCCATTGGCATCCGTAGGCATTCCTTTCTCTAAATCAGTAAGGAATACACTTGCTCCCGGTAACGGGAGACCTAATTCATCAATCACACGACCTTTTAGCGTGCCGGACTGAGCGAGTGATATGCCTGTTATCAGGCATAAAAACAATGTAGATAGTATGAGTTTTTTCATGGTTAGAAGTTTAGACAAATGTGACTAACTAATTCTAATCCATGATGAATGCAGTATTAATCAAAAAGCAAATTTATCAAGTTTAGCTTACGCTAATTTGAACTAGATATTTCTAATATTAACTATAAGAAAAATTAAGCATATAAACATCTGATTATTAATCAATTACAATCATGTAAAGTACGCTTGATAGGAAATAATTTAAAAAATGTTTAGCACCAAAAAGAGGGACTCTCATCCCTCTTTTACTATCATTCAAGACGCTGGTTTGAATACATATTACATTAAAACACTAACTCCTTCTAAAGATCAGTTTTACGCAATTTGCGTTTAGCTTTCATATAGCCCCAAAGTAGCTTGGGGCTCATCCCTTTTTTCCGCGAGAAGCTTCAAGCATGTCCCACATCTCTTGAGGTACTTTTTCTAAGTGACTAAACTCACCGGCCCCCATAAGCCATTCACCACCATCAATGGTAACCACTTCTCCATTTACATAGGCCGAATAATCCGACATTAAATAGGCAGCTAGGTTCGCCAATTCTTGATGTTCTCCTACTCTACCCACCGGTACTAGCTTAGCTGGATCGAACTTCTCTACCAAATCACCTGGCAAAAGTCTACTCCATGCGCCTTCTGTTGGGAATGGTCCTGGAGCAATCGCGTTTAATCGAATTTTGTACTTAGCCCACTCAACCGCTAATGAGCGTGTCATAGCCAATACGCCAGCTTTAGCACAAGCGGAAGGCACCACATAACCCGAACCTGTCCAGGCGTAGGTAGTCACAATGTTTAAGATCGTGCCTGGTTTCTTAGCTTCAATCCAATCCTTGCCTAAGGCCAAGGTAAAGTTGGTTGTCCCTTTTAAAACAATGTCTATAATGATCTGAAATGCTCTATGCGAAAGCCTTTCTGTGGGACTTACAAAGTTACCAGCAGCGTTATTCAAAAGGCCATGAATATCTCCAAATTTCTCTTTCGTTTGATCAAGCACGTTCACCACTTGATCATACTCTCTTACGTCACACTGAATGGGGAGTACTTGTCCGCCAGTCTGCTCCTTCATTTCCTTGGCAGCTTTTTCTAAGACCTCAATCTTTCTACTTGTAATCACAAGATTAGCTCCAAGCTCCAAGAAATAGGTGCCCATAGCACGACCCAAACCTGTGCCTCCACCAGTTACTATTATCGTTTGACCTTTAAGTGCTCCTTCTTTGAGCATTCCATCTGTTCTCATTATATACTTTTCTCTTAAGTGAATTCTATTCGCTGAAATGGAAGTTAGAAAATATTATGCGTGCAGCATAATATCGAAAACTGACGTTAACATAAATTGCCATGCTTTTGTGGCCTGAATTGATAATATTTGTGACAAATTTTCCCTATGAATAGAATCATCAAAACAATCTCTCTTTTTTCAGTTCTTGTTCTTTTGTTTAGCTCTTGCGTAGCTAAGAAAGAGTTTGATGCGCTCATGGCAGATCGCAATGAATTGGAGAATCAAAAGCTAAAACTTGAAGAGCAGCTAGAGATTAATGAAGAAAAAGTAAATCGTTTAGAAGCTCAGCTGGCAGATCTACAAGGAAAACAAGATGCTCTACAAAGTGATTTCGATTTGGTGAGTAAGGAATTGAATGAAGTTCAAGGTGAGTACGATCGCATCAAACAGTTATACGAGAACCTGCTGAGCAACAGCAGTCAACTTAATAGTGATTTAGCCTCTCAGCAGCAGCGCTTACTCGCCATTCAAGACGATTTAGAGATTGAAAGAAAGAAGAATGAGGAATTAGCAGCAGATCTAGCCAAAAGGGAAGCAAAGGTGGCTGAATTAGAAAAGCTAATTGCAGATAAAGACCGTGCGGTGCAAGAACTGAAAAAGCGAGTAACCGATGCCCTATTAAACTTTCAAGAAAACGACCTTTCCGTAGAGGTAAAGAATGGAAAAGTCTATGTTTCTCTTGCGGAACAGTTGTTATTCGGGTCTGGCAGTACAACAGTTGATACCAATGGAGTTGAGGCCTTAAGACAACTGGCTAGCGCCTTGAGCAATTCTTCTGATATTAACATTATGGTGGAAGGACATACAGATGATGTACCTATTTCAACTGCAAAGCAATACATGAACGACAACTGGGATTTGAGTGTCATGAGAGCCACTTCCATTGTTAGAATTTTAGTGAAGAATGGTGTGAAGCCAGATGCCATAACCGCATCGGGAAGAGGCGAATTCTCACCAGTAGCTGAAAATTCTAGTGCGGAAAACAAAGCACTAAACAGGAGAACAGAAATCATCCTAACACCAAAGCTGGATGAACTCTTCCAAATCTTAGAGACTTACTAAACATTTAAGACTAACATTCGATTACCAGGTCATGTCTTCAGAAAACGAATTCGCTCAATACAGCATAGAAAAACTGACCAGAATGGCTGGTCAATTCAAAAAGCGTCAGCAGATCATTATGGGTATTGGCGTTGCTGCAGCTATAGTGATTGCGGTTATGGCAATTGCAAGCGGCAATAGTGGTATGTATCCTGTTGCGGGACTCTTAATCGTTATGGGAATTGGTTATCCTTTAATGACACTAGGCCCTATTCGCAAGAAGATTCAAGAAGCACTCGAATCTAAAAGCTAATAGCTTAAAGGCTCCAAACTCCTAACAAAAATTATCCTCCTGCTGCATATTGAAGTAGTATGGCACATATAATTGCGCCATAGGTACCCAATGCATAACCCATTACGGCCATTAAGGCACCAACTGCCGCTAGTGAAGGGCTGAATGCCGCGGCAACAACCGGTGCAGAAGCAGCTCCTCCTACATTTGCTTGACTACCCACGGCAACAAAGAATGAAGGCGCTTTAATCAATTTGGCCACTAGCAGTAGCAATAGCACGTGTACCGCCATCCAAATGATTCCGATATAAAACAGCTCTAAGTTTTTAAAGATGTCTCCGATATTCATCTTCATACCAATAGTTGCTACTAGCACGTAAATAAAGATAGTCCCGAGTCTAGAAGCACCGTAGCCTTCCATTTTTCTCGCTTTGGTAAAGGATGCTCCTACCCCAATGGTGGTTGAAATAACAATAAGCCAGAAAAAGCCAGAAGACAGAGAATTGAGATTGTACTTGTCTAGCACATCTTGTTTAGACTCCATAAATGGCGTTATAATATCCGCTCCTAAATGAGAAATTGCTACCGCTCCAAAAGTGACAGCCAGCAATAACATGTACTGAGCAGTTGTAGGTATTGTGGCTACAGAAGCCTGAAAAGTTGAAACCTTCTCTTTTAGGCTATCAATGGCAGAGCTATCAGCTTTTAACCATTTATCAACCTTGGCAGAATTATTCGCCCCGTATAATAAGAAGGCTAACCAGATATTGGCGCAGATCACGTCTACAACAATCATTGAGCTAAATATCTCATCTGACACCTCGTAGATCTCTTTCATAGCGGCTTGATTTGCACCACCACCAATCCAGCTACCCGCAACTGTGGTTAAACCACGCCAAATATCGTCAGGGCCGGCACCAGACACCCAATCTGGATTTAAAGTAGAAACAATCATTAATGCGATAGGCCCACCAATGATAATGCCCGCTGTGGCCGTAAAGAACATAATGAGCGCCTTTGGCCCAAGATTGATAATGCCCTTAAAATCTATACTGAGACAAAGAAGTACTAAACTGGCAGGAAGTAAATAGCGAGAAGCCACAAAATACAACTGAGATTCATCTCCCGATACAATTCCCAGTGGCCAGTTGATTAAGGCAGGAAAAAAGTAACAGGCCAATACAGATGGAAAAAAGGTGTAGAACTTTTTCCAGCCTCTCTTTTTGGAAGAGGAAGTGATAAATACAAAGGCCAAAATGGCTAAAAGTAGGCCGAGAACAACGGCATCATTTGTAATAAGTGGTTCCATAAATAAAGGTCGAAAATCAATAATAAGAGTTTTTATGTAAATGAAGTCAAAGGATTCGGTTCACTTTTTTGATGAATAGCACCGATGGCTTAGACAGTTTATATATATTCGGCATTTAAAACAGATTCAATGGCAACTAGAGGTGGATTTTCAAGTCGACTAGGTTTTATAGCTGCTGCTGCAGGTTCAGCAGTGGGTTTAGGTAACATTTGGGGTTTCCCAGCAGAGGTAGGTGCCGGTGGTGGTGGTGCTTTTGTATTGATGTACCTTATTTTTTGTTTCATTCTGTGTTTTCCGGTGATGGTTACAGAAATCGCCATCGGTAGAAAAACAGAGAAAAACCCGGTTGGTGCATTTAATGCCCTTGGATATAAAAAATGGAACTTCGTTGGGAAGCTGGGGATCATCAGTGGTTTCCTTATCCTATCGTTTTACAATGTGATTGCAGGATGGGCTTTCGGCTACATCTTTGAAATGGCGACAAGCAACTTTGGTATCGCAGAGCAATTCTCTGAATTCAAATTACAGGTATTTAAAGTAGGTGGCTATGGATTAATGTTCATGGTGGTTACTGCTTATGTAGTTTCTAAGGGTATTTCTGGTGGTATTGAAAAAGCAGCAAAATTCTTAATGCCAGCGCTCATCTTTATGATGTTAGCACTTATTGTATACTCTTTCACCCTAGAAAACTCTGGTGATGGTTTAGCTTTCTATCTATTACCTGATCTTTCTAAGATTAACGGTACTGTTATTTATAACGCACTTGGTCAAGCTTTCTTCTCCCTTTCACTAGGTATGGGTGCGTTGATTACTTACGGATCATATGTGAGAAAAGAAGATAATATTGTGGGCTCTGCTGCCTTGATTACGCTTGCCGATGTTGGGGTAGCTGTATTAGCAGGTATGCTCATCTTCCCTCTTTTAGGCTTCATTACAAACGGAAACATTGGCGATGGACAAATGGCAACTGCTGGTCCTGACCTTATCTTTGTAACACTTCCTCAAGTATTCGAGCAAATTGGTTCTGGTGGTGCAATTGTTGGTGCTGCTTTCTTCATACTCTTATGTTTTGCTGCCTTAACTTCTACGGTTTCACTATTAGAAGTACCTGTAGCTTATGTGGTAGACGAAAAAGGAATCAGAAGAAGTAGAGCTGTATGGATTGTTGCTGGCTTAATCTATTTAATAGGCATTCCATCTCTTATCGGAAACGGCTATTCAGAACTCTTTACAAATTTCATAACCTACATTGGTGCAGACAGCCCTACTAGCTTCTTAGGCTTTATTGGTAGTGTCGCAAACGATTCATTATTACCACTTGGTGGCTGCTTGATTGTATTCTTTGCTGCGCATGTATGGAAAACTCAAAATTTAGATGAGGAATTGGCAATAGGGAATCCTAATTACAAGGGTTCATTCATTCAGAAGTACTTAAACTTTGCTATTTCTTACTTCGCTCCATTAGCTTTAGGTGTGATCTTTATCCTAACAGTACTCGGAACCTTCTTTGGAATAAACGTCATATAATTTAGAAGAATTGATAAATTAGAATCCTCTTCGTAATTGAAGAGGATTTTTTTATGTCAAAATTCTATCTCTTACTTGGCTTCATTGGCTTATCCATGATTTCTTATGGGCAAGTATCTATTGTAGAAGGCAGGGCCTACATTGCCAAGAGAACCCTCTCTCCTATGATAATGGATGGCAAAGGCGATGATGATTCTTGGCAAGCTGCTGACTGGACCTCTTCATTCGTAGACATTGAGGGAAATAAGAATCCGAAGCCATATCATGACACTAAAGTAAAGATGCTTTGGGACGATCAGTATTTTTACTTCTATGCTGAATTAATTGAACCACATATTTGGGCGAAGCTTACCCAAAAAGATGCAGTAATTTTTCGGGACAATGATTTTGAAATCTTTATTGATCCTGATGGAGACACGCATAACTATTTTGAATATGAAGTGAATGCTTTTAATACCATCTGGGATCTGCTGCTTACCAAGCCCTACCGAGATAATGGACATGCTGTGAATGCATTCGATGCAAAAGGGTTGATCTCTAAAGTTCATGTAGAGGGAACTATAAACAACCCTGCCGATGAAGACGAATATTGGTCAGTAGAAGTGGCTATTCCTTGGGATGTATTCCATGAAATTACCAAAACCAAAACACCGCCTCAGGTTAATGACACTTGGCGCGTAAACTTCTCTAGAGTTCAATGGGAAACGAATATTATTGGAGATAGCTATATCAAAAAAAAGAACGATTCAGGAAAAGATTTACCTGAGAGAAACTGGGTCTGGTCCCCTCAAAGGGCTGTAGCCATGCATGAACCAGAGTTTTGGGGCATTGTCACCTTTTCGGAATTCGCAGCAGACCAGCGGCTAAATTTCATATCTGATTATGGTTCCGAAGAAGTGAGACAACTTTTGTATCATGTCCATAGAGCACAAAAAAAGTACTTCAAGAAAGAAAACGAATACATTGACACTAAGGCGGCATTGCTTAACCAAAAGCTATTCAGTGCTGGCAAGCCATTGAACTGGTCGCTCGATGTCTCAGACTTTGGCTATGACGCTTATATGCAGCATCCGTTCAATGCAGGCATATGGTGGCACATAAATGAAACCGGTAAATTGACTCAATTGAAAAAATGAAGAAGAGAAAATTCATCAAAAACTTAGGACTAAGTGCTGCAAGTATGGCCCTTGCCCCTTCTTTGCTCACAGGCTGTAATTCAGGCCAGGATGCATCTGAAGAGTTTAAAACGTTCATTTGGGTAGGAAATGGAGCCGATAAGACCATGGAGGACTGGGTTAAACAGTTTACTCGAATTAAGTCGCTCGGTTTCAATGGGGTATTTGCTGGTGGCGGAGTTGAAACGCTGGATATGACCTCCTCTATTGCCAAATCTATGGGCTTAGAAATCCATTCTTGGCAATGGGTGATGAACAGACCTGGTAATAAAGAGGCCATGGCTCATCCAGAGTGGTATGCCGTCAGTAGAAATGGCGAATCGAGTCTTGATGTAAATCCTTATGTCGGTTACTACCAATGGCTTTGCCCTTCTAAACATGAAGTGCAAGACTACATTGTAAAAGGCATGATTGATATTGCTGAAGTAGCCGATGTAGATGGTGTGCAGCTAGATTATGTGCGTTACTGCGATGTGATCTTACCTCCGGGCCTCTGGTCTAAATACGACTTGGTACAGGACCATGAAATGGCAGAGTTCGACTTCTGCTATTGCGAAACGTGTCGTGGAAAATTTGAGGCTGAACAAGGTTATGACCCGTTATCACTAGAGGACCCAAGCCAAGACCAAGCATGGAAGCAATTCCGCTATGATTCAATTACGAACATCGTTAATCGAATAGCACACGAGGTTCATACACGAAACAAGAAACTATCCGCATCCGTCTTTGCTACGCCTAGCCTAGCCCGTAAATATGTGCGCCAAGCTTGGGATGAGTGGGAATTGGATTTTGTGATGCCAATGGTCTATTACAAGATGTATGCAGAAGATGTCAATTTTGTGAAAACAGCTTCTGAAGAAGGTGTTGCAGCCTTGGGTGGAAGTAAACCACTTTATACCGCTCAATATCTGCATGACAAAACCAATGAAGAGCTACAACAGACCATTGATATGGTTAAGGCCGGTGGCGCCCAAGGGATTGCTTTCTATGATTATGGTCTATTGAATGAAGAATTTGGGGAGATTGTAAAGCGGATAAAGGTGTAAACCACCAACCCTTGCTCCTCCTCCATAAGGAGGGTAATTGATTTGCAAGACTCATGCTAAGACAAACTTGTTGATGATAACACCTACAAGGCCGTAGGAGATTTGGTGGTAATCAGGCATAAAAAACCCGCTTTTAGCGGGTTTCAATTTCTTAGTTACCATTCGTTCCGGGTGGAACAGCCTTGGCCCAAACTTTTGGCAAGCCCTTTTTCTCTTTTTTATGCCACCATACAGCATAATCAGCGCCTGATTTCTTGTAGTATCTTTCGATATACACATAATACTGGCCTGTATCACTATCGTAATACATTCCTGCATCCTGATAGTCCTTTTTTACTTTATCCAACATTTGCTGGTTAGCAGCCTTGTCTTTAGAATTAGAAACTACAATTAGGTAGTCTTTTGTATCGTCTTGCGACTGTGCAAAAAGGCCATTCGAGAACATGAGCCCACATGCAAAAAGTAAAGTATATACGAGTCTCTTCATTGTTTTAGCAAAAGTTTACATGAAAATAGAAAATGTAATGTCAAAAAAAAGCCGCTACCCAATGTATCGGGAGCGGCCATTAGATTATTAAACTTTAACTAGCCATTTATGCTAGCTCAAGTCTTGTTTTAGCTATTTCTCTGATCTTTTCTTCAGAATAATAGCATCAACTGATTTTTCTTTCACCAATCGGTTGAAAGCCGGTAGATCATTTTCCATTAAGCCTTTCAAAGTAGCTAGTTGCGCATCAATCTGAGTAGTTAATTCTACTCTTACATCTTCAGCCTGCTTAGTAGGAGCCCATTCGCCACCACCAGCAACACCTAGTAGCGCAGCTAATTTGTTATTCAAACGAATAGGAAAGTTCAATGGATCTTGACCAGACTCATTCTTAGTCTGATAAAGTGCTTCTTCAACAGTAGTCATCTTTTCCATGAAAGCTTTACCAGCTTCGACTACTTCTTCGTAACGCTCTTCACCCTTAATCTTATCCATTAAGCCATTCATTTGCTCACGCGTTGCACGAATGTCTTTAATAGCTCTATGCGTTTCAGTTACCTTATCTCTTACTTTTGCCAAAAATTCATACTGCGCTTTAATATCAGCATCAGTAGAAGGATATCTCGGATCCTTAATCAAGTTGAAAGTAGTTTCATAAGCATCGTCTCCAACCATTAATTTGGCAGTGTACTCGCCTGTTGGCAGCATTGGACCAGGACCTCTAACAGAGGCTGCCCACATAATGAGGCCTTCAAATCCTTCAGCACTTTCAGTTCTCATGTTCCAGTTGAAAGAATTTAAACCTGCCTCAACACCACGCTGCGTAAATGAATCAATCATATTACCGTCAGCATCATGAATCTCAATAACCACTTTAGTTCCTTTCTCAGGAGCGTCCTTCATGTTATAATAGATTACCGGTCCTGCAGGAGCATTTTTACCGTAAAGTAAAGCTGCAGCTCCTCCGCCACCTCGTCTACCACCGCCACCAGCGCCCATTAATCTATAGGCATCCATTGGCTTGAATAAGTGAACCGCACTCTTAGCTACTTCATCGGATAATTGGTGAAGAATAGTCAAATCATCAATCATCCAGAAAGCTCTACCTTGAGTAGCTGCAATCAAGTTGTTATTCTTGATGGTTAGGTCTGTAATAGGAACGATAGGCAAGTTCATTTGGAAAGGCTTCCAAGAAGCACCATCATCAAAAGAAATGAACATTCCTCTTTCAGTACCTGCATATAATAAACCTGCTCTTTCAGGATCTGCTCTCACTACTCTTGTAAAGTAATCGTTAGGAATACCTGTAGTAATCTTAGTCCAAGTTTGACCGTAGTCTTTTGTCTTGAATAAGTATGGCTCGTAATCTCCTAGTTTGTACTGAGTTCCAGCTATGTATGCACCACCATCTACAAATGGGTCAACATCAATTGAGTTGATCATTAAGTATTTAGGGAATTCTGGAGGTGTAACATTCGTCCAATTTTTACCACCGTCTTTAGTTACGTGAATTAAACCGTCATCAGAACCTGCCCACATTAATCCTTCTTCTCTGAAAGATTCTGTCGCAGCAAACACGGTAGCGTAGTATTCTACTGAAGTATCATCATAAGTGATTGGTCCACCCGATTTACCTAATTTGTCCGGCTCTGCTCTTGTCAAGTCAGGGCTAATGATATCCCAAGATCCACCACCATTTGTAGACGCATGTACTCTGTTAGAAGTAGTATACAGCTTATCTGGGTTATGTGGAGAGAAGAATATTGGGAAGTTCCATTGGAATCTGTATTTGTAATCTACGGCTCCGTGACCCATTGGGTTATCTGGCCAAGCATTTACATTTCTTCTAATTCCTTTTTGGTGATCTTGCATAACCAATAAACCACCATAACTACCGCCATAAACCACTTCAGGATTATCTGGCTTAGGTGCTAAATGAGCACTCTCACCTCCTGCTGTAGATTCCCAATCATTATCTGTAATTGCAAATCCTTGGGTTCTGTGCGAAATTCTAACGGTAGAATTATCCTGCTGTGCACCATAGATTCTGTATGGGAAAGCATTGTCAGTAGTTACTCTATAGAATTGAGCCGTTGGCTGATTGCCATCAGTTGACCAGCTGTCTCCGCCATCGTAAGAAACTTGTGCTCCACCATCATCGGCAATTACGAGTCTCATATTGTCTTCTGGAGCAATCCATAAATCATGGTGGTCACCATGTGGTGCTCTATTTGCTTGGAAGGTTCTCCCTCCATCAGTTGAAACATGATAGGCAACATTCATTACGTATACCTTATCTTCATCCTGCGTATCAGCATAAATTCTAGAATAGTACCAGGCTCTTTGTCTTAGCGCACGAGATGAATTCGTGTTTCTCCAAGTATCTCCACCGTCAGTAGACTTATATACTCCGCCTTTATTAGCTTCTATAATAGCATAGATAGTATTAGCGTTTACTGGTGAAATCGCAACACCTGAGATACCAATTGGTCCTTTAGGCATTCCTGGGTTTTCAATCACATCTTCCCAAGTTTCACCACCATCTTTCGATCTCCAAACACTTGAACCTTCACCACCTGATGTTAAGCTGTAAGGTGTTCTTCTTATTCTCCATGTGCTCGCCATCATGAAATCCGGGTTATTAGGATCTAATGATACATCTACAGCACCGGCATCTGCATTTGCAAACAAGGTTCTGTTCCAAGTTTTTCCACCGTCAGTAGACTTATATATACCTCTCATTTCAGACGATTTAAATAAATCGCCCATTACAGCAACCCATACTACATCTGAATTATCTGGGTGAACAATTATTCTACCTACGTGCATGGCATCTTTAAGACCAATATTCATCCAAGTCTCTCCCCCATCGGTAGATTTCCAAAGGCCTTCAAAACCTGAAGAGACATTACCTCTTACAGTTTGCTCACCTTGACCAACATAAAGCACTTTGGTATCTGAAGGTGCAACAGCAACGGCTCCAATAGAACCACCGAAATAACCATCGGAAACATTCTTCCAAGTGTTACCTCCATTGTCTGTTTTCCAAACACCACCACCTGTGGCACCCATGTAGAATGTCTTTGAGTCACCAGGCACACCGGTTACTGTAGAGGCTCTACCTCCTCTGAATGGTCCTACGGATCTCCATTCAATACCCTTGTAGACATCTGCCATAGGATTGGCATCTGCTTGGGCTGCATTCGCTTTAGCGCGCTTGTTTCTGCGTTGTGCATTTGCTTCAAAACCCACAAGGAGTAATGCTGCTAACAACACAGTAAAGACACCTTTACGCGAAAAATTAAGCTGTATCATAGTTATTAGTTTGGTTAAGATTTAGTCTCACGAACATTTTCAAACTAGAAGTTATGAACAAGGCTCATTAAACCGAATATGCTACAGCGTTTTTTTACGAACGGACAAAAAAAAGAGTCGACTCTTCCGAATCGACTCTTGACCATTAATGGGTATATATCTATGATTTATTCTGCGATTTTGTAAACTGAGGTACTTCCAAAAGAAGATAAGTATTCAGCTCTGTTCAATAACTGTTTTGCTTCTACATCTTCAATTACTTCATTAGCCGCAAGTGTGATAGATTTTACTAACTCATCTTCTGCGTTATAAATCTTAATTACCTCTGCTTCTGCTTCTTCAATCTCTAAAACGAAATTTTCTTCTGTTAAATCCGCAAATGCTCTTTCTACAGATGCCTCTACATCATAAACGATGAAGTCTTCTGTTTTTGAATCGCCATATGAATTAATGGCTGCAAATGACACTACTAATGCAAGCGCTGCAGCGACTATCGCTGATATTTTTCTTGCTGCTACATATTCTTTACTCATGACCGTGTTGTTATTATTAATTTCTCTATGCTCAGGTTTCATTCTTTCAGAGCTACCAAATTTTATTTGTTACACTCTGCTATATATGACGGCATGGTTCAAGAAAAGTTTAACGATAGCCGATAAAAAAGTATATTATTTTCCAAATCGGTGAAAACCGCGGATGAACCGTAGAAAATAGGGAGTGAAATTTCAACAACAAAAAACCCCGATTGCTCGGGGTTCACAATCAAGAATAATATTTGGTCTACCCAATGGCCTGTTCTAGGTCTGAGATCAAATCTTCGGCACTTTCAATGCCCACACTCAGTCGGATGAGTGAGTCTAGCAAGCCAACTTTCATTCTTTCCTCTTTTGGAATGGCTCCGTGGGTCATAGTTGCAGGATGATTCGCCATGGATTCAACCCCTCCTAAAGACTCCGCAAGAGCGAATACTTTAAAATTCTCCATCACCTCGAAAGAGCGTTGCATATCGTCTTCATGAAAAGTGAATGAGATCATTCCCCCAAATCCTTTCATTTGACTTTTAGCAATTTCATGATTAGGATGATCCTCAAATCCTGGCCAATAGACCTTATTGATCTTCGGGTGATTCTTCAGATAGTTGGCAACCTTTTCACCATTCTCACAATGTCTGTCCATTCTAAGGTGAAGGGTCTTAATACCTCTAAGCACTAAAAAGCAATCTTGAGGGCCGGCAACAGCACCGCAAGAATTTTGAATAAAGGCCAAACGATCATAAAGATCTTTATCATTCATGGCTAAGGCTCCCATTACCACATCGGAGTGCCCTCCTAAATACTTGGTTACAGAGTGCATCACTAAATCTGCCCCTAGATCCATTGGATTTTGTAGCGCAGGCGATGCAAAAGTATTATCTACCCCTAGCAGTACATTATGCTTTTTAGCTATGGCTGCGGCTCCTTTAATATCAATGATATTCATCATTGGGTTGGTTGGAGTTTCAAGCCAAATGAGTTTCGTATTCTCATTTATATGACTTTCGATGTTTGATACATCGGCCATATCGATAAAATGGAACTTGATTCCAAAGTCTTCAAAAATCTTAGTGAAGATTCTGTACGTTCCACCATATAAGTCGTTTCCACTTACTACTTCATCACCAGGTTTTAAAAGCTTAACCACAGCATCAATAGCTGCTAGGCCTGAAGCAAAGACTAAACCATGATTGGCATTCTCCAAGGCAGCAATGCTGTCTTGTAAGGCAAAACGTGTAGGGTTTTGGCTTCTAGAATATTCAAATCCTTGGTGGTCTCCAGGTGACTTCTGAACATAGGTTGACGTTTGGAAAATAGGTGTCATGATGGCACCTGTTGATGGATCCGGCTCTACACCGGCATGTACTGCTTTAGTATCGAAATGCATTAGCTTACTTTTTATTTTTATCGAAGAAGCCCTCCAGCTCCTTTTCCATTTGTTCTTTAGATTCTGAATAATTGGGAGATAATAACAACTGACCTGGCATTTGCTCCACATGAAGGGTTTGTGTTGGGAACGCGAATCTTACCCCTAAATGTTCAGCCAGTTTATTCACTTCTAACATAATTTCCTGTCTACATCTTAGCTCATCTGTCCAGGTAGGAACTTCAAAGAAGATATAAAGCATTACATCGAGTGAACTCGCAGCATAATCATTTAGGAAGATATTGTAATAATCTTTTCTTGTTTCAGGGTGCTTTAATACAATCTGTTCAACCCCTTTTACAAAAACCTCTATGAGTCTTGCAGGAGAATCGTAAGTGATAGATAGCTTGGTATAAAACCTCCTGTATTGTCGCAATCCGTGGTTATCTACATTACTATTCGATAGCATGCTATTAGGTACATACAAAACAGAATCTCTAAAAGTTCTGATTCTGGTTGCTCTGAAACCTACCTCTTCCACAGTACCGTCAACATCTCCTGATGTAATCCAATCTCCTATCTGAAAAGGTTTATCAATAAAGATCATTAACGATCCGAAAAAGTTCTTCAAGGTATCTTGAGCGGCTAGCGCGAAGGCTAAACCACCAATGGACAAGCCAGTGAGAAGTGGCCATATATCAAACTTGAATGCATTCAATATGGCAACAAAACCAACTATTAAAACGAATACCTTAAGCACCTTGCGCAGTAAAGGCACTAATTGATCATCCAATGTATTCTCTGACTTCTCTGCTAGTTGAGTGAAATAAATACTAGCGATGTCCACCAATTTGTAAAAGAAGATAGTACCAAATAGCGGAACAAGCGCGAATGCTAAAAGGATGAGGTTCGTACCAATTGCAGGTGGCAATTGTAAGGTCTTTATCAACTGAGCCGCTACCCAAGATACAAGTAGCAGACTCATAGGCTTCGCTGCTGGTATAATCACATTTCTAGCCACACCCACCTTGCCAAACTTCCGCATTAAGCGCACCAGAAGGTTTTTAAGGAAGAAATTGATAATAAAGTAGATAAAGAACCCAATTATCAACAGGAACAGGATTCCTATATACTGCCAGAGATGCAGGCCAAAATATTTGTTACTCCCTAGTTGCGGTAGCAGGTTTAAAAGCTTGTGCGTGCCAAAAGGATAAACTTCTTTGTGAATCTTGTCAATCTCTAAGACGGTTCGTTCACTAAACCTCCAGTTATTACCAACTTTTTGAACGTATATATCGGGGAACTCTTGAGTGAGTATATACCTACTCCTGAGTGTTAATGAATCCTTGTATAAAGGAGATTTCGGTAATTCCTCCAAGCGAATGAAATTCCCTGACCCATCTAAAATCTGTTTTAATTCTATGCTTAATTGCTCAAGCTGCTGTTGATTGAAACCAGCTTTTGCTAGTGACTTAGAAGCTTGAGTAGGATTATACTCATCTTCCTGCAAAAACCTCAGGTGATTGTAAACTGCTTCGTAGGGACTTCTAAAAACATCCGCTCCTTCTCCTTGACCAAAGACATGGAAGGATATGGTGACGAAAATCAGAAAGGAAAAAACTCTAGTGAGCATCGATCGCATATTGGGTTAATTGATTAGCGAAATTAACAAAGACTTGGTATTGTTGACTGTTTTGGAAAAATAAGATACTTGGCGGTTGATCGCAATCCATAGACTCACTTATTACCTCACCTGACTCATTCAATAATTCAAGCTTCTTCTGATTAAGGTTTCTAACTGCATAAACACCATTACTATGTCTAAAATTATAGAAAGTCACTTCTAAGCCGCTTGATGATTCTGGCATTATGAATAATCGTTCCCCTTTGCTATTTAGGATGTAAGACTCGCCTCCAGATTTTTGCAAGATTCTATAAGTTGATCCTGTAACATCCGCCAACAACTCAAAACTTGTCTCTGAATCTGGTTTAAAGAGCTGCTTCTTCTCAACAGTTTGTCCTAGAAAATTTACTGTCTGTAGCATTCCAGCCTTGCCGAGTAAGGTCATCGATGAGGCTTCAAAATTTGGTCCCTTATTGAAGAACATATCACCAGATAGTCTCAATTGGGTACTTACAGGAAAACCTTCATAAGACTCTGCTCTCCTATTCAGTAAGTCGAAATTACCTAGGTAATCAATAGCGACAAATGCATCTCTACCTCTTACTCTAGTATGGAATGGCGTTCGTTGTGTTTGATTGCTCAACGATTTTGGGTTCCATCCTTCAAGCAATTCGCCTTGTTTATTCAGGAGTAGCAAATCGCCAAATGCACCCTTGAGCAAGTATCTATATCTTTTACTATTATCGTAATCAATAACTGCAAGGTCTTCAATCTCTTGACTAGCTCGATAAGCAACAGGAAAGCCCTCTACGTCTTTACCGTTTCTATCAATCAAGTGCAACAATGAATCCGTCACCATGAGATATTGAAGCTTTTTGTTATTGTAAAAATCAACCTGCTTAATGCTACCCTTGATTTGTCCATCAATCGCTCGTTTCCACAGTAAACCTCCCTGTAGATCCGATAGATAAATCTGATTATTTGCGTCTTGGTGAATGATTTCAAGCTGAGCATTCATATGGTTTCTCACCACAAAAGGCTTCGTTGTTAAATCGCTATCGGCAAATACGTTTGATATAACCTTGGGTGAAGGAAGATCTGAACTTTGTACTCTGCTTACTACGCTCCTTGCTTGGTTGAAATCTAAACTTCCAGACACCAAGCTTTGGGAACCAGTATTATTCACTTGAAGCACCAATTGATTTAAAAGACCTTGTAATTGAGTTTCTGTATTGAAATAAGTCTGCCACTTTGGTTTGAGCGATTGAGACAATAAATCAGCACTGTAGTTAAAGTTCTTCAACAACGTAAAGCTTGTCTCCTGCACTAAATCATCAACCTGACTTCTAGCTTTAACGTCTCTACCCAACGTTCTCTCCTCATCAAAGTCTATCAAGACACGTTTCAATGCATCTACGCTCTCACTAATGATCCACACATTTTGAAATATGGTGTAATAAAAATCTCCCTCTGATAGATCTGCGCTGATAGCTGACAGAAAGCTAGGTTCATTGATGTAGCCAATTTTTGTGAACATAAATTCTTCCGAATAGACCAAAGAGTCTGTTGGGCTCAAGTTCTTTTCCGCAGTGACATTCAGCTCTCTCGCTAATGAAATGGTGTCTGATAACTCTAAGATTCTCACTTTCTCCCCCGTTTCTAAACCAATAGATAGAGATTGAGGTAAAATCGAGTTTGACAGCTGGTTTGCATCGTTAAGTTTTATTGGCCTCCATTTGCTGAAGGTGGATTCAGAAGAAATGAAGTTCTTCGCGAATAAACTAGCCTCATCCGCACTGGTCGCATTACTACCTAATCCAATTCCATTAAAGCTGAATCCCTTGGCTATATCTTCAAAGTCTAATAGATATACTAAGCCTGAGTTTTTAAACGTGTTTTCACCATTTTGAAGGAAGACGCGGCTCAGTTCGTTCAAACGGTTACCATTCAAATACACCAACTTTTCTAGCTCCCTTTTGCTCAAAGGTGCTTTTGAGAATAGCTGAGCCTCTGTATCGTTTATGGCGCGAATTACATCTTCAATTAATACAGCTTCATTCGACCAGAAGAGAAATTGATCCTTAATCCCATAATCAAATTCACCACTTTTACCTTTTAAGACATGAATTTCTTCATCGTTGAAAAGTTGAGTCTCTTCTACATAGTCTTCATCGAGCAACATCCCAAACAGCTGGTTAACACTTTCAGCGTTCCATTCAAATCCTTCTGCTTTTGAGAAAAAAAGTGTGTTCAGGCCATCACTGCCATTGGAATGAATAGAAATCCAGAACTCTAGGTTAAGTAGGGAGCTTGGCACTTCTCCTGACTTATTCAACGAGTCCAACTTGTTCTTAACAGCAAGTAATTCTTTAGCCTGAGGAATTTGATTAAAGTATTCAGAAGACTGCCAGCTGTCTATCTCTTTAGAAAACTCTTTCAAATGGATTGTAACCAATGATGTCTCAGGAAGAACCTGAACAATAGAACTCCTTCGGTTCTGTTTTAATTCTAAAACAAAAAATACTGCCGCTCCTACGACACTCAGTACTAAAATGGAAATAATGATTTTCTTCAAACTTTCAGCTTTTCATCAAAACGTTCAAAGGTAATTAGTTGTATAGATTTTCACTTACTAAACTTTTTAAAGGTTGCTACTGTCTTTAAGAAGAGAATTCATCAATTAATGATCAATTGCAATTTCGTGTCCTTTAAGAACGATTTTTGGCCTTGCTAGATTGAATCTTTTCGTCAAACTTACGTTACGTTTATATAAGTCTAAACTACTCGAAAAATAACACTCTAAACACCCTATGAAATACCTTTTAAGCTGCCTCATCGCAGTCTCCCTTTTCTTGATTAACTCTTCTCCAGAATCTCAACAAGTTTTATTAAGTGATGTAACCTATTCCGAGGGAAAGTACTTAAATGACGGTCGTGAAATCACAGGAGAAATCATCGATTACTATGAAAATGACAAGCTGAGACTTCGTTATGGTGTTGTTTCTGGAAGGCTTCATGGTGATGCGCTAACGTTCAACGACCAAGGTCAAGTCACGAACAAAAGAACATATATCCTCAACAAGCTCTTTGGTGAATTTATAGATTTTAATTCGGAAGGAAAGGAACAAGTAAAATTTAAAGTAGACTTAAATTCCTATCAAAAAGGTGAGATCGTTTTAAACTTAGAAATAAGAAAGGGTAAGAAGATGAAATTAAAAGGTGATGGGGTTATTTACTTCGTTTCTAATGAGGGCGAGGAATTTAAGTTTAGTGAGGAAGTATCCATCTTTGACCAAACGAAATACTATATCAATGATGAGAAGGGTAAACTCCTCTATAAGAACTTTTGATTATTCCATGAAACATAAAAAAAGCCGATGTTCTCACATCGGCTTTTTTTATGTTTTGATTTATAACTAGAGTAAGCCGTTTGTTTTACTTACCGCAGCAGCACTGTTATTAAGTTCCTCTTTTTCAGAATCGCTCAAATTGATTTCAACAATCTTCTCTACTCCGTTTGCTCCTATTATAGCAGGAACTCCAATACAAAGATCATTTAAACCATACTCTCCTTCTAGAAGACAAGAACATGGGAACATTTTGCCAGCATCCTCGGCAATGGCTTGAACCATAGCAGAAACAGCTGCACCAGGTGCATACCAAGCAGAAGTACCCAAAAGCTTGGTTAAAGTAGCTCCACCAACCTTGGTCGCTTGCTTTACTTCATCCATTCTAGCTTCATCAATGAATTGTGAAACTGGAACACTATTTCTTGTAGCTAATCTGGTTAATGGGATCATTCCCGTATCGCTATGGCCACCGATTACCATGCCGTCAATATCAGAAATTGGCGCATCAACAGCCTCAGCTAATCTGTACTTGAAACGAGCAGAATCTAAAGCACCACCCATTCCGATAATTCTATTTTTAGGTAGTCCTGTAGCTTTGTGAGTCAAGTAGGTCATCGTATCCATAGGATTAGATACTACAATAATGATCACCTCAGGAGATTCTTTTATCAAGCTTTCTGCAACAGTCTTTACAATACCCGCATTAGTACTGATTAACTCCTCACGAGTCATACCCGGTTTTCTAGGAATACCAGATGTGATTACCGCAACATCGCTACCTGCAGTTTTTGAGTAATCGTTGGTTGCTCCTACTATTTTGGTATCGAAGCTATTTAATGAAGCACACTGCATAAGGTCCATAGCCTTGCCTTCAGCAAATCCTTCTTTAATATCAACTAGCACTACTTCTGAAGCGAAGTCTTTGATGGCGATATACTCTGCGCAACTGGCACCTACAGCTCCGGCACCTACAACGGTTACTTTCATTTCTTTAGTTTTATGGGTTTAACAACTGCCGCAAAGTTAACAGGCAGCCCGAGTTATAAAAACTGATTTACAACAGGTTAAAAAGAAAAATAAGTTAGCTCACTTATTCCTTTGCTCGAACAAGATGAAGTACTCGGTTAGTTGAAGGTGTGACTTTGAAATCGTCAGATACTCTTAAGCCTAAGAGTGCCACAATCTTTCCTTCAGACAACATCAATTGAAACTTAGACTTGAGGGGTGATGGCACCTTGGTGTCAATCAATAAGTCACTGATTAATTTGTAGTTAGACATACCCAATGGCTTTATTTTATCTCCTTTCTGCCAGCTTCTAATTAGTAATGGAAATGAAAGTCTATCAAAATCTAACATGACATTATTTGGCGATTTGTCAATATCAAAAGGTGCTTCTAAAATTATTACTTTAAAGTCCGTTAGAAGCGTACTTAATTCATGGATATTATTCACCTGCCTGTCTCTAGGTGTTTCTTTTTCCAGAATGGGCTCAAGAATCAGTTTTTCTCTATCCACCCAAAGCTTGTGTGTTGCTGTTTGAAATACTGCCCCAACTTGTTCTAAAGCATCCAAAATTGATTCTGCTTGATTGTAATTGAAAGCAAAATCCTCTAGCAAAAACTGTAGCGCTAACGGTCCTGCTAAGGATTTCTTTAATTCAGGAATTGAGATTTCATATCTCTCCCCTTCTTGCTTTAAAAGGCTCGACCGTAAAGTCTCAACATGAAGCCTAAAAAGTGCCTCTACCTCTTCATTCTTCCGCATATTAATGGCAAAAGTGTTCAGGAAACCAGGATTGAGTTCAGTGAGTTTAGGTACTACCTCTTTGCGAATAAAATTTCGTTTGTAATCGATTGAATCATTACTCCTATCCTCTCTCCATTCAATTTTAGCTTCTTCTGCAAAAGCGATAATTTCTTCTTTCGAAAAACTGACTAAAGGCCTTATGATGTCTTGATTGATAGCTTTGATGCCCGATAAGCCTAAAATTGATGTCCCTCTTACTTGATTCAAAAACACAGTTTCTACGCTGTCGTTCAAGTGGTGAGCCGTCAGCAATTTATTGCACCCTTCATTGGTCATGAGCTCACGGAACCAATTATATCTCAATTCACGCGCAGCCATTTGAATAGATATTTTCTCTGCTTTCGCATATTCCTCTGTTTCAAAGGTTTTCACAAAAACAGATCGACCTAAGGCTTTGGCCTTTTGCCTAATCAGTGCCTCGTCCGCATCTGATTCAACCCCTCTCAATCCAAAATTAGAATGAGCCAATTTGTACTTAAAGCCCAATTCCTCAACCAAATGCCACAGCACCATTGAATCCACTCCACCACTCACTGCCAGAAGTAATTCGTCCTCCTCTGAGATTAGGGCATATTTATTGTTGTATTGCAAAAAGCGTTGAAGCATGAACCAAAAGTACTACAAATCGCTAATTTCGCGTCTTGCAATTTTATGAGGAGATTTTTCACCTACATATTGATCCTAATTCTACCACTAACCAGTTTGGCTCAAACTACTGTTAGGCTAAAAAGGTCTGGCCTATTAACGCTTGAAGAAATAGATGGGAGGAAAATCCAAAAACTTAAGGATAGTGTTTGGCTGATCCAAGGCACAACCAATATCTACTGTGATTCAGCCTATTTAGATAAAGTGAGCAATTCAGCTCGAGCATTCGGTCATGTAAAAATTATTGATGAGGTAGACCCACTCGATATTTCGAGCAACTATCTCGAATACAACGGAAATTCAAGAGTGGCGAATCTTCGTGGAGATGTCGTTATGAAGGATGATTCCAGCACGCTCTACACAGATAACCTAGACTATTTCAGAGACACAAAAATCGGTGAGTATTTTGAAGGTGGTCGTTTAGTAGACGTAACCAATGATCTTACTAGTAAGAGAGGAAATTATAATAGTGAAACAAAAAAAGCTGAATTCTACAATTCAGTGGTTTTGGTAAACGAAGAATTCAACCTCTATACTGAGCGGCTTATGTATGATACACAAACGAGTAAGTCTGTAACCAAAGGTTATACGCTAGGGATAACTGAAGATGGTGACTCTTTAAGAACAGCCACTGGATTACTCTATAACCGGCAAACGCGATACGCAGAGGTGTATTTTGGACGAATTATAAGCGAGGACTTTTACATTGAAGCCGACACCCTGCTTTCTTACGATAGCATTTCTACCTACAAAGCTTACAGGAATATAGAAATGATCTCCGATGCAGATTCTTTTACGATTTTTGGAGACGAAGCCATCTACAATAAGGAAGATCAAACAGCTTTAGCGTATAAAAATGCCTACATGCGAAAGATGATTCAAGGTGATTCTCTGTTTATTAAAGGTGATACGCTATTCTCTAATCAAAGCAATCCAGACAACAAATACATTACGGCTTATCATGACGTGGAAATGTACAAATCAGACATGCAAGGTGTTGCCGACTCTGTTGGTTACAACTTCACGGACTCAACCATAAACATGTTTACTGATCCAATCATTTGGGCCGAAGACTCACAAATTAGTGCTGATTCAATTGACATTATTATGGTGAATAATAAAGTGCGAAGAATGGATTTGGCTGTACGATCTTTTGTTATTTCAAAAGACTCTTTGGAAAACTTTAATCAGGTTTCTGGAAGAAATATGGAGGTTTTCTTTAAAGATGGTGCCATTGAAAAAACAGATGTGAAAGGAAATGGCGAAAGTATCTATTACGTTTTAGAAGATAATGGATCAGTAACTATGAATAAAACGCTGTGCTCAGACATGGCACTCTATTTTGCTGAAAACTCAGTTTCTGAAATTCGAACCTACACTGAAGTTGATGGGCAATTTATTCCGCTTCACGAAATTCAAGCCGTAGATAAAAGACTACGGGGTTTCAAATGGCAGATTGATAGGCAGCCGAAGCTCAGAAGTGTGGCCCTACACCTTAGATACGACCGCTAGCAGATAATAAGCTGAGTTAAAAACGGTTAATCATTTAAAATTCATTTCAGAAAAAAGTTTATTTGAACAGCAGCATTCCATCCTTTGGATTGGAATTCTTAATTGATAGAAGTAATTTTGCACGCTTATGAAAAAAGGCCTTTTCTCGCTTTTAGTAATCTCACTACTCCTGGTATCAGCTTCTTGCACAACAAGAATGTCTAAACTAGAAAAGACTACTGATTATAACGAGTTGTATAATGGAGCCATCGCATTCTACGAAAAAGGCCAATACGCTAAAGCAAAGGTACTTTTTGAAAGAATATCACCCTATTTCAGAGGTACAGATCAAGCAGAAAGAATTAGATACTACTGGGCTTATTCTGAATATTATCAAAGGCTGTATCAACTAGCGGCTTACCAATTCAAAGAGTTTTACCAAACTTACGGCAGAAGTCCTTATGCTCAGGAAGCCCAGTATATGGAGGCATATTCGCTATACATGAATGCACCTTCGGCTGAATTAGAACAAACCAGTTCTGAAGATGCGGTTTTAGCAATGCAAAATTTCCTTAACAGGTACCCTGCCTCTAAATACTACAAACAAGCCAATGATATTATTGATGAGCTACAGGTAAGGTTTGAAACTAAAGCTTATAATACAGCCAAACTGTACTACAAATTGAGTACTGGACTTACATTTAGAAACTATCTGGAAGCCGCACTGGTTACTATGGAGGCTTTTAAGGCAGATTATCCTGACTCTAAATACAATGAAGAGCTTTTATATCTAAGTGTAGAAACAAGCTTTAAATTGGCTAGTAATAGTATTACCAGTAAAAAAGAAGAGCGATTCGATAAGACGCTCACACTTTATAGAGAATTTAAAATTAAGTACCCACAAAGTGCTTATACCAAAGAAATTGAAGACTTCTACGAGGAGTCAAATAAGGAATTAGAAAAATTGAAAACTGAATAATTATGGCAGTAAATCCGTCTATCATTACAAGAGATACAGATAAGATCGCAGATCCAACTGGTAACATCTATGAGTCTGTAGCTATCATTTCTAAAAGATCTAAGCAAATTGCTAAGACTGTGAAAGAAGAGTTGAACGGTAAATTAGCTGAGTTTGCTTCTACTGTAGACAACTTAGAGGAGATCTTTGAAAACAGAGAGCAAATTGAAATCTCTAAATTCTACGAAAGAATGCCTAAGCCAACAGCTATGGCAATAGAAGAATTCTTAAACGGTGAGATCTACAACAGATACAAAGAAGCTGAAGAAGCAGATAACGCTGAACAGTAGTCTTTCATGTTGAAAGGAAAGAAAATATTGCTCGGAGTTTCCGGCAGCATAGCAGCCTACAAGGCTGCTTTTTTGGTTCGGCTTTTAGTAAAAGCAGAGGCAGACGTACAGGTTATCCTCACCGATGCAGCCAAAGAATTTGTCACTCCCTTAACACTTTCTACCCTTTCGAAAAACCCCGTTCTTTCTACATTCACTAAAGGTGAAAATGGCGAATGGAATAACCATGTTGAGCTAGGGCTCTGGGCTGATGTATTACTCATTGCCCCTGCCAGCGCCAACACGCTTTCTAAAATGGCTAATGGTGCATGTGACAATCTACTGATCGCAACCTACCTATCCGGAAGATGCCCAGTCTTCTTCGCTCCAGCAATGGACCTAGATATGTACCAGCATCCTTCGGTGAAGGAAAACATTCATAAGCTAAGCGCTTTCGGCAATCATTTAATTGAAGCGAGAGATGGAGAATTGGCTAGTGGTCTGGTTGGGCAAGGTAGAATGGCGGAACCAGAGGAATTAGTTGAGATTCTAGAAAAGCATTTTGGTGAAAATGCTGATTTGACTAAAAAAAAAGTTCTAATCACAGCAGGCCCAACTTATGAGGCCATTGATCCTGTAAGGTTTATTGGCAACTATTCTAGTGGTAAAATGGGCTTTGCTATAGCACAAGAAGCGGCTAACAGAGGTGCTGAGGTAACACTTATCGCAGGACCTACACATCTCACATTAGATCACCCTAGTATTACAAGAATCAACGTTAAGTCGGGCAAGGAGATGTTTGAAGCTGCCTTAGCCGAATACGAGCGTTCAGACATCAATATCTTTTCTGCAGCGGTAGCAGATTACGCACCAACGAGTTCCGCTGATCAAAAAATCAAGAAGAAGGCAGGTGATAATATGCAAATTGAATTGGCTGAGACCATTGATATTGCCAAGACCCTAGGTGCCAAAAAATCAGAAAGGCAGCTCAATATTGGATTTGCCTTAGAGACTAACAATGAGCAAGCCAATGCACAGAAGAAAATTATCTCAAAAAATTTCGATCTCATTGTCTTAAATTCTCTACAAGACGCAGGTGCGGGCTTTGGTCATGACACCAATAAGATTTCTATCATTGATAAAGCCAATAATATTACTCACTTTGAGTTAAAGTCTAAGACAGAAGTTGCTAAAGACATTATAGATGCCATTGTTGAAAAACTTTAGAATATACTCCTTACTCCTTTTCCTTCTCATCAGCGCGAGTCTTTCGGCTCAGGAGCTGAAGTTTACGGTAAACATAAATGCCGATGCTGTTCAAACGACAGAGCGAGGTATCTTCGATGAGATGAAGGTTTCTTTCGAACGCTTCTTTAATGATACCAAATGGACAGAAGACAGATTTTCACAGGATGAGCGCATCAAAGGATCATTATTGCTAACAATTCAGGACCAACCTTCCATTGGTAGATTTACTGCCAATGCACAAATTCAGGTGATTAGACCCGTTTACGGAACCACTTACGAAACCCTGCTTTTAAACTTTGCGGATAGAGATTGGGACTTTCAATACACCCCTTCTCAACCCATCATTTTCAATGAGAATAACTTCTCATCCAATCTCAGTTCACTACTCTCTTTTTATGCATACATCGCTTTAGGTTTAGATTACGACTCATTCAGCTCGCTAGGTGGTGAGAAGTTTTACGAAACAGCCCTGAACATTGTAAACAATGCGCAAAACTCGGGAAGAACTGGTTGGGGGCAATTTCAGAGCAGAAGAAATCGATACTGGCTCATAGAGAACCTTAAAATCAACAACCAGTATCAACCTGTGAGAGAAGCCATTTACGATTACCATCGCCTAGGTCTCGATCTATTTCAGGAAGTTCCAGAAAAGAGTCGTTTGGTGTTTTTTGAATCGATAAAAGCCATGCAAGAGGTGAATCGAATCATTCCTAATTCAATTTTGATAATCGCTTTCTTAGACGCTAAAAGCGATGAGATTACCAACATATTCTCCAAAGGCGAAATGAGCCAGCGTAGAGAAGTTTATAACGAACTACTTAAACTGGATCCTACCCGTAGATCAAAATACCAGAAAATCGTTCAGAATTAGTATTGCACCGCCTCGTGCTTATTAATACTTTTGTTCATGCTTCAGCGCCTATCCATAGAAAACTATGCCCTTCTCAAATCTTTGGAGATTGAGCCCCACCAAGCACTAAACATTATTACTGGCGAAACAGGTGCTGGAAAATCTATTATGTTGGGCGCTTTAGGCCTTCTCTTGGGAAATAGAGCCGATACCAAAGCGCTTCTTGATAGCGAGCGAAAGTGTATTATTGAAGCAGAGTTTGATATTTCAGCCTATCAGCTCTCCCCTCTGTTTGAATCTAATGAGATTGAATACGAAGAGACCTGTATTATCAGAAGAGAGATCAACTCAAAAGGTAAATCAAGAGCCTTTGTAAATGACGGATTAACCAATCTTGATTTCTTAAAGCAACTCGGGCTACATCTCATGGATGTGCACAGCCAGCACGAAACCTTACGACTCGCCAACAGAGATTATCAGCTAGAGATCATAGATATCGTTGCTCAATCGCAAAAAGCGCTCGTTGAGTATCAAGCGGCATACAAAAATTATAAAGAGAAGGCGTCTATTCTCGAAAGCCTAAAGCAAGAGGGAGATACACTTCAAAAGGAATCGGACTATCATCAGTTCTTATTCAAGGAATTAGATGATGCAGAACTTCAGACTGAAGAACAAGAAGACTTAGAGGCAGAACAAAGCAAGCTTGAGCACGCAGAGGAAATTAAAATGCGACTGCATGAATCATTGCAGCTGTCAGATCAGTCAGACCTCAATTTATTGAGTCAATTACAAGATCTTAAAAATCTACTCAGCCAGATTAGTAATTACGGTGCTACTTATGAACAACTCAAAGAAAGAGTTGAAAGCTTAAGTATAGAATTGAGAGATATTGTAGACGAGATTGAAACGGAAGAAAGCAAAATCGTTTTCGATCCTCAAAGAGCGGAAGAAGTTCAAGATCGCTTGAGTCTCATATATAAGCTTGAACAAAAACACCAAGTGGCCTCAATTGCTGAATTACAGGCTATTCTGGAGGAATTAAGCGATAAGGTGTTAAGAGTTGAGAACCTCGATGAAGCCATTGAAGAGGCAGAGAAGGCAATGAATCAAGCAAAAAATGAGGCAATGGCCTTAGCTGAATCGCTCTCAGCCAAAAGACAAGCTATATTTCAAAACTTCTCAAGTAACGTGTTAAGCTCACTTAATGCCTTGGGTATGCCAAATGCAGCCGTTGAAGTAGATCACCAAAACGTAAGCCTTGGTAAGAACGGAATAGATCAAATTGAGATTAAATTCTCTGCCAACAAAGGTGTTAGTCCACAACCGCTAAAACAAGCTGCATCAGGTGGAGAGTTCTCACGATTGATGTTTGCTGTGAAATACCTGCTCGCAGATAAAACAGCTTTACCTACCATAGTATTCGATGAGATTGACACGGGCATCTCTGGAGAGATTGCCATTAAAATGTCGAGTATGATGCGACAAATGGCCGAAAAACATCAGGTAATCACGATAACGCATTTACCACAAATTGCGGCTAAAGGGCAGCAACACTATTTTGTTTACAAAGACGAAACCGACACACAAACCACCAGTCGAATTAAACCTCTCAACCAAGAAGAAAGACTGCAAGAAATTGCAGAAATGATTGGTGGAAAGAGCGCTTCAGATACAGCCTTCCAATCTGCCAAAGAGTTGATGAAATAGCTACGGCTATTTGTACTTATACTTTCCTTACATTCACACTTACCTAACCTCCTCCTCTACCTTGAAAAACACATGGTCCCCTCTAATTCTGACATTCTTTTTATGTCTAACACTGTCGTTAGAAGCACAGGATTTAGAATTAGAGAACAGCACTAACTATCAAGTTGAAATACTCGGACACACAGCTCCACTTCGCGAAGAACACCTAATTGGTTAGCTAACAAATAATACCGTAGCATCCTATGGAAGGCACAGCCTGAACATGAGTTTAATGATCAGCCATGGAGGAACCCCCTCGGAAAACCTAGTTGGTGACTTGCAGACCTTTTCCAATTTAGAGGCTGGTTTTTTATACGGCTTTTATGAGACCTTCTATCAATATCAAAAAGACGCCTTATGGTTAAAGGTTGGTCAGGTAGACATTAATACTGATTTTATGGTATCGGATAATGGTTTGCTTTTTGCTCATAGCTCCTTTGGCATTGACCCTGCCATGACTATTAATTTACCTGCGCCTACCTATCCTGTTACAGGTGCTTCAATTACAGCTCAAATACCAATAAGTAAGGACGTGCGCATAAGACTGGGCCTCTTCGATGGGCAATTTAGTGCCCCAAGGAACAATTACTTGTCTATTGATTGGTCGTTAAATAAGAGAGAGGGATTTCTAAACATTGTTGAAGGTGAGTTTCCTTTATTAGATGGTAGAATCAAGCAGAAGGTTGGTTTTTACCATCATACAGGTACTTTCTATGATTTTGAAAAACAAGAAAGTCGAAAAGGACTAAGTGCCGTTTATAGCATCACCGATTGGCTTATTGAAGGAGACCAGCAATCTGGTACGAACGTCTTTTTACAATTTGATAAGAGTAATAAGGCTAGTAGTAGTGTGCTTTACTATGTAGGGCTTGGCTTAAGGTTCAAGAATAAAATAGAGTTTCTAAAAAATGATGAGATTGGTATAGCCTCAGGTTTTGCAAAAGTGAATCCAATAGATGACGCCATTGCAGAAAACTATGACCTAAGAGCAGAAAATATCTTAGAGGCATCTATTAAGTTTTCAATACTAGATAATATAGCCTTGCAACCCTATACACAGTTAATCAGCATAGATTCTATTGATCCAAATGCAAAAAATCCTTTCATTTTTGCCTTGAGACTTCATGTTAATTTGGCCACTGATTGATTCAAACATCTGATACTTTTACTATATTGGATCATGAGGAAAATCGGAATTTGGATGATTAGCTCAGCAATTGTCATTTTGCTACTGCATACCACAACTCCTCATCAACATGTTAAAAGCGATACTCCCGAGAATTATATTTCATTAAAATCAGATGAAGCTAATTTCTTAAGCTTACTACAATTTATTTTTCATCCTGATCTTGGTGAAAATCATTTAGAGGATTTTCAAAATGAGCATCAATTGGAATTAAACATTCCAGACTTTGCCATTGCAGCAATCTTAATACCCACTATCCCTGAGATTGAGGAAAAGGTTATTCATGTAACACCTAATCAATTCAAAGCAAGAGATAAGATCTATCTACATCAGAGTAAGTTAAGAGGGCCTCCTGCCCTTTCTTAGTACCACAAGCAGTCTCTTAGACTTTTCACATCAGATTACTTTTTAATCTACATTCAACATGTTTCAAAAAATCATACACTTTTCCGTAGATCGGAAATTTATAATCATACTATTTGTTCTGTCCATTATTATTGGCGGTATCTATTCACTTAGGCAATTACCTATTGATGCTGTGCCAGACATTACAAACAATCAGGTGCAGGTGGTTACCTCATCTCCTACTCTGGCTCCGCAAGAAGTAGAACAACTCATTACATTTCCCATTGAGTTTAGTGTTGCGAATATTCCTCGCGTGGTAGAAATCAGGTCCATTTCGCGTTATGGACTTTCTGTAGTTACCATTGTTTTTGAAGATGGAATGGAGCAGCTAGATGCTAGGCAGTTTGTACAAGAACAACTTAATCTAGCCGCTGAGGAAATCCCAGAAGGCTTGGGCAACCCTGAACTTATGCCAATTACTACTGGCCTTGGAGAAATCTACCAGTACACAATAGATGTTGAACCCGGTTACGAAGATCAGTACGACCCGATGCAACTCCGAACCATTCAAGATTGGATTGTAAAACGTCAAATGAGTGGCATTCCAGGTATCATTGAAATCAGCAGCTTTGGGGGTTTCTTAAAGCAGTATGAAGTATCTATAGATCCATTAATGCTGAGAAGTTTTGACCTGACGCTAGCCCATGTTTATGATGCCCTAACCAAGAACAATCAGAACAGTGGTGGTAGCTACATTGAAAAAAGCACTAATGCCTATTATATAAGGTCTGAAGGCCGTGTAAAAGATATCGCTGATATTGAAAACATAGTAGTCAACATTAATGGGCAATCACCAATTTTGATTAAAGATTTTGCCAAAGTTCAATTTGGTAGCCCAAAAAGATACGGAGCCATGTCAATGGATGGCAACGGAGAGGCTGTTGGAGGAATTGCCTTAATGTTGAAGGGAGCTAATTCATCAGAAGCCATTAAGAATGTTCAACACAGAATTGAACGAATACAAAGCACGCTACCTGAAGGGGTGCGAATTTCACCCTATTTAGATC